>RDOG01000029.1 GCA_011365055.1 Promethearchaeota archaeon
ACATTACATGGATTGAAAAAGGAATCGTGAATCAGTCAGGAATATATCTAAATGGATCTATTATTTCTTTTAATGTAGATGGATTACCAGCAGGAACATATAATTTCAGAATTGCAGTAAATGATACTTCTGGAAATTCAGCAAGTTATGATGTAATGGTTAACGTAACTGAATCGACAAATCCTACAACCCCTCCTCCAATACCGGGTTTTTCTTTGGAAATTTTAATCCTGACTCTATTATCAATTACATTCGCTATGATTTTAAAAAAGAAAAAGAATCAAAATGTTAGTCAACTAACAATGAAATTTTTTTTCAAACTTAATTTAAGCTAATAAAATTATCTTGTTTCAACCATCTAAAGTGAATCTACCTTAATTTCTAATCATATTTATCATTATTAATAAATATCAAGAGTAAAAATAGGAATTCCTAAACCGAAAAAGACCTAAAATATAGACTATGAGGTTATGGATTTGAAGTAACAAAATATTTGGATTCCAAAAGGTTTGGAAGTACATCCATCAATATGATTTATTATCAGATATAAAATTAATAATAGTATAGGAAAACTTTAAACGCTGCCACCCTCTATCCCACTTTTCTAGGTTTCGTAGTTCTTTCCCTTTCGCCAATATATGTTTTTTATTATAAATTCCATAACAATTAAATATTGATGGTTCTAATTTAGAAATAACTCGAGGGTTTATTATGAAAGATGTAAAGATGAATTATAAAATAATTATGACATTAACTCTAATATTCATGATGCTCTTTCCTATCTTTGGAACGATATTAGGCAATTTCAACAGTCGAAATTATATAATTACAGAAAATTACTCAATAGAAAATCAGGCGACATTGAATTATACATGGATCGAAAATTGGAGCCGATATAATGACCGAGATGATAACCCATATGCTATTACTCTTGACTCACAAGGAAATATCATAATGGTAGGGCGCTCCTTAAATCAAACAAGCTACTCAGATAACATGATCGTTGCTTATAATTCAACAGGAACACAGCTTTGGAACCACACATATGATGGAGGTCATTTAGATGAATTTCGAGGGGTAGTGACATACGGGAACGATATTTATGCCGCAGGATCTTTTTATAATCAAAGTAATTCAAGATGGGAGATTGATATCGTAAAATATTCTAATCAAATACCCGTTTGGAGAAAAATTTGGCATAAAACAGGATCTACTTCCACTTCTTGCCTTGATATGGATATTGATTCTTCAGGTAACCTATATCTGGTTGGATATGTCTCGATGCCTACTGGGATGGATGGTTTAATTCTAAAACTGGATTCTTCAGGTGATGAAATATGGAATGTGACTTATAATGATACTAGTAGCAATACAGACACTTGTTATAGCATCTTAATTAACGGAACAGATATGTTTATTGGCGGAAGTACAGAGAGCTGGGGAATTGGAGGTACATATGCCGATGGTTTCGTTGCAAAATATGACCAATCAACGGGAGCTTTTCTTTGGAATTTTACATGGAATTCAACAAGCAATCAAGAATCCACAAGAGACATTGCTATGGATTTAGATGGAAATCTCTATCTTGTAGGGAACACGGTCGATGGAGCGGGATTTTATTCAAGAGGAGTGGTATTAAAATATAACACATCAAGGGATCTTCAATGGCTAAAACAATACAACGACTTTGGACATGGTAGGGCATTTGGGATAGTCGTTGACACAGTAAAGAATTTTACTTATATGATTGGGCAAGCAATTGACAACGTTTTTATGCCAACAATTCAAGATCTTGTGATAATAAAATATGATTTTGATGGAGAAATAATTAAAAATTGGACTTGGAATGGTCCAAATAATGGAAATGATCAAGGAAATGCAGGGATTGTCGATGGATCTGGTAATTTATATGTTATAGGAGAAACTGAGGGGTCAGTAGCTGAAGCCGATGCGATTCTTATGAAAATTGAAATATACCAAATTCAACAAGACCAACCCGGAGGTCCGTCTACACCCAATTCACCTCAAATACCCGGATTTGAATTTATCTTTATTTTAATAAGTTTAATTTCTATCTTAGGTTTGTACCATCTTTCTCGAGCAAGAAAAATTAGAAGAATGTCAAATATTTATTAAACTCCCTTTTTTTTTATAACAAATTAATTATTTTTTTATGGTTTTATGCAAGATTTTTACTAAAGTTGAAAAAAAGTAGTGGACCTTAGAATTTATTTTTCAAGGTACTACAAAAAATACAAGAATTGAATTGACTTAAATTTTAATTTAGATTATAAATTTAAATGAAGTTAGAAGAATTGAAAAAATGAATTCCTGATTTATTTGAAAATGCTTTACAAAACGCCAAAATTGTTTTTTTACGTTTAATTTTCCTTAAATACTCTTATTTTTTTAAAATTTAAGTTATTTCAATAAAAGCTTCTTTATTTTAATTAAAAAAGCTCATCTTATAAGCATAATTACGGATGTAATAAGCTAAGTATTTATATTTAATACTCACTAATACAAACTTACAATTTTTAAAATCAAAATTTTTTAATAAGGGGTAATGATGTCAGAATTAGTTAAAACTTCATTTAAAAAGGTATTAAGAAGAAAATCAAAGGAAAATGATCTTCCTTTAGTTACTGCAGTATCATTTGAAGCTCTAGAAAAACCCAAAGAAACAATTACAACTAAACCTATAACCTGTTCAAAATGTCCTTATGTATTAACTGATCCAAAGATTGTAAAATCTGATGAAAAAATCGGAACCTATTTTAGTTGTCCATATTGTGAGACTGTTAATGTTATTGATCCAAAGGATTTACCTCAAAATCCACTTACGGATGTCGATTTTATTTTAGAACCAGTAATAAAAACAATAGATGAAGTAACAAAAATTGCTATTGGAAAACAGGATAAAATTCTTGCAATAATTGACATTTCTGGGTCAATGTCTGATGGTAAACTTGATGCAGTAAAAACAAGCTTGCTTGAAACAGTAAAAGACCTTGAAGTAAATGCTCCAGGAAGTTTATTTGGATTAATTGCTTTCGAATCTTCTGTATATGTTTATGATCATAAAGGAAAAATAGTTTTACAATTATCAGGAAAAACTCTCCATTCAATGGATGATATCGCTAGTAATTTTGGAAAATTAGATATTACAAAAGTAATGACTCCTATCAAAGAAACAGCATCTGATTGGAATAAAATAGTTAAAGGACTCAATCACATGGACATGACAGCTTTGGGGCCTGCTTTACTTGGAGGCATCATATTATTGCGTAATTATGGTGGTCGAATGATTCTTCTAACTGACGGATTAGCTAATCAAGGAATTGGTACTTTAGAACGTCCTTCTCCACAGGGAAAGAGTATCTACAAAAAATTAGCAGATATGTGTCTCGAACATAATTTGATAGTTGATGTTGTTGGAGTAAGAACTGAAACAGCATCGAATGAAATGGGTTTGGATGTATTAGGTGATCTTGCAGATAAAACCGGTGGTGATATATTTTTTGTTTCACGCCAAGAATTAAGTAAAGCATTTGAAAAAATTCGAGGTCAAGAATTTTTAGCACGAGATGTCCATTTAAACATTTTAACACCGAAAGAGCTTGAATCTAAAGAATATGTTGGAGTAACCCGCCCGGCAGGTCCAAATCAACCCGTTAAATTAGGAGGTATTCGATCTGGCAGAGAAGTATATGTTAAATTTACACCATCAAAAGACATTGAAAAGGAGAAAATTTCATTACAAACTCAAATTAAATATAAAGATAAAGAAGGGAATCTTCGATTAAGAGTGATTACAAAGGAAGTTGAAACGACTGATGAAGAAGAAGATTTCAAAAAAGAATATGATTCAAAATTAGCAGCAACAATGGCCGTTCAAGAAGCAGGGGAAGCTTACTATCAAACTCAAGACTTACATAAAGCAAAAGAAAAAATTCAAATGGTTCAAAATCAACTTCGATCTTTAGGTGCTACACCCGGAGCTGCTCCTTCAATAGCAGTATTGGAAGAACAAATGGCTGAAATGGAATCAAAGGAAGAAGAAGTCAGTAAAATTGGGGCTGCAAAAAGCATGCGAACGTCAGTTGCTCAAGAATTAAAAAGATTATCTAAGAAAAAAATGTTTAAAGAAGAAGAATAACAATATTTCTTTTTTAAATTATCTAATTAATATTTCATTATCTAATTTTTTTTCATATTTAATTATGAAAATTAATAGTTTTAACTGATTTTTTAATTAAAATTTCATTAGATTTTTTTTAAAAATAATTCTTGATAGTAATTATAGGTTGTTTTAATTACTACATTTAAATTACAAATTACATCAAATTTCCAGCGTGTTTATAAAATTGAATTTACAAGAAAGATTAAAGCATGAAGGAACAGCGCTTCTATTAACACTCTCATTCAGCGTATTTATAAGAATGTTAGGAATATCGATAGTTGATCTCATTTTATCACTTTATGCAAACACTTTCACGAATAACGGATTTCTCATCGGCTTGGCTATCGGAGCATTTTCCATTTTTCAAGTCATTTTTATGATTCCATTAGGGCGATTATCTGATAAGATAGGTCGTAAAAACGTCATTTGTCTTGGTATCTCTATCTATTTAATTGGTACTGTATTATGCGGTTTTGCTACAAATATCTATATTTTAATCATTTTTAGGTTTATTCAAGGAAGTGGAGCTTTTATTGGTGTCATTCAAGCACTTATTGGGGATTCTTTTCAAGAAGAAAATAAAAGAAATTGGGCAATGACATTTTATTCAACTGCAGTAGTATTAGGATATATGATTGGGTTGCCACTAGGGGGAATCATCGGATCCTTCTCATATCAATTGACTTTTTTCATTAATTCCTTCTTTATTTTAGCTGGACTTATCCTAATCTTGATTTTTGTTAAAGAACCAGAATCAAGAATCAGAGAAATTCAAGAAATAACATTAAAAGAGAAATTAAAAAAAGTATTAAATCTTAAATTAATTGGATGCACGCTAGCGGGTTCTGTCTTATTCTTCACGTTTGGGGGATTATTTGGATTCTTGGGAGTTTATGCAAAAAGTAAGGGTATTGATTTATTAACTCTCTCTTTAATAATGATTCCTTTAATTTTATTTTTTATGTCCTCATTTTTCCTTTCAAATAGATTATATAGAAAAATTGGTTTAAAGTGGACCATAACAACAGGATTTTTTATTTCCATAATTTTTCTACTCTTAATAGTTTTTATTAACGATAATTTATTAATGATAATTTTTTTAGCTGCAGTTCTCTTTGGTGTGGGGTTGATTTGGCCTCTACTTCCTTCAATAGTTGTCGGAAGCGTTTCGAGGGAATATAGAGCCACTGCAAGTTCCTTTTATAATGCTATAAGGTTAGGTTTTCAAGCTTTAGGTCCTATTATTGTGGGATTAATAGCCGGCACAAATCTTCAAAATCTCAGTTTATCATTTTTAACTATTGCTATAATTGTGATTAGTTCTTTTTTTATTATCTTTTATATTTTTGTAAAAGTAGAAAAAAATAATTTATAGTATATGTATCCATTAAGTTATATTCAAATCGAGATATAATAATCTTAAAATGTTTCTGATGAACAAAAATGGGAATAATTGAATTTAAAAATAAGATATATGAGTCTTTAACAGATTTTAAAAATGTAAAAACTTGCTTATATTTAGTATTAGGTTTATATTTATCCTTATTATTAGTAGGTGTAATTTTAGCAATTTTTACTGCTCCCGATGGTCAAGGATATACCATTTGGACACAATGGATTAGTGATCTTGGATCATATAGACATACAGGGTTCCCATTTCTTTATGATATAGCGTGTGGAGTGGCAGGTGTATTAACAATCCCCTTTACTTTTTACTTAGAAAAAGTTTTATCACCAGAAGGTTCTAGTTCCAGAATGCGATTTAGATTAGCATCTTTTGGATGGTTTGTTGGTCTCATTGGTAGTGTTGGATACGTTTTCGTTGGTATATTTAGTGAAGATCGTGCATTTGAGATTGCTGCTTTAGGAACTGACTTGCATATGCTTTTTTCAGGTGTTGCATTTGGAGGTTTCACGTTAAGTGCTATCTGTTTTGGTCTGTTAATCTTATTTTATGATACCAAGTTTCCAAAAGGACTTGGTGTATATGGCATTTTTGGACCAGCAATAGTTATGATATTGAACGTTTTAGGAACTCCTTTATTGGAATGGATGTTGTTATTCTCGATATTGGCATGGATTATACCACTCTCTTTAATTCTTATTCATCACGGTCCCGATTAAAATGATACTTTTATTTGAATTGGCTATTGGATTCAAAAAAGTTAAAGATATAACCAAAAAAAAAAGTAATCATTTTCAAAATTACACTTGTAAATTTTCTGATGTTCTTGAATCTAAATTTTAATTACCCAGTTTTGAAGAATGTGAATAAATATGTTTATCCTTGTAACTTGAGTGAGTGCGGTATAGACTCTGAAAATGATGAAAGTCAGATGAGTAAAATTGGACAATATTTACGTAATCTCTAAAAATTTCACCAGATTTTAGATATGCAAATATCGGAGTCTAATTTGAGTTATTTCAGTTATAATCAGAGATTAAAAATCTTTATGGTTTGAATTTTGATAGTTTTGAACTTTAGAAAAATATGTAGGAACAAGTTGGAAAGCCAAAACATTTTATCTCATTCTGAAAAGGATATTATAAATGTCCATATAAAGAATAAATATATGAATGGATGTTGATTTATCCTTTATTTATTACTATATCATAAAGAAGCAAGTTGAGAGATTGTAAAATACTCCATAAAATAAAAAAATTAAAAAAATTCATATTATATCAATGAACAAAATCAAAAATTTCCTGTTCCAATCAATTTCTCAAATAATTAGAAAGGATTTCGTAAATAGAACTATTCTATTTAACATTATGAATGAAATCTTAAAAAGAAAGGAAATAATCGAATGGAAAGAAAATGGTAAACCAAATACGTTACCATCTCATTTAAAGCATCAGATTATTCTGAATTATGCTAAAAAATTTTCACTTTATACTTTAATAGAAACAGGTACTTACTATGGTGACACAATTCACGCTACAAAAAATCATTTTAAATCTATTTATTCTATTGAGATAAGTAAAAAGCTTTTTAATATTGCCTCAAAAAAATTTTCGCCCTATAATTTTATTCATATTATTCATGGAGATAGTTCAGAAAAATTGAAATATGTTCTTTCAAAAACATATGACCGTTGTCTATTTTGGCTTGATGGACATTATTCTGGAGGTATAACAGAAAAAGGGAAAAAAGAAACTCCAATTATTGAGGAATTAAAACAGATTTTAAATCATCCTATAAAAAATCATGTTATTTTGATTGATGACGCGAGATTATTTGGAAAATCTAAAAATTATCCTACATTACCTGAAATTAAAAAAATTTTTCTTGATAATAATTCTGCATGGAAAATTAATATGAAAAATGATATCATTCGTATATATCAAAAAATTTGATGAAAATTATTTTTTTTTAAAAATAATATTCAAATCGGTCAAATAATTCATTTTATACTGTTTGTATAAGAAAAAACCACCAAATATAAAATTAAAGAGGTTTTTCTAGAAGAACGGGATATTAATAGATCAAAATTTGGTAAGATCCATCCATCCTCCAAATAAAAATAAATCTGAGTAACAATAATTAACAATTCGTTCTTTTTTAGTCAAAATATGATAAATCTGACTTTATTTTGGCAATTGATGGAACTCAATTAGCAAATATTATGACATCATATTTGACATTCAGGAATTTTTAAAGTTAGCTTTACTTTCAATTTAAACAATTAACCACGTTAGTAATTCTTGATATCTATCTGTTAATTCAAATAAATCAAAAAATAATTTTACTCGTTCATCTGTAATATCTAAACTTAATTCTTCGAATAAATCTTTCAATCTTTCAGGTTTTAATCCTAACTCTTTAAAAGCTTTTTCGAGTCGTTTTCCTCTAGAAAAATTCAGGAAATCATTCAAAAAATCGTACATGTTCAAAAACATTGGAGGAGGTTCATCGAGTTTTTTCAATGATAAAATCGAATCTTCAATTATTTCTTTTAAGTTATTTATAATTCCATCTTTATTTAATATCTCCCCATCAAAATTCTTTAATTTTTCTAAAAAATCATCTATATTCTTTTTAATAGTATCACTTTTCGCAATATCTTTTAGGATAAGTAGAACTAATATATAATAAATTAAAAACTCATTATTTTCGCCATTAAATTCTTTCATTTATACCATTAAACCTTTTTTGAATTCCAATTACAAGATACTAATCACATTATAAATATACTTTTATAGAATTTTGAAATAAATCAAATACTAATTTTATTATGGTTTGAAAAATGAGTTATTTTAACTTCCAAATATTTTTAATATCATTTGGTATTATCTTTCTAGCTGAATTAGGTGATAAAACTCAGCTAATGGTAATTACTTTAGCAGCTAAAGAAAAAAGTTCGTTTAAAATAGGATTAGCGACTTCTATAGGTATTTCTTTAGTTGTCATAATAGGTATAATTATCGGATTTTTCCTTAATTTATTCATTCCAAATTTTTGGATTAAATTAGCTGGAATTATTATTTTTTTAATATTTGGTATCTACACGTTAATAATGGTTAAAAAAAATGATGAAAATCTTGATGAAAAACAAGAGAATGATGAATTAATATCAAAAAAATCACGTTTTAACATTTCGAACACTTTTTTGTTTGCATTATCGAGTATTTTTATAATGGAATTTGGTGATAAAACACAATTAATGACCATTTCTTTAACTGCAAACTACTCTCTACCAATCGAGGTTGGGTTAGGAGCTATTTTAGCTTTAAGTTCCTTATGTTTTCTAGGGGCATATCTTGGAGAATTAATTTCAAAAAAGGTTAAAAAGCGTTGGATTGATATAGCTGGTGGTACATTATTCATTATTGTTGGTATAATAATGGTCTTTGAAATGATATTTACTCTTTAATTTATTGTTATATGATTTACATTTTTCTTTTTTTATTCCTGTAATATTCAATAACTATAAAATATAAAAAATAGAATAAAGTTTCACGAGGTTATTCTAATGGTAAAAAATATCATTGAGACTTGGCGTTCAATTATCATAACAGAAGATAGTTCTTGGGTCATATTTGAACATGGAACTTGTATAGTTTTTAAAAGTCCAGATCCCCCACTTAATCTTAAAAAAGAAGCAATTGATCTTTTGAAAAAATGGGGACCTGTTGTTCCTGGAACTCCTTCTGGTGATTTTAATATAATTTCATTAGAACAACAATCTGGATGGGTAATTACGTGTCATCACCCAGATATTATAAATTATGTTGATCGATCAGAATTTGATGAATTCCAATTGGTTGGTGAAGTTAATATTGGACTCTTAGGGCGCTCGAAAAGAGATGCTGATGCAAAATCATTAAAAGTAATCCATATCGAAAAAAAATAAGTTTGTTATAACCCGATTCGGGAAAGATATATTCCGATCAACACGGTTCTTTTAACATGGAATAGACTAACACGCGTTGAATTCCATTCTTTTTGACGCAATCCTCTATATTTTTTCCTTTTTTTAACGCCAAATTATTTAATAAAAGAAAAATTTCTTCATATTCTTCATTTGAAAATATGTGTCCTTCTTGTTCTAAAGATAAATACTTATGAAATTTCATCCAAGATTCAAATTCTTGCTTAGCATCACTATATTTCATATCCTTTCAGACTTCATTAAATATTTTTTTAAATATATATTTTCGTATTACGGCAAGATTATCGAACAATAAGATTTATTTACATAAGCATGTTACAATTTAAGAGGTGATTTAATGACGGAATTTAATGTTTATGAGGGATTACGGTTAGTTATTAATAAATGGCCAATTAGGACTCCAAAATCCAAGAATTTGACAAAGTTATTACAGTTAATCTTCACTCCTGAAGAAGCTGAGATCATGTCATTTTTTGAGCAACCGATGGTCGATCAGGTACCCGAAGGAAAGTTTATTAAGAGAGTAAAAAGCAAGACTGATAAATATACAGATGAACAAATCATTAATATATTAGATGGACTAGCAAGAAGATGCTTTGTTACTCGACAAAGTAAAGTTACTGATACTGGGAAACTAAAGGTGAAATATTCAATTTGGCCAATGGTTATTGGGATTTTTGAATGGTTTTTCTCAAAAGCCGCAATGGAAGATGATACTTATTCTGAAGAAACCATTAAAAAAGTAAGTAAATTATTTGAAAAATATTTTTATGAGGGTTTCATTTGGGAGGTTGGTCCAAGTAATTATCCTTGGGCAAGAATATTACCTGCACATCAAGCTAATAAAATTGTTGAAATCAATCAAAAATTGAATATAGATAAACCAATAGTGCTTCCGTTTGAACAAGTTAAGAATGCAGTGGAAAAGGCAAAAAAAATTGCGATAATTAAATGTGCATGCCGAACAGAAGGAAAATATAAGGATAATGTCTGTGATAAGCCCATAGATATTTGTATGGTATTAGATGATTCTAGTGGATTTGAATATGCAGATATGGTTGTGAAAAATCCAACAACGGAAGAAGCACTTGAACTATTAAAACAAGCAGAAAAGAAGGGATTAGTTCATTGCACTTCTAATTCGCAACAAATGAACTTTATTTGCAATTGCTGTTATTGTCATTGTGGAATTTTAAGAGGTTTTACTGAAATGGGTAATCCTCGTGCTTTTATGAAAAGTAATTATCTTGCTGAATTCAATGAAAATGAATGCCAAGAATGTTTTCGCTGTATAGAAATTTGTCCAACAAAAGCAATCAAACATATAATGAAGCACGAGAAAGATAACGCACGATGGGAAATTGAATTTGATAAGTGTATAGGATGTGGCTTGTGTGCGTCAAATTGTCCAACAAAAAGAATTGATTTGAAAAAAGTGCGAAATGAGATCCCCGTAGAAACTGTCGCTGAATCTTATATGAGAATGGAGAGAGAAAGAGTTCTATAACACCTCTTTATATCTTTTTTGTCTTTAATTTCTCTTAATAGATATTAGTTTAGATTCAATCTGTCATTTTTATCTAATATTTATCCAAAAAACCGGCAATTAAAAAAAAAAAATTTTTTTTTTTGATCAATAAAGTATAAAAATGACCAAAAGCTTATCAATTTAGAGCCTATTAACTCAAAAAAATTAATCACGTGCATTTCAAGTTGCTCCTTTGAATTGAAGAAAAAGAACATTCCTTTCATTCATTTCTTTCAATTTGAGGAATCTTAAAAGAGATATCTTGAAAATTTCTAATGATTAACTAAGATAGCTCTCTTTTCACTAAAAATCGCGTGTATTAATTTCTAATAATATAAAATAAGATTTCACGAATTGATTCCATGGAGAGTAAATTAGATGACAGAACAAATAGAATTACAAGGAGAATATTTTACAGATGATGAAGCTGAAGACATTGAACTTGCGAAAATCAATAAATTTAAACAAAACATATGGAAAGCTCACGTATATAAATTTTGTATAAGCTTATATTTTTTGGGTGGTGTATTAGTTCCATTTTTTACAAGATGGGGCGGTATATCTTTCGGTCAAATAATGTTTTTACAATCTTGGTTCATGTTTTGGTTCTTCATTTTATCAATTCCAAGCGGAATAATCGCAGACTTTATTGGACGCAAGGTAATACTCTCAATTTCATGTGCAATCAACATAATTGCAATTTTTACATATGTTAGTATGCCTAATTTCTACATTTTTTTAATTGGGGAATTTTTATGGGCGGTAGCAGAATCATTTGTTTCTGGCGCGAGTGAAGCGTTTCTTTATGACTCTTTAAAAGAAATCAATAAGACAAAAAAATCAAAGAAACTTTTCGGACGATTTGAAAGTTTTAGCGCCATTGGGCTCATGATTAGCGCCCCAATTGGCAGTTTAATTGCATTTTATTTTGGTTTAACTGCACCTATGTTTTTAATGGGTATTCCATTATTCGCAGCATTCATTATTTCCTTTAGTTTTAAAGAACCTAAAATTGAAATCAAAAAACAAAAGAAAGAATATCTAAAGGTAATAAGGCAAGGATTTAAAATATTTAGGAAAAATAGATTCCTAATTCTTATGGTAATTGATATGGTTAGTATAGAAACAATTGCATGTTTAATGATCTGGTTGTATCAACCCCTTCTTGCAGGATTTCATATTAATTATTTATTTTATGGATTCGTTTATTCAGCTTTAATTGGAACTCAAATATTAATAATGAATAATTATGGACGATTAGAGAAAATTTTTGGAAATAAAAGAGGTTTTTTGTTATTTTCTGCTATAATTACCGGTATAATGTTTATAATTGGAGGTTTATCTTCATTACTTCCTATAGTAATATTATCTATTATTCTTGTTGGATTTGGACTAGCAAGGAGACCGTTATTTATAAATTATTTAAATAAACACGTTCCTTCTGCACAAAGAGCTTCTGTTCTTTCAAATATTGATATGATACAAACATTATTTTCTGCATTTGCATATTGGTCTGTCGGTATTGCTGTAGATTGGTCATTGAATGCAACACTAATGATAATGGGGATAACAATAATAATATTTTCTCTAATTTTTAGAGTTAAAGAGAAACATCTTGTTGATTGAATGTATTTCTTTCAAATATCAAATAAATAAATTTTTTAATCTATTAATAAAAGCCCAAAATGCTTTATTTTATCAACATTATTAATGTTAATTGTTTCTAATTCAAGACCTGCGTTTTTAACCGTACCGAAAACATCAATACCTGCAGCCTCCATAGAAGGGCGCATTCGATTCTTATGCCTGCAGAATCTTTTAGCAACATCAGGATGAATCTCCTTTGGAAGATCCACTAAAACACACTGTTTACATAATGAACAAGTTCCTGCAATGAAGATGAAAGCTTTTTCATATCCTGCTCTAAACGCTTCGATTTCAAGTCGTAAAAGAATTTTATGCATTTTTTTATGATGTTTATAAAATTGATTTGGTTTACCATCAAAACCAATTAATAAAGCTTCAGAATATTCATTCAATAAATTTTGAGTCTCCTTAGGTGTAGGTGCATAAGGTGGGCAACATAATCTATTTCCATAATTTGAGCATCCAAATTTACATTTCATCCTTACCCAAGAATTAGGAACTATAACTTGATTTGAATTAATTAATTTAATTAAATCTGGATTAGCTCCTTTTTTTATTGCTAAATCTCTTAGTTTTTTTACTAATTCTTGTATTGATTCTCTTGTCATTATATCATAAGTCCATCAAGTTTATTTTTAATCAATGATAATAATAATTTACATTTTTTTAGTTTAATGCTTTGTGATTGATAAAAAATTTATCTCTTTTTATTTTATTTACTAATCAAAAATTTTTTAACGAATTATAGGTATTATATTATAGAGAAAACAGCAAATTCGATTAGAAGTATTTTGAAATCATAAAATAAAATTAATTTCAAATAAATTCAAAAAAATTAATTAAAATATTTTAAAAAATCTTTAGAATTAATCATTATTTCATTTACATAAAGAATTTTAAAGGTTTTAAAATTATTAGATAAAAACTATTTCAAGTACTCTTAAATTCAATTCAATAACTATTTGGGAGTAAAATAAGCAAATTTCTTGGCTATAGTTGTTTAATAATAAAAAATATTCAAAATTTTTGAGTATTATTTAATATATTAACGAATTTAAATAAAGAGGGGGTGAAAATTTGTGATAAAAAAAGTTTTAATCTTCGATAATGATTTAATTACGACTAAAAAGACATTACAATTTACTTTAGAACTGTTTAAAGAACAAAAAATCAAAATTGTTTTATTAGACGTCATTGAACCCGAAAGATTGCCAATTATATATGCTTTTCCAATGCCTGCATATTATCCCGGTTCTACTATGACGAGAATTTATGAAGAAACACGTTTAAAGCATAAAAAAGACTTCAAGAAATTATTATTGAATCTTGAAGACCAATTTCCAACTCTTGAATTTTCTGCCATTATATTGGAAGGAACTCCTTCAAATGAGATATTAAATTATGCAAAAAAAGAGAATTTTGATTTGGTCATTATAGGTCATAAAAAAATGTCTTGGATCCAAAAAATTTTACATAGAAATACTGCTCTTGAAGTTGTAAAACATATTAAATGTCCTGTATTAATAGTTAAATAATAAAAATTACTATAATCTTAATAATAATTTCTAAATTAGGTTTAAATTTATTATAAAATTTAGATTTAATGTTATTTTATTTAAAAATGATGATTATTTGATGATTATTTTTAATTTTGATCATTTTATGGTACTTTTAATTGTTTTAAACATTTAATTTCTCTTGAATTTTATATAAAATTCTTCTCTTTAGTTAATTTTTTATATGCGCCTTAATATGAGTTTAAAATCAATAATAAATTTCATTGATTAAGTATTGATTATTTTTTTTTAATTTATTTACGCTCTGTTATTTGATACACATCGCTATTTTCATTAAAAATGAAAGATATTATTAAATACGACATTAACGATAACGATATAATATACACGCTTTTTTTCAAAATTTTAAGAGTATGGGAGTGATAAAATGGATTTTAAAATTTTAAGAGTAAATATGAATAACCTATCTAGTAAATGGGAGAATTTACCATCAGAATTTGAAACATTTGCTGGAAGAGCCTTAACCTCAGCTATAATTGCGAAAGAAGTAGACCCAACATGTG
Source organism: Promethearchaeota archaeon (assembly GCA_011365055.1). The sequence goes on from RDOG01000029.1 coordinate 14,832, forward strand.
ATCCATTAAAAGAAAAAAATAAAATAGTGATTGCTCCTGGTCTTTTAGCAGGTACTACTGCACCTTCATCTGGTAGACTTAGTGTTGGAGGAAAATCACCTTTAACTGGTGGGATTAAAGAAGCAAATGCTGGTGGGATAACCGCTGGAAAATTGGCACGATTAGGAATTAGAGCAATTATAATTGAAGGAATGCCACCAAAAGATAAAAAGGATTGGTACAGCATTATTGTAAAAAAAGGCGCTTGTGAAATTAAAAAAACTAATAATTATGCCAATATGGGTCTCTATGATTTAATTAAAAAAATTTGGGATGAATATCCTTCAAATCCTGGTATTATTGGATGCGGAATTGCTGGTCAACGTCTCAATTTATGTGCTGGTGTTTTTGGAAATAATATTGAGAATTCTGATCCTGGTAGATATGCTGGAAGAGGAGGTCTAGGGGCAGTATTTGGTTCCAAAAGAATTATCGCCGTAATAACAGATGATAGCGATGGGCAAAAGCCAGAGATAAAAAATAATGAAAAATATGAAGATGGACGTAAAAAATTCGTGGACGCTTTGAGAAAGCATCCTGTAACAGGCGACCTAAAAGATGCTAATGGAAATCCATATGGTGGATTAAAAAATTTTGGAACTAATGTTTTGATGAATGTATTAAATGAAGCAGGAGGTTTACCAACAAGAAACTTTAGCTCAGATAGATTTGAGGGCGCGGCTAAGATCTCAGGAGAAGCTATACACGAACTTGTCGATAAAACTATAGAAAATATAGGGGAAAAATCTCAAGGAACTTATGGGCATCCATGTCACCCTGGCTGCTTAATCGCTTGTTCAAATGTAGTTCCATATGAAAATAATGGTCAACATCATGTTGGATGCCTCGAATATGAGTCTGCTTGGGCTCTAGGAGCAACCTGTGGAATTGATGTTCTAAAAGATGTTGCTGAATTAAACAGATTATGTAATGATTTAGGTCTTGATACAATCGAAGCTGGAAATACAATTGCAATGTTTATGGAAGCAGGAATAATTAATTTCGGAGATGGATCTGCTGCAATAAATCTATTGAAGGAGGCATACAATAAAAACTCAATAACTGGTCGTTTAGTTTGCTCAGGAGCACTCATTGCGGGTAAATCTTTGGGTGTGACAAGAATACCTGTTGTAAAAGGTCAATCGTTACCCGCTTATGATCCTAGACCAATAAAAGGAATTGGCGTAACTTATGCCACGACACCTATGGGTGCGGATCATACGGCAGGTTATACAATAGCTGCTGAAATATTTGGAATCAAAGGTCAGATCTCTGATCCTCGCTCAATCCAGAAATCTGAGCTTTCTCTTAATTTTCAAGCTACGACTGCATTTATTGATTCTACTGGCTATTGTCTATTCATTGCATTCTGCATACTTGATGATGATGATGGTTTTAGTAGTATGCTTGATACAGTCCAAGGATTTCTTGGTACAGAAATTGATCCGGGTGTATACGGTATGAACATTTTAAAAATAGAACGGGATTTTAATAAACGAGCAGGATTTTCTGAGAAGGATGATAGACTTCCAGAATTTTTCTACACAGAAAAAGTAGCACCGCACAATGTCGTTTTTGATGTATCTGATGAAGAATTGGATAAAGTCTATGAAAAACTTTAACTTCATTTATTTGATTAAATATTTATCCTTTTTTTTTAATTATATTCTTGAGATTGAAAAAAAAAATAGTAAGAATTATGGTAATTTATAAATGATTGAAACTCATTTATATGGTAAATTAAGATCCTTAGTTCCTAAAAGCAAGGCATGTGAAGATACTATTCTTATGTGCGAATTTATTGAAGGTGAAACATTTAAAGATTTCATTAATAGATTTAACTTAAAGCTTGAAGATTTAGGTGATAGCTTCATTGATGGTAAACTCGCTAAATCTACAGACATTTTAAAAGACGGTGCTCGAGTTGCTTTATTTCCGTTTAATATGGTTCTTCTATGTGGTGGTCAACATATCAAAGGACACGGATATACAAGAAAAGAAATTGATATTGATTATTATTAGAGGTTAAATATCATCTTGAAAGTAAATGTAAAAACTTATGCGATATTACGTAAATATGCTCCTCAAGACGTATCATTAGGGGATTCATTTCCCTTAAAAATAGAAGGTCATACTATTAAAGATGTAATTCGAGTTTTAGGGATCCCCAATGATGAAAATATAGTTATTTTAGTCAATGGAAATAGAATTAATAATTTAGATGAAAATTTGTTTGAGGATGATCTGGTTGTTTTTTTTCCTAGATTGGGCGGAGGTTAGATATAAAAAACTTTTTTTTTAACAACTAATTTCATAGATTCTTCCCTCCAATATAGCATTCGTTGAATAAAATGACGAAAATTCAACAATATTTTTTAAATTATTTTTATTTTAAAATAGTTTTTCAATTAAGTTAAAAGATATGTAAATAAAATTAAAATTTTCACGTTTTTTATTATTTGAAAAAAATTTTCATTTAATAATTAAAAAATTATCAAAAATAAAGAACTTTTTTAAAAAATTATATTCCTATTTCTTTATTATAGAATTATTTAATTGATGAATTAACAGATTTCTTACTTTTTACATAATAATTAATAATAAATCAAGAGTTGCTACAAAAACCAAAAATAAAGCTTATATATTACTAAAAATCTAATAAATATAGAGCAAATTTATTTTATAATTAATTAAAATTAATAATAAATATGAATAAATAGAAATAAAATTGGAGTTTCAATTAAGTACAGGAGCTAAATCTAATGTGCGGAATTGCAGGCATAATTTCAACAAACGAAACAAAAAATAACATCGACAATTTATTAGTCATTTTAAAAAATTTGATAAATAGAGGAAAAAATGGAACAGGCATAGCATTTTTTGATAATCAATATAATATCCAAGTAATAAAAAAGGAAATCTCTCCTATTCAATTTGCTGATGAACTAAAACTAAACGAAATTGATAGTAAAATTGTAATTGGTCATGTTAGAAATCCTACTATTGGTGAAATTTCAGAATTTAATACTCAACCTATATTAGATTGCTCTGGTAACATGGCAGTAATTCACAATGGTACTATATTCAATCATAAAGATTTACGTAAAAAACTCATAAATTCAGGTCATAAATTTAATGGAACAGTTGATTCTGAAGTTCTCCCTCACTTAATTGAAGAAAATTATAAACATATGGGAAATTTAAAAGACGCTGTTGAATTATCGGTAAGAGATCTAAAAGGATATTATACATTCGCAGTAATTTCATCATATGAACCCGATCAAATAATTTTATATGTACAACATTTCCCCCTTATTAAATATGAACGTGAAAATTTTACAATTTTTTGTTCTGAAAGAGAACCTTTAACGCATATCATACCAAATAAGTTAAGAATAAGGAATCTAAAAGAAAATAAAATTTTCGTCATTAAAAATAATTAATAATTCAAGTTAATTTCAATATCGTTTTGACATATTTTTTAACCCAAATGATGGTTAGAATTATCTCAAAAATAGAGATAATTAAGAATAAGATTTATTAACTTGAAATAAAATGAAAAATTACACTTTATAATGAAGCATCACGATTCTTAATAAATTTATATAATCCTTTAATTGTCTTGTAATTAAAAAATTCTTCTTCACGTATTCTTTTCCTTGCAAGCCCAATTCATTTCTTAATTTTGGATCTTTCAATAATTTTGTTATTCTTGCTGCACATTCATCTATATTATTGACTAAATAACCCGTCTTACCATCAACGACCTGTAATGGGATCCCTCCCACATTACTGGCGACCACTGGAGTGCCTTTCCACAATGCTTCACTAACAGTAAGCCCAAAACCTTCTCTAACAGATTTCTGGATAATTACATCTGCCTCTCTTTGCAAAGCATTTACAAGAAAACTACTTTCTTCAACAATAACTTGAACGTCCCTCATTTCTTGAACGTCTGTTATCAATTCAGTATAAATTTCCCTTCCTTCAGGATCATCTTGTGCCATGTTTCCTAATAAAATAAGCTTACAATCTATTGTTTCTCTAACTTTTTTGAAGGTTTTAACAACTCCTAATGGATCTTTCCATTTATCAAACCTTGAAATTTGTGCAATAATTGGTTTATCATGTTCGATGCTATGTTTTTTCAAATGATGGTCTATCTCTGATTGGTTAAGTTCTTGATTAATGTATGCAAATGGATCAATTGAAGGCATAATCGTAGTTTGAGGTATTTCAAGATGTTGAAGATAATCTGACATCGACACGATCATATGATCATATTGATGAATGAATTCTTGTAGAAATTTCCATACCATTTCATTCTTACGCGAGATATCAATATGTACCCTCCAAATCCATGGCTGTCTCTTTTTATAACATGAAATTAATGGTAATGGTTGAGGATCATGGACAATTACACAATCATGATCTTCAAAATGAGTATAAATAGAATTTTTTTGAATAATTTCTAAATAAACTTGTTTTTTTTGATCGGATAATTCTAAATCTGCTCCTTGTAGAGCATTATGAATCATTTTGGTTGTAACGAAAAAATCGGTTTCACCCTTTATTTGATGCCACTCTGTACAAATATTAAGTTCATTCATAAGAGGAACTAAGCTACTGAGAATCATAGCGACACCTCCACCATATAATGTTGAATTTATATGAACTACTTCTTTGTTTTCTAAGGGTGCAGCAAGTTTGTACAACTCTTCAATAGTATTGTCACCCACTATATCTCTATATCTTTCTAAATCATTAGCTTTAATCCGTAACAAGAGATTCACCAAATATTAATTTTGAAATATAATGTAAAATATCTAATAAAAATTTATTCGAATTCTTCTTTTTGACAAGAAATTAAATTATTTGGAATAAAAAATATGTTGATTTTTTAATCCAAATTAGATTTTATAATGAATTATGACATTTTTTAAAAGCTTTATGTAATCCATTAAATGTCTTGTTATTAAAAAGTTTTTCATCACGTGATTTTTCCCTTGTTGCCCCAATTCATTTCTTAATTTTGGATTTTTAATTAATTTTACTATCCGATCAGCACACTCATCTATATTATTAACTAAATAACCTGTTTTACCCTCAATAACTTGAAGAGGAATGCCACCAACGTTACCACCAATCACAGGAGTGCCCTTCCATAAAGCTTCACTAACGGTCAAGGCAAAACCTTCTCTTATTGATTTTTGGATTATAACATCTGAGACTCTTTGAAGAGCATTAACTAAATAACTGCTTTCAGTTGTATATATCTCAATATCATCTTGATTTTTTGCATGTTCAATTACTTCTTCATATACTTGTTGTCCTTCCGGATCATCCTGCGCCATATTTCCTAAAAGTATGAGCTTACAGTCAACTTTTTCCCTAGCTTTCTTAAACGATTCGATAACACCAACAGGATCTTTCCATTTATCAAACCTTGAAATTTGGCATATAATTGGTTTATTTCTTTCTATTTGATATTTCTTTAAAATGGAATCAATTTCCCCATCCTTAAGATCTTTGTTAATGCTAGTTAAAGGATCGATTGAAGGAGGAATAATATATTGGGGAATATCCATATTTTGTTTGTACTTATCCATTGAAATAATTATACCATCATATTTACATAGAAATTGATTCAAATAATTCCAGATTGTTTCATTTTTATTACTTATATCTATATGACATCTCCATATCCAAGGTTGTCTCTTTCTATGATAATTTATGAGTGCTAAGGGTTGTGGATCGTGAATAATAACACAATCATTATCTTCAACAATACTATGATATGTATTTCGAAGATTATTTTCCAAATATAATTCTTTATCATGCTCCGTTAACTCCACATCTGCTCCTTGTAATCCATTATGAAATGATTTTGTTATTGCAAAGAAATCTGGAGTCCCTTTAATTACATGCCATTCCACACGAATTCCCAATTCATTCATTAATATTATTAAACTATCTAATAATATCGAAACTCCTCCACCATATAACGTGGAATTAACATGATCAACATGCTTATCAATTAAAGGATAAGATTCTTCAAATAAATCATCTATTACATTATCTCCAACAATATCTCTATAATTTTTAATATAATTCAATTTTGGTTTTTCAAATGTTTCGTATTCGAAACATCTTTTCTTATGAACTTCTTTTACCATTTTATACCACCTCTTTAAAAGGGAAAAAATTCTATTATGATTTAGTAAGTTCGGACAAAATTGCACGAACTTTTTCGACTGATTCTATATTATATAATGCCTTTGACGGCTTTTGACTTACTTTTATACTTATTGCATCTTCTGGCATGGAAGAAAACATATCTTCATCCGTCTGATCATCTCCAATTGCAAGAATAAAATCGTGTCCAACTTTTTTAATTAAATTTATAACTGCAGCTCCTTTATTAATGGTTGCATCTCTAACTTCAATTACTTTTTTACCTTCTAGTACTGAAAGGTTTAAATTAGCAGTTAACCAATAAAGTGCATCCTTCAATTCCATGGCTCGTCTAGTTGCCAAAGCATGTTCAGATTTTCTAAAATGCCATGCAAGGGAAAATTCTTTTTCTTCAATAAACGAACCGGGAGTTCTATCAACGAATAATTCAAGTTTTGGTCTAATTTCATCCTTCCAATCAGCATTTAACAACCAAATATTTTTCCAATCCTTAGAAGATTCTTTTAACCATGCTCCATGTTCCGCAATTACACCAATTTTAGGCAAATCATACCAATTTGATAAAGTTTTTTTATCTCTTCCACTAATAATATAGATTTCATTTTTAGGGTCTTCTGAGAGGTCTTTTAAGATTTTTAAAAGTTCTTCATCTGGTTTTGCTATTTCTGGTCTTTCACTAATAGGAACTAAAGTACCGTCATGATCCAAGAAAATTATCCGCTTTTTACTGTTATGGTATTTTTGAATAATATCATTTTTCATTTCCGATAGGAATTTGGTTGCATGTAATTCAACTTGCTCCTCTTTTATTTGTTCCAAAACTTCTAGGAAATCATTAGCCCATCTGGAAATATTATATCGTTTTAATCTATCTTGCATTAATCTATTTCGTCTTATTTGTTCTTCCTCCGGAAGTTCTAGAGCTAATTTAATCGCTTTTGAAATTTGTTCTTTATTATTAGGATTAACGATAATAGCTTCACCTAATTCTCTTACAGCTCCTGTCAATTCGCTTAATATTAATACGCCTTTACCATCAACTTTTGATGCAATGAATTCTTTAGCTACAAGATTCATTCCATCTCTTATTGGAGTAATTAATGCTATTTCTGCTCTGTTATAAAGTGCATATAACGTATTGAATGGAACAAATCTAGAAATATACCAAATCGGCATCCATCCAATTTTTCCAAATTTTCCATTTATCCTTCCTACAGTTTCATCAATCTGTTTTCTTAATTCATCATAATTTTTTATTCCAGTTCTTGATGGATTTACTATTAAAATAAGTGTAACTTTGTCTATATATTCTGGATTATTATCCAAAAAATCATCAAATGCTTCTAATCTTTGTAAGATACCTTTTGAATAATCTAATCTATCAATTGATAAAATGATTTTGCGATTACTAATTGTCTCCTCAATCAAATCAAATTCTTCAAGAACCTCTGGATCTTTTCTACTATTCGCAAATCTTTCATAATCTATTCCCATTGGAAATGCGTCTACTCTTACTACTCTATGACCCGCTATTATTTGACCAAGCGTGTTTTCATAACCTAAAATACGTCTTATACTGTTAAGAAAATGTCTAACATAATCATAAACATGAAATCCAATTAAATCTGCACCTAGAATTCCTTCTAATATTTCCTTTCTCCAAGGTAACAAGCTAAAAATTTCTGATGAAGGGAAAGGAATGTGTAAAAAAAATCCAATTGAAGCATCAGGAAGTTTTTGACGAATTAAATTAGGTAAGAGCATCAACTGATAATCTTGTATCCAGATGATATCATCTGGTTTAGCAATTTTGCAGACAGCTTGACAGAATTTTTCATTAACTTCTTGATAACTCTCCCAAAAACATTTTTTATAATCTGTATAAAGTGGAAAATAATGAAATAAAGGCCAGATAGTATTGTTAGAGAACCCATAATAATAATTTTGGATCTCTTCTTTACTTAAATAAACTGGTGAGCAATTATTCATAAATAATCGTTCATTAATCAAATCTTTTTCTTCTAAATTTATTTTATTTAGTGTAAGACCCATCCAACCAATCCAAAGACTTGAATACGAATCAATAAGTGAATTTAAACCAGTTGCTAAGCCTCCAACACTAGGTTGAAACTCTAATTTATTTGATTCTTTATCTTTCTTTATAGTGATTGGTAGTCTATTCGCTACAATGAGCAATTTTTTCATTAACTACCCCATCAGCATTTTTATCAAAAATTAAAGTTTAAAAACTTCAAAATCTCTATTCGTTATAAATATTTATCATTAAACTAAAAACTTTTTGATTTAATAATAATTATTTTATAAAGATTTATTTATTTTCTGTATTGATTATTATTAAATCGTGTTTTAAAATCCATCATTTTTATGAATTTCATTTTATTATTTTTAATTTCAAAAACAAAGCAATAGTAAATTAAAACAATAAATTTATGATAAATACTCGTTTAAAATCTTTTTTCATTTTAATTTTAACCATTTTTAAGTGATTCCTTTAAATTTTCTCTCAATTTAATTAAAACTTTTTTTGCAAAACTATTAGATGGATCTAGTTCCAAAACTTTTTCAAAACACATTAATGCATTCTCAAAATCATTTAATTGTTCATACGCTCCTCCCATGTTACCCCAAGCTTCAATAAAATTTGGATCGATTTTAAGTGCTTTTCGGTAGGATATGATAGCATTTACATAATCATCGATTTGTTGATAATTCATTCCTAAATTAAATAGAGCAAATTTATCATCTGCTTCTATCTCAACTGCTTTTTTAAGACAATCAATGGCTCTGACAAAATTTTGAAGATGTTGATAAGCAATTGCCATGTTATTCCATGCTAATTTGTGATTTTTTTCTTTATCAATAACAAGTTCGCATGTTTCTATTGATTTTTGATATTCTCCAGACATTAAATATGCAACAGCTAAATTACTGAGTGCTTTTATGTAATTAGGATCAATTTCAATTGCTTTTTTAAAATGATCAATTGCTGAAGGAAATCTTTTTAGTTGTAGATAAGAAAAACCTTTATTATACCATGCTTTTTTTTCATTTGCATCTAATTTAATTATTCTCTCAAACAGTTTGATTGCTTCATTATGATCACCTATCATCTGATAAGAAATACCTAAATCAATCAAAACGGCAATATCGTTTAAATCTAATTCTAAAACTTGTTTAAAAATCTCGATGGCTTTTTGATAGTTATTTTCGGAAAAGAATTTATATCCTTTTAGTCTTAAATCTTCAAGTTTATCTTTAGTCAATGTTCATTCTAATCCAAAATTATAAAATAATCTTAACTTATTTTGAGATAAACTTCTTCTAATACTTTTTTACTTACGGTTTGCCAAGAATAAAGCTCCGTCGCTTTTTCATAACCTGCTAATATCATTTTCTGTTTTAATTTTTCATCAGTTAAAATTTTTATTATCTTATCTGCAAATTCTTTCGTATCTTTTACATCCACCAAGAATCCATCAACTCCATCATCCACTATATTAACAGGACCTCCATTGTTCGTTGCAATCACTACCGTTTTACATGCCATTGCTTCTAAAAGAACCAATCCAAATGGCTCATAAATGGAAGGAACCACAAACGTATCAGAAACAGAATAGAATTTAGTTACATCCTCGTCTGATAAATGCCCTGTAAAGTGAATATAATTCGAAACTTCTAATTTTTTAGCAATATTAAGCAATCTATTTCGTTCATTTAATTCGGGGCTATTTTGATGTAAATATTCTGGTAAAGAACCGCCTCCAATATATAATTTTACATCATCAACTTTTTCAATAATATGAGGTATTGTCCTAATTAACCATTCAAAACCCTTTCTTGGATCAGTTCTTCCTAAAGCAAAAATCACATTTTTTTCTTTGATATTCAAGTCATTTTTAGCCTTTTTAATATCTTTTATTGGATAGAATTGTTTTAAATCAAGACCTCCTGGTACAACGTAAATTTTTTCCGCAGGTAATTTATATTCTTCAATAAGGGATTGTTTTTCAGTTTCGGTCAAAGCTAATACTCCCTTTGCATAAGCTAATATGTTATCTTCTTCTCGAATCCTAATATCATATTTTAATGTCTTTGAATCAAGAACCTTCTTTTTAAGGCGTCCTGCAGAATGATTAGTGTGGATTAAGAGAATATTTAGAGATTTTGCGACCTTAACAGCTGCAACACCTCCATCCCAATAATGTGAATGAATTATTCGATATTTTAAATTATTTTTTTTAGTATAATCCAATAAATTCTTAGCAAATTCGTCTAATAATGGATACATATCCTCTTTTCGAACAAAATCTTCCGATCCACAAGGAATTCTAATGACTTTTACATCTTTTGAAATATTTTCTTCTTTCTTCTTCCCTTCATACCATCTTGTAAAGCAATCTATTTTCAAGTTTGGTCGATGCTCTGTCATCGCTTTAGTCAATTCCTCAATGTAGACACATTGCCCCCCAGTATCTTGGGATCCAAGTTGTCCTAGAGGATCACCGTGAACTGAGATTTCACAAATTCTTATTTCTTCAGTCATGAAAATTACAGCCCAAATTTAGAATTTTAATTTCTAATTCCTTTTCATCAAGAATAAGTTTTTCTTTTATAAATTTAATTTCTTTATTAATAAGTTGGTTATCACTTATTTTTAATATTAATTCTTTGATAAGATTCTCATCATATTGTTTAAAATTATCAAATTTATTTTCTTTCAAAAATTTTTTCATAATTTCAGTTAGATTTGAACCAATTTCTTCTTGTAAATAAAGATCTATTACTAAATAATCTAATAAATTATCAATTTTTTGAACGAATTCCCTAAATTCTTCATTATCATAAAATTTTGTAAGAATACGTGCAAATAAAATGAAGATCCAGTCATCTTTTGAAAGCTTTATTGGATAAAATTTCGTGTGATAATCTTGAATCTTGAATGTATATTGTATTTTATTTTGTATATAAACGTGAAAGAAAACTCTTAATAATTTTGAGTTTAAAAGAGCTAAATAATAGCAAATATTTTTTACATCCAAAGCAGAAGTATCAATATTTATCACTTGAATATTAGTTCCTGGAATCATCCCTCTTTTTTTTATTGTCGCACGAATGAATGGTGAGATGGCAACTGTTACAATATTAATCGCGTCATATTCTTGTTTAAACCTTTTAAGGGAAAGATTTTTCTCTCGAATATAATTAAATTGAGAACTATCTAAATGATATCTTTGAATTGATTTCCCGCTATGTAGGAAAGGTATTGTGTAATTTTCATTTTTTTCTTTAATTTGATCTTTCTTATGTTTATATTTTATTAATCTATGGTCGACTCCACTTCTAGAATGAATTATATTTAACTGAGAATTGTTCATTAATATTTCAAAAAGTCTATCGTGGTATAATATGAATCTTTCATATTTCTTAAAAACCTCTTTTTCAATAAATCGTGTGGTTCTATCTCTCTCTGAGATTATTTTTACTTTATCGCCCTTTATTTTTGAATTTCTTAAAAATATAATAATCATTTCTAAAGTAACATCTGGAAAAGCTTTTCCTTTATCAACTAATTCATATAAATCTGATTTCTCTAAAATGAATTTTCGGATTCCCTCAAATTCCTCGGTACGTGCTACTGAGCTTGGAACGATCATTGTTAAGTGTCCACGTGAATTTAATAAATTAAATCCTAGTTCTAAAAATAAAGAAGTTGCATTATAGCTTGTTTTTTTTGCATATTCATTAGAAGTAACTAAATAATGCTTTAAATTATCTTGTTGCCCTGTTAAAATAGTTCTACCATAAGGTGGATTTGAAATTATTATATCAAAACCTTCATCATGACTATAAAATATTTCTTTAAATTCCTTTGACCAATTAAATTCATATAAAGAGTTTCCAATCTTTAAATTCTTATTAAAATTTAAAAGATCTATAAATTCAAAGTCAATATTAATCCAGAAAAGGAATCTAAGTTTAATTATTTCAATAGCGTTTGGATAAATATCAACACCATATAGATTATTTTCAATTATTTCTTTCTTTAAATCAAAAGATTTAATGTCCAATGATAATTTTTTTGCTATTTTCTCTCTAATTTTAAATATAAAATTAGCTGATTCTAATAAAAAAGCACCTGAACCACAAGCTGGGTCAAAAATTTTTAAATTTATAAGGATATTATTTATATCTTTTAAAACTTCGTTAGAAAGATTTTCAATTAATAAAAACAATGAACTAAATTTCTCGTGATTAATATTTAATCTTTCAAAAATAATTTTACTTATTACCCTTTCCACCATATATTTTGTAATATTGCTAGGTGTGTAAAAAACTCCTCTAACTTTTCTTTGAGTAAGTCTTTTTGAAATTAATTCTGGTTCATTTTCACTTCTTTTTTCATCCCAGACATGTAATAAATTTTCAAATAAGGTCCCGATAAAGTTTGAGCTTTGTTCTAAGTTTAAACAAGAAAAAAAAGAATTAATTTTTTCAATAATCGATTTGTATTTCGTTATCTTCTCGAATTCGTACTCTTTATCTATATCTATTTTCAATAATTGATGTCTCAATAGATTCAGAATTATAGTTTGAGATAGAAAAAAAACATTTTCCTTTTGTATTAAATTTACTTCCAAAAATTTTACAAGATCTATGTAACTTGGTAGAAATTTTTTATACAGATTTTTGAATTCCATTTCATTATCATTAATCATGTACTTACCTTTTCGGGTTTGCTAATCGATTTTTTTTCTCATCAAAATATAGAACATAATTTTTCCCTAAAATTTTTTCTAATCGTGGATAAAACTCTGGATTTTTATTTTTAATCCATCTCATCGCATGTTTTATGGTCCAAATTAATCTTTTTTCTTCTTCTGATAATCCTTCTTCTGATGCTAAAGCATCATGAACCCTTATTCCAGAATTTTTTATCCATTTTTCCATTAAGGATAAAATTTTTTCAGGCATGTACTTAGTTAAATCTTTTAAATTATTTCCTACTGATTTTCTTACATATATGGACGGATCTTTATTTAAATCAGTTAAAATATCCAAAATTATATCATTCTTAGACGGATTTCTCAGCCATTTAAGTTCTGCTCGTGGTCTAAGACTTTCAGTTGCTCCCCGTCTAAATTTTTCATTTTTATCTTTAGCCCATTTTTTTACCAATTCGAGAGTATTTTTTCCATCTTTTTTTAATCCATTTATAATACATATGAGAATTGTTTCTCTAACGTCCCATTCGTCAGAATTAACCCAAAATTCAATAAGAGGTATGACTGAATCCATTTCTTGTGGAAAATTTAAGATAAAATCAGATAAAAAAACTAAGGCAAAATGCTTGGTTATTAAGCTATCTTTTTCTTTACCATAATCAAAAATTGCTTGGGTGAATATTGTAATATATTCTTTATCGATTAGTCCTAATTTTTTAATGTACTCGAATATTCCTTGTGAAACAAACCTAGAAATATATAATATACCCTTTCCAATACGTTCTTTTTCAGGGATAATACCATATTCTTTATCAAGGACTTCAGTTATTTTCGAAAACAATTCTGAATTATCTATTTTTAATTTCCAATCTTTAATCGACTTACAAAAATTCAATGTCCGCTCTCTGATCAAATTAGATGAAGCGATTGAAACCATGATTTGAAATATTAAGGTAATTGCTTGATATATTTTTTGATGAAAAAAGATTCGGATTGGTATAATCTAAAAGTCAGGAAAGAAGTGAGTTGGCTTTCTGAGCCATTAAAAGGTAAAATGAAAGGCATTCAACAAGCAGCAAAATTATTTGAAATGTCTTTTAAGTTTCCTGAGTATGATCGATTAGCTATCTTAGAATTATTAGACAAATTAAAAGAATCCGATGAAGAAATCATCAAAAACGCTGCGTGGATGCTATTAAAATTAGTTAATTTAAAACCAGATTTATTATTTAAAAATATAAATGTTATTAAAACTCCGATTAAAATAAAAAATAAAAAAATTAGGATTTTTTTGGGCTCAATAATAAAAGAATTAGCTTTAATAGATAGTTCTAGAGTACAAACTGCCATTCCTCAAGTAGTAGAATTATTAGATGATCCTAATGACGATGTAAAATTAATTGCTTCTCAAATTTTCCTCATTTTATCAAAATCTCTTCGTGAAAAAATTGAAGTGACAAAGCAAATAGCTTTGTTAAATGAAAAAAATAGTCAAATTAGATTGAATGCTGTTGAAACTCTAATAAATATAAGCGAATTGGAGAAATTAACTCCAATTTTATATGAAAAATTGTTTATATTAATTTTATATCCTCAAGTTAAAGCAAGAGTATTCAATTTAATATTTCAGCTAATAGATAAAGATGCTGAACAATCTCTATTATTCATTAAAAATCAGTTAAAGTCTCAACTTGTTATGATTAGAAGAAATGCACTAATTTTTATCACTCAATTTCTTGATAAAAAATTTGAACTTCTAAGGATAGCAATACAAGAATTAGTTTATTTATTAGCAGAAGAATTTGATAAGACGAATCTTCAGATGATTTTATCAACGTTAAAAGAATTGACCGAATTTTATCCTCAATCTTTTAATGATCAACATTTTAATAAAATTATAGATCTTAAAGACAAATTTAAGAAAAAATTCAGAGAAGATTGGATAGAGATAATTCTTAATCTTTCCAAAAATTATGAAGAGCTACAATTTGAAGTTCAAAATTTGACAGGATTCCTCCAAAAAAAGATAAAAAAGGGTTCTTATGATAATCGAATTAATATCGCCACATTATTAAATCAAATATTAATGTGGGATGATGAATATGGTCCTGCAATCAAAATTTGGCTTAAAATATTAAAGGATTTTCCATTTGAAGATAATGGAGAACCATATTTTTGGATTGGGTTTAATTATCATGTAATCGGAGATTTTAAAAATGCACTTTCTCATTTTAGTAAAGGGACTCGATCTAAGAATGAATATATCTGCAATAAGAATATTTTATTTTCAATGTATGAATACTTGTTAAATTTCGATTTAAAAAATGCAAAAAAATTCTTTTCTGAAAATGAAAAGAGATGGGAAACTAATTTCAAAAAACTTACTTCAGTGAAACAGAATATCCTCTCATATTTCCAAGAATATTTAAATTCAATAATTAATTTAGATTTTATGAATGTTAAGAAGAAATTAGAACAATATCTATCTTCTTGTTATCATAATTTTAAATGGGATAAACGGTATATTGAAGTTGAGTTAAAAAACTTAGAAGGAATAATTGAAAGATATAAAAAAACGGAAACATAAAATGAATGAATTGATCATCTTTGAAATGGATTTAACTGGTGGAACTTGCGGTTTTCCTGCTCCTATACCAGGTTTAAAACCTGCAGATCAAATAAGAAATGAGTTAATTAGACGTAATAGAATAATAAATAACTTAAAATCAACCTTTAATATTGAAATTGAGAGAATATTTTTAAAAAATGTTAGTTTTTTAAATAATGAGATCGTTAAAAACTTTATTTTTAATCAAGGAATTGATGCAATGCCTGTATTTTTATTAGATGGAAATAAAATTGTTCATCATGGAAGTTTCCCTGATTTAGATATAATATCTCAAATTTTATCAAAAGAAATTCCAAAAAAAAGTGAGTGATTCAAATGAAAAGTGAATTAGAACATTATTCTTGGTTTACAATAATTGATAAAATCATAAAAGCAATACCTTATTTGATAGATTACCCATTGCATGCCATGAGTGCAGGGAAATCGTGTGGAATTCGTTATTTTGATATTTATTCTGAAGATGTGTAGATTTATTCAACTCTATCATAATTAATATGAAAATATTAATCTTCATCGGTTTTCGTTATGAAAGAAAATGATAAGACTTTTTTAAAAAAACTCATAAAAGATTCTGCTTTAGAATGTATGATGGAATTTAATGATGCTAGGGTGCCAATTTATTTTATTGCAAACAGATTAAACAAAGAAGAAAATATTGTAAGAGAACTTTTTCAAGAAATGATTTTAAATAAAGAATTTTCAGGCGAATATGACCCTGATGGGGATTTTATTATCTATAAAAGACCCCTGCCAAAATGCTATAGTTGCGGCGTACCTATGGATGAACGTGAAAAAAAATGTAATAATTGTGGTTTAGAACTTAGATTGTGTATGCTTTGTAAAAAATACATAAGAGAAGTACCTGCCATTTGTCCAAAATGTAAATCTGCTGCTCATGAAGACCATTTCCGAGATTGGCTTAGGATGGATATGAACAAAGAAACAGGAAAAGGATCTTGCCCCGTATGTGGAGTTCCTTTACATCCATCAGATATAATGAAAGAAGATGATTTATACAAATCATATTTTAGTTTTTAAAAGTTTAAAAAACGATTTTTCCAAATAATTTTTCCGTCAATAAGATAAGATTTTCAAAGGGAACAGTATTTCCATCAAATTCTTTTAAATTATTTTGGTATTTTGCTTCAACTTTATCAATTAATATCTTTAATTTTTTTCGCAATGCATGGAAATTTTCTTCTGTAACTAAAGCTGCTGTGATATATTTACCATGTTCCAAGAGAATTGTAATGTTTTCTTGTTCAATAATCTTTATTTTTGTTTCTTTTTTGGTGATTTCTTGAATGATATAAGATAAGCTTGTTAAACCACCTGATACCAAGTTCGGTTCAATATCTTCAGTTCTTTTAAATCGTTGATCATAAATTAGAATTCCGCTTGTTATAGTGAAAAGATATAAATGTTGAATTCGTTCAAACGTGTTAACTTTTTTGAATTCTGCATCTATACTTGGAATTATTTTATTAAAGTAGTTCAATGCACCATGTTTAAGTGAAAGGTATTCTGATTGAAAATTTTCAAAGGTAGTATCTGCCGGCATATCAGTTTCCACAAACACATTAAATTCTTCATCGAGAGAATATGTGATTTCTGGATAATCAAAATTACCTTGTAATAATTTACCCCATAATAATTGAATGACATTTGAGCCTTCTGGAATGTCCTGATTATACATTAATAAACATTTTATAAGAATCCAGCCCTCGTTTGTAGTAACTATTCTATTTGTCAATTCTAAGAATTGATTGGGTGAAATTTCTATTTTTAAAGGAACATCAATCATATTCAAATCTGATTTTTCAATAATTTCAACAATACCTAATCTTTTTAAATAAGTTTTGATTATATCTAAAGATTTTTTCTGTAAACTCATTTGAATAACTTCGATTTACTTCATATTCAAGTCTTAAAGACTTTTTTTAATGTAACTGATTCTTAAATGACTACATGTAAACCATCATATTTGTAACCGAACTAAAAATTGCTATTTTTAATTTATTGAACCTTTCAAATAAAAATTTAGTTTTAATGATAAAATTTGAATTTGTAACCAAAAGTTAATTTCATTTTACTTTCTTTATATCATGAGAATTTGATTAAATTCATTGTTAATTTTAATGAATTTTTTATCAATTAAAATAAGGTGAAATAAGATTGACAGCAGAATCTCAATTTAATAAAACTCAAAATGAAATTGACGAAAAAATGTCTAAAATAAAATTTAAAATAGTTGTAATGTCTGGTAAAGGTGGAGTTGGAAAGAGCACTGTCGCTTCAAATTTAGCCATGGCATTAGCTCTTAATGGATTTACCGTTGGTTTGATCGATGCCGACATTACAGGTCCAAATATTCCTAAAATGATGGGGATACCTCCAGATCATCTTCCAAACGTTGATTCTGATCAAAAGAAAATTATTCCAGTTATTGGTCCCCTTAACATTAAGATTATGAGTATGGCATTTCTATTGCAAGATCCTGATACTCCTATAATTTGGCGTGGACCTTTAAAAATGGGAGCTATTAACCAATTTTTGAATGATGTAGAATGGGGGAATCTTGACTTCTTGATTGTTGACCTTCCACCTGGAACTAGTGATGAAACAATTTCTATACTTCAATTAATTAAAGGTGCTAGGGCTATCGTTGTTACAACGCCTCAAGATGTAGCTCTAATGGATTCTAGAAAAGCAATTACAATGGCTTTGAAAATGATGGACGGAGTTTTGGGTGTGATTGAAAACATGTCAGGATATGTTTGTCCACATTGTGGTAAAGATATAGATATCTTTGGAAAAGATGGTGGCAAATTTGCTGCAAATGAATTAGGTGTCCCTTTTCTTGGGGCAATACCGATAGATCCAGACATTCGTAAGGACTCTGATAAGGGTAGTCCATATGTTGTAAAGCATAATGAATCACTAGCTAAAAAAGCATTCGACAATATTGTAAAAACCATAAAAAAAGAGTTAAATTTTGATTAAAAATTAAAACTCATTTCTTTTTTTTATATTTTATACATTAAATATTAAAGTTACAATTTGGAACCATAAATATTTGTATTCGTTGTTTGGAGAAATATAATTCGTTATGGTTACTTTTTGAAACCAAACGCATGGTTTTATTTTGTAACTAAAATGGCAAAATGTTTTACAATCTTGAACAAGTTTTAAATTACTACTTTAATTTGGGTTTACAGAGTATTCTTTCTACTAATATATATTCGATTAAAAAAAACAAAGGAGTTGAAAAATGAATGGCTGGTGAATCCCTTAGATTTTCAGCTAAGGATTTAAAAACACCTACTATCGAAGCAAAAGATGTTTTGATAAGGATCGGAAAATTACCCGCTGAAGAATGGGTAGACGAACCGATGGGTCCCACTCCCATGCCAGATTCAATGTCATTGAGAGACTGGGATCATTTTTTAAACAAGCGTTACAAGCCAATGTACGCTCCGCTTTGTGATATGTGTTGCCTTTGTACATTTGGAAAATGTGATTTATCACAAGGAAAAAAAGGCGCATGCGGTCTTGATTTATCAGCACAGCAATCTAGAATTGTACTTCTTGCTTGCTTAATTGGATGCAGTTGTCATGCAGCACATTCTAGACATTTAGTACATCATTTAATAGAGTTATATGGTCCTAATTCTCCTTTAGATATGGGAGATGAAGTCGCTGTTGAAATGCCAAATACTAGAATGGTTTGTGGGTTTAAACCGAAGACATTAAAAGATTTAGAATTAGCACTTGAATGGTGTGAAACCACTGTCTTGCATGGTGTCGCTGCAGCCCATACGGGTCAAGAAGGTTCTGCAAGAGATTATGAATCGAAAGCATTTCATGTATCAATGGCAGATCATGTAGGAATGGAAGTTGCAGATGTCGCTCAACTAACACAATGGGGCTTTCCTAAAGGCGAAGAAGATGTACCGCTTGTAGAGTCTGGGCTAGCAACTATAGACGCATCTAAACCAGTTCTTCTAATGATCGGACATAATGTATCTCCAGGAATTGAAGCTGTCGATTATTTGAAAGAATTAAATAAAAGAGATCAAATGGATATATGCGGCATTTGTTGTACAATTCTCGATCTTACAAGGTATGACGATAGAGCAAAAATAGTTGGGCCAATATCTTGGCAATTACGTATTATTCGGTCTGGAGTACCAGATGTTATTCAGATTGATGAACAATGTATTAGAACCGATGTGATTGATGAGGCAAAAAAAATCAAAGCTAAAGTTATAGCTACAAATGATAAAGCTTGTCATGGATTACCTAATTGGACTGATAAAGATAAGGATTGGATTGTAGATCAATTATATAATGATAATGCGGATGCTGCACTAATTTTAGACGCAGAAAAAGCAGGAAAAGTCTCTGTTGATTTAACTTTTAAAATGCATACGAAAAGAAAGAAATTTAAAATCATTCCAACCCAGGATGAAGTTAAAGAACAAATTAAAGCATGTACATTGTGTTATGATTGCCAGAGAGCCTGCCCCGAGAACCTAGAAATAACAGAAGGCATCAAAGCGATTAAAGAAAACGGAGACTTCTCTAAATTGGCAGAAGTTTATGAGCATTGTGTAGGGTGCGCTCGTTGCGAATCAGCTTGTCCAAAAATGAATAACACTCACTCTTGGATCATTGCAGCCGGTGCAGAAAAGATCCGAAATGAGAAATTTAAATGCAGAGTCGGTAGAGGTCCTATTCGAGATACTGAAATCAGAAATGTTGGTGCTCCTATTGTACTTGGAGAAATACCTGGCATCGTTGCAATTGTTGGTTGCGCCAATTACGGAAGAGGAACCGAAGAAGTAGCAATGATAGCGGAAGAATTTCTGAAGCGACGTTATATTGTCGTTGTCAGCGGTTGTGGTGCAATGGATGTTGGCAGATATTGGGTTGAAGACGATGATGGTAATAAAGTCACACTTTATGAAAAATATCCTGGAAGTTTTGATGCGGGCGGTCTAGTAAATGTTGGATCTTGCGTTTCAAATGCTCATATAACTGGTGCAGCAGCAAAAGTTGCTAATATATTTGCACGAAGA
The DNA here is from genome assembly GCA_011365055.1 of Promethearchaeota archaeon. The sequence goes on from RDOG01000029.1 coordinate 35,519, forward strand.
CCCTTGCGAGGAAACTTTGAAGAAATTGCAGATTATATTTTAAATCGAGTTGGTGCTGTTGGAATAGCTTGGGGTGCAATGAGTCAAAAAGCTGCCTCTATAGGAACTGGTTGTAATAGATTTGGTGTCCCTGTAATCCTAGGACCTCATGGTGTGAAATATAGAAGACAATTATTAGGCAGATCTGATAAAAAGGAACTTTGGGAAGTTTATGATGCAAATACAGGAGAAATCATTGATGGTGGTCCGTGTCCTGAGCATTTATTATATGCTGCAGATACAGTCGAAGAATGCATTGTAATGACTGCTAAATTAGCGATTCGGTCAAGTGATAATTATAAAGGTAGACAAGTTAAACTAACTCATTACATAGATTTATACAAGAAATATTTTGGAACTTTCCCTGATGACGTGTTTAGATTCGTACGTGAAGAAGCAGATATTCCAGTTACAATTAAATCAGAAGTAATGAAACATCTTCAAGAAAAAGGCTGGAAACCCTCTAAAATATGCACTAACACAACAAGTTTAAAGAGATTAATACGAGTAAAAAAATAGGAGGATAATAAATAGAAAATATAATGAAATTTGTTTATTAAATACAATTTGAGTAAAGAAATTAGTTAACAAAATCATTTTCTTTCAAGTAAACGAATCAAATTTAAACCGAATAGTCAATAGTTACAAATGGAAACATTTTGATTACAAATTGAAAAAAGATTAAAAAGGAACTTCCATATGGAAACATAACGAACAGTCGTAATTCGACAATATTTGAATTCTAAATTTTACAATAATACAAAATTTTGACAAAATAGAACATATTAAGAAATTTAAGTAAAAAATAGATAGGAGTTGAAAATCCAATGGCTGGAGAAAGCCTAAGATTTACAGCTAAAGATTTAAAAACATCAAATCTTGAAGCTAAAGATGTAACGATTAGGATTGGCAAGCTCCCCATGCATGAATGGGAAGAAGAGCCAATGGGTCCCACTCCAATGCCTGATTCGACGGTATTAAGAGAATGGGACTTTTTTTTGAATAAAAGATATAAACCTATGTACGCTCCGCTTTGTGACATGTGTTGCCTTTGTACATTCGGAAAATGTGACTTATCCCAAGGAAAGAAAGGTGCATGTGGTATTGATCTTTCAGCACAGTCTTCTAGAATTGTTCTATTAGCTTGCTTAATTGGTTGTAGTTGCCATTCTGCACACTCAAGGCATTTAGTTCATCATTTAATTGCAAAATATGGTCCTAATGCTCCTCTAGATATGGGTGAAGAAATAGCAGTTGAGATGCCTAATACTCGTTTAATTTGCGGTTTTAGACCTCAAACATTAAAAGATCTGGAATTAGCTCTTGAATGGACTGAAACTAGCGTATTACACGGAGTAGCAGCAGCTCATACAGGTCAAGAAGGAGCTCCAAGGGATTTTGAATCCAAAGCATTTCATATCGGGATGGCAGATCACGTAGGTATGGAAGTTGCAGATGTTGCACAACTAACACAATGGGGTTATCCAAAAGGAGATCCTGATGCACCTATCGTGCAATCTGGATTGAGCACTATAGATCCATCAAAACCTTGTATTCTTATGATTGGGCATAATGTTTCACCTGGTATCGAAGTAATTGATTATTTAAGAGAAACAAATCAAAGAGATAAAATGGAAGTTTGTGGAATTTGCTGCACGATTCATGATCTAACGAGATATGATGATAAATCTAAAATTGTTGGACCAATTTCCTGGCAATTAAGAATGGTTCGCTCCGGGCTTCCTGATGTCATACAAATTGACGAACAATGTATCCGAACGGATATCATTGAAGAAGCGAAAAAAATAAAAGCAAAAGTAATTGCTACTAATGATAAAGCTTGCCATGGTCTTCCTGATTGGTCAAATGAAGATGAAGATTGGATTGTTGATCAATTAGTCAATGATAAAGTTGATGCTGCACTTATTTTTAATGCTGAAAAAGCCGGTAAAGTTTCTGTTAAAGCCGCATTTAAAATGTTTGATAAAAGAAAGAAATTTAAGATAATACCAACTGAAGATGAAGTTAAACAGCAAGTAAAGGCATGTACTTTATGTTATGATTGTCAACGAGCTTGTCCAGAAAATTTGGAAATAACTGAAGGAATTCGAGCAATTAAGGAGAATGGAGATTTTTCTGTTCTAACCCAAGTTTATGAATACTGTGTAGGCTGTGGACGTTGCGAATCTGCTTGTCCAAAAATGAATAATACACACTCTTGGATAATAACAGCTGGCGCAGAAAAAATTCGGGCAGAGAAATTCAATTGCCGAGTTGGAAGAGGTCCCATTAGAGATACAGAAATTAGAAACGTTGGAGCTCCAATTGTTCTTGGAGAAATTCCTGGTATAGTTGCAATAGTAGGTTGCTCAAATTATCCAAGAGGCACCGAAGATGTTGCGAGAGTTGCGGAAGAATTCTTAAAACGTCGTTATATAGTCGTAGTTAGTGGTTGTGGTGCTATGGATATTGGAAGATATTGGGTTGAAGACGATGATGGTAATAAAGTTACTCTATATGAGAAATATCCCGGAACTTTTGATGCAGGCGGTCTTTCCAATGTTGGATCTTGTGTTGCAAATGCTCATATAACGGGTGCAGCAGTAAAAGTTGCCAATATATTTGCACGAAGACCTTTGCGAGGTAATTTCGAAGAGATTGCAGATTATATTCTTAACCGAGTTGGTGCTGTTGGTATCGCTTGGGGTGCATACAGTCAAAAAGCTGCCTCAATAGGAACTGGCTGCAACAGAATGGGAGTTCCAGTTATTGTTGGACCTCATGGCGTAAAATATAGGAGACAATTACTCGGTCGGGCTGATAAAAAAGAATTATGGGAAGTTTATGATGCAAATTCTGGAGAAATAATCGATGGTGGTCCATGCCCTGAACATTTGTTATATGCTGCAGATACGGTAGAAGAATGTATTGTAATGACTGCTAAATTAGCGATTCGTTCAAGTGATAATTTCAAGGGTAGGCAAGTTAAATTAACTCATTACATTGATTTACATAAAAAATATTATGGGGCATTCCCAACTGATGTTCATCGATTTGTGAGAGAAGATGCAGATATTCCTGTCACCTTGAAAGATGAAGTAAAAAAACACCTTGAAGAAAATGATTGGAAACCATCTAAAATTTGTACAAATACTACCACATTAAAAAGAATGATTAGGGTAAAAAAATAGGTGAAATGAATGTTTAAAATTAAAGGTTGGAATCCAGAAGCAATGGTGGGTCCAACTGCTGGGACTCCAGCAGCAAAACCGATGGTTCTGGGAAAATTAATTAAAAAGGCCAAAAAACCTATACTTATCGTTGGAACTGAAGGACTATTCGAGGATATCAATGGAAAACCTCTCATTGACCTTTTAATTGAGGTGGGAAATAAAGGTATTCCAATTTGTTGCACTGCTCATTCATCAAAATACTTCCTTGAAAAAGGATTCAAACCAGCAATGCTAAAAACCAGTGCAGATATCACAAATCTCGTGGGAGATCCCGAATCTGGATATGATCTCGCAGCATACATATGCGTACCTTATTATTTAGTCACAACTTTATTCAATCACTTGAAAAATTACGCATATAAACATTTGAAAACAATTTGTTTGGATCGGTACTTCCATCCAAATGCAGACTTTAGTTTACCGAACTTGAAAAAGGAGGAATATAAACAAGCAATTCAGGAAATTTTCGCTGAATTGTAGTTTTATGATTAAAAATATATAAAAAGGTGAGAAAATATGAGTAAAGAAAGCGGTATGTGGTCCGACATGCCTTTTGATGTCGGTCTCGTTTATGAAGGAGAAAGAATAAGAGGAAAACAAACTCAAGTCGAGCTTGGAGGTCCAAAATTCAAGGAAAAATTTGAATTAGTTCAAGCAAGAAAAATGAACGAAATCGAAGATATGAAAGTTTCGTTAGTAGGTCCTGATCTTGATAAAATGGAAGAAGGATCGAAGCACCCTATTGGTATTTTAGTGGAAGTCGCAGGTAAATTAGTCGAAAAAGATCTTGAAGCAGTTTTAGAAAGAAGAGTCCATGAATTTAGTAATTTTATTGAAGGTTTAATGCATTTGAATCAAAGATATGATCTATGGATCCGTATCAGTACAGGTGCTTACAAGAAGGGTTTTAACACCTTGAAACAATATGGAACGGTTTTAGCTCGACTATATAAAACCGAGTTTGAAAAAATCTTAGAAAAGGTTCAGGTTACAATCTATACTGATCCCGCAAAAATTAAACCAATTTATGAATCAGCTATGAAAATTTGGGAAGAAAGAGATGCCAGAGCACGAGCTTTATCTGATGATGACGTTGGTGAATTTTATGGATGTACTTTATGCTCAAGTTTTGCACCTTCTCATGTTTGTGCAATTTCTCCACAAAGAATTGCTCTTTGTGGTTCCATCAACTGGTTTGATGCTCGAGCAGCAGCAAAAGTAGATCCTGAAGGACCTAATTTCTTAATTGAAAAAGGTGAATGTCTTGATGAAGTGACTGGTGAATATACTGGTATTAATGAAATAATTAAGAAAAAATCACTTGGTGAAATTGATCGTGTAACCTTACATACGATTTTAAGCCCCTTTAACCATACTTCATGTGGGTGTTTTGAAGCTATTGCTTTCTACATTCCAGAAGTTGATGGAATAGGAATAGTCGATCGTAATTACAAGGGAATCACGGTTAATGGTTTACCATTCTCTACTATGGCTAATTCCACTGGAGGTGGTAATCAAGTGGAAGGTTTCTTAGGAATGGCCATAGAATACATGCGATCAAGCAAGTTTCTTCAAGCAGATGGTGGTTGGAATAGAATAGTTTGGTTACCGAAGAATATTAAAGAAAGAATTAAAGATGCAATTCCGAAAGACCTCATCAATAAAATTGCTACAGAAGAAGACGCAACTGACTTAGATGGAGTCAAAGAATTCTTAAAGAAAGTAGATCACCCCGTAGTAAAAAATTGGGTCGAAGAAGAAGCAGAAGAAGAGGAAGAAGAAATATCGGCTGCAACGATGCCTGTTGGAATGCAAATGGGTGCAGGAGTTCCGATGAGCTTCGGAGCTGGAGGTGGCTGGAAACTCACTCTTAAAGGAGCTCGAATAACTGCTGATGAACTAATACTAACAAGACTTCAACCTAAAAAGAAAAAGAAGTGAACAATCTTAACAAATTAAAGGAAATGAAAGATGTATAAATCAAACCTGACTAAATTAAATTTTTTATGGAAGTAATAAAATTATATAGAGGTTAAAAAATTGACTGAAGAAATAAAAAAAATATCTGATAAAATTGATGAAGCGGATACAATAATTTTTAAAAATATTGAAATTATTGCAGAAAGTTTAAATCTTACATTTGGAACATCTGGTGGTGCTCCCATTATCATGCAAGGAGCTATGCCAGGAATTGCCCAAGCAATAAAAGCAAAACTTGAATGGCAGTCTGCAACATTTAAGAATCCTGTTAGGGAATTTCCAGGTCAAATTGTAGAGGTCTCGTTTATAAGATCAGGTCGCGGTGGTAAAAAGATAACTATTGGTGGACAAAAATCAATGAATTTTTACAATTTTGAATCATTAATGCCTCATGTACCTGTAGTAACGGGTGATGTATTCGATGTGCCTATTCATACTGATAAACGACCATCTTTCTTAAGGCTAGCAAAACCTGTAAAAACCCACTTTTTAGATCCAGATGTCTCCGCTGATGTTGGAGAATGGGCCAAAACAAACGTGAAAATGGGTGCAGAAATGATTACCATGCATAATATAGGAACTGATCCAACAATTCCAAAAAATTTAGGTGGAGGACAATCACCAAAACAAGCTGCTAAAAACTTAGAAGAAGTTTTACAAGCTGTTAAAGTTCCTATTGTAATTGGTGGCTCTGGAAATCCCGTTGCAGATCTTGAAGTGTTTCGCGAGTGTGCAGCGGCATCAGAAGCAGAAAGATGTTTAATAAGTTCTCTTAATTTAGATGATTATAAGAAAATAATCCCAATAGCTCAAAAATACGATCATAACGTGCTGGCCTTTACCCAACTTGATCTAAATAATGCCAAAAAGCTTAACGCTGAAATTCTAAAATTGGATTTCCCTCAAGATCATATCGTGATGGATCCTACTTGTGCACCTTTAGGATATGGTATTCAATATAGTTTCAGTATTTACCAAAGAATTAGACTCTCTGCATTGAAAGGAGAGAAAGAGATTGCAAATCCCATGAGTGCAGGAACTACAAATGCTTGGGGTGCTAGAGAAGCATTCCTTGCTGAAAAGAAAATGCCACAATGGGGTCCTACAGAATATAGAGGTCCAATTTGGGAAGTATTAACTGCATTTATGCTATCAATAGCAGGCATGGATCTAGCAATGATGTTGCATCCAGGTGCAATACAATCATTCAAAAAAATAGCAAACGAACTCGCATCCTCTAAATTATCTCCAAAACCGGAGTATTTAGATTGGATAACAATGGAAGTGTAGGTGTGAAATAAATGGCAAGATTATCCCCTATTAAGGTTGTTGGAAGTCTTCCTGGCACAAATTGTAAAGAGTGTGGGGAAGATACTTGTATGGCATTTGCAGTAAAAATGATTGATCATCAATTAACGATGGATATGTGTACACCGTTAATTAAAGACCCGAAATATGCAAAAAAACTAAAAACTTTGAAAGAAATTGCAACACCACCAATTAGAGGCGTAACGATTGGAAAAGGACCAAAAGCTGTCGTCATTGGTGATGAAGAAGTAATGTATCGTCATGAATTGACTTTATATCATCCTACTGCAATTTTCATCGATGTCGTTGATGATGATTTAGATGAACTTGCAAAAAGAGTTGAAACTACAAATACTTGGAGTATTTATCGACTCGGTGAAACTTTTAGACTTGATGGTGTTGCTATTAGATGTAAATCTAATAATCCAGAACAATTTGTGAAAGCAATCGAGAAAACAATGAGTGTTGCTCCTGATCTTCCTATTGCTTTATGTTCTTTAGATCCAAATATATTAAGAGCAGGCGCAAAAGCTGCTAAAGATAAAAATCCTCTATTATATGCAGCTACAAAAGAAAATTGGGAAGAAGTCTGTAAAATTGCACAAGAATTTGACCTACCAGTAGTAATGTATTCTCAAGATTTAAACGAATTAAAATCGCTTGCAAAAACACTTCTTAGCGCAGGTAGTGAAAAAATTATATTAGATCCAGGTTGTGCATATGGAGAGGGCAATGTTGCAGAAACTATCGATAAACATATAATGTTAAAAAGAGCAGCAATTGAAGATAATGATAAAGATGTAGGATTTCCTACAATAGGAGTATTAAGCACGCTTTACATTGGAAAAAAGAAGGACATGGCAGAAGGAGAACGCATAATGCTTGCATATGAAGAAGGTAAAATGGCTGGCTTAATGTTTAGTAATGCTGTAAATATCTTAATTATGCATAATTTAGATCAATGGTTCCAACTTGCTATGGTTGTCGTCAGAGAGAATATTTACTCAGATCCTCGTATCAATCCAGCAGTTGATGCAAAATTATATGAGATCAATAGTCCTGGACTTGATGATCCAGTATTTTTAACAACAAATTACACGATGACCTATTATACGATACAAAGCGACTTGCAAGATATGAAAAAACCTGCATGGTTACTTGTTGCAGATACCGAAGGAATTTCAGTAGAATCAGCAGTAGCAGGTGGTCAATTCTCTGCAACGAAAGTTGCTGACGCGATAAAAGAGACAAATTTAGCTGAAAAAGTTAATCATAAAATCATAATCATACCAGGCTTAGCAGCGCGTATATCAGGTGAATTAGAACAATTAGCAAATTGGAAAGTAGTAGTCGGTCCTAGAGATTCAAGTGGCATACCTGGATTAATGAAGAAATATGACAAGGAAGCCCTTATGAAGCAATGGGCTGAAATGCAAGAATAATTCAAAATCTTTTTTTATTTTTTTTAAGTCTTCCTATTAAAGAAAATTTCTTTCAATTTCTTATTTTTTTAAGGAATCCAAGAATGAAATTCCACCGAGGAACTCTCTTTAAATATTCATCATATTCTCTTGGAAACTTCTTTTTGTCAAAATTATCTTCACCTATTGAAGCTAAATATAAAAAAATCACGGTAAGAATTCCAAGAATTATGCTCAAAAAGGTTAGAAAAAATAATATAAACGAAATTGCGATTAGTGATGCCCCACAAAACATTGGATGTCGAACTATCGAAAAAGGAAATTTATCGACAAATATTGTTGTTAATTCCCAATCATCAGTAGGTTCACCTTCTAGTTTTAATCTTAAGAATGATCCAACTATAAAAGAAATTCCGATTATCCATAGACACCAACCAATTATAAGTGCAATTAATTCTAATATTGAAGTTATTGGTAAAAAAGCAAAATAGGCAGTGAATTTAATTGTTAGTGTTGTTTGAAATCCTGTAAATACCCAATATAGAAATTCCAATAAAATAATTCCGATAAATCCCATCATACCAAAAGATGCATAAGTTTCAAAATATTGTTTTTCTTTCCAGACTGGAATGGTCCATTTCAGAATTGTATGGATTATATAAATAACATATATAATGAGTAAAATCATAAAAATGATTAATTTATATAACATTTGTATTTAATTTCCCTAATTTTAGGTTATGATTAAATTTCAATAGAATATATATGTATTAAAAGTTGGTCATTTCAGAAGGTAACCTCTTTTTTAATTTTTTTAAAATAAGATGATAAAAATCATGAAAATTAAAATTTCAGTTTAAAATTATAAAATTTTTTTATTCAAATTACAAATTATATCAACTTTTTTAAGATAATTGTTAAATAATATCTCAATATATTTCATCTTAGAAGAATTTGGTGAATAAAATGTTAAAAAATATAAATTGTAAAGTCCCAAAAATTTATCTAGAAAAAATTGACGAATTTGTCAATGCTGGGCTATATTCAAGCAGGTCTGAAGCACTAAGAATCGCAATTAGAGATTATTTATGGAAAATAGTTTTTTAATCACTTCTTTTTTATTATTAAACCTATTTTTCAAAAAAATTGCACAAATAATAACATTTATAAAGCCAATTATTATTTAAACATCCTTTTATGTTTCCAATGTTTTTTTAATGTTTTATGCTAAAGCGTAAATAATTAGTTTTGAGCAATTTTAATTCAACCTAAAAGAATTAGGTCAAAAAAATAGTAAAGAATTTCACACGATAACATGAGGTAAAAAACTTCGATGGGAATGTATGGAAATGTCTTGGCCGATAATTCAAATACTTGGACAGGTTTCAATTGGAATTTTCATTAGTGGACTATTTTTTGTTTTTGGAACTTATTTAATTGGACAATTAATGCATGGTCACGACTTTTCTCATGATTCTGATGTAGAACATGAAATAGATCACGACGTGGATTTAGATCACGACGTGGATTTAGATCACGACGTGGATTTGGATCACGACGTGGATTTGGATCACGAC
>RDOG01000030.1 GCA_011365055.1 Promethearchaeota archaeon
CACGTTCTTAATCTAAATATTATTCTTAATAATTTATTAATAAAATTATTTAATAATTGAAAAGATAAAAAAGAAATTTTTATTTCTTTTTTCTTTAAACCTAAAGCAGTTTGCTCCATATATGTTGATAAGCCCCCTCCCCTTGGAAATTTATAACTAGTTAATAATAGGACTGATATTTTATTCCTTACTTTTAATTCCTCCAAAGAATTTCAACAAGTTTTTAATATATGAAACACAATTTTCATCTTTTTTAATAATAAATACACTTACGATTAATGTAAATAAAAAGATAATAGAAGCAAAAAATACCCAAGTCAAAAACATCTGAAATATAAATAACAAAAGGAAGTAATATACAATGATAAATATTAGAATATTTAAAATACCCAAGATAATAACAGCCTTAAGGTCTTTAATACCATTTTTATTAAGTACAAATATGTAAATTGGAAAAAATATTAGATTAATTATCAAGAATGTTAGAGGCAATCCCATGTTAAGAAATGAAATTACCAAAATATATAAGAATGGAACGAATAATGCAAAATAAAGCAAATTTATGATAAAAATTATTAATGTTTTTTCTTTTACAATTAAAATTTGGTTAGATATTAAAAAATAAGAATTAAAGAAAATAAATGGAGATAAGATTATAGCTGATTGGAATGTAATTAAACTATCATACGTCGGATAAAAGAGTTTTATAATAAGTGGGAAGAAAAATATAACAAATATGATTGATAACGTAGTCAATAATGAATTTAATTTTAACAATTTTTCAGATATTAATTGAAAATCTTTAATATTATTTTCTTTTTTTTCCGTTATCTCTGGTAATAATGCCATGCTTAGAGAAAAAGAAATTAAAAGGATCAAATTCATCACGTTAAAAGAAATTTGGAAATAACTTACATCCTTATATGAAGTATATATACTGAAAATCGTTAATGAAAGCCAGTTTAATAGAAGAGTCATTAATGTTACAAAGAATAGGGGAAATGATTGCTTCAATAAGCTTTTTATTTCAAGTATTTCAAATTTGAATGATTCTTTTTCTAAACCTTTGAGTAATGAATGCGTTTTTAAGGCAATCAAAAAGAATATTACGATATTTATTATTATTTCAGTATAAAAAATTCCATATAATCCAAAAAATATCAATGAAATTATTAATAAAGGAATTTTAATTGCATAACCTGAGATTAAAAATATTGCAATGATTTTATATTGTCTAAAACCTCTTAAAACATTTTGGTTGATGGTAAAAATTGTTGAAAAAATCACCTTAATTAAAATTAAATAAAGTAAAATTTCAAAAATTGGAGTATTATATATTCCTATTGAAAAAATTCTATTTGTGAAAATAGATATTATGACAACAATTCCAATGATTAAAAAAATGATGAAATTTGATGATAATATGAAATTTCGATTCTTTTTAGGATTCTTTATTCTATTCTCTGCAATTATTTTAGTGATGATATCAGGAAGACCAAAAGTGCAAATTGCAGCTAGAAAAAATCCCCAAGAATTAATGATAGAATAGATTCCATAATATTCTGCTGTTAAATAAAAGGCAATGATGATAGATCCAATAATACTTGTCAGACGAAAAGAAAATAACCATAAAAATGAATAAAAACTATCTTGTGAAAATTTTTCGGTCAGAACCGTGGATTCGTTAATTTTATTTTCATCCCTTGTATTGATATTTCTCATCTTCTTTAATTTTAGATCTTACCAAATTAAAAAAGATTGTTATACATCATTAAATGCATAGTATAATTTGAAAGAAATGAAATTTAGCGTCATCATACCAACCACTTTAAAACGATCATCAGTATTTAAAACGATTAATTCCATTACTAATCAAAGTTTTAAAGATTTTGAGATAATTTTATCAACCAATAAAAAAAATATAAATGAAAATCTCAAAAAAAAAATTGATATAGGGATAAAAATCATTCAATTATCCAAGCTTGGATTGGCCCATGCAAGAAATGAAGGGATTAAAGAAGCTAAAGGTGAAATAATTTCATTTTTGGATGATGATGCTATTGCAGATGAGAGTTGGCTAAGTAATTTAGTTAAAAGTTTTTCAAAGTCTAGTATTGGTATTGTAGGTGGTCCAATATATCCTATATGGCCTAAAAATGGTATTAAATCGATAAAAAATTCAAATTTAGCAAAAGAATGGTTATCTTTAATAGAAATTTCTGAAAAAAAAATTTTTATTGATAGGGTCTTTGGGTGTAATTTTTCAGTCAAAAAAAAGATTTTTCAGGAATTTGGACTATTTAATACTCAACTTGGTAGAAAAAATGGAGGATTTTTAGGTGGGGAGGATACAGAATTTTGTAATAGAATCAATAAAAAATATAAAATTTTATATAATCCCGATGTAAAGGTTTCACATTTAATTGATTCAGAAAGATTGACCTTAAAATGGATATATAAAAGAGCATATTATGGAGGCTATTCTAAGGCATTTCAAAAAAAACTACCGAAGAGATTATCCCAAAAAAATCGATTTAATTTATTTGATTTTACATTATTATTTCCATATTTCATTGGTTATTTTAAAGGCATTTTGGAGGGGCTTTAAAAATTACTAAAGTGTTTATGATTATGCTTGATGCATTTGGTTATAATCAAATCTTTTCAAGACATTCCAAATGTATTTATTCAATTGCTCAAGAAAGTATTTTTGGAAGATTAGAACCATTATTTGCCTATAGAGGTATCCAACCTACTATCTTTTCAGGTGTTTATCCGAATGAACATGGCATTTGGATGGATTATTATTTTGATACTGAACATTCTTCGTTCAAATGGACTAGAAATACTATTTTACCCTATCTAGAAATATTTAAAAATAGAATTAAAAATTCTTACATTAAAAAAATTTTTACGTATCCTATCTTTCTTTGGTCGAAATTGATTTATAATTATTCTCAATTTCCCAGAAGCTCACTCATACCTTGGAATCTATTACATTTTTTTAAATTTAGTATGTGTGAAAAAATAACGAAGTCGAATATATTGAATTCATACTTGACTTTATTTGATTATTTTAAATTAAATAAAATAAGTTTTGAAGTTATTGATTTTCCTATCATTCACAATGATGCAGATTTGCTAAAAAAATTCAATCAAACGCTAAAAAAATCTTTTTCAAAAGATTTTTACTTATTTAGATTCTTTGATTTAGATAATATTTTGCATGAACACGGTTTAAATTCTCCCCAAGAGGCTAAAGAGCTAATAAAAATCAATAAAAATTTGGAATTTATCATTAGTTCAATAAAGAAAAAAGAAAAAGATTTTTTCCTTTTGATATTCTCAGATACTGGAATGACAAACGTGAATACGATAATTAATTCAAATTATTTAATTAACCAAATAAAAAAACGAATTGATAGTGAATTTCAATATTTTATTGATTCAATTATGATTCGTTTTAAATTTAAAGAAAAATCCCACTTAAAAACCGTTAAAAATTTTCTCGATACCCAAAATTATGGATTAATTTTAACTGAAGAATTAAAAAAACGATATCACGTTGACATTCAAGATACTAAATACGGTGATTTAACATTCATTTTAGGGAATGGTAATCTTTTTCTTCCTAATTTTTATCAAGGAGTTAAAAGAATCAAGGGAATGCATGGTTATATATCAGAAGAAAGTAATTTAGATCCTTTTTTATTACTTTTCAACGAATCTTTAAAACCAAATAATATTAAATCCAAAGTTAGGTTTATTGATATTTTGCCTACTATTCTAGATATATATAATATATCTCCTAATATCAATTATAATGGTCGATCTTTATTAAAATTCAGTGAAAAATTATGAAATATGTTAATATTGCTGATGATAAAGTTCAGAAGTTTATCCAAATCCAATTAAGAAAGATCGGTCAATTAATAAAAAAAATGGTTCCTGAAGTAGTTTCAATAGTATTAAGTGGAAGTTTTTCAAGAGGAGAAGGAAGTATTGAATTATTAAGCGAAGATATTTTTATTATTCAAAAGGATTTTGATATCTTCATTTTTTCTAAGAAGATACCGGATTATTCAAGATATAAATTGTTAAAAAAAATCATTTTAAAAGAAATTGAAACGAGTAATAATAAAAATTATTCCAATAAAAATTTTAGAATAAATTTAGAATTTATTAATGTTAATCAATTAAATGGGCTACTCCCTGATATTTCTACTTATGAACTTAAAAGAAATGGTCTTGTAATATTTGGTAAAAAATTACTCCACTTAATTCCTGAATCCGTCTCAAATTTTAATAGTTCGACAATTTTAAGAATTTTACTAAATAAATTAATCGGATTAATTGAAAATAATCCATTTTTTAATAAAAACTCTCTTAATGTTGCCTATGAATGTTATAAGACATATATCGAAATTAATACCGTGCTTTGTATTTTAAATAGATGTTATCATACAGATTATACAAATCGGTTAAAAGCTCTAAAGAAACATTGGTACAAATTTCCTAAATCCATTAAAGAATTGGATAACAAATTATTGGATAAAATTGAAAATGCAGTAAGTTTTAAACTAAAGCCAATCAAAAATTTAAAAAATCTGGACGTTGAAGACTTTTGGTTTGAAACAAAAGACTTGCTTATTAAAATTATTGATGTGATTGTATCTTTTTTTATTTGTAACCCTGAAAAAAAAGATTCGGATGAAAATCTAATAACTTATTTGAAGAAATACTATTATTTTCCATATTCTCAAAGATTTTTACACAAATTTAAAATAAAATCTCAGTTTCTTAATCATTTAATATCGAAAGCTTATATTCTTTTGGAAAAATCCAGGGAAAATTTAATGCCATCCATTAATAATTTGATAAATTTATATCTCTCCTCTTTTTTCCTATTGAAAGCAATTAAAAAAAATAACATCATTGACGAAGAGTACTTCAAAGAAGCAAAATTATATATAAAAGAAAAAAAAACTTTTAATTCTAGGCTTGAGAATTGGATGAAATTAGCAAAAACCATCATTTCCCTAAAATTAAATTACGATGATAAAAAGATAAAGAAAAAATCTTTTAAATTAATCTAAATTATTTTGATCCTTTTTATTTTCATTGATTACTACTTTATCTTCATCATCACCCTTTAGAGTAACGTATACGAGTGCAATTATTGTACCAATAATTAGAATCCAAATGATAAATTGACCTCCTATGGTGTTTATTAGATAAACCAGAATTCCTAGATATGGTATTTGGAAGATAACTTTTCCAATCACGTTACTATATGGTGTAAGTGCGGTATCCGTGCCTGGATTATTATCTCCTTTTGTTTCATACCAACTCTCTCCTAATGTCGTAATGTCTATTACTCGATGTACAACAGGAGTACCAGGATCTTCATAGCCCCAACTTCTTGCCCAAAAAACTATTATATCACCAATCTGAATTTGACCATCCGGAACCTTTTGTATGATTAGGACATCTCCTTCATTTAAAGCAGGTTTCATGCTGCCACTAACAACTACTGAATAGGGCATTGTAGTCCCTAACACTAGGACAGATATTCCATAAAATGCTCCAATGCTTCCAAAAACAATACCAATTAAAATTCCAAGTTTTATTAAATTTTTTTTAGATTCCTTTTTCAATTTAGTTTCATCTATAGATTATGTTCATCCTAATTTTTTGTTATATTTTTTTTATTATTTCTAAATAAAGAAATAGATTAAAAAGATCTTTTTGATTAATTATTTTTATTAGATTTATCAAATATTAATGGATGGGAACGATTGCCTAGGTTAAGATCAATTGGATGGAGTTTATTAGCTTTATCATTCTTAATTGCAGTTACAATGTTTATTTGGTTTATAGTATATTATTCGATTCAAATCTATCAAATTGATCCTTTTTTAATTATTGAGTTTTTTTTCTGGCCCATTAATCATAATATAACGGGAAATCATTTTGGAAACATTATCATTACCGCAGCTTGGAATTGTTTTTGTGCGGGTCTCCTTTTTTTAGTTCTTCATTATTTTGTTACCCTATTTTATCAAAAACCGCAAGCTAAAAAGGTTAAAAGTAAATTACCCAAAATAAGGGAATTTTCCAAGATAATTGCAGTTATTCCTGCCTATAATGAAGAATCCACAATAGCAGATATAGTAAAAAGGACGAAAGAATATGTAGATGAAGTAATTGTTGTTAATGATGGATCAACTGATGATACTGCTCAAATAGCTGATGATGCAGGTGCATTCGTATATAGTAATGAATATAATATGGGATTAGGAACCACGATGAAAAATGGATTAAAAAATGCAAAGCGCCTTAAAGCAGATATTGTAGTTACTATAGACGCAGATGGACAATATATACCAGAAGAAATACCATTAATCTTAGAACCTATTAAGAATTTAGAAGCCGATTTGGTATTAGGCATTCGATCTAAGGGTGATGGTAGCAAGATGAATTTAATTAATAGAATTGGTAATAAGGTCTTTACTTGGGCGGTAAATCGATTTGCACGTTTACATTTATCAGACACGCAAACTGGTTTTAGAGCAATACGACGAGAAGTCATCGAAGAAATTAAAATTACTTCTGATTTTACTTACACGCAAGAATTGGTAATTAGATGTGCAGAAGAAGGATTTCGGATTGAGGAGGTACCTATTACCTTTCTAAAAAGAAAAAAAGGGAGTTCTCGCTTAATTTCTGATCCTGCAGATTATGCACTCAATGTTTCGATAATTGGTCTTCGGATTTATAGAGATTATCATCCATTGGCTTTATTTGGTGGGATAGGTACCGCTTTTTTAGCAGCGGGTATAATTTTAGGAACTTATGTTGTATATGGTTACTTAATAGCGTCTCTGCAAGTTGGATTAGCAATTTTATCGGTATTTTTAATGATCTTTGGAATTCAAGTGTTATTATTTGGCTTATTAGCTGACATGTTTCTGACAAAAAATATTAGACACGTGAAAGATCAGGAAATATAAGAAATCTCAATCCTTTTTTTAAAATAATACTCTAAATTTAAATTATTTTGGAATATTAATTTGATTTTTTGAGTAAGCTCTATAATTTTTGATCCATCAAAATTTTAATATAAAAACAAATGAAATATTTACAAAATTGATTTTAAGAAAAAAAATAATATCGAATCAAAATTTTCACACCGACAGAAATGATAATTATCTAAATCAATTGGGAGAAAATAACTTGCATCATAAGGTCTCCATAGTTATACCCGCCTTTAATGAAGAAAAAACCATTGGAGATCTAATTAATGGAATATGTAGTAAATTTAATTCTGATTGCGAGCTAATCGTAATTGATGATGGTTCTACAGATAAGACAGCTGAATGTGCTAATTGTAATGGTACAAAAATATTAAGAAATAATAGAAATTTGGGTTATGGAGGAGCGTTAATTAGAGGAATTAATCACGCTATTGGCGATATCATAGTTACAATTGATGGAGACGCTCAAAATAAGCCAGAGGAAATAAATCGCTTGATAAAACCAATTATTAAAGGGGAAGCTGATTTTGTAGTTGGCTCTAGGCACTTAGGAACCGCAAATGCTCCCATCCCACTCTTTAAAAAAGCAGCAGAACGCGTTGTTTATTATATCATAAAATTTGTCTATCGAACTGAAATCACTTATTCTCAAAGCGGTTTCAGGGCGATTAAAAGAAAAGTATTAAATTCAATAATGCCTTTAACTGAAAAAAAATTCGCTTTTAGCATGGATATCTTAACAAAAGCTATAAAAAATGGATTTCGAGTAAAAGAAGTTCCTATTACTATTATGCCTAGACCTCATGGAAATAGTAGAGTAAACGTTTTAAAAGATGGAATCCGAATAGTTTGGGTTCTTATAAAAAACATAATTAAAGGGAAAAGAAGATATTAATTCAAAAGGAATTCCAGTCCCATACACTTCTAAATGGTCTTTTTGTATAGAATCTAAATCCCCACTTCCTCACATAATCGCGGAAATCGTCAGTTTCTAGATCTTCTTCTCCTTCGCATTCAAGAGTCTCAACATTAAAAACACAATTATTAACATATACTTTTGGATATTCGAAGTTTATTTTTGGATTAATTCCATGATAATCAGAAATTTTTTTGTATTCAGCTAAAACTTCCTTTACTTTTTCAGGTCTCTTTTCTTTAGAAATTGGTTCAATTTTTCTAAGTAATTTAGCAGGATTGCCAGCATAAATGGAATTTTCCGCTAAATTTTTTGTAACAACACTATTTGCTCCTATTACTACATTCCTTCCGATAGTAACACCCATCATGATGATGGTTCTATAACCAATTATTACACCATCAGATATGGTTACACCTGAAAATTTTGCTGGCTGCCCCTCTAAAACTGAGAGCCAATATCCGTGGGTTATTATTGCTACATCCTCGCTTAATCCAACGTCATTCCCGATTATAATTGGTTCGCATGCATTTAAAAAATTATTATGTATTGTACATCTATTTCCTATTGTAATGTTTGCGTTTGGATGCATGCTTCCACCACCACCAATCCTTAATCCGTAACTATGAAATAAATCTTCTCCAATTTTAACATTATTACCTCTAATAACTACATCAGTACCTAATCTACTTCTATCACCAATAGAAAATGTACCTTTAACTTTGATATCGATGTTATTTACAAAAGAAACATCTTTTCCTATTTCTATTTTCTTTGCTGATATGTATATTTTCTTTTTTTTATCTTCAAAAATCACTTTATTCTCCTCAAATTCAAGAAAAATTACATGTAATAACCGCCATTTAAATGGATGACTTGTCCAGTTAAATAACTTGCCCCTTCTGAAGCAATAAATAAAGCTGCTTCATTAGCTTCTTCCAATTTTCCGAATCTACCCATCGGAATTTTAGCAAGTATCATTTTTTGAATTTCTTCAGGCAGTCTTCTCAACATCCCAATATCAAAATAACCAAAAGTTAAAGCATTTACGGTAATACCCTTATTTGCAACTTCTTTTGCTACTGCCTTTGTAAAACCAAACAATCCAGCTTTTGCAGCTGAATAATTTGAAGTTCCAAAAACTCCAATTTGACCTACAACAGAAGAAATATTAATAATTCTTCCCCATTCTTGTTTTCTCATATGATTTACAACGGCTTTTGTACAATTAAAAGTACCTTTTAAATTAACATCAATGACTTCATCCCAAATATCTTCAGACATCTTCCATACAGTACTATCCTTATAAAATCCTGCATTATTTATCAAAATATCAATTTTTCCAAAGGTTTCAAGAGTTTGGTTGACCATTTTTTGTACCTGATCTATTTGTCTTACGTCTGTTTTGACTGCAAACGCTTCGCCCTTCATAGATCTAATTTTTTCAACTACTTTTTCTGCTAATTCTCTGCTATTCACGTAATTTACAACTACTTTTGCTCCTTCTTTAGCAAATGCTAAAGCAAGGGATTTTCCTATTCCTCTGGAGCTACCCGTCACAATAACGACTCTATTTTTAAATCTCATTTTAAATCACTGATTTGATTTTATCTTGTTATTTTAGTTTTTCGGTAGGGAAATAAACCACGAAGGAATCCAAGACCATAACCAATATGCATTATGGGAAATATGGCAAATAAAACTAAACTAGCACTTTTATTTGTAAATTTTTTGTAAGACATGATTGAAAATAATATTACTATTATGAAATAAATAGAAATTATAGAAAGATAAAACAGCTGAAATAAAGTATCAAGAGCTAAATTAAATAATCGAATAAAACCAAACAAATAAACATTAAAAATTACATTGATTGAAAAAGTTATTAAGTTAAATAACCCAAAAAAAATAGTAAAAATAGCAAATAAAAGTGGTATCAAATAAAAAAACTTGAAAGAGTCTCTATGTTTTTTTATTATTAATGCTCTACCCTGTCCGAAATTAAATAACCTTGAAAAGATTGATTTTAAAGTTTTTCTTCGATAATAATTTATGTATGCATTAGTAGATCCTAATATTTCATAATTATGTTTTCGTATTCGATAATTAAGTTCAAAATCTTCGCCAGAAAATAAATTCTCATCATATAATCCAACTTCTGTAAAAACACTTTTTCTATAAAGAGCAACACCGATCGATTCAGCTTTAAAAATCTCAGTTTTTTTTTCTTTTGATAGAATTTTGGATGTTGCTGTTCTGAATCCACCAAATATTGAATTAAGTGCATATTCTTCAGCTTCAGAAACGAGTGTTTTATTTGCAGTAAGAGCAATGCAACCTGCACAACCAACTTTTTCTCCCTTTTCAACCAATATACGAACTAATTCTGAAATCCAACACTTATTAATGATTCCTCTTCCATGTAATATACCAACAAATTCTCCTTTTGCTTTTTTTATTCCTTTATTCCTCCCACAAGAAGCAATTTTATAAGGATTATCGAATAGTTTTATACGATTTGGATTTGATTTCACTATATCATCGATGATTTCGCGGGTCTTATCCTCTGACATTCCATCTATTACGAGTATTTCATAACTTTCATGAGGATAATCTTGATTTAAAACAGCTTCAATGCATTCTTTTATGGTTAATTCTTCGTTTCTTACTGCTATAATTATTGATACGAAGGGTTTTTGGGATTCAATCATTAAATCACTTGAAGTTCGATAGAATCAATTTTTTTGCTGAAATCTATTTAATTATGATTCAAAAAAAAATTTTATTATTTTTTACAACAATACGGATAACTTCGAATGCTTGTGCATAATTTTGACCTACTTCTCCTCCTCGATGTTTTAGTGTACCAATAACAAGGTCTTGTGACATATATTTCTGTGTGGATTGACTTTGATATAATTCTTTAATTTTAACTACTTTATCTACTGTATTTTGACTTAAGGAAACATACATGTTAGGTATAAATATGCCAACAGAACGAGGAATTTCATAAGTAATTAAAGTACATTCTCTAAAAACCCTCATGACTTCTTCTCCAATATATCGATGGTCTTGATGCAGATCTTTTGGAGATGTTGAAAACACTACATCTGGATCAAATTGATTCCGGGCTTTTTCTAAAGCTTCTCTAATTTCCATATGCTTTTCAAACATTTTTCTATTTGGAAAATCAAAATTTTGGAAAGATATTTCACAAGGGAGCATAGACTTTAAAAATTCTTGTGATTTTTTTAATTCCTCTTTGATATTTTTATTTCTTTCTATATCCAAACAAAAACTCAAAGTTATATATAATAATTTATCATCTGGTTTAATTATTTCAAATAGTGTTGCAGCACATCCAAGTTCAACATCATCTGGATGAGGACCAACTGCTAAATAATGCGTTCCTATATTAAAACACTCCATTAAAAACATATTTTAATTGTATACTTTTCAAAATATAGATTTACAACTCTTTTTTTAAATTTATTTTTTTTAATTCTAGGCTTTTTAAAATTTAAAATCATATAAAAATTAATTTAAATCATTTTTTTTAGATTGAAATTATTAAAAAAAACAATAATTAATTAAAATTAAAAAGAGAATTAAAAGAAGTAATAAGAATCTATATTATTAATGGAGGCTAACAAAATCAAAATTGTCATTGTTTCACCAGATAATCCATTTAAGAAGATTAAAGTTGGAGGTAAACACATTCATATTTTAAATTTTTATAAAGCGTTAGAAAATAAAGAATTTAATGTTGAAGTAATCACTTTTAAAAAAAATATATCTAAGACAAATCCTTTAGCTATTTTTTCATATATTAAATTCAAATTATTTGGTAATAAATTGGCTTTTAATCTAAAACAAAACTCAAGATTCTACTTTTTAATTAATGAGATTGAAGAGGATTTAGTAAAACAGATAAAAAATATTATAAATAAAAGTGATTCTGAGGAAATTTTTTTCATTGCTGAAGATATAATCGCAATTCATGCAATAAATCGTGCGGGTGTTGATCAAAAACATACATTTTCGGTAATTCATGGCTATTTTACCTTTGAAGCTTTGGATATGGGGTCATTAATTGATAATGAGGATGATCTAAAATATTTTTATGATTATGAAAAAAAAGGATATGCATTTTGTTCTAAAATAGTGACAGTTGATAGCGCTATTAAGGATTATTTAATTAAGGATATGTCAGTTTTCTCAGAAAAAATAAATGTAATATATAATGCAATTGATATAAATGAATTTAAAGTGGATTTAAAAGAAAAATCAAAATATAAACAAGAATTTTTTAAAAAGAGAAACATAATAACAATTCCTAATCTAATTTTAATAGCTAGAAGATTAGTAAATAAAAATGGGGTCTATTATGCGGTTGAATCAATGTCACATCTGAGAAAGATCTACAGTGATACTTATAAAAATACGTTAATGGTAATCTGTGGTGATGGTCCTGAAAAATTAAGCTTAGTGAATTTATTAGAAAAAGAGAATCTTAGAAATGTAATACTTCTTGGACAGGTAGATTATGATGAAATAAAAAATATCTATAAAGCTGCTGATATTGTTATTGTTCCATCAATTTATACAGAAAGAAAATTTGCTGAAGCGACTTCTTTAGCTGCACTTGAAGCCATGGCTTCACGTAGTACAGTCATTGTAACTAAAGTTGGTGGTTTAAAAGAGATCGTGAAAGATCAAATAACTGGTTTTGTGATTGAAGATAAATCTAGTATTGAAATAGCAAAAAAAATGCATTTTATTTTGGATTTAAGTGCAAAAGAAAAAATTGAAGCAATATTAGATCAAGCTTATCAATATGTTTTACAAGAACATGAATATGTTAAGCATTCAGAGAAAATACTTTCTTTTTTTTCAATAATTAAATAAAGTGATCTTATATGTTTAAATCAAATAAATTAACCTTTTTGATGCCTACATTCAACGATGAAAAATATATTCAAGCTTCTATTGACTCAATTATAAATCAAACTTTTTCTAATTGGGAATTATTAATAATGGATAAATCAACAGATAAAACGCTCGAAATCATAAAATCATATGCATCTAAATTACCAAATAAAATTAAATATTTTAAACAAGAAGATATAGGACAATTAAATGCATTATTAGGACTTATTCCACATATAACTGGTAATTATATAATGTTAATTCATTCGGATGATTTCCTCGTTCATAATAACATTATTAGGATTATAATGGAAGAAATCGTAAGTTCTGATGCAGATGGATTATATTCAGATTTAATTTTAGTGGATAAAGATGGTTTTGAAAAAGGACAAAATAAATCCTTTTTTTCCTTAAAAAAATTAATTATTTCAGGGGGAAGTAATTGTATTCCCGATCATTTTTTTTTAAAAAAAGAAATTTTTGAAAAATATGTAATACCTAATTATTTAATTAGAAATATTCCATATTATTTTAGAATAAATGAAGGAAAATTTGAACTTCCTAATCTTCAATATTCAAAAAATTCTTGGTATTCTTATAGAATATATGAAGAAAATTTAGCACTTTCTAATCTTGGATTTTTTATTTTAATTAACGGTCAAATTAGGTTGATTAAAGATTTTTTTTCCCAGCAATTTATAATTTCCCCTTATAAATTCACATTTAATAAAATTCTTAATAAAATATTAAATATAAGCTTTCAAAAACTACCGAATTTAACAGAAAATATTTTGAAAATAAAAAAAAGCTCTTTAAAAAATTCTTTAAATCAATTTAAAGGCATTCTTAGCATTAAGAGACAACAAATTGCTAAGTCAGAAATTGAAGGAAAATCAATAATTCTTTCATATATAGAGAATGTTATTAATTCAATTGACGATTTTATTGAATGGAAGGAAAAAAAGAATAATAAAAATAAACTATTATTGGATGAGAATTTTTTCAGTAAATTTCCAATATTTAAAGGTAAAGATGTGCGATTATTCTATTCTGAATTTTTGAATAAAAAAGAAAATGATAATTTAAATCTTCTATTTTCTAAAGAATATAATTTATTGTTATGTGAAAATAATAAAATTAAAGAAAAAATCGAACAAATTATGGACTTCTTCAATTATTTGACCCCTGTTATCTTAAAATAGTTAAATCTCATTATCTTTTAGTAAACAAAAAAAGTCCACAACCATAATGACAAGCATCTAAATTTTTAGCGTTTATATTTTGAATGAATTTACCATTATCTAATATACCAGATAATTCAACAAGTTCTAAATCTGTGAAATAATCAAAAATTTGTTTTGTAGAATGAATCCGATGAGAATTAAAACATAATCTGGGAAAACCTATTGGTAAAGAAAAATAAAGTTTACCATCAATCGCAAGTACTCTTGATAATTCGCTTGCTGCTTTTTTTGTTCCAAAAGGATCAATTGGATCACCATATCTCCCAAGTCCAATATGTTCTGCAACATGTAAGCAAGATAAGGATTTAATTGAATTATTTTTAAATGGTAAAGAAAGAATATTACCCTTTTTTGAATTATAATTTTCTAAATCTGTATTTAAAGGACGTATATCAATATAAGTTACCTTTGTTACGGTCGTTAGAAATCCAATTAAATCTATTCTCGAACCAATATCATAATGATGATGGCATTTAGATTCAAAAATTCTTTTAAAAGCCCAAATATCTTGATAAAAATAGTGAATATCAAAACCTTGGGTTAATGTTCTATCATAGAGAGAAGGATATATATCTAATAGATTTATTGGTTCAGATCCTCGAATTTTCGAATAATTTCTCCAATCTTTTAAAAATCTTACTAAATTTGGGAAGAATTTTGCGATCTGAATTGGATTTATTAATTGATTCATCCAATGATTAATAAATATTTTGATTTTTTTTATTCTACTTTCTGAGTTAATCATCATTTTACCTCATATTGAGATATTTTTGTAATATAATTTGGTAAACATAATTTAAAAAGAACTGTTACATATGTTTATTACTGAAAAACTGAAATAGGTAGAATTAAAATGGTAATTACTTTGGATGATTTGGCATTGTTTACATATACTCATTCTAACGCAAGTGACGTATGGCCCATGTATCTAGGTCAAATAAAAAAATTTTTTCCTGAAATTAAAGTTTATATGATTGGTAATAATTTTGATGGACTCGAAATTAAAACAAATAAAATGGAATTATTAATTTATGATGATGAAAAACCGTATTATAAACAAGTTCTTGAATGTCTCGAACCAGTAAAAGAAAAATATTTGATATATATGCAAGAAGATTTTATTCTCTATAACAGACCACAAGTTAATGAAATCATTAAATATAATCGTTTTATTGATGAGTCAAAATATAATTTTGTCAGGTTAATTAAATCAGGTGAAAATAAAGGCAAAAAAATAATAGAAAACCTTTATGAGATTCCAAAAAGATCGTATTATATCTATGTAATGCAACCTACAATATCTAGCACTGAAGACTTGACAATTCTTTATAAAGAGTCAAAGTGCGAACTACTTACGAAATTTGAAGCGCATATTCGAAAAATTATAAAAAAATTAAAATTCTTAGGAACTTATGTTTATGCAGGTGAGAAAAAAAGAGGTCAGAATCACTGGGATTCAACTATCTTTCCTTATATTGCCACAGCAATTTCATCTGGGCAATGGAATTTACCTGAATATCCCGAATTAAACCAACTTTTCATTGAATATGGGATCGATAAAAATAAAAGAGGAATAAGAAAAGACATTAATGGATATTATGGTAGGACTTATTAAAGTTAAGTATAATTAAAAATTATTGAGAATTTTAAACCTACTTAACCTCTATCTGATTTTTTATCCAATTATAAGTTCTCTTTAAACCTTCTTCTAAAGTAATTTGTGGTTCCCACTTTAGTACACTTTTAACTAGGGTTAAATCAGCGTTTCTTCCACGAACTCCTTGAGGGGCATTTGTTATATGCTTTTTTGAAATATTTTTTCCTGATATATTTGTAATGATCTCTGCTAATTCATTTATTGACACCAATCTATCTGATCCAAGATTAAGTGGTTCCTTATAATCCGATTCCATAAGCATTT
This sequence comes from Promethearchaeota archaeon, assembly GCA_011365055.1. The sequence goes on from RDOG01000030.1 coordinate 16,048, forward strand.
CTATCCCTCGAACACAGTCATCTACATAGCAATAAGACCGTGTTTGCTCACCATCTCCCCAAATTTCTATTTCACCAGGATCAGATGCTTTAATTACTTTTCTGCATAATGCTGCTGGAGATTTTTCTCTTCCACCATCAAATGTACCTTCTGGTCCATATATATTATGGAAACGAGCAATTCTTATATCTAAATCATGATCTCTATTAAATGCTTCAAGCAATTTTTCAGTATAAAGCTTTTCCCAACCATAAAAGTTGTCAGGATCAGCAGGATATGCATCTTCTTCCTTAAGACCAATCACTGCTGAATCTGTTTGTTTAAACGTTGGATAAATGCAAGCTGAAGATGAAAAGAAAATTCGTTTTACTTTATTTATAAAACATGCTTTTGCCATGTATGCATTAATAAGAACATTATCATACATAACATCTGCTCCTATTTCTGTAATAAAGCCAATTCCGCCCATATTTGCTGCCAAATTAAAAACGTAATCAATATTTTCAGTCGCTTTGAGACAATTTTCCTGATATCTCAAATCAAGAGTCAATTTTTCGGAATAATAAGGTTCTTTTATGTATCCATCCCATTTAATATCAACAACTCTAACAAAAATTCCTTTTTCATATAAATCCTTTGCCAAATGGGAACCTATAAAACCACCTGCACCCGTTATTAAAATGCGGTCTTCTCTCGTTATTTTTTTCATTATTATTTACACGTCCGTAAATCTATCTAACTGTTTAACTAATAAATAAAAGATTATTCTTAAAATTGTTATAAGCAAAGGTTTAGAAAAAAAATTATAAATATTTCCTTATTGAAATGATTGACAATATTAAGCTTTTAAATTTAAAAGATTATTCAATATAAGATTAAAATTTGTTATATTAAGCCTAAAATTATTATTTATTAAAAATTCTGAGAAAATTATAAAAAAAAAGTAATTATATCCTAACCTGGTGAGTTGATTATATGAATTTATTAAATGAAATCTCTCGATTCGTTTCAAGCAAGATACCTAGAAATAATACATTATACAATTTCTTTAAATTTTATATTGAAAATTTTGACGGTGAAAATAATTCTAATATGGTTAATAATGGAGAATTACGTCTTTTAAAAAGAATTTTACCAAAATTGAAAGTTATATTTGATATCGGAGCAAATATAGGAGATTGGACAAAAATAGCTCTAACAATAAAAAAGGATCTTAATATTTATTGTTTTGAACCAAGTAAAGCTACATTTAATTCGTTAATTAAGAATAATTTCCCAGTAAATGTTAAATGTCATAATTTTGGATTCAGCTCAAGGAAAAGTGAGGAAGATCTTTACATTTTCGAAGAATGCTCCGGTTTAAATTCATTATATATAAGATACGGTTTAGAAGATGTATGGGGATTAAAACCACAAGTAAAAAAAGAAAAAATAATGGTTGATACTCTTGATAATTATTGTGAAAATTTTGATATTAAAGAGATCGATTTTTTAAAAATTGATGTGGAAGGGCATGAGCTTGAAGTATTAAAGGGAGGGAGAAAAATCATTGAAGAATCGAGAGTTAAATTTATACAATTCGAGTATGGGGGTACTTTTATTGATGTTCGCATATTTTTAAAGGATATTTTTGATTTATTTAAAAATAAAAATTATAGTTTCTTTAAAATTCATCCAAAATTCGTAGAACCTATAAATAAATATAGTCAGAAATTAGAAAATTTTAATTATCAAAATTGGTTAATAATGAGAAATAGGTTAAAATGAGATATATAAAATAATTTATAAGTTTATTAATAAACTAAATTAAGGTTTTGGTTAAAATTAAAATATTAATAACTGGCGGTGCAGGATATATAGGATCACTCTTAAATACTGCACTATTAAAAAAAGGTTACAAAGTAAGAGTCCTTGATAATTTAATGTATGGTCAAATTACTCTTCTTGAACATTTTATTAATAAAAATTTTGAATTTATTAAAGGAGATATTAGAGATCAAGAAGTCGTTGAAAAAGCGCTAAAAGGTGTGGATCTTATAATTCATTTGGCGGCAATCGTTGGGGCTCCTGCTTGTCAGAAAGATAAAAAATTAGCTGAAGAAATAAATTTTCAAGGAACTGTCAATATAAATGATTCTCGGAAAGAATCACAAAAAATTATTTATGCATCAACAGGAAGCGTTTATGGCGCTTTAAATGAAATCTGCTCTGAAGAATCTATCACAAATCCTACTTCAATTTACGGAAAAACTAAATTAAAAGCTGAACAATATATAATACAAACAAAAAATGCAGTTTGTTATAGATTTGCAACAGCATTTGGTTTATCTCCACGGCTCAGATTAGATCTTTTATTAAATTATTTTGTCTTTCAAGCTGTAAAAAATAAATATATTGTTTTATATGACAAAGATGTTAAACGAACATTCATTCATGTAAGTGATATTGTACGATCATTCATTTTTGGAATAGAAAGATTTGATGAAATCAAGAATGAGGTATATAATATCGGATCAGAAAATTTAAACTTCACAAAAGAAGAAATAGTAATGGAAATAAGAAAGAATCTAAATTTTGAACTATATTATGCTGATAAAGGGCTTCCTGATCCTGATCAAAGAAATTATGAAGTTTCATATAAAAAAATTGGCCAAAAAGGATTTGAAACAAAAATTTTTCTTGAGGAAGGTATATGTGAACTCATTAAAGGATTTCAGATATTAAAAATAAACAATCCATATTCAAATATTAATGAATAAATTTCTTTTTTATTTCTAATTAAAAAAGTTCTTGCTTGTAACCGATTCCGATAGGAATTTAAAGGTTAAGGAGATAGAAGGTTTAATTCATAAAAATTTCAACTACTTAAATAAATACACAAAATCATTTCTAAAGCAAAAATTATAGGATAATTTGAAATGGATCCTCAGAATGATAACAATTCAAATGAAAAAGGTTTTATAATTAAATCAACTTTAACTTTTTCCTTAACAAATATTATTTTATTTGCAATAGGTCTTTGTTCATTATGGGTTTCAGGGACATTTATTAGTTCATATGATATGGGAATTATAAGTATTTTAACTATTTTTTATTCAATGGCAGAATTAATGACTCTTAGCTTGAATGTTGGAGTTCAACGATATTTAAGCTTCCATCTTGGAGAAAATGACAAAGAAAAAGCTCAATCTATTATTAATCTAGCATTTTTGTTCTTAATTTTTTATTTAATTGGTAGCAATACAATCATTCCTATCGTGATGATTTTGGTTTTAAATATTCTCTCGATATCTGTTGATTTTTTTATTATATTAGTTATTTTATCAGCAGTTAATTTTTATCAATTATTTACTTATTTCAATTCTCTTTTATCAACTTATAAACAATATAATAAAGTCGCAATTATCTCATTTATTAGTTCAATTACAGGAATATTGATATCTTTATTTTTTATAATTCAAGGTTTTAGTATTATCGGATTTATTATTCGATATGTTATTTCAAATTTAGTAGGTTTCGTTTTATTCGTTTCTATAATGCATAAACTGAAACTTTCTTTCTATATTAAATCTAAAAAATTTTATGAATTGAAGAAAATATTTAATTTTTCTTTTCCACACTTCATAAATGTATTTTTTATTAATATGATTTTGTATTTTTTCGTAAAAACCATGATTGCAAGCTTTTTAGGATTAAATACTTTGGGTTATTATGAATTTAGTTATAATATATTTAATATATTTAATACCATAATGTTGGGATTCAATAATATCATTTTAATACATTTAACGCACGAATATGGCGAACGAGGTATTGATGGAATCAAAGCTAATTTAAGTTGGATAACTAGAGTCATATCTTTTATAGTATTTCCTTTATTATATTTTATTTTAATTTTTAGCTATCCATTTCTTTTTTTTATCATCCCAAAATACTTACCTTCAGTAATGTTTTTAAATTGGTTAGTCATATCTGGAGTCATACCATTAATTTACTATGCATTTACTGGCGTACTTTTTGCTCTTGGAAAGAATTGGCAGATTTTGATTTCAAATACAATTTCATATATGGGTTTAACTATTCTATATGTTTTTTTACCATATTTAGGAGTGATTGGAGTAATAATTGGGGATTATACTTTACGTATATCTTATACGATAATTATTTTATTGTTTTGTACAAAATATGTTGAAATCAGAGAACATGTTATTATTCCGATAAAATTCTTTGTAAAAACTCTTCCAATTGCTATTATTGGGACTATATTTAGCTTAATCTTCCCACAAATTTATTTTATTCCTTTTAATATATTAATATTTTTGGGATTATTTATTGTTATAGTCAGATATGGAAAATTAATCTCTGTATGGGAGATCGATAAAGGTTTTTCATTTTTACCTGAAAAATTATTAAAAATTATCAAGAAGATATTTATCAAAGAAATTTAAATTTTGTTTACAATAAATATTCAGGGAATTAATTTCATTTTTCATTAGGTTTTAATTTGATAATATTAAAATTATGATTTTATTAAAGCGGAAATAGATTTTATAAAAATCAAAATTGTCAATTTAAACCTATTTGATATTTATAGATTTGAATCAAAGAATTTATAAAAAGATGATTTAAGAATTTATCGTAAAGATATTTTAGAGATTTATTAGTAAAAAATGAGTGGAATTAAATGAAAATTTTATTTATCGGATATTCTAGCAGTATCCATGTTCAAAGATATGTTAATTATTTTAAAAATAAAGGCCATGATATAGCTCTTTTTTCATTCGAACGTAATTATGATCGAAATAATTATGGATTCAAGATGTTCCAACCCTTTATACCAATTTTTAATATTGGTTTTCCATTCATTAAAAAATTGATTACCTCATTCTTAATTAAATATTATATTAAAAAATTTAAACCGGATATCATTCATGCTTATGATCTAAAATTATATGGTAATGCTGCAGCACTTTGTAGAGAAAGACCATTATTACTTTCTTTAGTTGGCTCTGATATATTAATTCACTCCCAGAGACCGTTAACAAAAATATTCTGCAAACATTCTGTTAATTTTGCTGATTATATGATCGCTTCTTCAAAAGATATTAAAAAAACCGCATTATTATTAAATCCTAATTCAAAAAAAATTTCTGTAAATTATATAGGAATAAATTTTGATGATTATTTACCTGAATCTGTCGATAAAAATGAATTAAGAAAGGAATTAGGACTGATTGAAGATTCAATAATTATATTGTGTACTAGAGGTTTTGGAATTATATATGGACAAATTTACCAAATTTGGGCATTAAGAGAGATTGTAAAGAAGCATCCAAATATTCAATATGTATTTGCTGGTGAAGGTGAGACATTAGAAATTATAAAAAAACAAGTAATAAAATTCAAATTAGAAAAAAATGTGAAATTTGTAGGATGGCTTTCAAAAAAAAACCTGGCAAAATATCTTCGAGCTGCAGATATTTATGTTTCAACCACTTTATCTGATGCAATTAGCTTAAGCACAATGGAAGCTATGTATAATAAATTACCTGTTGTTGTATTCAATGTTGGTGGAGTTCAAGAATGGATTGAAAATAATAAAAATGGATTTTTGATCAAGAAAAAAGATGTCAAACAATTATCAAGAATTTTATTAAATCTAATAGAAGATGAAAAATTACGTTTAAGAGTGGGAATACAAGCGAAAAAAATAGTTGAATTAAAGGGAAATTTCAAAAAAAATACTGATAAAATAGAACAAATTTACTTTAAATTATTCAATCACGTTAAAAAATATCGATAATTTATTAATTCTATAAAATATTAATAATATATGCCATAGAATTACCATTATCAAATATTTTATCGTAAATACTGTGATTATTGTAGAAGTTGAAATCCTCTTGAGTTAGAATACGAGATGGGATGACATTATCTCGAACTGCAGCATCAAGTGGACCAATAGATATGTAGCTATTTGAAATAGGTACTAAAATTTTGGATATTTTTAAACCTGTATTATTCGCAATTTCTTTAATATAATTTAATAAATAGTTTAAATTTTCTGGATATACTGCTAATTTATAACCATCAGATGTATTAACATCTCCTATAATTTTTAGATCCGATTCTCTATCCCAAAATATACCAATTGTTAGGTAATCCATTCTAAAATCAGATAGAACGTAATTACTCCTATTATAATGATTTCCAAGAGTCTGGTACATGCAATAATCAGAGTATGATGTCGTTCCAATACCATATAAATGAGCATTTCTTATTATTAATGGAAATGGAAGAGCTATTAGTAAAATTGAAATAAAAATTACATATTTTTGCTTCATGTTTTTAAATCTCTCAACCAGAAAAAACATTCCTACTCCTGTTACTACCGTTATAAAATCAAATCCAAAACTTAGAACGCGTCCTCCAAATATAATGTCCTGTAAAAAGATTATCATAGTACCGATAAAAGCGATGCTTATCCCCCAAGCTAATATATTATAATTTCTAATACCCTTTGCGGTAAAAATTATTGAAACACCTAGGATAGTAAAAAAAATTGGGATTATAAATACTATAAAATTTAAAATATATATAAAAATAGGTAATTGTTGAAAATATTCATTTTTTAATGGCACGAAATACCAAAAAAACGGATTGGTAACTATTAAAACGATTGCTAAAATAATTAAAATCGTTTTAACTGAAAATTTTAACTCATATTTAAAAAAATGCGTTAGTTCATACTTTTTAGCAAATAGATAAGCAACAGATAAGAATCCAACAATTAACAATAAAATAATACCAAAATTAATAATTTTTTGATAATCGATAATAAAAGTCGTTGATAATATAGATGTGTTCAAAGGATTTAGATTATATCCCATCGTTATTTGGAACATAGAAAAAAATAAATCCTTATAATATAATAAAGACCAAAAAAGGAAGAACAAAATACAAATTAATCCTGAAATAATCATATATTTATTAATTTTTTTAGCAAAAAATAATGTTATTGCGATAAAAACTATGATTCCTATTAATACCAAAGCGGAAATGATGTGTGAAAAAAGTATAAGAATGAAAGACGAAATTAATAATACGGAATTATAAATATCACCTTTTTCTTGTAATAAGAATAAAAAAATTAGAGAAAATGGAATGAAAACATGCCCTAGAAATTGAGGCCAAATTAAAGACGTATATAAAATAATAAATGGATTAATGATAGAGTAGGATAATCCAATCGCCATGACTATTTTTAATCTTTTTGTGAATTTTAAAGTCAGTGTTGATATAAATAAGATTCCGCCTATTCCAATGAACAGAGTAAAAAGTTGTAAAGCATTAATGAGTCCTAATCCCGTTACTAATTTGAAAGCTGTTAATGATACATACCAAATGGGAAGGTAAAAATTATAAATTGAATAATAATCAAACGAAAAATAATTATTATTTAAAATATCCCTTACCACTGCATAATGAATCCATGGATCTGAAGAGCTATTTAAAAGAGGTGTTTGAAATACATTCCAAGATTTTATTAATAAATAAATAATTATCGTTAAAATAAAAATTAAAAGGAAATATTTATAACTTTTAAAAACTTTTATTAAATTCAAACCCGAATTATTATATCTCTCTAGATTTTTATATTTAAGCAAAAAATATATTCCAATTAAAGCTATATTTAATATTGCATATGAAATATTGACTATCTCTCCAATATAGCTAAATATCCAATTATAAAGTAAAAAATAGAAACTTGTTATCATAAAACTTAAACCAAAAATAGTAGAACATCTTTCTAACTTGTTTAACTTTTTATTAATCAAGAAGATCTGATGTATTAAAAAACCTGGAACCAAGTATGAATTAATTAAACCAATAAACATTTTTATATAAATAAAAAAGAGAATTTCTATTGAAAAAAAGGAAAAAATTAAAAAAAATATTGAGTTTAATAAAATTAAAATCACATCTAAATATCTAAATCTAATGAAATTTTCAAATTTATTGCTAAAAAAATCTTTTATTTTTAAGGATTTTTGGGAATTTTCTCTTATTTTCTTTTTAAAAGAAAATTTTTCGTTACTTTTCAAGTATTTGTATATAAATGATTCTTGAATATCAAATTTCTCTTTAAATTTATTAATGACCTCCCTAACTGTTATGGAATTATTTGATTCCATCAATTCGTTCATATAATTATTTAATTTTTCCTTTTCAATTGAAGTCATTTAAATCGCATGAGTTTTTTAAATTTTAAAGTTTTTCATATTCTTGTAGAAATTTAATACTTTGAGATTCCCAATTGTAGATTTCTTTAGCAGCTTTTACTCCAAATTCTCCCATCTTCTTTCTAGCATCAGGATCTTTATATAAAGTAATAATTTTTTCAGCAATATCATTTGGATCCTCTGGATTTACAGTCATTCCACATTTAATTTCATCAATTAAATATTTAAGAGTACCAAAATTTGAAACCAAAAGAGGTCGTCCTAGATAAATAGACTCAAAAAATCTGTTAGGATTTCCGATATGACACACTTCTAATTTTGGAGAATTTAAGATACATTGAAGATCTGTCGCAGATACATAATTAGGAATAATCTCATAAGGTACATAATCAAGAAATTTTATATTTTCCAATTTTTTGATTTTTACTATATTTTGTAGTTTATTTTTTAATAATCCTCTTCCAATAATCAAAAATTGAATATCATAATTTGTTTTTGAAATGATTTCAGCAGATTTTATAAGCTCTTCTAATCCTCTATAATAAGTTAAAGTACCATAAAATCCCACAACAAATTTATCTTCAATATTCAAGTTCTTTCTAATTTCTTTTACTGAATTAGCATTTGCTTCCCAACCCGTCATAATAGGACAATTCATAGTATCAACGACGTTATTTACTCCTTTATATAAAAGATATTTTTTTATTAAGTGGTTTACTGTAATATTAAGATCTGAAAATCGTGCCAATCTAAATTCAAATAAATACACGATGTACGGTATAATTTTAGGAACATTGATAGTTTTTAACATTTCTCCATATAATTCTGCTGCATCATATACCAATTTCTTCTTTCTTAATTTTTTATTAATTATACCAATAGGTAGAACATCAAAATTATAACAATGAATTATATCAAATTTTAATTTGATCGAATATATTAAAGCTTTAATCAAAAAATAAACAAAATATAAGAACATAAAAAGAATATTTGTGCTCCTTTGCTTAATTGAAATATTGATTATTTTATAATTATTTGTTTTTATATATTTTTTTTCTTCTCCGGTTCTATCCCACGCAATAATAGATACATCATAACCTTTATTACTTAAAGATTCTGCTGTTTTTCTAAGTCGAGGTGCCATGGATAAATTACATGAAACTAATGCGCAAATTCTCTTATTCTTACGAATAAATTTATTTCTATTCATCTTTAAATCATTATAATCGTAATTTATATATTCATCTATGTTCCATTATTTACAAATTATGGATCGACTAATGAAAACTAATTATAGGTAAAATTTTTAATGTTTTCTTCTATTGATTTTATAAATTCTGAAAGCATTGGAGAAAAGATTTGATAGCTATAATTATTGGAACTCGCCCTGAAATTATTAAAATGTCTCCAGTTATAAAGGCTTGTGAGAAACATAATTTAGATTATTTCATACTTCATACTGGTCAACATTATTCATATGATATGGATAAAGTATTCTTTAAAGATTTAGAATTACCTGACGCTAAATATAATTTGGATGTTGGTTCTGATTCTCATGCGAAACAAACCGCAAAAATGATGATAGGAATTGAAGAGATTTTATTAAAAGAAAAACCTGAAGTAGTTCTGTTAGAAGGTGACACGAATTCCGTTTTAGCGGGTGCCATAGTCGCAGCAAAATTACCGGCTAAATGTGGGCACGTAGAAGCTGGTCTCCGTACATATGATGAAAAAGGAAACATAAAATTTTTTCATGGAGATTCGGTTTTACCAGAGGAAATTAATAGAAAACTGATTGATCACATTTCTGATTATTTATTTGCTCCAACTGAATACTCAAAAAGTATCTTATTAAATGAAGGTATTCCTGAAGATAAAATTTTAACAACTGGTAATACAATTGTTGATGCAGTCTTTCAATCCTTAGAGATAGCAAAAAGAAAATCAGAAATTTTAAATAAATACAATCTAAAACCTAAAAATTATTTTTTAGTTACATCTCATAGGCAAGAGCATGTTGATTCTAAAATAAATTTAATTGGTATTTTAGAAAGTTTATCAAAAATCTCAAGAGAGTACTCGTATCCTGTAATATTTCCGGTACATCCTAGAACTGCAAGAAAAATTGAAGAATTTAAGCTTAAAGTGAGTAGTGAAATTATTTTAATCGATCCAGTTGGTTTTTTAGACTTCTTAAATTTAGAAGCCTCTGCAAAATTAGTTTTAACAGATTCTGGTGGAGTTCAGGAGGAAAGTTGTATTCTTGGAATTCCTTCTGTCACTTTTCGTAATGTAAAAGAAAAATCATATGTGATTCCAGAAACCATAGAAGTAGGCGCTAGTGTCCTAGTTAATACAAACCCTGATGAAGTTAGTAATGCCGTTAAAATGATGCTTAATAAAAAAGCCGATTGGAAAAATCCCTTCGGGGATGGAACTGCTGGTGAACAAATTGTTAATTACATTATACAACAAAATATTCTTTAGAAACATTTTTATTCAATACAAAAAAAATCGTATCTAATAGAAATAAGCTAATATGGAAGATTAGATATTGTGAAAGTTGTTATTTTATGCGGTGGCTTGGGAACTCGTTTAGCAGAAGAAACGGATAAAATACCAAAACCAATCGTTCGAATAGGAAAAATGCCAATTTTATGGCATATTATGAAGATATATTATAATTATGGTTTTAGAGAATTTTGTTTATCCTTGGGCTATAAAAGTGAAATTATTAAACAATTTTTTCTAAATTATCATTTAATGAGTGATGATTTATTAATTAACACAAAATCTGGGAAAATAATTAAACATTCAAGTCTCTCAGAAGATTGGGATGTTCATTTAATAGATACTGGAATCGATACTGATACTGGTGGAAGAATTAAAAGATTAATGCAGTTCTTAAAAGATGAAACATTTATGATGACATATGGTGACGGAGTTGCGAATATTAATATCAAGAAATTAGTAGATTTTCATAAGTCACATGGTAAATTAGCTACAATAACAGCAGTTAGACCTCTTGCTAGATTTGGTGAAATGGTTTTTGAAGGAAAAAAAGTAATTGAATTTAAGGAGAAACCAATAATTAAGAATAGTTTTATAAGCGGAGGATTTTTTGTATTAGAACCTAAAGTTTTAGATTATATTGAAAATGATAAACAAAGGTGGGAAGCTGAGCCTCTAGAAAATATCGCAAAAGATGGGGAACTAATGGCATATTTTCATGAAGGATTTTGGCAATGTATGGATAATGTTAGAGATTTAAGATATCTGAGCGAACTTTGGGAAATTGGAAAAGCCCCCTGGAAAATCTGGAAAGATTGATTAAATAAAAAAGGAGATTTTTTAAAATTGAATGAATATAACTGGGAAGAAAAAAAAATTTTAATTACAGGGGCTACTGGATTAGTTGGTTCGTGGCTCATAAAAGAATTAATAAAAAAAGGTTCATCAATTATTGCTTTAATAAGGGATAATGATTTTCAATCAGAATTTTTCCGAAGTAAAGATTATTTACAATGTCATATGGTTAATGGTTCATTAGAAGATTATTCTCTACTAAAAAGAACAATTAATGATTTTAAAATAGACATAATTTTTCATTTGGGCGCACAAACGATTGTAGGAGCTGCATACAGGGATCCATTACAAGCTTTTGAAAGTAATATTAGAGGAACCTATCAAATTTTAGAAGCTTGTAGAAAATTTAAAGATTTAATTGAAATTATTGTTGTTGCTTCAAGTGATAAAGCTTATGGTATAAGTAATAACTTACCCTATACAGAAGAAATGCCTTTAAAAGGCATACATCCATATGACGTTTCAAAAAGTTGTACGGATTTAATCGCTCAATCTTATTACTATTCATATCATTTACCTGTTGTAATATCAAGATGTGGGAATATATTCGGAGGAGGAGATTTAAATTGGAGTAGAATTGTACCTGGAACTGTTCGATCTATTCTAAATAACGAAATACCAATAATAAGAAGCAATGGAAAATTTGTTAGAGATTATATATATGTAAAAGATATAGTGAATGCATATTTGTTATTGATAGAAAAAAATAACATAAAGACAATTATTGGGGAAGCTTTTAATTTTAGTAATGAAAAGCCAATAACTGTTATCGAAATAGTTAATAATATATGTAAATTGATGAAAAAAGAATCAATTGAACCTAAAATATTGAATTTACAATTAGTGGAAATTTTTGAGCAATTTTTATCATCAAAAAAGGCTCACGATATCTTGAATTGGCATCCAAAATTCGATTTAACCTCTGGATTAAAGGAAACGATAAGATGGTATGAAAAATTTTTCGGAGAATTAACTTAAAATGCCACGAATAATTGCTTGCAGATCATGTGGTCATAGAGAATTAGTAACAATTTTATCACTTGGAAAAATGCCTTTAGCAAATGCATTAATTCCAGAGGAAAAATTAAAAGTTAAGGAACAATTTTTTCCATTAGAATTAGTTTTTTGTAGCAATTGTTCACTTATTCAAATTAATGAGACAGTTGATCCAAAAATTCTTTTCAGTGAATATTTATACTTTTCATCTTATTCCGAAACAATGCTCCATCATTCAAAAGAATTAGTTGAGAAGCTCGTTAAACGCGAAAAATTATCTGAAAAAAATTTAGTAATTGAAATTGCGAGTAATGATGGATATTTATTGCAATTTTTTAAACCATATAACATACCAATTCTGGGAATTGAGCCAGCTGAAAATATAGCTAAAATTGCTGAAGAGAAGGGTATATCAACACTTTGCGCTTTTTTCAATACTGAAACCGCCAAAAAATTGAATTCAGAGGGAAAAAAAGCTGATATAATAATTGGAAATAACGTTTTAGCTCATGTGGCAAATTTAAATGATTTTATTATGGGAATTAATATTCTCCTAAAAAAAGAAGGTATTGGTATTTTTGAGTTTCCATATGTTAGAGAAATGATTGATAAAAATGAGTTTGACACCATTTATCATGAACACTTATGCTATTATTCTTTAACTTCAGTTTCAAATCTTTTTAAGAGACATGGGATGAAAATTGTAGATATTGAGCGAACTGCAATCCATGGAGGCTCATTAAGAATATTTGCAATGTTAAAAGATAGCTCTAGCCCCATTTCAGATAAAGTTGAAGATTTATTAAAAGAAGAATCAGATATTGGTTTAAAAGATGCCCAATATTATAAAGAATTTGCTGTAAAAGTTAGAAACATTAAGAATGAATTAGTTAAATTAATAAAATCTTTAAAAAGTAAAGGATTTAAAATTGCTGCATATGGTGCTGCTGCAAAAGGTTGTATTTTGTTAAATTATTCGGAAATTGGTTTAAATTTAATAGATTTTATTGTTGATAGAAATCCACATAAACAAGGATTATTTATGCCTGGAAATCACATTCCAATTTATTCGACTGATAAATTATTGGAATTGCAACCTGATTATGTTTTAATTTTAGCTTGGAACTTTGCAAATGAAATAATGAATCAACAAAAAGATTATAGAGAAAAAGGTGGGAAATTTATTATTCCAATTCCAGAAATTAAGGTGATTTAAATGGGAGATATAGAAGGAGTAAAAATAATTTCAAAAAAGAGAATTCCAGATGAAAGAGGAACGATTTTTCACATGATAAGAAAAGATGATCCACATTTTATAGAATTTGGGGAAATATATTTTTCAACAATTTATAAGGGCGTTATTAAAGGTTGGCATAAACATCAAGAAATGACTTTAAATTATGTATGCATTTATGGAAGAATTAAACTTGTATTATACGACGATCGAAAGAATTCACAAACAAAAGGAGAACTTATGGAAATATTTTTGGGTCCAGATAATTATTCACTAGTAGTTATTCCCCCACTTGTTTGGAATGGGTTTAAAGGAATGAGTGAACCTTATGCAATCGTAGCGAATTGCTGTACACATACTCACGATCAATCAAGATCAGAAAGATTAGATCCTTTTAATAACGATATTCCTTACATTTGGGACGTCAAATGCCATTAAGGAGGATTATTGATTAGGTTATTAATTATTGGAAAATCTGGTCAACTTGGAAGTATGTTAATTAATGATGCGAAAGATTTGTCTCATCAAATTATTGCACCAAGTGAGAAAGAATTAGATATTACTAACTCACAAGTCTTTTCATCATATATGAATGAATATTTACCCGATGTTGTATTAAATACTGCAGCATATCATAATGTTCCATTATGTGAAAACAATCCTATACCTGCATTTCAAGTGAATTGCATTGCAGTAAGGGAAATGGCGAGAATTTGCGAAAAAATGGATAAATTATTTGTAACTATTAGCACAGATTATGTTTTTGATGGCAAGAAGGGAGAACCTTATATAGAAACTGATAAAACGGGACCTCTTCAAATCTATGGCTTATCTAAAGTTGCAGGTGAAATAGCTGCATTATCCTATTCAAATTCTATTATAATTCGAACTTGTGGTCTGTATGGTCTTCAAGGAGCAGAATCAAAAGGTGGAAATTTTCCAGATAACAGATTGAAAGATGCAAAGAAAGTATCCCGTCTTGAAATTAGTAATGATCAAACTATTTCACCAACTTATACAGGAGATTTAAGTAAAGCTATATTAAAATTAATATCACATCCTTCCAAGTCCAATGGAATTTATCATTTAATAAATGAAGGTTCCTGTACTTGGTATGAATTTACTAAAGAGATATTTCAAATTATGAATATTTATATTGAATTAATTCCAGTCGATAGAAAAGGGAAAGAGGGAAAAATGAGGAGACCTATTTACACTGCTTTAAGAAATACAAAAGCAACAAAATTAGGTATCATATTGCCACATTGGAAGGATGCAATAAAAAAATATTTAGAAATTAAATATAAAAAAAAAATAACGAGGAATTAAAATGAATTGGCCTTCAAAAGAAGATATTATGGAAATAAAACAATATATTAACAAAAAAAGAGATAAAAATATTGAATTATTAAAAAAAGATGCTAAACAATGGACAAGAACTGGTTGGGAAAATAAAATATCGTATGAAATTACTTGGTTAGGAGTTCCAATTATTCAGCTTCCTAACGATATGATATTAATGCAGGAATTAATTTTTGAAATTAAACCTGATTTCATTATAGAATGCGGTATTGCACATGGCGGATCGTTAATTTATTATGCATCCTTGCTTGAATTACTTGGAAAAGGTAAAATTATCGGAATTGACATCGAAATTAGACCTCATAATAAAAAAATGATAGAAAGCCACCCAATGATTAAACGTATTAAATTGATAGAAGGGAGTTCTATAAGTCAAGATACAATAGAAAAAATTAAGAATGAGATTATACCCAATTCTAAGGTAATAGTTTGCCTCGATTCAAACCATAATAAATCACATGTTCTAAAAGAACTGGATTTATACAAGAATTTTATAAGTTCAGGTGGCTATATAGTCGTATTCGATACAATAATGCCTGAATTATTAGGATTACAAGGAGCTCAAGATGATTGGGATAAAAATAATCCTTTAGAAGCAATTAATGAATTTTTAACAATCAATAAAAACTTTGAAATAGATGAAACCTATCATAAATTATTTGTATCATATTGTAAAAACGGTTTTCTTAGAAAAAAAAGTGAATAAACGCGTTATTTTAATCTATTAAATCTATCTCTTAAAAATATTTTTTGAAGATATTTGGATAATTTCCTTTGAGAAATGGATTGATTTAACAAAAAATTATTAATTAAAATTATTAAATAAATAAAAATTTGACATATGAATGTATTATATATTAAAAGAATTTTTTTAGCAATGCTAATATTCCCTTCTTTTATTATTTTTCTTGAAAATGATTGGAATCTTGTCTGTTTAACAAAATAATCTTTCGCAGTCGAAAAAGCAGCAATCATTTTCGTAATTTTTGAGTTAGGTTCAACATAACTTCTATCTCGTTTGTGAAACAGCAGTTTTGGATGCATATAGAACTTACCATGGTAAATTAGCCTCATTAATAATAAATTATCATCCCCATATCCTCCTTTAGAACGAGTTGAAAATCCTCCAATTTTTTTAAGAATGGAAGTGCGATAAATTCCGTAAATATACATTGCTAAGTTCTGATGTATTGAATATTTTAATCTTGTATAAGTATCTCTAATTTTGCTAAAAAGAAAATATGAAGAGTTATCATTTTTATACCTATTATCTTTTTCGTCGTCAGATATTAAATCAAAATTACAGAAAGAAAGAATAAAATTCTTATCATTTTCCAAGATAGAAATTAATTCAGAAATGAAATTTGGTTCCCATACATCATCATGAGCTGCCCACATAAAATAAGGTGTTTTTGCCATGTTTAATGTTTTTTGAAAATTATTAGTTGCCCCAATATTTTGTTTATTTCTGTAATATTTAATTCTTGAATCCTTTTTTTGATAAGATCTGCAGATATTCTCTGTATTATCAGTTGAATTATTGTCTGATATTATCAAAATAAAATTTTTAAAAGTCTGGTTTAATAAGGAATCCAATGCAATCGCTATTTTTTTTTCACCATTATAAATGGGCATGCCGATAGTTAGTTTAATTTGTTCCTTCACCTTGAAAACTGCTCTAATTTTAATTTTTATTTTTTCTGTAGAAATTTTATTAATTTATAATTTTTAATGAATTATTTTAGTTCTTTTACAACTTTACAAGGATTACCAAATGCAATAACATTTGGTGGTATGTTTTTAGTGACAATGGATCCAGCTCCAATTAAAGTGTTCTCCCCAATTTCTATTCCGGGCAATATTATAGCGCCTGAACCTATTGAACAGCCTTTTTTTAATACAGGTCCAATAAGAGCTGATTTATCTCTTGTTGGAGGATATTTATCATTAGTAGTTTTAGAAAATGGTCCCATAAATACATTATCCTCAACTTTCACACCCCATGTAACATAGACACCACTTTGGATACTCACATTATTACCGATTTGACAATTACCATCAATAATTGAATTAGTTCCAATAATTACACTTTCACCAATTGTAGTTTTTTCCCTAATCATAATTCTATGTCCTGTTGTAAAGCGATTTCCAATTTTTACATCACCATATATAATTGAATAGGAACGAATTGTGGAATTTTCTCCAATTATTAATTCATTATCATTAATGCCAAGCTCAACATTATTACCAATGATTGAATTCATCCCAATCTTAACATTTTTATGAAAAATCACGTTTTTTCCAAGCTTTATTGATTTATCCAAATTAATTCAGCCTCAAGATAGATTTTTTTTGATTTATTTTATAATATAAAATTTAAAAAGAATTCACCATTTATTCATTCAAAAAATTTTCAATAATTAATATATATCCCTTTATTTGAATTCGGGTATATTTTTTGATTTATTAAAAAATATTTAAAATATATCTCTTAATTCCTATAATATGGTAAGAAAAATAGAAATGCTAAATAAAAAAGACTTTTTGAAATTTCTTCTTATGCCTTCTCATATAAAACCCTCTATTTTAAGTAATGATAATATGAAAATTTTTATTGATATTAATAAAAAATGGAATAAAAATATTTATGATAATGAATTTGGTGAGAATTACGATGAAATACATGAATATTCGGAGGAAAATTATTCTAATTTTATTATAAAACAAAATTTAAATCAAATCTTCAAAAATCAAAAGGAAAAAATTATCCTCGAAATTGGAGCAGGTACTGGTTATTATACTGTTAATTATTGTAAATATGTTAAAAAAGTTGATGCCGTTGAAATTGGAGAAGATTTAACAAAAAAATTTAAAAAAGAAATTAATCAAAGACAAATTAAAAATATTACGATAATTTCCAACGATATTTGGAAATTTAAGGCAGATAAAAAATATGATTACATTTTGTTTATTTCAACTTTACATCATTTACCTTTAAGAATAAAGTTACTTAAGAAATTATTAAAATTCCTAAAAAATAATGGAAAAATTGTCATTATTGAACCACATCACAATTTATTTAGAAAATTCAAATTAATTAAAGATTATTTGCTTAAATATAGAAAGAAAGATTTAGAAAGGAATAAAATTATTTGGGGAGGACATGATTTTCTGACAAAAAATGAAATTAAATACTATACTAAAAATTTAAATTTAAAAATTCAGAAAATATTCACTTTTTTTAACTTATTAATACCATTTAATAACTTTAAAACTAGATATTTCATTGAAAAAAGCTTGGGAAATATCCCATTCATTAATAACTTTCAACAAAACATAGTAGCAATATTAGTAAAAAATAATAAATAACCTACATTTTGAAATAGGTTTTAGTGTTTAAAAAGTATGGATTATAAAAAAGAGATAGTTATATGAATGAAAAACATTTATCACAAAGATTTTTTGAAGGTGTATTCTTTAATTTTATAGGTTCTAATATTGTTTTGATTTTAAACACTTTCAGTTCTTTCCTAATCATTTATATATTATCAATTTCTGATTATGGCTATTATCAAGTAGGGTTTAATTTAATTTTTTTCTTTAATTTAATAGCGTCATTAGGGATTTCTGGAGGAGTCCTTAGATTTATTCCTGAAATAAATATAAAAAATAAATTTGATATAAAGAATAAATTTATAAAACAATCTTTATTAATTGGAATAATTTCAAGATTATTGATTTATTTTACTTGTATTTTATTCAGTTTAACAATATTTTCAAATATTTTTCCAATTCTTTTTTTTATTTCAATTATAATAATTCCTAGCTTTTTCCAAGAATTTTTTTTAGCTTATTTAAAGGCACATTTCAAACAGTTGATTGTAAATATTATTCAATCAATCTATAGTATAATATATTTTTTACTAATTATTATTAGCGTCTTTTTTTTTCAGGATTTATTTTTTTTAATAGGGATATACATCTTAGCATATATTATTGACGTTATAATGTTAGTGGGATATTATATTAAGAGTTCAAAAAAAAATATCAATTTTATAAAAGTTGAAGGTAATGAAAATAATTTTAAAAATGAAGATCAAGAAATCTCTTTAAAAAAAATTTGGTATTATAATATTTTTCTCTATATTATAAATGTTTTAAACTTCATATTAATTTGGAGAATAGATAATATATTAGTGCTGGTTTTTGGTGCAACTATCGTCCAAAGCGCCCTTATTTCTTTCACAAATAGCTTTAATCAAATAGTTTATGCAAGTTTGAAGAAACCTTTACAAGATATTACCCAAATAACAGGGACAGAATTTTTAACAAAAGATATTAATAATTCTAACTTAAAAGACAATTCTAAATACGATGAATTTTTTAAAAAAGTATTTAAAGCAACGACAATTATCTTTCTTCCAATTTTTATTATCGCTATTTTTCTAATAAAATATTTTATAATTTTAATCCTTCCAAAGTATATAGAAAGTGTAATAGCTTGCCAATTAGCAATTTTTTTTATGATATTTTATAGTTGGGGAGATATAATCGTTAATATTCTTTTCATAATTAAAAAATTGGGAATAGTTTTGTTTTCTCACATTATAATTATTTTGAAAATTGCTTTAATAATCATTTTTATTCCAATATTTGGGCCTGTGAATGGAATGATAATTAGTACAGGCATAACAATTTTATTAACGAATATATTTATGTTTATTTTAACTAAAAGATATGTTAAAATTGAATTTCCTAAAATATTTATCCTTAAAATGACTTTAATTGGTTCTTTAATGAGCATCCAACTATTTTTGGTTGATTTATTCCAAGATCTCATTCTGACTTGCATTATTGCAATTATTTCTGTTGGTATTTATTTAATTCTTTTGAGAATTCTAAAAGTATTAGACGAGGAAGATAAAAAAATTGTTAAAAACTTGAATTTTCCGATAATCAAATATGTTATTAAAATCATTTAAACCATTATTTGAAAAAAATAAAAGTAGGCATAATTTAAAAAAATAAAAAGAATTAATTTTATTGTTTATATTGTATAATAATCAAATAATTAACAGACTCGGAAATTCTGATGAAAAATTTTGAAAATTTTACATTAGGTTTATTTTTTACTAGAGATATTTCATTAGAGAAATGGTATAAACAAGGAATATTTAAAAGAGAAATTAAATTATATGAAAAATTAAGTTTACATTTCAAACACATTTATCTTTTTACATACGGAAATCAAAATGATTTAAAATTAAAAAGACTTTTACCAAAAAATATTTCTATAATTCCTAAAAAAATTCCAATGAATTCGACTTTGTATTCTGTTTTACTTCCTCTTCTAAACTGGAAATTATTAAGGAAAATCGATATTTATAAATCAAATCAATTAGACGGAGCATGGACTGCTGCAATTTCTAAATTGATTTTCAAGAAAAATTATCTAAATAGATCAGGTTATATTTTATCTTTATTTCAATCAGAAAGTGGTTCTGGCTTATTTAAAAATATAATTACTAAAATTTTAGAAAAATTTTCTCTAATTTCTGCAGATCAAATTGAAATTGCTTCAAAAAGGGACCTCTATTACTTAAAAAAAAATCTAAAACTAAAAAATAAAAATATTAATATAAATCCTAATTTTGTTGATATAAATTTATTTAAAAATAAAGATTTAAAGAAATTAGAGAATTCAATTGTTTATGTTGGGCGATTAGAAAAACAAAAGAATTTATTTTCGTTAATTAATGCTATTAGTAATACGAAATTTGAACTACATTTAATTGGTGAAGGAAACTTAAAAGAAGAATTAATTAAACATGCTCAACAAAAAAATAGTAATGTGATTTTCGAAGGTTATATTGTAAATGAAGAAATTCCGAATTTTATCAATAAATTTGAAGTTTTTATTCTTCCCTCCTATTATGAAGGCATGCCCAAATCTTTAATTGAAGCAATGGCTTGTGGATTACCAGTAATAGGTACAAGAGTAAAAGGCATAAAAGAATTAATTTATAATAATAAAAATGGGATTTTATGTGACTTAGATTCAAATTCCATTAAAAAAGCTATTATTAATTTAATGGAAAATCAAGAATTAAAGAAGAGATTGGGAAAAAACGCATCTTTATTTATAAAAGACAATTTTTCTTTTGAAAAAATATATAAAAACGAGATTATTATTTTAAATAAGATGATTAGGGAAAAAAATTGAATAGTATTTTATAAATTAATTGAAGTAACTTTTTTGAAAAAAATGATATTAATGAGCTATCAACTGGAAATTTTCGAATATTATCTAGACGTTAAAAAAAAATAAATTGATCTTATTCGGAATATAAAATTTTTAATGATGTTTGAAATCACTAAAAAAAATTTATAGTAGAAATAAATGTGAAATTTTAAATTATACACGTTATTATTATACGATTGAGCGTTAGATATTTCCAATTTTTATTCAGAATTAAAAATATATAAAATTCTTTTGTTTAATAATGTTCTTGAGTAAAATTGATCCTTTAAATTAATATTCATATAAAAATTATTAATGAATGGAAAAATCATTATAAAATGATTATTGAAATGGATATTATAAAAAAATTATGAAACTAGTGATAGAATTGAAAGAAATTATAAAAGCAGTAATTCCAGCAGCAGGAATGGGGACAAGGTTATTACCAGCAACAAAAAGTCAGCCAAAAGAAATGATTCCGGTTGGAAAAAAGCCTGTAATTCAATATGCTGTTGAAGAAGCGGCTTCTGCAGGAATAAAACAAATTTTAATAATAACAGGAGCAAAAAAAAGAAGTATTGAAGACCATTTTGATTTCGATTATGAGTTGGATTCAATATTGAAATCAAAAAATAAGAAAAATTTATTAGAAGATATAAATTTTATGGATAAATGTTGTAAAGACGTGCAAATTTTTTATACTCGCCAGAAAAGCCCATTAGGATTGGGTCACGCAATTTATTTGGCAAAAAATTTTGTTGATAATGAACCATTTGCAGTATTACTTGGTGATACAATTATTCACTCGTTAAATAGTCAAAATTATTTGAGCCGTTTAATTAATGTATATAAAGAAAAAAATGCTACTGCTGTAATTGGTGTTGAAGAGGTTGATATGAGAATTATTCACAAATATGGTGTTATTAAAGTAAGAGATCAAAATTTAGATCCATCAATAATAGAAGGTGTTGTTGAAAAGCCGATGCCTCAGGAAGCTCCAAGTAATTTGGCAATAAATGGAAGATATATTTTTAGTTCTAAGATATTCGATTATTTAAGGGATTTAAAAGCTGGAAAAAATAATGAGATCCAATTAACAGATGCTATCGATAAATTAATTGAAAATAATAAAAAAAGTATTTGGAATTTAAAAATTAATAAAGATGAAAAAAGATATGATATTGGAGATTTTTTACTATATGCTCGTGCGTTCTTTGATTTTAGTTTGAGAGATGATGAAATAGGTAAAGATTTTCTAAATTATGTGAAAGAAAAAATAAAAGAATTTGATTAACTGATATAAATTAAATTTAATAATTACATTAAAAACAAATTTATGTTTTATTTTGCATGTCTTTTCTTAATTGTTCGATAGTAAAAATATACTTGAACTCTATATGTATGGAGTAATAGAATTAATTTTTTAAATAATTTTAAATTGCTCTTAAGTATTATTTTACGAAGATTTTGTCTATATATCGTTTGTCTTTTGGAAAAATTTTTTACAAACGTGATATTTTGTGATGCTTTTTTAGATGAGTTATTTAAAAAAAGCAATTTTGTTCGCTTGTGAAATAGGATTTTTGGATTCATAAGAAAAGATCCTAAAAAAGCTACTCTGAAAAGGAGTAAATTATCATCAAAATAGCCATCTTCTGACGTTTTTGGGAATTTGGAAGCTTTTTTTAAAAATTCTGTGCGAAAAATTCCATAAATGAACATCGCATAATTGTTATATATTGAATTTTTTAATCTTTTAAATATATTTTCTTCATTATTCATGATGAAAAATGGATAGTTGCTGGATTTTAGCCTTTTTATATTATTTACTTCTTTAAAATAATCGAAATTACAAAATACAAGGATAGCTTTGTTATTTTTTTTTAAGCAATTTAAATTCTCCAAAATAAAAGTTGGTTCCCACAAATCATCGTGAGCTGCCCACATAAAATAAGGCGTTGTAGCCATGTTCAATAATTTTTGAAAATTATTAGGTGCCCCAATATTTTTATTGTTCTTATAATAACGAATTCTCGAATCTTTTTGGGCATAAGTTCTACATATTTTTTCAGTATTGTCAGTAGATCCGTTATCTGAAATGATTAATGTAAAATTTTTATAAGATTGGCTTAATAACGAATCCAACGCAGATTTTAAATGTTTTTCACCGTTGAATACGGGCATTCCGATTGTTAAATCGATAAACTCTTTCAAGACTATTAACTCGTTGTTTATAATAATTTTCTGGAGTTTTAACTCTAATTATTTTAATTTGTTTAATTAAAGAAAAATTCAAGGTCTTAATAATTTATTTATTTTCATTTTTTATTACTCGAAAAATTAAATATTTTGTAAATTTATTAAGTAGGAATAATAGGAAGGAAATTATAAAATTAATGAATAAATATTAACACAGAAATTTGTTGAAGGTGATTTTCATTATATATTGGGTAATTATCTAAAAATATTTTTAGATTATATGCCCTGTTTTTTAATTATTATGCTATTTATTTTAATTTATGGCTACATATCAATATTATTGAGAGTGATCGTTTTTAATATGATATTATCGATAAGAATTGCATAAATTTGGCTAGATTCATTTCTAGACTTAATTAAATCAAAAATAAAAGTTATTATATCTAGCAAATTAAAAAAAAATTTTATTTCAATCATTTTGAAATAGTCTTATTTAAAATTATTAAATTTATAACCACCAAGGTACCACATGAATAAGGCTAGAATTCTTGGTTTCTCCATTTGAAGCAATATCAAGATAACTTCTTTGAATAATAAAATTTGAGTTATTAACATAATTATAAATATAATTTGAAGAGGGAATTTCCCACTCTGAGATTATAATATCTGTAATATTGCGAGATTCAATTAAGTTAAAAAAAGAAACATTCGATGTTATCGGACTTGTTGCTAATATCGTGTATTTTCCTTTAGTTATTACATAGATCAACGATCTTATATTTGGATGTATATCCAAAGTTAAAATTGTGGTATTTTTAAAATTTCTTTCGTTCAAATGATCCGAAATTTTTATTATTCCCACATAGGCATTTTTTTCATATTCATATTGGCTGAAATAAGCATTGGTTTGTGCGCGCATTGAATAAAGTGCTGAGAATAGAAAACAACCAAATAAAAAAGAGATTGATAGACGACGATATAAAATCTTTTTATTAATCAAGAAAATTTTTTGATTATAAATTTCTTTAAAATAATTTCGAAAATAGATAGTGATTCTAGCGATAATATAATAAACGGGTAAAAATAAAGGGATATCATAACGATAACCATAATATAAAAAATTAGAGATTTGGAACATTTCATTTTGGAAGTAATTTATTTCTAAAAAGATATAAAAATAAAATGTAAAATACCAGATTGCACAAAATACTCCAAATTTATCAAAATAGCGATTATTTTTCTTGAATGAATAAACTTGAAAAATTGAAAAAGAAATTACAATGATATTAAACATCCCATGAAAACTAAAAAGATTTACTCCGATCCAGTAAAAAAACTGGAAAAATGCAATGAATAAAAAATTATAATCAAAAAAATTGACTCTATTAATAAAAGTACCAAACATTTGGGATATATTTTCATAGAACACTGAAAATAAAAGTGCTATTGCTACAATTTCAGTAATAAAAAAAATAAAATACTTAATTTTTTTCTTATAATTATCTTTACGCAATCTACTAATTGAATAAATAAGAAATATAGGAATTATCATAATTCCTGTAATTTTAATAAATAAAGTTACATTAAATAAAATAAATCCTAAAATAAATTCTTTGAGATCATCATTTTCAAATCCCTTATATAAAAATAATAAGCTAAAAATGAAAAAATATAGAAGAAATAAGTCAATTTGAAACGACATTAATGAAATAACAAATAAAGATGTACTTAGTAATCCTACAACTATAACAGTCTTTTCTGGATCAATAATTTTTTTTAATTCTATATAAAGAACAAAACTTGAAATAATTATAAAACAAATAGTCAAGATTCGGGTTATATGCCATGAGAATTCTATGAAATTAAAAATTATTGCATTAATTAATAAAATTAAAATTCTATCTCCATATCCATAATAATATATAAATTCATGATTTCCTCTCCTTATTTGTTCTGAAACATATAAATACCTTATTTCGTCATAATTGATTCTATAGAAATAGATTATATATGTAAAAATATATAAGAGAAAACTTACAAACATTATCACTAAAAAAATCCGAAAATGCGTAATATTTACTTTTTTCTCCAATTCTCCCCTTTTGAATGCATATAAATAAATAAAATATACATATATTGCAGCTAAAATCCATAATAAAAGCTCATGGATTCCATTAAAGATATATAAAGAAATCAAACAAAATATTCCAATCCCAATTAAAATAAAGATTGTTTTTGAGCTATAATGAGGTTTTAATAAAAAATACGTACAAATAATGAAAATTAAGATACATAACATACCTAAAATTTCAAAAAACATTTTAATCAGGTTAGAATTTTTTTTATTTTTATTTAATTCGATAATAAATTAAAACATATATAATATTTTTCAACTTAAAAGAAAAATCATCTCTTAAGTTATATTTAATGATTTCTGTACTTTTAATGATAAAAAAGCATTAATAAATAAGAAAAAAAATTCTATAAGTCCAATAAGATAATTTAATTTTCTCAAAATAGTTAAAATTTCTTAAAATTCAATAGCAAAATAATTATTATTGAGCCAACTCATAAACAATTTAGAAAATTTAGATTAATTAATGATTATTCCTTAAAGTATAGGAATAATAATTTAAAAAATAATAAATTAATATGAGTGGGGAATGATTTTATTTAATGAAATTAAATATTACTAT
>RDOG01000031.1 GCA_011365055.1 Promethearchaeota archaeon
ATAATTGCATTTTATGCAAGATGCTAAATTATTTTGTGATCTAATAAATGATTGGATTCTTTATGAGATATGCAAACAATTTTGTAATGCATTAGGAAATAAAGAAATAGAAAATTGCAAAAATTGCTATAAACACATCCTTTTTTAACAGAAAAAATTTCACAGCAAAAAGCTTCTTTTTCGATTGAACGATCTTATTAAAAAGTTTCTTCACCAAATACTTGATTGGCTGCTTTGTTGACTTTTTCTCGATTTTCACTTGAAGTATAAATTCTTATAATATTTAAAAATCCTTTTAATGCTGCAATTACGCTTGAAACGTCTGAAACTCTCTTAATATTCTTTGAACCTTCTTTAGTTTCCTCAAAAATCGGTATTTCTAGAGGATCAATCTTGCTTGAAGCGTGATAAGGGACTGAAGGTAAGTTTGGTAAGTCAATAATAACATCTTTTGTTTGTAGATCTACTTTTTCAGCGATTTCTCTTTGTATTTGTTCCTTGATACGAAAATTATTTATTAAAGAAGTAAACATTTGATCCTTGGCGTGTGCACTTCTATCATAAGCTACTTTTAATAACTTTCTCCGTGATAAATCATCAATAATTGGCTTAGATTTTTTATTCTGGGATAAATTATACCACATGCTGTAATCATCCCATTTTAAATAATCATGAGGAGTGTCAAATCCGGTAAGTCCTAAATCTTCTTTAACACTTTGCAACGCGTTTGCAAGCATAATTTGAGCTGCCCGTGAGGTTTTATGAAAATAAATACTCTTAAATGATTCATAACGAGCAATTACAAATGCTTCGAGAGTATTTAATGCATTTAAATTAACTGCAAGTTCATTATTAATCACACTCGTCATTAACATCAATCTAAAAATATCTACAAACCCATAAGATGCTCCTGAAAATTGAGAATCTCTAACAATATAATCAAAAGAATCGACATCGATTCCACTTGATATAATTTGATTTAAATACTTATTTTTCTCACCTGGGACTTTTCCTACTGCTAACAAGGAAATTTCTTTTGGATCAAGATCAATTTTTTCTAATAAACCTGCAATCTCAGATTCTTTGATTAGCCATTCTGTCATATCTTCATGATTTTTTCCAATATCCGCCAATATTGATTCAAAAACATGAGAGAAACTTGAATGACCAATGTCATGTAACAAAGCAGCAATTTTTATTTTTGAAATTAACCTTTCATCCTGATTATTCTTCATTAATAAATTCGAAATTAACTGCTCTCCCAAATAACTGACTCCCAAGGAATGAGAAAATCTACAATGGGTAGCAGTTGCATAAACATATTCAGATCCTGCTAATTGACGAATTCTTTTTAATCGTTGAATGGGAAAAGAATCTATTAAGCTTATTTGCTCATTAGTAAAAATTAAGTATCCATAAATTGCATCTTTAATAAAGGTACTTTTTCCCATTTATAACACGATTGGATAATAAGATTAAAAATTATTTTTTGAAATGCTTTTTTGCAAGTTCTGTAAACGCTTCATTTACATTTTTACCAGTTTTTGCGGAGGTTTCATACCAAGATGCTTGAATCCTCGAAGAAAGCTTGTTGATATCTGCTTCTGAAACTTCCTTTTCTTCTAAATCGCTTTTATTCCCCAATATCGCAATGGGCAAAATATGACCTGTCCATTTTTTCAAGTCATCATACCAGTATTTAATTGATTTAAACGTTTCTTTTCGCGTGACATCGTATACTATAAGTCCACAATTAGCTCCTTGATAATAAAATTGCCTAATTGATGAGAACTGTTCATGTCCACCGATATCCCAAACACTCATCGAAACTTCCACTCCTATTTCGGGCAATTTCACTATTTTTAAGTTAAAATCAGTTCCTATAGTTGGTGAATACGACTCTTCAAATTTATCATCAGAAAATCTCCTTATTAAAGATGATTTTCCTACTGAAGGATCTCCTATTACTACCATCTTTAAAGAATACTTGCCTTCTGGTTTTTCTTCTTCTTCGGCTTTTTCTTTTTTTTGTAGATCTTTCTTAGAAATGTGTCTTTTATCTTTCGGAATATTTAATTTATCATAAATTTCATCTGAATTCTTATAATGTTTATCTGCAGTTGAGTGTCTTCCAATTTGCCAATAAATGTTTCCGATTTCAATTTCAATGTCTGCTTGTTCTTTTACAAGATTTAATTCCTTATAAATACTAATTACTTCTTCCAAAGTCTTTACAGCTTCAGAGAAAAAACCTTCGGCTCTTGAATCCATCGCTGTTTTTATCAATCTTTCAGCTTTTTTACGTAATTCTGACATCGATTATTCAACTTGTTACTTCTTAATTCTCATAATATTCTACCGTTTATAAATTATTCTTATAAATTTTTGAATAAAAGTAATAAAGAATAAATTAATTTTATCTTCTAGAATAAATTAACATCTCCATTTTTAGGAAGAAATCAATGCCATCTTTGTTTTTAGGACGAAACCTCCTTTATTGGTGTAAAATTTGCAATGTACCTATTATCGATAGTAAGACATGTCCGAATTGTCAAAATAATACTTTTTTAGTTAAAATTTCTCCTCCATATGATTGTCGCCCAGCATTTTCCAATGATATTAAACGTATAAAAACACTTATTGAAACTGAATTTGGACCAGATTGTTCCAAAATAATTGAAGATGAAAAGGTAATCATTCTAAATAAAGTTGCATATGAAGATAGAATGGATGAAATCGTAATTGATGGACAAGTTATTGGATTTATAAGATATAATGTTTTAAATCTTGATGAAAAATGGGAATTTATTCCTAAACCGGAGGGAGCTAGAAGAATTTTACAGCATCATCCAAAGTCTTGGATTAAAGTAGAAGATGATGCAGTTCAACCTATTATTAAAGGTGCAAATCTCTTTATTCCTGGAATCATTGATCATTCAAAAAATATAAAAAAAGGGGATATTACATTTATTTTAACTAAAGAAGGTGCTCTAATAGGTCAAGGCTTTGCCCAACTTTCAAGTGAAGAGATATCGACTCAAAAAAAGGGTATGGCTGTAAAAATAAAATATAAATCAAATCCAAAAGATCCTCAAATATTATCAAAAGGACAAAATTGGGATTTAGTAGTACAAATTAACGAGTCTATACTTCACTCAAAAGAATATTCGATAATTAATTACATCAATAAGGTAACTAATAAATACAATATCCCCAAATTAATGTCCTTTTCTGGTGGAAAAGATTCATTAGCGCTTCTATTGTTACTTATAAAATCAGGAATTGATTTTCAACTCTTTTTCATTGATACTGGTATCGAATTTAAAGAAACCGTGGAGTATGTTAATTATATTGTTAGAAAATTTAATTTGGAGGATAAATTTCTAAAATATGAATCAAAAAATAATTTTTATACTGAAGCAAGAGAGAATTTTGGACCCCCTGCAAAAGATTTTCGATGGTGTTGTAAGGTAGTTAAATTATCTAACATAAACGATCTTATTAGAGATAACTTTCCACAAGGTGTTTTAACTTTTGTTGGTAACCGTAAATATGAAAGCTTCTTGAGACGAGATGAATCTAGGAAAGGTAAAATAACAAGAAATTCATATATTCCATCACAAATGAACGTGAATCTTATAAATAATTGGAATGCCTTAATGGTCTGGCTTTACATTTTTAAAGCACAAATGGAGATTGATTTAAAGATTAATCCTTTATACGAACTTGGATATGAAAGAGTCGGCTGTATTCCATGTCCTGCAAACAAATTATCTGACATTGAGCTTTTAAAAGAAAATTTTCCTGAAGAATATCAGCTTTTTTTCTCAATGTTAAAAGAACATGCTGAAAAAAATAATTATCCTCAAGAATGGATAACATTAGGATTATGGAGATGGAAAAATTTACCAAAATCTCAAATGAATTTATTAAAAAAATTCAATCTTGAACCAATTAAAGTCAAATATGGTAGTTCAGATGACCTTAAATTAGATCTTAAATATACAATCGGTGCAAGTTCTTGCCAAGATGGATCAGTAATTTTAGAAGGAAAGTTTAATCAAGGTTTGGATTTAGAAAGATTAACAAATTTTCTATCCATTTTTGGCCGACCGATGCTAAATCTTGAAAATGGTTTATTAAACATACGGAAAGATATGACATTAATTAATTTCTTCGCTGATGGAAGTTTAAATATTCGTATGTATGAAGGAAACGAATCTAAATTAATCGATATATTAAAAGAAATCTTTCCATTAATCTTGAAAGCTCAAAAATGCATCGGATGTGGAATATGTATTGAAATGTGTCCTTCTGAAGCAATTTTAATTGAGGATCAACTTGCATGGATAAAACCTGAAAAATGTAATAAATGTTTAAAATGTTTGAAAAGATGCCCAATCTTAGATTATTCTTACAAGGATGTATTCAAAAGTGCTAATTAATAAGGTATAATTTTTTCAACCATAAGACTATTTGCTGCGAAACCTCGTTTTTGATGCCATTAAAAGTATGATTTCCAGTATTAAAAATTTTTATATTACGTTCGGGAAGCTTTAGATGTTCTAATAATTTTTTCTTCTCTGAAAAAGGAATATAAGAATCTTTTCGGGTCATTATTAAAAATAATCTTGACGCATTTTCAGGTTTTGATACGAGATAATATTCTGGAGCAAGAAATTTAGCATTTTTTTCATCAATTCGTAATCCCGTAAACCATAAATATAATCTAATTAAGATATTTCTATTTGATTTTATTGTCGTATTTGGATTAAAAAATGGATTTAAAGCAAATATATGCTTAATTTTTTCATTTTTATATCCTTTCGTTAAGGAAATCCCAGCTCCAAAACTTTGACCGACTAAATTTATGTTGTTAAAATCGATATCTGGGATTCCTCCATCAAGAACATAATTTAAAACTCGGTCAAAATCATCATATATCATTCTAAGATCCCTAATCCCAGTGCTTTTTCCATGTCCTCTGTATGAATAATTTAGAACTTTAAAATTATTCTCTAAAAAACCTGGAATTAAATAATCCAATTCAGATCTGTTGTTATTCCACCCATGTAATAAAATGATGAGTGGACGAATTTCTCCTTCATCAATTGAATTTTCTAAGAATCTTGCATCCAGAAAAAAATTTTGGGAATTTTCTGTCTTAAAGGATATTTTTATGCTTTTTTCAATTGAATTAATTTTCATAAAAACCCATTAAAATAAAAAAATTAAAAAAATTACCAAGGATAAGTATTCCTTGCAGCTACCATTGTGGTTGTTTCATCACATATTCCTTTTAAGACAGAATCTTCTCTTATCTTTGTAACCACTCCATCCAATTGATTTAATTCACTAAATGTTATTTCTACAACAACATCCCAAGCGCCATAAACTGGACATGCATATGGCACCCTACTCCTTTCAAATATCTTAGAAATCCTATCAACAACTTCCCATTCTTTTCCAACTGCACTTAATCTCAATAAAATATAAGCTCTAAATTGCTTCTTTTCCGACATCTTTATCACTCACTTTTAAATTAGGTTTTAAATAATTCCTAATTTTTCACTATTAAGCATTATGTTTTTTTTAAAACATTTTTTGAAGAATTTAATTTTCAAAAAAGATGCCATATACCTTATGTGCATGTTTTTTAATAATGAGATCATCTTGAGATTTAACATGAACTACCGCTCTCATGTAAAATCTATCCTTATCTAACTGTTGACTCTCTTCAATCATGTATTGAGCATCTGATTTTATTTGAATGGAATATAATTCAGGTATCTTTATTTTAATTTCTCCAGGAATTTTAAAGGCAATTCCTCCTAACTTATTTGATAAAGAAAATAAAATAGTCTCCTTCTCTGTCTCTTCTGGGTGCACCTCTGTTTCAGTTATTTCATCAACGACTACTATTGATTTAGATTTTTTAGACTTTTTCTTTTTGCCTCTCTTTCCTTTTTTAACCATTTCTTCTGGAAAACAGGGCATCCCGCATTGATTTAATTCTACTGCCATATTAACGTTTACAGCAAATGTTTCTTGGATATCACTTGAAACTAAGTCGAATGATTCTTTTAATGCTTTATCTAATGAAATACCCTTAACCCATTTACCATTGGTTGTATAAGGAAATTTTTCATTTAATTTTTTATTCAATTCCCCAAAAATTTCTGCTTGTGCATTGTCGTATAACTCCTGATCAGTTTGATCATGCAATAGATCAATAATTTCATCGATAGAAGCTTCCTCAGGCGAATAATACTGTCCAACAGCGTAGAAGCAACGTCTGAGTCTATCTTTGATTTTATCAATTAGTACTTTCTTACCTAATTCCGAAGCAATTTCCATTGCTTCATCATAAAAATGGATTGCAATAACAGGTCGATCAAGGAAGTAAATATTTTCAGCGAATTCATATAACATATATAAATTATTTAATTTGTCTTTTTCAACTAATTTTTTAACTTCCATCATTAATTCCTTAGCACCATCACTATCCCCTTGTAAATATTTACAAATTGCTTGTCCTGTCATCGATATTATTAAATATTTGTTATCTTTGTAAGATTCAGCTAATTTTTGAGTATATTCGAATTCTTCTTCTGCATTTCTAAAAAGATCATTATGAAGGTAGGAAAGTGCTTTAAGGTACATAGTTTTGATAATAGACGTTCCATTTCCATCTTTCAACGAAGCTAACATGGAATACATGGCTGTGTAATCAAAATGAGTGAATGCTTCCTCAAATTCTGAACTTTCGAGTAAAATTAAGGCTGTTAGGAATTCAAAGGTGGCAATTTTTTTAGTTATTATTGATTGAAATAAAATTTTATCTTCATAATTTTCTAAATTACATTGAGATAATTGATAATCTTTTACCAATTTTTCCTTAATATTATTTATATCTGATATAGAACACTCTAATAACGTATTTAGTGATTTATTTGATTCTATTAATGATTTAGTAAATTTTAAGAAAGGGTCGATTAATTTCTTTTCGTTATGTTGTAGTGGTTGGCCATTTACGTATTTATTAATTGAATTTACTTTTTTAATCCAATCATCTATTGAATTGGACTCTATTTTAGTTTCAACGGTTCCTATCGATGTACTTTGAGCAACATTGATTGCTTTTTCAACGATCCAGTTCAATTTTTCTCTTGGATTATAAACATCCCTTCTTTGTAAGATATATTCAAATTCATATTGGGTTATTTCTTTTCTTATTTGTTGAAAATATCTTTTAAGGTTAGGTTCTGATAAATTATTTGTGAGGGATAACCAAAATGAGCTTGGGGGAAGTACAGCATACTTTGGGGTATATTTTCGGATAAATTGACTTAATTTATAATCATTAGTAACTATAATTATGGGATTAGGTTGAGTATTTTTAATTTTTTCTGCTAATGCAACTAAGCTTAAATCTGGATCTTGTGGTATTTTTCTTGGATCTTTTGCAGTTTTTAAATCATCAATATCCGAAGGTCTAATTGGAAAGGTCCTTAGTACTTCTTTAATACTTTCTAAGACAGCTCTAGGTAATTTAAGCTCATTATAAACGACATTTGTTGTAACCAACCGTTTTCTCAAACCTAATTGATTTACAGCTTCAATTAATTTATACATGCCATTTTGTTTTCTCGTATTAAAAAGCCCAATAAAAAAATTTGCGTCAATGATGTAAGTTCCATCCATCGTCATTTATTTTGCCTCGCATAAAAAATGAAAAAGTTGACATTATTTGTATGGATGGTGGAATAAAAAATATTATGTAAAAAAAATTGTAAAAAAGAACATCTTTTTTTTAAATTAATGCAAATCTTCTGACAAGTTCTTTAAACTCCTCATCCGTAAGAGGTGAGTGCCTTACACCTGATCCGAATAGATTCTTTTGAATGTAATCTATTATTGCGATAACACGTCCATCATTTTCGTCAAACTGCTCTAAGGAGTTTTCTTCTAATAAAACTTGTTTTAATTTGAAAAGAATTATCTTTTTTCCTGAATATGAGCCAATTAACAATCTTCTCGTATTTCCAACACTTTCTGGTGGAAATAGTTCATAAGTTTCAGGATGTTTGATTACTCCATCACTATGAATGCCGGATTGATGCGTGAATGCGTTTTCTCCAACTATAGCTTTATTCTTAGGTATTGTGATATTTAAATATTTATTAAGAAGTACACAACATTCAGTCAATAACGAAATGTCAAACCTTTTAACTCCGTAATGATGATATAAATTCATAATAAGTTTTTCAGTTTCAGCATTTCCTGAACGCTCACCTACGCCTAACATCGTAGTTGAAACCCATTCGGCTCCATTATTTAATGAAGTTAAACTATTAGTTACTGCGTTACCTAAATCGTCATGTCCGTGGAATTCTAAACCAATTTTAAAATTTTGAGAAAACATATAAGTTTTATCTGGGATGCTTTTATTCAAATCTATTTCAGCGGTATGATGTGCGCTAATACCTGCACCTACCGTGTCACAAATACGATATACTTCAGCACCAGCTTCTATAACACCTTGAATTATCCTTTTTTCATATTCCATATCCGACCTAGTACTATCTTCACCGTGATAAAATACTCTTAAACCGTGTTCTGTAGCATATTTTACAGCGCCTGTAACACGATCAAAAGCTTCTTCTCTTGTTATCATCAACTTATTTTGCAAATGGATGTCTGAAACTGGATGTGAGATTCCCACTTCTTTAATACCATTTAATCGTAATGCTTCATCAATATCATTTTTATTTGCACGAACCCAAATTGCAATTCGAGCTTTAAAACCAGCATCCAATATTAATTGGGCTGTTTTTCTATCAACGTCGTACCAAGTACCAAATAACTCCAGTCTATCAACACCAATATCATTTAAATAAGTCGCAATCTTCAATCGTTGAGGTGGTGCAGGGGCTCGTATTCCGGGCATTTGAAGACCATCTCTTAAGGTCGTATCATCAATCTTTGCTTCTTGAATAGTTGCCAAATTTATTACTCCGATTTTTAATTCTCAAATCTCATTATTTTTGATAAAATCTAGGTTTTTTAATTTTATTATTTTAAATAACAACTTAGATGTTATTTGAATATCAATTTATTTAAGAAAAAAATTTAATTCTCTAAATCCGATAAAATAAAAGCAATAATTTATGTTTAATCAAATTTTATGGAATGTTCATTTTATTATTGGTCAATTATAACCACCATACCTTCCGACAAAATCAATTGGAATAAAATTTTGCAATCTGGGATATAAAATATGAATAAAAAGGAAATTCTTGAATATTGTTTAAAAATTGGTTTCCAAATTTCACCGGGCGTGTTAGATCAAGTTGCGAAAAAAGAAAATCCGATGAATTATTTGAAAAATATCCTCGAAAAAATCAACCTATATGAAAAAGTTCCTTTAGTTATTTCCACTGATACTATTGAATCATTAAATGGAAAAAAAAATCAAGAATTTCCTTATATAGAACCAGTTACTTCAAAAATCGAATTAAAAAAACCAGATTTAAACTCAGAAACTAATAATGTTATTCATGCATTGAATAAAGATCTTCCAATAAATGTCGAAATATTAGAAGATCCGACGGGAAAATTATTAGGTACGGGTAAAATAGAAGATTTTATTTCTTATTTTAGAGATAGATATGAAAAATTAAAGATAATTTTGAGGAAACAAGAATATCAAAACGCACTTACTATTAATGAAGCTAAAAATAGAGTTAATGAAGTAGTAAAAATAATTTCTATCATTAGAGATTTAACAAAAACTAATTCTGGTAATTATATATTAGAATTAGAAGACTACTCTGGAACTATATCTGCTCGTGCATACAAAAATAATGAAGAAATAATGAAAAATATGGAACATGTAATGTTGGATCAGGTTTTAGGAATAACTGGTATTATTAAAAAATCACAAGAAAATGAAATCTTAATTATTAGAGAAATTGCATGGCCAAATGTCCCTTTAAAAAGAAACATTAAAACAGCAGAATTTCCCATTTTTGCAGCATTAATTTCTGATACTCACTTCGGAAGTAAAAAATTTATGAAAAAACAATTTCAAAATTTTATAGACTGGCTTAATGGAAATACTCCCGATCCAAAATACAAATATTTTAGCGAGAGAATCAAGTATTTGATCGTTGCGGGTGATATCGTTGATGGGGTTGGTGTTTATCCCAGCCAACAAGAAGATTTAGAAATATTAGATATTAAAGAACAGTATAATTATGCAGCAGAGTGGTTTAACAAAATTCCTAACCATGTTCATGTTATAATTACTCCCGGATCTGGTCATGATGCGGTTAGAAGAGCTCTTCCCCATCCCGCTATTCCTAAGAAATATGCAAAAAGTCTTTACAATTTAAAAAATGTCATCATGCTTGGTAATCCTGCATATTTTACTTTAGAATCCGTGAAATTTTACGTAACTCATGGTGATAGCTTTGATGATTTAATTATAAGCATTCCCCATCTATCTTACGAAAAATCAACTGAATCGATGGTTGAAATGCTTCGAAGTAGACACATAGCACCAATTTATGGCTTAAAAACTGGTATTGCCCCGGAAAGAGAAGATCATCTTGTTATCAAGGAAGTACCTGACGTATTTCACACCGGTCATTCTCACATTCTCGATATAAATTCCTATCGAAATATTTTATTAATAAATAGCGGTTGTTTCCAAGATCAGACATCTTATATGAAAGAAAAAGGAATAATCCCAAAACCTGCCCTAGTTCCCATTATTAATTTACAAACTTTAGAACTTACAGTTATGAACTTCAATTAAATTTTCCGAATTTAATTTTTTTTACTTCATTTTTAACTAAAATTCTAATTTTTTGTCCAACTTCCTTAAATCTCTTCCCTAAATATCTTATTTCTAGACTTTTATCTGAGATTTCAAATAATATTATGATTCCTTCCTTTCCATCTCGAAAAGCAATTGAAAAATTACCAATATCCATTATTTTGATTCGAGTCTTTCCTCGAGGAAATATATATCCTAGCGTTCCATCGAATAATGAAATTGAAATTTTTTCCGCTAATTTACTCATTTATTAAATTCACTCCACTAAAACGAGCGTAATATCTGCGATATTTGTTCCTGTATCTCCCGTTACGATAATTGATCTTCCTAATCTTTTAAAAAATTTATGAGAATTATTTTTAGATAAAAATTCTACGAAATTTAAGTTTTTTTCTCGTGCTTGGTGATAACTTTGATCATCAATCATAACTCCAGCGATTTCAAAATTAATTGAATTGTCCGATCCATCAGTCCCTAATGAAAGCATTACAAAATCTTTATAAGAAGTGGCTTTTGATAAGGCCCCTAAAATTAATTCTGAATTGCGTCCTCCATAACCATTATTCTTTACAGTAACTGTTGTCTCACCCCCAGAAATTAGAATAATTCTGCCTTTGCTTTTTTTTCTTAACCGTATGGCTTCTTCTAATAGCTCAATTCCAATCTCCCGAGATTCTCCTTTTAATTCAATTGAATAAATATAGGGCTCTATATTAAATTTTTTTGCTTCTTCTTTCAAAAAATTACAAGCCATTGAAAGGTTTCCAATTATAAAATGATAAGATTTTTGAAAATTCCTGTGTTTTATATTAGAATTTTCTTCTTTTATAGCATTTTGACATTTATTAAAATGATCGATTATTGCATTTGGAATATCGTAATCTCTTAATTCATCAAGTATTCCAATACAATCTATAAGGGTCGAAGTATCTGAAACCGTTGGTCCACTAGCAATAAATTCAATAGGATCTCCCAATACATCAGATATTATGAGTGAAAGAGTCGTTGCTTCATTTGTATAGTTCAATAATTTTCCTCCCTTTACTTTAGAAATATGTTTTCTTAACGTATTAATTTTTATAATGTCTAATCCTGATTTTAAAAGTATTTTATTTAGCGATTGAAGGTCTTCTAGTGCTATTCCATTTTCGGGTTTGCAAAGAAGAGCTGATCCTCCTCCTGAAATTAAAAATATCACTAAATCATTTTTTCCTGCCTTGCTAAGTTCTGTTAAAAAGGAATTAGTTGATTCTATATTTAACTCAGATGGGATGGGATGCGTGCCTTCTAGAACCTTAATCTTTTTTAATGCATATTTTTTACTGGTTCCTTCTACTACAATGATCATTCCGCTATTAATTTTAGGACCCAACAATTCTTCCAAAGATTCAGCCATGAATCCACTCGCTTTTCCAATTCCAAAAATAAAGATTTTTTCAAATATAGTTAAATCCATTTCTAATTTTTCAATTTTTAATAAATTTTTTTTTAATTTGATGGAGTTATTAATTAATGTCTTTGGATGAATGAATTGAAGTGTTTTTTCTAATAAAAATAGTAATTCTCTTCGGCTTTCTTTCAGAGAAGATGTTAATTCTAATTGATTTTTTATGATTGGCACGTTAAATCCGAACCATTATATTGGTGCAGGGGGTGGGATTTTCTTGAAATAATGAAAATTATGTCAATTCGAACCCACGAAGGCCTCTGCCACAGGGTCCTAAGCCCTGCTCCTTTGACCGCTCGGATACCCCTGCAATTTAATTAGAATATGGGGCCCGCTGCGGGAATTGAACCCGCGTCCGGGGATCCACAGTCCCCTATACTAGCCACTATACTAAGCGGGCCATGTGAATGGTGGACCAGGCGGGCTTCGATCCCGCGACCTCTGCGTTGCAAGCGCAGCGATCATACCGGGCTGATCTACTGGCCCATAAGAATGTTAGTTTTTTTATGATTCTTTCAGTTCTTTTAAACTTTAAAAAGTTTTATTTAATCAAATTTAGAATTAAATTTAGGTTTAATCTATATAAATATCGTTCTTTACATAAAGTTTTTACTAATAAAAATTAAGTAGCATAAAAATTTGAGTAGTTCTTTTAGATTGATTAAAAAAATTAATTTTATTTTAAAAAATGGAATTATTATCAAAATAATAAATGAAAAAATTCGAAAAATCGAATTAGTTCTTAATTATATTGAAGTTATTAATTCATTTTGAAGGAAATTGGCTCTTTTTTAGGATACATTGAATGGATAATAAAAATCAGAAAAAAACACGCAATATTTTTAGTACTTTATAATCAAATTAGAAAAAAACTCTCAAGATAATTAAGTAAAATTATTATCAAAGAAAAAAATACTGCTCCCAGTAAAAAAAATTCAGGTTTGCCACGTTCTCTTTCTGGGAGAACTTCCCGGATGGTAACGTAAAAGAATATCCCAACAATGAAAGCAAAAAAAGAATCGTATACAAATTGATTAATGGGAACGAATGTTTCTAAGAAAAATCCGATAAAAATTCCTGTTGGGACAGAACTCGTAAATAAAATTTTCTTCCACTTTTGTTTTCCACGAAATATATGAATATTAAATTCTTCTTTTCCTAAAGTAATTTTTATGTGTCTATTTAATGGATTTGAAATGATGGATTTCAATACTGCAAAAATAAAAAATAAGAATGCATTAAAATAATGAATAGTTAGAAAATTAATTATTAATATTCCAGCTAGTACATGAGTCACATAATCTGTACCCGCATGTAAAGTACTTAAATTCTTATAAACATGATCAAATATTTTTAATTTTAATTTATTTTCTTCAGTTTCAACCTCTAACTCCTTTTTATGCAATTGATTATCAGATTTAACTAATAATTTCAAGGATTCTTCATCCAAATCCTCCTTTTCAACCAAGTCATCAATGAATTGTTCTAAAGACTTTTCTTGCTTCTGAAGTGCATCCTCTATAAAATCTAACTCTCGTATTTTTTTCTGCGATTTATTCTCTACACGCTGCATTATGACTTTTTCAGTCAAATGAATGAAAACAAACCCTAAAAATATGAAAAAGTATAGAAAAAATTCTAAGATCGGATCGGGAAAATCTCTATTCAAACCGGGAATTACGTCAAGAAAAATGAAAGAAATTGAAATTCCACCAATTAAAGATATATAAATGTCCTTATACTTTTCTTCTAGTTTCTGTATAGGTTTAATTTCACTAATGTAATCGATCGCTAAGAATGCTACTCCTAAAATTATTCCTGGGATTAATACAAAGAAAATAGTGATCATTACTCTTTTTATAAAGATTTTTTTTTAAAATGTTTGTGCTTTCAGTATAAAATATTTAATTAATGATTTTTGGAGAAGTCCTCTTCTATTTCCATTCTTTAATGCATAACATGTATTATTTATTCTAGAAAACATAATTATGCTCGATTATTTGTAGCTTGATGAAAAAAAGTCTCTAGTAATTTATTTCTGTTCAATCCTCTTTTAATATCGTGCCTCCCGCTCTTTTTTTTGCCCTACTTTGAAACGCTGATTGAAACCCTGGTTCGTAATTCATATATTGAGGAATTGGATATCTTAGTCCAGCTTTATGAGTTGCCTCTAAACCAATCACGATAGACTCAAGCTTACTCCTGGGTATTGCATACATAACTTCTGAATCTTGAGCTCCCCCCCATACCCTATCTCCATTACCTAAAATAACTAATTGTGGTTTTTCTGTTTGTATAGTCTTAATTACACCTATATGACATGATCCTATTCTTCCAGCATCAGTGAATTCTAATATTCCTCCTTCAAAATAGAGATAACTTTGGGTCAATCTCATTGCTTGTCCCGGAAGACAATATGTTAATACAACATCAGGGATAATTTTTGTTCTAGTTAAAGGTGATAATACTAATCCGATATAATCTTCCTTTAAGATATACTGATGGTTTCTTATCTTTCTTGCTGTTTCAACATCATTTGAATACAATCCAACTTCAAATTGCTCAGCAAATTTCAACATTTCATCACTAGGCTCATCCCAACGATATACTCCTCTAGCGAATTTACACACGCAATCTTCTTTTAAAACAGCTATCGTCCATCCGTAACTTCGAGTCATTTTAAAATTTTGACAGATAAAATTCTTTGTGGGAGGTCTTCTTGTTTTTGGAGGGATTTCTGATTCGTCTTTGATTAATTTTACTGCAATTGGAAACGTCAGTGGTCTTATAAATTGCTCAATTTTTTTTCCACATTCCCTATATTTTTCTAAATCTTTTTCCATATTTTATTTTCTCCTTTATTTAAAATCCCGACTGCTCGAGAGCAATATGCCAGGGACCTTTTAATAATTTTATATCTGGATATATTTTTTTAAAATCATTTGAAATTGGTTTGATCATTTCAACGTCGCTAATTGAAGGCAAAAAAAAACCATTTCTAGATAAAAAATTTTGTATGGACCTGTTAAATTTATTCCAAAATCCGATCATAAAACCTGTACCGTTTCTAGCTGCGATGGATTCTAAAGCACGATAAATTTGAGAACCAACTCCTTTCCTTCTATAACTTTTATTAACAAATATTTCTGAAACTACGTGAAACGGAACGGATTTTTTAGTATTAAGTATTAAATAATGTGTTTTAGTGATAGAGCCTCCTCCAATTATTTTTCCGTCTAATTTGGCTGCTATACAAATATTTTCAAACATTTTTGGTCTAATCAACCGAAACCAATTCCAATATTCTCTTGTAAAATCTTCAAACGATACTAATTCTCTATAAGATTTATTAATCTCTTGAAGAAATTCGTCATTTAAATTTTTAACTTGATATAATCTTATCGGTAGTTCACAAGATTTGAAACGTCGATATTCTTGGAATTTTTCTAATGCGTATATGGGTCCTGTAATAGGTAATGTTATTCTTAAATTTTTAATCATATTTAATGGCTCTATTAATTTAAAAGCAATTCGACATTTAGTCGCATAATCATATCCATTTTTATAATAAAATTTGTGTGCATGGTAACCAGGATCTGCAACTAACATGCTTAAATCCATATTTCGTTCTTCCATGAACTTTATTGCGTTATTTAATAGTGTCTGCGATATCCCCCTTCTCCAAAATTGTGGAATCGTTGCAACATCGTCAATACAACCTACCTTATATGTGGTTCCAAAAAAATTCATCTCTCTAATAGTACAGATTACGGTTCCAACGATTTTACTATTCTTATATATTGCTATTTGATAACCATCTGGATCATAATTTGGTCTATCAACGTTATATTTCCACCTCCAAAAATCTTCAGTTATGAAACTTGAAAAATTAGATCTCCAAAATGCCGCTTTAAAGACTTTTACGATACCAGAAATATCATCATCATTTTCATAAGTTCGATATGTTATATTCATACAACCACATAATCTAAAAAGTTTGAATTTTGTTTTAAATAATAAGAACTACTCTTATTTATACATTAATAATTCTATCGAATTCTTATTTGACAAGGGTGAAGCTTGA
Organism: Promethearchaeota archaeon; assembly: GCA_011365055.1. The sequence continues at coordinate 16,375 of RDOG01000031.1, forward strand.
TGTTACTTACTATTATAGAGAATTTAATAAATTCAGTTGAAAATAATGAAGATATCTATAACATGGAATTTCTTTCGAGAGAATATTTAGAAATGCATCATCTAAAATGCGAAAAATGTCAAAAATATAGAGTTGAATGTGCATTTAGTCCACATTGTACTGATAGAAAACATTTAAACATTTTAATTCAGTTAAACACTCCAATAAATCAACGAATCTTTCCTGCTTATTGTTATTCTTTATATATTAAAAATATTAGCGATTTTTTGGCAAAAAAAGAGACTTTAACCTCTCCAAATGACTCTTGGCTATATTTAGAAGAATATTTGGATTTTTATAAAAAAGAATTAGGTAAGATAAAGGATAAAGATTACAGAAAAATGTTTGAAAAACTCATTAATGTTTGGATTAAAGAAAAAAAAACAATTATCTTGGAAGAAAAGTATGAAAATAAAAATCAATTTACATTTATTTTTAATGATACAGTTTATAGAATGAATTTTTCCAAGAATATTATCATTATTGACGTCAATAGAAGATTATGCCATTCTAATGAAGAATTGGAAAATTATTTAGAAATTTTAAGTAGATATTATGAATTAAAACCAAATTTTGAATTAATTAAGGATACAAAAACTATTTGGTACCTTAAATTTAAATTTAAGACAAGATCTAAAATTGAAAATGAAGATTTTTTATCAAAATTTTCTGATTATTATAATCTCTATGAAGAAAATGATGATACTATTATTATAGTTGACTTGAAAACCAGTTTTTATGGATATTCAGATCGTAAAATCCAAAATTATAAAAATTTGCGAAAAATTTTTGAAATCATGAATCATAACATAAGAAAAACGTAAAAAAATAAAAATAATTAAGAATTAAGTCCCGTAATCTTTCTCTCATAATATGATTCAACGATATTTTTGATCGAATAACCCCGTCCATCATTTCCATGTTCAATTTTACTTATAAAGTTTCTGATTGTTTTTGCTTTATTGCCAGATATAGATTGAATTTTGTCCATGCAATAAAGACTTAATTTGGATGGTTCTTTTCTTGTTTTTTTAATCTTCGAGATTATTCTTTGTTTATTCATTTTAATCTCACCAAGGAAATTATATCAATGATATTGGAAATACTTTAAGCATAAAAAAACTAGAGATTTTAGGTTGTGAAGAAGATGAAAAATAAGGAGGAAAGAGGAAATTTATAAAGTCCAATTTTTTCCAAATAAAAAAAGCATACCATTTGATAGCGTCAGAGGTCCGAGATCGTGCAATATATATAATAAAATAGGAAAAGACTAAAAATATACTCTTAAATATAATATTTTTAATGCCAGATAACATTATAAGACCTGAAATCAATTTATCATTAATGAAAAAAGAAAATTATGTGAATTTAACATCATTAAAGCATTTAAAAAGAAAAAAATTTGAATAATCATCATAAAGTTAATTATATGTGTTTTAAAGAATTCAATTGTCTATTAATTCCTTAAAACTTACAGCTCATCAATACCTCTTGCCTCAAATGTCCAGATTGAATCAAATCGTTTTTTTAATTCACTTGCAAGGTTAGGATCTAATATATCTAAACATACTAATATACGTGAAGGTTGTATAGGATTTTGTAATTTGATGATAACTCTTTTCTCATCAAATATATCAAAATAAGTTGGAAATCTTTTAAAAATAAATTTCATTTCAAAATTTTGCATTTTTGGCGTTAAATTATATATTTCCTTAGATTTTAATACTATTTTCCCATATAATTCTAAGTATTTTTGAATTTGATTATTTGCAACAGGTCGCTCATCATGTTCAAAACTCCAAAGATATTTTACAACGACTCCACGTTCCAAGACATTTTTAATCCCCTCAAAAAGTGGTGTGGCGTATTTTAGAATTTTCGGCGTCATTTCATTAATAAAACCCGTCATTAACAATTCATTTTGTAGTTCCTTAAATCTTTTGGAATATAATGAAAAAGAAGGAGTAGTTCCAAAAGCTGTTGACCAAAAAACACGAGTTGATTCTTCTTTGACTAGAATATTAGAATTCATTATCTTATTTTCAAGAATCTTTGCTTGATCAATTAAATATGAAGCTTTTCTTTTTGATTCATCCGAAATATATGAAATTAAATTATTAAAACCTAAATTTGGAGATATTGCTTGATAAATCTTAGGTCTTGATTCAGATACTTCAATCAAGCCTTTTTCTCGTAAAATTTCTAATACTTCATAAATTCTGCCATTTGGAACTCCCGACTTTTTACTAATTTCTCTCGCAGTCATATTATTTATGGTCAATAACACATTATAAGCTCTTATTTCATATGTAGTAAAGTTAGCGTTCCGTAAAAACTCTTTTAGTTCTTCTAATAAAGATTGATTAGACATCTATAAAATAAGCAGATTTAAACCTAATAAAAGTTGTTTTTGATCGAAAATTGATATTAATGTCAATTAAGTAATATCTATTTATTAATAAGTTGGTGGATTGAAATGAATAAAAATCTTCAATATCTAAGTAAGAATTTCGAAATTAATCATTCAATAAAAATAAATGAAAGATATAAATTATCAATAGACACGCAAAAATTTATTTTACAAATGTGTTGGGCTCAACATGATTCTCAATGGTTTTTAAAATCTAAAAAGGAATTTGGCATTGAAGATGGTAATCGTTTAAATCAACAAGTACTTAAATCAATGGGTAAGATAGAAGCAAGGCACATCTTAAATGCATTAGGGATTGAGAGAGGGTCAGTACACTCAATGACCGAAATTTTCAAAATAATGAATACAATAATGGATACATTATTTCCGAAAATTATGAAATTTGATTTTATTGTTAATTCTGAAATGGAAGGTCTTGGTATAGTAAAAAAATGCTTCATTTGGAATATGGTCAAAAAATCAAAAGGTGAAGCTGAATACACTTGTGCTTGTAATTTCAGACATAATGGATGGTTAGAAGCTCTTGGAGTGCAAGGAGAAATAATACCTCTTAAAAGAATTTCTCTTGGTGATGAAATCTGTGAGTTTAAATTCAGATTAACGAAATAAAATTATGAATGAGATTTAATTGAATTTAAATAGCACGTCGGATCTGAAGTAAAATGATTATCTTTTAAAACATAACATTTTGCACGACATCCACCACATATACTTCTATACGTGCATTTTCCACAATTACCATCAAACTTTAATTTTCTATATTTATTTAAAATTGGTGAATGTAACCAAATTTTATGGATATTTGTTCTTATGGCATCACCTATGACATCGGGATTGAGTGGACACGGTGTGACGTTACCATCTGATTTTACGTGTATCGTATAAAATCCTGCTTCACATCCAGTAATGAATGGAGAAAAGGGATGTTGTTCTTCAAAAACACCTGTTGAGAGTCTTTTTGAAAAATTAAAAAATTTTAATGCATCTTTTGGATAAATACCCTTGAAAAATGGCATGATCTGGACATTTGGAAACCTTTGAGCTAAAATTCTACTAAAAATAGGATTTTTGTAGGAAAGTGTCAAAGGATAACTATCAGTCATTAGATCATTCCATATATCACAAACAATTTTTCCAAATCTTTCCATTTGTAATGGCGTTAATGCCATGTCAGCCCTCATGCATGCGTTTTCTGATGGAACAAAATCTAAAATCTCGAATTTTTGAACCTTCAATCCTTTTGCTAAGGAAATTAGATCGTGGATTTGGTTCACATTTAATTTGGTTATGACTACATCCATACTTACATATAATCCTGCATCTAAGCAATTTTTAATAGCGCTTAGCGCACGTTGAAACGTACCTTCTCCTCTAATTATATCATGCGTTTCTTCTAAACCGTCTATACTAATTTGCACGTATCCTAAACCTGAATCCTTCAATTTTTTTGCCACATTTTCATCAATTAACAAGCCATTAGTGGCAAGAGCAACACTCATTTGTTTATCTGATACATACTTAATCAAATCAAAAATATCTTTTCTTAATAAAGGTTCTCCACCTGAAAATCCAATAATCATGTTCTTTGCTTGTTGTAACTCATCAATTATCTTACAACTTTCTGCATAAGTTAGTTCTTTATGATTGTTATTTTTTGGGAGATAACAATGCGTGCAATTCAAATTACATCGATCAGTTATTGTCCAAATAGTAATAATTGGACCTGCAGGTATTAATGGAATATTCAATCCAAAGATTCCAATACCTTCCAAATACGTTTGAACTAATCGCCTCATCGAATTATTTTCTTTTAATATTAATTTAAACTGATTTCTAGGCATTTTTAAGGCATCTGCAATGATATTTAAAGCCCAAGAAATGATTTTCGTGAAAATTTTTGCTTTTAATAGACATTTTTCACATGAGACTTTTTCATCAATGAAAAAATCAACAAAAATTTCAGAATATTTCTTTTCACAAGCTTTACAATAACCTGAGAAAGTCCTAAAGGGATTAACCATTGAAAACTTATTAATTAATTGACAAGTCAATAATTCAAGCAATATGATTCAAGAAACACGATCAAAAATAGATTTTTAAAATCTTTGAAATTGGCAAATTTGTGAATTATTCAAAGATTGACTTCAAATTACTCACAAATAAAAATTCATTTTGCATTAAATATAACATTTATAAATATATGATTTTAGCTTTTACAAAGGAATATTTAAAATAGAATTAAAATAAAATTGGAGGAAAAAAATTGTCAGATGAAGAAGGAAATAAATCAAAATATAGAGGTAAATTTATTATAATTCCATTATTTTGTATTGGAGCAGTTCTGCTTATTACAGGTATTATTATAGCTGTCTATAATTTTAATATCTGGCAGAATATTGGTCTTAATATTAGCTCAATGGATTCTGAAGCATCACATCAAGCATTTATGCTCTTTGCAGTAGGTTCTGGGATAGCATTTGGAGGAGGAGCTTGTTTTATGGGTGGATTTGGGATATTTAATTTCTTAAATCAAGGAAAAATTAGGTCATTTTTTGCAAGAGAAACTGCTCAAGCTGTAGAAATAACTGCAACTGCAAGAGCACGGGGCATGAGAAGAGGATTAGCTGTTGATGAACAAGTTGAACGTTTAACTGAAGGTTTTTCTAGTGCTCGCAACGCCGGAGAACCAAAACAAATAATTAAAATAAAATGCGGTAATTGTGGATATCTCGAAACGGAAGATGCTGATTTTTGTAGTAAATGCGGTGAAAAACTTTAATTTTTTAATTTAATCTTATAAATTTAAGACTAACTTCCTATTTTTTATACTTTTTTTCCTAAAAAATAATAAGAACATATTAATTCCATAAAATTATATAAAATAATGAGCAATAATATGCTCTTCTTCAGAGTTTTAAACTGTTGGATGTGGAATATTTCCATATTTCATCAATAATTTTATTTGATCTTGGGCATGATTTATCTTCGTTTCTGCCAAATAACTGATTTCATCTTTACTCAATTTTAATCGAGCTACTCCTTCTTTAATTGCTTCCAATGCAACATCGACTGCCTCATTAATAAAAGCATCCCGTTCTACCATGGTTGGAATGACATACTCTTCGTGAATTCCCTTTTCCTCAGCTGTCTTTGCAAGTGATTCTGCAGCAGCAATTACCATTTGATCACTAATCGTGCGAGCGCGCACATCCAGAACACCTCTAAAAATTGCAGGAAATCCCATGCTATTATTTACTTGATTCGCAAAATCACTCCTACCCGTACCAACGATTCGTGCACCAGCTTCTTTTGCATCCCATGGATAAATTTCTGGTATTGGATTTGCACACGCAAAAACAATTGGATCATCATTCATTAATCCAATCCATTCCTTTTTCACCACGTTAGGACCAGGTCTAGATAAGCATATCGCAACATCTACACCTTTAAATGCTGCCTCCGCATCACCTGTTCTTTGTTCAGCATTAGATTTCAAAGCAATATCCCATTTATAGGGTACTGAATTTTTTAAATCCTTTCGTTCAGTCGATATAATTCCTTTAGAGTCAACAAATAATGATTTCTTATTATCAAATCCTGCAGCAAATAAAACTCGAGAAATGGCTACATTCGATGCTCCAACTCCAAAAAATAAAATTTTAACATCGCTTCTTTTTTTCCCAACAATTTTTAGCGCATTTATCACACCTGCCAACGTTACTGATGCAGTGCCTTGTTGATCATCATGCCAAATTGGTACCTCTACATCGGGTGAATGTCTCAAATAATCCAAAATATGAAAGCATTTAGGAGTTTGAATATCTTCTAAATTGAATCCACCAAAACTTGGTTGTAATACTTTAACAATTTTTATGAAATCTTCAGCGTTTTTTGTGCCTAAACATAAAGGAATTGCATCTATTCCTCCTAAATACTTAAATAATAAACACTTTCCTTCCATTACGGGCATTCCCGCTTCAGGTCCTATATCACCTAATCCAAGAACCCTTGTACAATCTGAAATTACGCAAACAGTGTTAGCCCTATTTGTATGTTCAAAGGATAATTCTTTTTTATCTTTAATTGCTAAACAGGACGCTGCAACTCCTGGCGAATACCAAATACCAAAATCTGATAGGTCTCTAACCACACATTTTGAAGTAATTTGAATCTTACCTTTATAAAATGGGTGTAATTTTAACGCATCCTCAGAGGGTTTTTTGGATTTTGCCAGCAATTCTTCCTTCGTTAATTTTTTTTCACTCATGGTTATCATCTAGATTGATTTTCCAGTTAAATAAACAAAAATACCGAATATACATAAATAATTTTATGATAAGTACAAAATTATAGAAACGATAGCGAAATTAAACAAAAAATTTCGAGGTTATTTAAAATGAGCGAAAAATCTCAATATCAAGTATCATCTTACCGATGGATAATTTTAGTTTTATTCATGTTAGTTGGTATGACAACTCAAATTCTTTGGATAACTTTTGCACCGATCACAACCGAATCTTCTGCCATATTTACTGCTGGTGATACTGATTTGATCTTAATTTTGTCCTTGGTATTCATGATTGCATATTTACCAGTTAATTTCCCCGCTTCTTGGTGTATCGATAAGTTCGGATTAAAATGGGGAACTGGTGTGGGTGTGATTATTACTGGAGTCTTTGGATTTTTACGAATATTTTCTGTAGATTACACGTGGTTACTCATCTTTCAAATTGGATGTGCTGTGGGGCAACCGTTCATCTTAAATTCTTTTACTAAATTATCTGCAAATTGGTTTCCTGAAGAAGAACAGGCACTTGCAACTGGTTTAGGAACGATGTCGTTATTTGTTGGATTAATCATCGCCATGTTTTTAACTCCTATCTTATATCTTAGCTCAACAATACCGCTACAAGGAATTAATATTGTTCTGATTGTCTATGGAATAATTGCTTTGGTAACAATGATTTTATATTTAGTATTTGTAAAAGATAAGCCAGAATCACCACCAAGTCCTCTAGCTTCTGAAGAAAAAACACTAATGGTTCAAGGAATGAAAGATTTATTTAAAAATAGAGATTTTATCATTCTATTTGTTGCATTTTTAATTGGCTTAGGTGCATTTAATGCAATATCTGCAGAAATTGATTTAATTTTCGGGATATATCGTCCAATGGATGTGTATTCAGCACTTACTTCTGGTATCATGGGTGGTTTGATGATTCTTGGTGGTATATTTGGTTCAGTTGTTTTATCTGCATTATCAGATAAGTATAAGAATCGAAAAATTTTCCTAATCTTGTCATTAGGTGTTGCAACTGCTCTGACGCCATTTATTGCGTACCTTCCCTATTTGGTTCCTCTCTATATTATATGCTTTGTTTTTGGATTTTTCTTGATGGCTGCTTTACCTATTGGATTAACATATGCTACGGAGAAAACACAACCTGTCCCCGAGGGTACTTCGAATGGATTATTAATGTTGATCGGTCAAATAGGTGGTATAATTTTGATACTAACCTTTTCGATGGTTTTTATTGCTATTCTCTTTGGAATTGGGTTCATTCTTGCTCTCTTCATAACAGAAGTCCAAAAATAACTTTTTTTTTAAAATTTTAATCTTCAAAAATTCCAAAAATATTTAAGATTTATTAATAAGATTAACAAATATCTATCATAACAGATATAATCTTTTTAAGGAGTGGGTAGAATCATGGAACATAAACTTAAATATTTTACACCTTTAATCATATTTTTAATTCCAACAATAATAATATCCATATTTTTATTCTTGTATACCCAAGCAGAAATTATAACAATTATTGGGTTCATCATATTATTAATTGGAGCTTGTGGATCTTATTACATGGGATTAAAAAGCGTATACGATGATATTAAATGAAATTTTTGCTTTTTAATATTATCAAGTCAGAAAAATATTCCTTTTTTTTTTAAATATCATAATGAAGATAAATATTCAATAAATTATGTAATTCAAATATTTTTTTTCATAAAATGAAAAGAAATTGACTTAATTTCGAGAAATTGGGTTAAGAATCGCATGAGGAAAAAGTAAGCATAAGCTCAGTGACCATTTGGTGGAATGAGTCGATTGTATATCAAAGAAATTTAACAAAAGAGATGATAATTATCAACATCTTATATTTTAACATTATGAAGGTATAAAGACCAATTTTGGAATAAATATCTAAAGAAATTTGAATGATTGAAGAAAAGCTGGCGGAATTTCTGGTACTGAATTAGAGAAGTGGAGGAATACTGGATCTAGGTTAAACTAATTAGGTTAACCAAAGAAAAGTTTACTATTTTTGCGAAAAATTTTATATCTGAGAAGGAGGTGAAAGTAGATTAGATTTTTATGGAAGAAAAAATTCAAATTTCGAAATTTCCAGCGGTTTCAAAAACTGGGTTAGTACCTATATATTGTCGGGCGATCGATTATCAAGCAAAGAATTCGATATTAAAAGATAAATTCTCTTATGATCTCTATAATCGGATTGAATTTGATTGGAAAATTGTAAAGAAAATAACACGTAGGACTGATCCGATATTAATGGCGATACGAGTGAGAAAATTTGACAAAATATGTAGACAATTTTTAGAAAAATATCCTAATGGAATAATTGTAAGTTTAGGATCAGGTGTAGATAACCGTTTGGGAAGAATTGATAATAATCAATGTTACTTTGTCGATTTAGATTTTCCTGAGGTTTTAGAATTCAAAAAAATTATCACTCCAATATCAAAGCGGAATATATTGATTGGACAATCCGTTTTGGATTATTCGTGGATCAATAAAATAGAGGATTTTAGTATAAAACATCATGCACCCGTTTTTTTCATTGCTGAAGGGCTATTGATATACCTAGAGATATCAGAAATACAAGAATTGTTAAAAAATATACGTCAGGTCTTTCCTCAAGCAGAAATCTTTTTTGATATGTTTAACGAAAGAGCAAAAAAAATGGCTGAGAGTAAATCAATGTTTAATGATTTAAACGTGAAAATCAAGACTGGATTAAATTCCGGAAAGCTGATGGAAAAATGGGGGATTGGATTTAAAGTAATATCAGAATGGTATTTTTCAGACGATCCGGATGCAAAAAGAGGCTGGATGAAATTAGTTTGGATAATTCCAGGAGTGAAAAAATTACAATATTTTATACATGGAAAGTTTAAAAAGTAACCAATTTTTCAAGAATGGTAGGCTGAACGGGAGAGAAGTTCAAGAATGATAATTCGCCAAGAAGCGAGATTTTACCATTTCAAAGAATGAGATTGAAAAGAAAGAAAAGACTACCTCGGTATTTAGATATCGTCCACGAAGTAGACCTGTGGACTTTGCACGACCGAATGGGGAAGATTATATCAACTTTTTAATAATTTTTTGAAATAATTTTTCACCATTTTATCGGTTCGACGTTCAGGAAGAACCTTTAATAAAGCTCTTTGCCAACTACTAATTCCCACCAAATATCTAATCTTAGGTTTCTTATCCGTTAAAGCTCTATATATAGCTTTAGCAACTTCAAGAGCAGATATTGCATTTTTATCAGTTCTATTAAAGACTTCATCCTTCATCTTAGGAGAGATATTCTTAAACAGAGAATCAGGATTTTCTTCTATTTTTTGATCGACTAAAGACTTGATTTTCTCCCTCATAGGGGTTTTAATTTGTCCAGGATTAACGATTGAAACTTTAATACCCTCAGCTTCGGCACCAGAATCTACATTTAAACCAATTAATTCACGTCTGAGTGTATTCGAATAAGTTTCTAGAGCAAACTTACTTATAGAATATAAGCCCGTAAAAGGATAGGCAAATAATCCGCCGATACTACTTATCATTACAATCCTACCATTTGATTCTCTTAATAAAGGAAAAAATGTCTTAGTTAAACGGTGTACACCAAGTAAATTCACATCAAGAATGTCCTTAATTTCTTCTATTGTTGATTCTATGCAAGGACCCGCCCACGGTATAGCTGCATTATTTATCAATCCAAATAATCCCTTATTTTCATTTTGAATGAACTCAAGTGCTGTTTTGACGTCTTCATCTTCCGTAATATCCAGTTTAATGGATTTAACATTGTCAATTTTTTCTAAATCTCTCAAATCTTGATCTTTCCTCGCACCGGCATAAATTTTGAAACCTTTTTGAGCAAGATATTCCGTTGTTACTCTTCCAATTCCCTTACCCGCACCTGATATTAACACGCATTTTTCTAAATTTAATTTTTGCATGAATATCACCGAATATTTTCTTGAAATTCAGCTATTCCTTTTATAAATTATAATTAAATCATCTAAATTCTTTTTTTCGATTTTATTCTCAACGTTAAAGAGTTAATTTTTAAAAAATTAATTATTATTTATCCTCTAATTAATAATAAAATAATAAAAATGCAATGACACAATTACCAATCAATTTTAGATACGCTAGAAAAGAACATTAGTAATTCAGATAAATTATAGATTAACCTTATGGAGTATTTTGGGAATTGATCTTAAGGATATTTAGGAAAAAAGGTATGATTTAAATGAGCCAGAAAAATAATATCACATTTGAAGATAATAGGATTAAAAAAATTGTTTTTGTAAGTAATTGTCTCTTAAATCAAAATTGTAGATTCCCAGGAATCGCTACATTTGAGGGTAACGTTTTAGAAATTCTTGAACCTATCCTGAAAAAAGGAATAGGAATTGAACAGCTTCCTTGTCTAGAATGTATGGGCTGGGGTGGGGTTTCTAGGAAATCTATTTTTAAATTTCTACCAACTATTAAAAGACATTATAGGTCCAAATTATTTCCAATAATCAAATTATTTGGTAAAATTTGGTATTGGAACTATAAACGATTATGTAAAAAGGTGGCAAAGAAAGAAGCCTCCAAAATAAAAGATTATAAAAATTCCGGTTATGAGATTTTAGGTATTATTACAATGAATGATAGCCCTACATGTGGTGTGACTCGAACTATAGATCTCCTCAATTTTATTTTTAATTATAAGGACTTTGGTTTCAAATTAGAAGATCTAGAATATCCAAAGCTTGAAAAGATGAAAGAGATAATATCAAAACTTTTAATAGAAGGTCAAGGAACATTCACACGCGAACTCCTCGAAAAGTTGAAAAAACTGAAAATAAACATTAAAATAGTCGGATTTAACCCATGGCATAATTATGATGAAGAGATAGAAAGAATTAACAAACAAATTTTATAATCAAATGAAAATTCAGACCAATTTGCTGTTTGTTATTTTATATAAGTTCTCTATAAGTTTTTTAAATCCGAATTCTAATTTTATAAAGTGAAAAATGAGAAAATTTAATTATTTAAAATTCCAGTTCTTCAAATCTTATTATTTTTAATTATCTGGAATCCAAAATTCAATTTTTTTAGTAACTTAGATTTTAAAATACCACGGTGATGAGATAAAGTAGTAAAAAAAATGGCTATTTATAAATACTTATTAGTAAAATAAAATTTTATTTTTTACATTATGTTATTTTTTTATTTAATTTTTAATACTTCATATTTATATTCAATTGAATAACAAAATAGGATACAAATGGGAGTAGTAAACATGACTAAAGAAATTCAATTTCATAAAGAAATGATTGAAAAAGCAGAAAGTGATTATTCTAAAGCTATTTTTCATAAAGATCAAAAAGCTTTGGTTGAACCGATGGCAAAAGCATTTATAAAATATTTACCCCTGTCCGAACTAGCAATGAGGGGATTTCTCTCGCGAGCAGTAAGTAAATGGCAAAAAGAGCATAACAAGTCATTAGAAGAAATGCATAATGCACAAAAAAATGAAAAATATAAAGCAATGAATGAAATATTGAATGATAATTTGGTAGAAATAATGACTAAAATTGTAGTTAAGCCAGAACAAGTAGATTTACTCAAGACTGCTATAAATGAAGCTGCTAATTTAGTGTCTAAATTATTTTAAATTCTTTTTTTTTATTTTAAAATCCCAAAAAATTATTATAATTTTTGAAACCTTAGATTCATCTGGTTCCTATTTTATATATTAACTGATAGATTCTAAAATTGTATAGTTAAAGGAAATATCTCAATAAATATTAAATTAAAAATAACTAGATAATATTAAAAGAGACTATTAATTAATGCCGTAATTAAAACAATTTAATATATTAATTCTTTATTATTAATGAATTATTACTCAAAGAAAAGGCTATATTAGAAGAGTATAGATTAAATATTCATATTCATTCAAATCTAATATTTATTCAAAACTAGAGCATTAATTTGATTTTCATTCGAATTGGAGCTAATGTTTTTTTTAAATATAAATTTGGAAAATAAACTAAAATAAAGTTGTTTTTACTCGGAAATTTTTTTTAAATCGGACTAAAATAGATTATATGAAATCCCATTCAAGATTACCAATAAATAATGAAATATGAAATATTATCTTGTTTAAATAACATTAAAATAAGAAATTTTAATGTTGACAAAATTGAAATTAGTTCTAATATGAATAGGAAGGAAGATTAAATTATGATTGAAGATTTATATGAAAATATAATAGAAAAGTTATATTTGGGTCCATTAAAAGCACCTAAACATGAAAAAATCTTGGAATTATTGAAAATATTATGGAATGAAAAGGAAATAAAAATTTTATCTCATTTTCCAAAAGCTGGAAAGTTAATTTCATTAAGAGAATTAGAAAACAGGACAAAAATCCCTCAAGAACAATTAAGGATAATTCTTAAAGATATAGGCAAGAAAGGTACAACTTGTAAGAAAGGAAAAAAATATGGGCTATTACCTTTAGTACCGGGTATATTCGAAAAATATTTCATCGCTCAGAACGATTCTGAGACTAATCTGAAAAGAGTAGGAAAAATTTTTAGATTTATTTTTGACAATATAAATTCATTTGAATTATTTGATAGAAATTTTGAATTATTTAGACCATTATTACCAATTGATAGTAAAAATAAATTTATTGAAGTAGATGAAAGTATAAACGTTGAGACTGAAGTATATACTTATGAATTAGTTGAAGAACTAATAAATAAAAATGAAATTTTTGCAACGATTCCTTGTGCTTGTCGTCTCATATCAGAATTTAAAGGTACACCTTGTAAAAAAACTACTTCTTTGATGGGATGTTTTTTTTCAGGACCAGCTGCTGAAGGTATGATTAAAGCTGGGGTTGCAAAATCTTTATCTAAAGAAGAAGCGATCGATTATTTAAGGGAAACGGAAAAAGCAGGTTTAGTTCATTGTGCATCAAACGATACTTCAACTAATCATGTTTTCATTTGCAATTGTTGTGATTGTTGTTGTGCAGGATTAGGGTCCACCAAACAATTTAGCTTTAAAACTGTTAGGAAAAGTAATTTTTCTCCTATAATTAATGTTGAAAATTGTATGAAATGTGATTCTTGTATAGAAAAATGTCCAATGGATGCGCTCTCTCATTCTGACATTAATGATAAAATGATCATCAATAAAGATATTTGCCTTGGGTGTGGTGTATGTGCTTCAAATTGTCCTAATGAGGCAATAAAATTAATTAAAAGGTATAATTATGTTCCTCCTGAACAAAATAAAATTGGAAATAGAACATTCTTAGAATTACTCCTATAACTATAATTGATGAAGAATTTGTGAAATTAATAAGAATATACACATAATTATAACTTAAATATATAAAAAATATATATTCTTGCTGCAGTATTTTAAAATAGATGTCAATTATCAATAGTAGATCATTTTAAAAACAATATAGCCTTATATAATTTGTAATGAATGCTGAGAATAGATTTAATGATTTATACGAAATAGCAAAGAAAGATCCAAATATCCTTGGGTTTTTTTTATCAGGTTCAAGGAGTAAAGGATTTCAAAATAAATTTTCAGATTACGATGTTTATTTTATTGTGGAAGATAATTCCATCTATGATTATCAGAAAAAATATCCAAAGCATTTATATGAAAAAATAGATTTAATGGTCCTCTCATTAACAGAATTTAAGGAATTAGCCCGTTGGGGTCATGATTCATGGCTTTTTCGATATGAATTTGCTCATCTCCATGCTATTATTGATAAAAATGGTGAAATTCAAAAAATTATTGATGAAAAAGCACGAATTCCCAAAGAAAATTATATAGAATTTATTGAGAAATCCCTAGACGGTTACATTAATTATGTTTATCGCTCAATTAAATGCATTCGTGATGGAAATTTTTTTGCAGCAAGGCTTGAAGCATCATTTTCCATTCCTTTTTTCTTTGATGTGATTTTTGCCATCCATGAAAGAAGGATTCGCCCTTATTATAAATATTTGAAATGGGAAATGGAGAAATTTCCCTTAAATAAATTACCTTTAAACGCTGAAGAAATTATATATAAAATTAACAGAATATTAGATAATGCAGATCTTCAGACGCAGCAAGATTTGCTTAGAATGGTCGAAAAAGTTCTTATAAATGAGGGATTTAAAAAAATTTTTACGAGCTGGGAAGACGACTTTCCTTGGATGAAATCTTTTAAAATTTAAATGGATATTTAAATTTAGAATAAAATTAATTGATTAATTTTATATATTTACTGATTTTTATCATTCTATCTGGAATTCATCTACAATTATTTAATTTAACTTTACCCTATCGATTCTCTCATACCATTAAATCAACTTATTACTTTCAAATATCCACAATATTATAGGAATATTAGATCTATGTTATTTCTATCGATCTATTTAATTATTAGATCCTATCAATAAATAAATGCGGATTACACACTCTATAATTTAATGATTAATAATCAATAAATTTAGCAGATTCTGGGATATTTAATGCTAATCTTATTAGAAATAGTTATATTAGCAGAATTATCATTAGGTGCATTAATATTTACTTTTCTTTCCATCAACTTTTTCAAAAATCGTACTGAACTTAATTTATTATTAATCGAAGTATTCTTTGGAATGGGATTTGGAGTCTTATTTAATGATATCATTCTACAATATCATATTATATTTAACGAAAATAGTTTCTATATTGGGGAAATCTTATTCTTTGTACAATTACTTCTATTGCTGCTAGCTATTTCCGCTGAGCTAAGAATTTCGATACTTCTTAATGAAAAACGAGGACATAAAGTAAAATTAGGCAAAGGTTTTAGAGTAGTTTACATTTTATCAGCAGCAATATTTTTTATTTTTAATTATTTAACGTATTATATAACACCAGTTAATGAAATTGGATATTATTATTTTCAAATTAATCCTATTACAACGATTATTTTAGCCTGTGTTTATGCACCCTTGTTATTTTACCTTATTGTTCGTCAAACCATCTATTTAACAAAAATTCAAAACAAGGAATTAGTAATAAAGGGATATTTATTAGGTTTCTTTTTTACTGCTCTCCCTATCGTGAGATTTACCTTTCTATCTTTTTATCCAACTCTTGGAAATTCTGTTTCAACCTTAATTATTGAACGGGTCATAATGATAATTCTTTTAATATTCTTTGCAGTCCTGATTTTATCTGATTTTCGATTTTTAGAACGAATATTTTCTTATTTTGCTCCTAACGCATTATTTATCATTAAAGATAGCGGACAGACAATCTTCGGATATAATTTCAAGAGCACCCATGATAAGGAATATTTTTCTCGCCAACAACTCTTGCTGGGAGGATTTTTATACGCAATCTCTAAGGGGTTAGAAAATACTTTGTATCTTCATGGAAAATTAAAAACAATAGAAATAGGAGAGACATCCTTAGCTATTAAACATGGTAAGCACGTCATTGCCGTGTTATTTGTTTCTGAAATAACTCGTATAATCAATGAAAATTTTGATATCTTCTTGAATGAGTTTGAAAATGCTTATTCTGATCAATTAGAACATTGGAATGGCTCTATTTCAAAATTTGACAAGACAAAATTTGAAGAACTGGTCTTGAAATATTTTAAATGAATCAAATAACCTAGATCCATAGATTTTAATTTAGAAAGAATAAAAGTCTTTATAAAAGTTGAAATTATGATTTTTGATGTTATGATAAAGAGGGTGATGACTTGGCGGAGTCCATGTTGAGGATGCAATTAAATCCGTATGAATTTCTTTTATTTTCACACCTCATTCTTGGAATTACTTTCATCGTCGTGACCATCTTGATCATCATCTATATCATCCGTAGGATTCGATTGCAATCACTACCAGAAGATATCATCCCTACAGATCCTGATGAAATTCTGTTAAAACTTGGCGTGTATGGTGTGATGGACTTAAAATACTTTAAAAACGTGCCCCAGGAGCTGATCGAGGAATATCTTGACTTTTTAAAATCACATCCGAAAAAAAGGTTTATTGATATCGATGGCGTGGAATGGGAATACATTACTTCTGGTACTGGTGAACGAGTCTTGTTAGTGTTACCTGGAGGAAATCGACGCCCTTTTCTAGGTTATAAGTTCGCTCAACGCCTAGAACAAGAATTTAAGATCATATCTCCTTCATATCCATCAATTGAATCAATCGCTAATTTAGTTGCTGGAATTTATCAAATTCTTATTAATGAAAAAGCGAAAAACGTGTTTGTACTGGGCTCTTCTTTTGGAGGAATCATAGCTCAAGCCTTCTTTTATCATCATTCTGACATGGTGGAAAAGATGATAATTGGGAACACGGGGACTTTGAAACGGGATCCAAGAGAAAAATACAATTTTGAAAAACGTATGAAACGGGCTCTTAAATTAATCAATTTTTTTCCAACGAGTTTTTCTAAACGGACCATAAAAAAATCACTGGGAAAATTAATCATTGCATCTGAACAAGAACGAACCATATACATTGCTCTCTTGAATTATTACATTTCCGCTAGAGCTCACGATAAACGTGCAATCGCTTGTCATTTTGAAAATCTTTTAGATTTTTCTCAAAACTTTCAATTTGATGACGAGTTTAGGAGAAGAATTTCACCGAAATTATTAATTATTACCGCTTTGGGTGATGCTGGAGTTTCTCCAGATGCTAAAATGCTGCTTAAAGCTACCTACCCTGGTGCGAAATATTACGAATTCAAGGAAGGTGGTCATACTCCCGCCTTATTGCTCATGGATGAATACCTGAATCTGATTAGAGAGTTTTGTACATCATCATTTTGATTATTATTTTATGTGATTACTGAAATTTCATCAAAATAATTTATTATTTATACTTAATAAGTCATTCATGGAATTGAACATCAATATCTTAGAAAAATTCTAGCATTTCTCAATTGAAGCTCCTGAATAAGAAGAAAAATTAGAAAATAATTATTGATAGCATGGAAAATTAATTGAATCCATTGTGGATATAAATTATTTTTTTGATCACGTATTCTTATTGATTTTTAAAATAATACATATTTTTTTAAATACCTTGTAATAATTAATATCCATTAGCGCGATTTTAGGATATTAAAATTTTAAATCCTAAGTCTAAATGGGGTGATTCATGTTGGTGGTGTTATCATTTGAAAATGTTGAAACTAAATTATTAATTGTATTTGGAGCCATCTCAATATTTATTGTAATTTTGGGACCTATTATTTGGGATCCTCTTGTATTACTCTTTGCAGTTATAGGATCATATCTCCCTTCGATTTTCTTTCAAGATCCTTCGGTAGCTCTACTTTTTAGGGTGGATACATTTCTTTATTTCATCATTTTAGGTGTCGCAATAATTATTGGTTTGATTGTTCTAAAAAATGAGGAAGATAAAGCTTTAAACCTCGCTAAGTTACTGGTAATGTTGCTTTTTAGCGCAACATTATATGGTGATAGCGCAGTATGGCTCATAACTAATAATCTTAACATCGGAGGTCTTCATGAAGTGCACTTTTTTGGTTTTGCTTTACCTATCTGGGCCTATATTTATTTATCAATAATAACCGCATTGCTAGCTATATTCATTGCAATGATGGATCATTGGTGGCAAGTCATTTTAACTACTCCATACCTATGGAATCTTTATTTGGCTCAACCGATAATATATTGGCCCTTGAGAAACATCTTTCCCATGGCAATTTTAGGGACTCAGATTAGCTTAGTCGCACTTATTATTAATTCAGCATTCACTGCATTCATAATTTGGGCAGCATTTTATGTGAAAAAAAGAGAAGAATCAGGTTGATTCACAAGTCAACCTAAATTTAATTTATAAATACATGTTAGAACGAACTAATTCAAATTATTTTAAACATAAGTATATTTTTAAATAGTACACAATATAAACTATCCAATAATTGGGAATTCATTCTAATACGGTGTGTGAAATGTTTTTGAGGCGAAAATACAAATTAATGATATTACTCATCCTTTTACTTGCTTTACCTATATTTTTTCTATTTCAATATCAAATTAATCAAAGTTCGATGATTAAAGATACAGATCCAGCATTACAACTGCGATGTGCAATAATATCCATAAATGGAGATGAAGAACTGGCAAATTATACATCAATAGGTGATGGAACAGTGAGAAATCCATATGTTATTGAGGATCTCATCATAACAGAGTGTTGGAAACCAGTAAATGAAACGGTAAGTGTTTTATCTGATGCATTATTTATTAATAAAACCAATGCTCATCTTATTATTAGAAATTGCATCTTTCAAAATGGTGTCAGAGGAATTTATCTACAGAATGTAAGTAATATTCAACTCATTAACAATACTATAAATAATTTTAATGATTTTGGAATCGAAGGACGTTATTGTGAGAACATAACAATTATCGGTAATGATCTTGATGATAATAGAATTGGTCTTGATTTAATGTATTCAGGAAATGGACAAATCTTAAAAAATTCAATTTGTTATTCAACATTAGATGGAATCTTATTGCAGGGAAGTTATATAGGTTACTTTTCATTCTCTTACAATATCATTAACAATAATGGAAGGAATGGTATTAGTCTATATAGTACAAATAATAACACTTTCACGTATAACACGTTAATCAATAATAACAATAAAGGTGTGTATGTTTTTTCTGGCGAAAATAATACTTTTCATCATAATTCGATTGGATTAAATGGAGAATATGGAATTACTGTCTTATCAAATAATAATGAATTTCATGATAACCTCATATTAAGAGATGCACTTGGAACATTTTCTGATTCTGGAACTGGAAACAGTTTTTCTAACAATGATTATGGTGAATGGAATGATACTGATAACGATGGATTATTTAATTTAGAAGAAATTAATTTAAAATGCAATGCTTTTATCGTAGATACAGATTGGGATAATCTTGATGATAAAATAGAATCAAATTATGGTTGTGATCCAACAAAAAAAGATACTGACGGTGATGGATTTTCTGATGGATTCGAAATAGCGCTAGGAACCAACCCGCTATCAGCGACTGATTATCCTGGGATTCCTGATCCAAGCTCAGACAATTCAATAACCAGTTTACAACAACTCGTTAACCTAATATTTATCATCCTGATTATTACATTGGCACTAGCAATTATTTCAATTTCCATAAATATTCTTCAGTGGTATAGCCTTAAAAAAGAATGAAAATAAATTTTTAATCTATTTTTTTTTTAAAATTCTTGTTTTTATAAACAAGAATTTCCGACTTCATGCAATTTCCTTTTTTTTTATGAAAAATTCTTCCTCAAGCAAATTTTTTTGCAATACTAAAATCTAATGTTTTCTTATTTATTTTTTCAGCAACCATGTTGCTCTTCTTGTTAATTGAGCTGCTATTTTTTTAAATCCTAACACAATTACTACTACCGCTACTTCTCGATATGACTTATACGCTATTTTATGATCCCCTTTTTCTCAACAACTTCTTACTTTACCTGACGGAAGTAAAATTTTCTACACGCTTCCCGTAATTAAACAAAAAGCGGTCATCTAGAGTTTCATCACCCGTAAGTTGAGAGCCTATTTAAAGGAAGTAATATGGCGCAAGAACTTCCTATATCCATCATGAAAAATGAAAAAATAAAGAGGAGATTAATTTATCGGATTAATTATTAGACAAATTTATTCCATCAAATATATTTATAAATAAGATTATTTTATTTACAATCATTGCACGTTTTTATCTTAATAACCTAAACTAAGGGATGATTTAGGTGGAATCGAAATTTAAAATAATTTTAGCCCTTGGTCTCTCGGGGATAATCATCACAAGCGTCATTCTAATAGTGGTTTTTCTTCCAAGTCCTCAAGGATCGCCCGGCACTAGTTTCTCGGTCTCCATTCCGAACTTGACCATTGATGCCAGCAAACCTGCATCTAATCGAACGATTAATATCTCACGTTATGTAAGCCCCGCCTTACCCAGTTCTCAAATTAGCGTTTCCACGAATTATACAAGTGCTCCTTGGAATTCTCGCATTTCCATCATGGGAACTAATCTCACGTTTCAAACCTTTAATTTCCCAACGAACGGCTATTATTCTATCAATATAACCGTTACATACCAAGGCGTGAGCATCGATGACGAAGTTATAATTCTTCTAACAGGTAAGAACACCTGGACGTGGGTATCCGGCAATTACTCCGTAGATAATAAGGGGACCTACGGCACGAAGGGCGTGGCGGATGCAGCGAACGTGCCTGGTGCGAGGTCTTACTCCACTTCTTGGACAGATGCAAGCGGTAACTTCTGGCTGTTCGGTGGATATGGATATGACAATATTAGCAGTACGAAAGGCCGTCTTAACGATCTCTGGATGTTCAATGTCAGAGACTCGACCTGGACTTGGATGTCAGGTAACTATTCAGTAGATAATTATGGAACCTATGGTATGAAGGGCGTGGCGGATGCAGCGAACGTGCCTGGTGCGAGGTCATCCCCCACTTCTTGGACAGATGCAAGCGGTAACTTCTGGCTGTTCGGCGGATATGGATATGACAATGGTAGTGTTGGTACCGGTGAACTTAATGATCTCTGGATGTTCAATGTCAGTGACTCGGCTTGGACGTGGATGTCAGGAGATTATTCCATAAATAACCTGGGGATTTACGGCACGAAGGGCGTAGCGGATGCCTTGAACGTGCCCGGCGCGAGGACGTATAGCACCTTTTGTACGGATGTGAAGGGCAACTTCTGGCTGTTCGGCGGATATGGATATGTCAATGTTAGTCTTGTTATGGGCCAACTTAATGATCTCTGGATGTTCAATGTCAGTGACTCGACCTGGACGTGGGTATCCGGCAATTACTCCGTAGATAACAAGGGGACTTACGGCACGAAGGGCATGGCGGATGCCTTGAATGTGCCCGGCTCGAGGAACCATGGCAGCTCTTGGACAGATACTGACGGCAACTTCTGGCTATTCGGTGGAGAAGGATATGCTAATAGTAGTGTTATTTTTGGCGGACTTAATGATCTCTGGATGTTCAATGTCAGCGCCTCGATCTGGACGTGGATGTCAGGAAATTATTCCGTAAATAACAATGGGGCTTACGGCACGAAGGGCGTTGCGGATGCAGCGAACGTGCCCGGCGCGAGATGTGGAAGCATTTCTTGGACCGATGTGGGCAGTAACTTGTGGCTGTTCGGCGGAGATGGAATCGACAATGCGAGTGATGATGGCTATTTGAACGATCTCTGGATGTTCAATGTCAGTGACTCGACCTGGACGTGGGTATCCGGCAATTACTCCGTAGATAATAAGGGGACTTATGGCACGAAGGGCGTGGCGGATGCCGTGAACATACCCGGGGCAAGGCAAAATTCCGCAATTTGGATGGATGCCAGCGGCAATCTCTGGCTGTTCGGCGGAAATGGATATGACAATGAAATCTATGGCTATCTTAATGATCTCTGGAAATATACCCCATGAATCCAAGTGAATAGAATCTTTTATTTCTCTTTTTTTTTATTAATAAAAAATCTCTAATATTTCTTTTTTTATCCAAAAATCCAATTTTAATTGATTCTTAAAATTAATTAATTTGTCTTGGATAACCAATCAAATCTTATACTTCACGTTCTTCAACGTAAATTGCACCCTCACAATAAGGACAAGCTGCTTTTAAGGGTCCCACCCAATGCACGTCTTTGTCAGATAGCTTTCCCCCACAATTGGGGCATGTCGATGGTAACACGTGAATAATTTTTCTCTCTTTTATTATTACTTCCTTAATAGGGGCTGCTGGCTGAACCCTAACAGGAGGAGCGTAATACGTGGAAGCCTGTTTTTGAACCACTGGGGTAGGTGGAGCTTCTTTTGCTCTAATTTCATTAGTAATTCCACTGGAAATAGCCAATGTAATTAACATGATAATAAAAAACGGATCTATAAAGAGTCTCAATAAATAATCAAACATTTGATCGTCATTTAATACACTTATGACTTGAAAGAATGGAATAAAAGTAAAAATTATCCAAAGTATGGCAAAAACTGCTCCAATTGCTCCTAAAATGTTTGCCGCTACTTTTTTAGCTTGTAATTGACGTTTTTCTTTATTCATATTGATTTACCAATTATTATCCATGTTTTTTTCAATCTTTATCAGCAAAGCATTGAATTTAAAATAAACGAAAAAATTTGCATGTCCTATTAATAGAAAATAAAAATTATGTTTAAATAACTTTAACATTTTTTTTTAAAATTATTAAAAATTGGGAGAATAATTTATTTTGTTTCATCATCAAACATCTGAAAGATGCTTATAAACTTGAAAAGAAAAGAGAAAAAGAAAAAATCATTCGCGACAGGTCCTTATCTCATGAAGAGCTATTGCGCGAACTCAAGGAATGGGAAGACGAAAACTTGGCTCGGCATTTCGTTGCTACGTTTTTTGAAAACAAATTGAACGGGCGCGGGTTATCCTTTTTCTCGCTATCAACCTTTCACGACAAGTTGAGACTCTTGGGAG
>RDOG01000032.1 GCA_011365055.1 Promethearchaeota archaeon
TCGGCTTCTTCAGCTTTCCGTTTAGCTTCTTTCCGTTTAGCTTCTTCTTCGGCTTTCCGTTTAGCTGCTTCTTCGGCTTTCCGTTTAGCTTCTTCTTCGGCTTTCCGTTTAGCTTCTTCTTCGGCTTTCCGTTTAGCTTCTTCTTCGGCTTTCCGTTTAGCTTCTTCTTCGGCTTTCCGTTTAGCTTCTTCTTCGGCCTTCCGTTTAGCTTCTTCTTCGGCTTTTCGCTCTTCTTCTTGCTTTCTTTTTATATCTTCAAATTTTATTTTATAATCCTCTTCTTCCTTCCTTTTCATCTCTTGTTCAAGCTTTCGCTTCTTATTCTCTTCAACTTTAGCAAGTTCTGTAATTGATTGTTTTTCTCTTATTTCAAGATATTGAGATTTTTTACCAGCCATTTCAGCTAATTTAATCAAAGCATCTTCATCATCTAAAAGATCTTCAAGTTCCATGCTTAAAATATCGTCTGTTTCTGAAGTTTTTTTAGATTTTTCTTTGATTATTGACGTTATTGTAACATCAACTTCCGGTTTACTTGTTTCTTCTTCTGTTTTTCCATACTTTAATTGTTGTACGATACCCTTAACGAGATCAACCATTTCATCATTAATAGAACTAGATTCAATGGGAATTTCTTCTTCGGGTTCTTTTTCTAATTTATCTTTAATTTTATCTAAAATTGTTTTCTCTTCTTCAAGCTCTTCCTTTGCTTCATAAAACTTGAATTTAATTCGCGATTCTTTTTCTGATATCCCAAACTTTTTTATTCTCTCTTTTTGTAAAAATTTTCTATAATCCTTAATTTCATCGAGCATCTCTTTTCTAAATCTTATAATATCTATCTTAGTAAGTTTAGTCGGAGTGACTTTACTAGGAATACTTTCAATAATTTGAGCTGGTTCATCAATGGCTTGCGGTTTTGATATGGATTTTGATTCTATAGGTTTAATTTTAGAAGGTTCTATTGGCTTCAATTCTGGTAATTTAGTTAGCTTAGGCAGAGCATTGGATTTTTCGGATATTGAAGTGGAAGCTTTCACTTGACTAACTATTTTTTCAAGTTTAACATCTAATATATTAATTAAATGTTGTTTATCTTTATCATTAACAATTTCAAATGTTTCTAAAAATAAGGGGGCATCATTAGGATCGTTTCTAATTGATTCTATAATGTTTAAAATTTCATCATAAGTGTATTCTGTTTCTGCTAATCGGCAAAATTCTTGTTTAAATTTCTTAATATCAAAATCATAGTTATGAAGAATGCCACTTAGTTCTATTAATTGGTTCCTTGATTCTATATCAAGATTCATATCCTTTAATAGTTTATCTGCTTGCGATAATGCTGTAGAACCATCATCTGAATCCTTCAATTGGGAAAGTTTTCTATAAGTATCTTTAATATCGTCAAATGCAACTTTTGAACCTGATGATTTTAATAAATAATCTCCAAATACTATTTCATCTGACTGAAGTTTTGGTGGCTGTGTCGTAATTGTGGACCAAGATTCAGAATAAATTTCATAAAACTGTTGATTTTCTGTTTTTATCATCCCACTGAGAGATGCATCTTGAATACCCTTATTTATTAAATTAATTAAATCGTCAATATATCTTATCTGATAGGGTTGATAAAAATTATAATAATTAATTCCTCTAAAAGAGTAAATTGTATTCTTTAATAGTTCTAAATGTCTTAATAAAATTGAATTATCCAAGGTTTTGTATTTTATATTTGATTCTATTAGTCCGATCAAATATTCAGGAAAAATAAGTTCGCATTTTATATCCGATTTTAGGAGAATATAATTCGGAAACTCTTTATAAAGACATATAATCTCATTAATTTTTAGTTGTTTTAAATTATCTTGAAGTTTTTTTAGGTTTTTACGATGTATTGGATTTAATTTTGCTATCTTATCAATAGATAAAGGTTTTTCTCTTAGACCTTTTATTATTGATATTAATTCATGATCTGTAAAAATATTATAAAGTTGTGTTTTGTCTTCAGGACTCAATACATATTCTTCAAAATAATTTTGAACTTCAGCTAAATAACTTTTTGAAGCAGGGAATTTTCCTTCTCTCGCAATTTTTACAGTGTGAATTGGAGGAATCCGGTTAATGAAAAAATCACGAATTAAAAAAATAGTGAATTTTTCAGGTTCAATTTGAGTTACTTCGACAAGTCCAATCATTTGTAGGGGTAATAATGTCCTATATAAATCTATAATAGTACCGAATTCATTATTACAAAGATGTTGTAATTCACTAAATTCAATACAACCCATTGTTCGCAATTTTGAAAAAATAAATGAAATATATGGATCCAATGCAAGCTTACAGACTTGCTGTTCAATTCTATATTCTGGAAAATCATAAATCAATTGGTGTAAGTAAGCTAAATGTTCAATCCAATTTGTTTGCATGTTACTTATTATGAAATTTGTGACAATCACGCTAATTAATTCGTAGTAATAAGCGTTCTTTTGAGATGGAACTTTTATTACTAAAAATATATTAGTATCAAAACCCGTATAATAACTTGCATAATTAACATTTTGGTGAGATATTACTCTAAAAGAAGGATCCACTCCCATGTCATAATGTTCTTTAATAATTTTTGACTTTAACTGATCTGGTAAATCATATTCTTGAGGCATAGAAACATATTTGCTCAATGAACCTTCAATGTCTTGGAAAATAATGATTCCTTGAAAGTCATCTTCCGGAGAATTTTTCATATAAGAAATTTAAGGATTCATAATTATTATAATTTTTATGTAAGGTGTATAATCAACAATAACTGAGACAAAAAAATAACGACAAGAGAAAAAAAAAGCTATAAAATATGGTTAAATTTTTGGAGAAATGCTTTCTCCACAAAAATTACACGTAATTACTTTACCTTCAGTGAGTCTTTTTATTTGAGTTTCGTCTAAAGAAGCACCACACTGATTACATTTCATTATCTTTAGACTTTCGCTTATTTCTGATAATATTGGAACCAACATATTTTTATCCTGAGTGTAGGCTTCAATTTTTGCTGAACTTTGCGGTAATTCTTTATCGCCAGTTATTGTTAATTTGAGACCTACTTTATTTTTAGTATATTTACCTTCAGCATATCCTTTTATGATTCCCACGTAATTCTTTCCAACTTCAATTAATTCATTGCTCACAATTTGAAAATTATCTTCGGGTAAGAGAAGTAATATTTTTTCATACAACATTTTCACGTTAAATGGGACTTCTATATCTTCTCCAGATTTGGTAAATTCTAGTAATCCTTTAGTTATTTTTTCAAATTCTTCAGTATTTACAGAAGCTGGTTGTAGTAGACCGCAAACCATCTTAACTTCGTGAGGTGCAACCATAATTTGTTGAGACTCTCCTTTTGCGTCTATATATGTTGTTATGGATGTTATTCTCCCTGAAATGCAATCTGTTGTTGGTTTAAAACTAAAAGTAACTGCAACTAAATCTCCTCTAGGACCGATCTTATTTCTTTTTTGAACTTCTTCTTCTAATAAAACCATTGAGTCAGATGGGAATGAAGTGATTAGGATTTTTATATCTGTTATGACGGAATTTGAATTATTTACAACCTTTACTTTGTAAATATACTTGCCACCTTTTATAATTCCTCCACGAGTCACCTCTACTTTACCCGATGTCTCCATTTCTGTTGTTTCTTCTCGAATTCCAACAGAAGTACTAATTACATCCTTCTCAGTTTCGATATCAATTGTTTCAGATTCAATTGCGGGTTGAATCTCTGTAACGCTTTTACGATTATCTCCAAAATCATTTAAAAAACTTTCTTTTATGTTATCAGTAAGCCTTCTTGATCGTTCTTTTAATTTTTCGCTTTCAACTTTAAATTTTTCTTTCAATTTATACCAAGAGCTTTTACTAATATCCCCAATTTGTGTCACGATTCTAGTCGCAGCTCCGAATAAGAAACTGAAGAAAAATAATCCTGCTCTAATTGCTAAAAATCCAAAAGCACATAATCCGAGTACAAGTGCCACTAATCTGATGATAATAGCTACCCCATTCCAGATGAAATTATTTACGTATGGAATAAAATTACCCCAAATAGCTTGCGCTTGGAATAACGTGAAGAATCCAAATCCCAAAGCTAAAAATACGATAACTAAAGTACACATTGTTTTGTTGAATTTTTCAACATTTTGAACATTTAATGCATTATCCTTATGACTAGCCCACTTTGGTTCTCTAACATATACATTTGACATTTCAAATCCCACGGCGATTGAAAATATGAATCCAATCATGCCTATTAACATTCCGATAAATCTCAATAAGCTCCAAATATCAGCTGTAAAGATTGTGAAATCGAAGGTTAGGTATGAACTACCAACAAGTATTGAAGCTCCAACATTTAATACTACTCCAGCAATTGATAGACCGAGGACGACAGCCCTCCTATCATCTTCAATCTTTAAATCCTGATTTACTAATATATAATAAGGATAATCCCGCTTATCAAACATTAAAAAGGCAGAAAAAACGATACCACAGACGCACAAAGCGAAAGCTAATATTAGAGCAACAGTAATTTCGAATATATAAAAAGATAATCCAACAATTGCTAATACTACTATCGGTATTGTGAAGACTGAACTCATAAAATCGAAAAATCTTTCCGTGTTTGTATATTTTTTAATTCCATCTACAGATTTTAAGTCTAATTTTTCTTTAGGTTGTTCTGAAATGACCTTTTCTAAAAGTGAAACAAACTCTGCTGGAGAATTAATTGATGGTCTATAATTGATCGTATTTACCATAATCCAATTTTCTTTTCTATCAATTAATACTTTAAATATTTCGTCAAAAAATATCGAATCAACTAAATAGAGGTCTTCGCTTTCTAATGGTTTTATATATTTAAAGAAAAGTAACCTATAATTTGTTAAAACCAAAGTTCCTTTAATAATTTCTTTTTCTGATCTTCTTTCTGCACCATATGTATATCTAAATTGTTCATTTTTTCCAAAAAATTTCATCATTGTATCATTCATTATCATTACCTCATTATCTTGATGGTATATTCCACCCTATTATCGTAAAGGAAATTAATTCAAGACCCCATTTCCCAATTTCTTTATTCATTAATATTCTAAGTTCTTGTTCTAATTGTTTTGCATCAAAGGCTTGAATATCTTCAAGTTTTGTACCTGCAAACTTTTCTCTTAAAACTTGTTTCAAAACTGGCAAAACCCATTTTTTCATATCTTGTTGCGTGAATAAATAAGGTTCTTCTAATCTTTTTGCATCTTGAATTTTAAGATTGTCTTTTTGGACGCTTTGTTTTATGATTTCATCTCTTTTTTTCTCCCCTTGTATGAACATTTCCTTCTCTAGATCTTCAATAAAAACACACGTTTCAGAGCTGACTAAATTGAATATGAAATCCTGAGGAGAGGTTATTTTTAAAGTCAAAACACCATGGCATCCTATCATAATTTGATCTGCCGTGACTATACCATTTCTCATAGGAATTCCCCATTGAAGTCTAACTTCCCCACTCTTAACATATATAAGTTCACTATTTTCTTTTTCATTTGATTTAAATTCATAAGAGAATCCATCCATGATAACATCTAATAATCTTCCTTTTTGGAGCCATATTGCAATTTCTTGACCTTGTCTTACCATAAATCCTTTATCTTTTTTATCAATTGGGTAACACCAAACAATTCCTTTATTTTTTCTATAATCCCAATTAATTAAATCTGTCATTTTTTTTAATCCTCCAATATTCCTGGTATGAACCAAATTTCACCTTCGGATTTAGTTTTTCTGTATTCAACGTGTCCATTTTCTTTTAATACGTCTAAAATATATCGAGCTTTTACTTCTTTCCAACCAAGACTATCCATAATTCTTGGAATAGTGATTTTACCTGAAGGAGTATGTTTCGCAAATTCAAAGAGCTCTTGTTGATCTCCATCAGTATCACCTAAGATATAGACTATTACGGTATCTTTACCGACTTTTACTTTATGCATACCAGAAATTATTTTTTCTTTTACTAATTTATTCAATATTGATTTGATAAGTTTATAATCAACATCAAGATTAGGGTGATTTTCCCTAAATTCTTTTAAAAAATCATCTTCAGAAATGATGGAAATATCTTTCAATTCACTTATTAATTTATTCATCCTAATTTCTATCTCCTTTTTATCAAGTTTTGATTTTGAAGGCGTTTCTCCTAATATTTCATTTGGATTTTCAGCCCATTTCATTAGTAATTCTACATCATGCATTTTTCTATCAATATCACTATTAATTTTGTTGATATTAGGACCTTCAAATTGAATCTCCTTTTCTAATTTTTGTAAAATATCAAAAATTTCAGAGACAATATTCGATACTGCTTTTTCTACAGCTATTTTATTTATCAAAAACTCTACTTTTTCTTTGTCTTTATCAATTCCCATAATTCCGATGGGAAGCGTTTTAATTTTATTAGAGAAAGAATTTATTTTAGTATAAAATCCATCCAATTCTGTTACCAAATTTTTATCCTCTTGAACTTTTTCCATGATCTCTAGCATTTTCTTTTGTGTAATATTTAGATCTTTCATATTAGTATTCCGCTGTTTTCCCTCAGAATTTAAAACGTCATCAACTTTTTTCATTGAATAATCTTTATAGCTTTCAACTATTCTCTTCAATTGATTTTTACTTATATCTCCTTGATCTTTGGTTTCAGGTGTAATAGGAATAGTTACTCCTGGTTCTTTCATAATAGATTCAAACATGACCAGTTGTAATAATTCAGTCCAAACTTTATTATAGATAGATTGAAGCTCATGAGAATAATATGTTATATGATCTTCCAGTTCAAGTGGTATTGGACTCAATTTTGAATTCAATTCTTCTTTGTATCGTTCAAGTTGAGCTAAAAATCCTGGTTGTGATTTAAGAAATTCAGGATTAAAAAATGGATTTGAATTCATGAAATCTATATCAAGAATTAAAGCAGCTAAAATTAATAAAGATGAAATTACTTGAAGGATGAACATTTTTCCAGTATTTGGAACCACTCCTTCGTAAAAATTTTCAATAGTTTTTTCAATTCTTTGCTCATTTTCTAATTCTTTTAATTCAGAATATATTAACCTGAATTTTTCTAGAAATTCTATTAACACATTCTTTTCTGTTTCAGTTAAATTTACATGAGAGAGGGAACTTTTTAAATCCATGCTATAAAAATTGGCAGGAATTTTTCTTTTTTCTTCTATTCTTGAAATTTTTATTAATTCTACCTCATTTAAAAAATCAACAATAGGTCCAATTGCCTGAGGTGTTATCCCCACCAATTTAGATAGCTGATATTTATTTCTTTCAAAAGCATATAACTCAAAAATTAACTCTTTAAGGATTAAAATCTTCCTTTTTTTCATTTTTTTTAATTCATAATCGAAATTTATGATATCCATAAAATCTCACTTAATCCTGCTAATGGCCTTAATGAGGAAATATATTTTTACTATCATCAATATAAATTATATTATCACTTAAATCCATTAATTTAGTCAAATTTTCTCTAAATAATTTATTAAAATTTTCTTTATAATTTTCTTTCAATTTCATTCCCCACTAATCTTATACATATAATATTAAATTTTGTTTATATTGCTCTAACTCCTTTTTAATTATTAAACAGTTGGCTAAAATCTCTTTATCATCATTTAAATTTTCATTATAAATTCTATACTTTGCTAATTGATACACTTCATCTATTACTTCAATAAATTCATTCAAATCGTCAAAAGTGAAATCCGAAGTAATTTTTCTCATAGTTAAATTAATGATGAGATCATTTATAAAACTTTTGATTTTATATAAATTGTAACTTTATATAAAAAATCAAGCCTCGACTCAATTCTCATTTTATGAAATTATTTTTTAAATAATATTTTTTCCAATAATGGTATAAAAAAATAAATAAAATATTAATAATGGATTATTTTAAAAGTTTTTCATGCGCATAAGCTTCTTTAATTTCTCCAAAGAACAGTCTGTGAGAACAAGAGCCAGACTCCGCCGTGTGAATAATTTTACATTCATAATTTATCCAAGCTTCTTCAATTACACCTACATCTACTGACTTGCCAGGTACTATTGTTAGTCCTGCTTTCTTTACTTTATCTGTATTGCGCCCAGATGAACCTCCTGCAACAGAAATTGCATTTCTAATCTCAGGTGAAGGAACATTTAATACAAATTCTGGATGCTTGTTTAACAATTCAAACGTGTACCTGCTAGGTGCGATGGCAACCACGCATACCGGATCGCCCCACAAGTTCCCAATTGTTCTCCAATCCAAAGCCATGATGTTTGTTTTATCCTTATCTTTTGAACTCAATATAGAAGTCGTGCTCAGAGCAACGTTAGCTAAATCATGAAAGGGATCAATTGAAATTTTCTTCATGTTTTCACCCTATTAAATACATTGTGGATAAAAATAAAAGATTGTTTATATGATTGATATATGATGAAAAACGAAGTTTTGGAATCAGTTTCAAATGAATTAATCGGCAAGGAGATCACTCTTAAGGGTGAGGTGGCTAATTGCAAAGCAGGTCCTTGCTTGAGTTTGAAAGATGGCAGCATTATATATGTTCAAGAATTAAATGATGAATTAATTGGGAAAAAAATTAAACTTAAAGCAACCTTTCTAAGAAAAAAAATAATTCCTGATCCTATGATTGACGAAAATGGTGCTATTAGTACGGGTGCTCATGGAGATCAATTTATTTTAGAAAATATTAAAGACTTAGTGATATTATCCGAATAAAACTGATCAATTAGATATTAAACGACCTAAAAGATATTTTTCATAGAAATATCAGAATTTATCTTGATTTAATTTAAAAATTGGAGATATTTTTAGATCTTTTTTTAAAATAAAAGGATTTCTTATGTTTAAAAATCAATTTATTATAAGCATTTTTAATTTAAAGATTAATTATGTCGTCATTTATCTAAACCAACTATCTTTTACTTCATTTATTAGGTTCAATGATCCTATCGTAGTACACTCAAAAACTAGAGAAAATTTACTACAGCCAGTTCTTGATGACGATTTTGAAAGTATGAAAAATCGATCTATTTTATAATTAGAAAATAATTTTTTTTTTGCTCAAGAATCTAGAATTTAATTCGAGAGTACATAAAAGCCAAAGGACAGATTTGATTTTTGTCGAACCAATGACCAATACCTTTAATTATGCGAATGTAAAGAATATATACATTGAAAAATTCTATTGTTATAGAATTTTCAATTCTAATGATGTAAAAAAGATGGGATGATAATTATGGCTAAAAAAAGATATTTTGCTTGGAGTCCAATTCGTGCCTTAATGGCCGATAACGGTGCAAAAATTGTTTCTAGAGATGCTGTAGCATTTCTGATTACCGTACTACAAGATAAAGCTATTTCACTTACTGAAAGAGCAAAGACTCTTGCAAAACACTCCAAACGAAAGAAAGTAACCGCAGAGGATGTAAAACTCGCGATTGCAGGCATTTAAACTAAATGCTAATCTTCTAATTTTTTTTTTATTTTCGAATTTTTAAAACTAAGTAATAAAATACTCGAAAATTCCATTCAATTTTAAAAAAGATTTTCAAATTTTAAAAAAAATATCATAAAAAATGCGGCAATTTGGATAATAAAATTTTTTTATTTATTCTTTTTTTTTTCGAATTTCCTATAATTTAAAAACATTATTGATTAAAATAAAAATTTTCAGGTATTTTTACTTTAGAAAAAAACGATTGGAAATATATAAAAAAAAATAGAATATGGATTGTTTTAAATTGGACTTGTACCAAGAATTTTATCATTTAAAAATTTGTTTTTTTGTAATACTTCAAATAAATCAAGGGCTGCTCTTGCAGCTGCCTCCGTACCTATACCCCAAGCCGTTTTACCAACATCATATGAAGAGTAATACAGTCCTTTGATAGGGGAGATCTGCGAGGGTCTTTTTTCTCCGATTTGATCAATCGATTGCGCAACACCAATTGCTGCCCCATCTTTGCCAAAATGAGCGTTAAGATAGCTTGTGGAAACAAAATCTTGGAGTACAATGTGATCTTCAATATCCGGAAGGAATTCCTTTAAAGTATTAATGCATGCTTGCGCCCACTTTTTGTCTCCTTCTTTATCCCAATGAATCATCCTATCAAACGAAGTTGGTGATACTGCATGAATGTTTTGACAGCCAGGAGGTGCCAATGAAGGATCATGATTACTGATCGGGACTACGAATAATATTGTTTTCTCCGGCACAGTTAATTCACTTGGCTCTATCTTATCATCTGTTTTCGCTACTGCCGGCATAAAACTTGACCGTAAGTCATCCATGTCTATCTGACCGATATAAGTAAGCATTTTTTGATCTGTCATTACTTTATCGACTCCTAATTTGATGCTACAGACCATACCTCCCCAGGTTAATTCTTTAATCTTTTTCACGTAATCAGAATTGAAGTATTTTTCTCCAACAAGTTTTGATACTGTAGTTTTGATATCTGCATTTACAATGACAATGTCTGCTTCTTGAAATTCTTTATCTCTACCAACTTCTACACCTTTTACTACTCCATCCTCAACGATAATTTTATGAACTCTTCCGTCTTTTCCATATATTACTTTATTTCCTTTTTCTTGAATGGCGTCACAATATGCTTCAGGAATAGCACCAGTTCCCCCGTATGGATATCCCATAGAATAATGGCGAGAATTATCTGCAGCACATCGGATATATTCACCTGCAGAACATTCAGCTGGACCCACGCCATGCATGACTCCTGCTTGCATTGAATACATCATTTTTTTCATTGCTTTTTTTCCTTTGCCAAAATAATTATCCAGAAATTCATTTAAAGGCTCATAATCATACTTTCGAGTTTCTTCTATTGACATGGCTTCCAGATATTGGTTATAAGTAGGTTTTAAATTTGTAGTATCCTTACTTTCACCCTTTTTCTTTTTTTCAGATACAGTCTTGGACATGTCCATGCCCATAAAGATAATTCTAGGACCAGGATTTTTAGTCAAACTCCATTTTATGGGTTTATCGATCCGGTTTAAAATTTCACCTAGAGGACCTTTTTC
The DNA here is from genome assembly GCA_011365055.1 of Promethearchaeota archaeon. Next base: position 11,168 of record RDOG01000032.1, read on the forward strand.
ACCTGTTGAGAAAATATGACAGCCTACATCAAATTTCCAATCTCTACCTTGTTCATCTTTTTTTATATAAGACGCACATCTTCCCCCTAATATGGGTGCTTGTTCATATAACGTTACATCGTGATTGGTGTCTTTTGAAATCAGAGCTCCAACTCCGCTTCCACCAATACCACTACCAACAATAATTATCTTCGTCATTGAAATTTTACCTCTTTTTTAAAGTACCAATAAAATAAATTAAGTACATTCTAACTAATTTCAAACAAGAAATTTAGATCAATACCTTTATCATTCTATCGAGAATTGAATGATTATAGCTATTATAGTCTTTTATCTATAGGATTAGCGATTTTTTTTATAGAAATAATTAGATTTTGAGTAAAAATTAGAAAATAGAATAAAATAAAAAAAATTGATTCCACTTAGATTATTAGAAATAAATTATTTTACATTTCCAAGGAGATTTAGGGGAAAAATAGATGAATTTATGTACATTTCAAAATGGGTGTATGGGATGTTGTAGGTATCGAACAAAATCAATTAGTAAAATAAAGAAAGCTATTGATATCAAAACTGAAAAATACAAGAAATCTAGAAGCGTGCAAGAATTTAGATCTAGAGCTGAAAAAATAAGGTTGCAAAACGGAGTTTGCTTAAATTTAATAAAAAAGAATGATAAGATAATCTGCCCATTGCATCCAGATAAAAAAAAAGGAGAAGATTTACGAATTGAATATTGTAAAATTAATTATTTTTGCAAGACAGTTAAGGAATTTGTTAAATGGGAAAAAGAAAAATCGATAAATTTTCTCAATTTTTTTAAAAACTCCAAATTTGATCCAATAGTTTATAGTTTAAAGATGTTTGATAGAAATTTATTAAGAGAATTTAATAAGGATTAACATTATTTGGAAAAAGAAATAATAACCAATATTTTTTTAAAGTAGAATAATTTTATATTAAAGAAAGGATCAATCTCAATAGGGAATTTTATCAATAAAAAAAGGGATGATAGAGATGGCAACGAAAATAAAGAAAGGATTAATGAAATTTATTATTGAATACGTTTTTATATTTGCTACCTTAATATTAGGTCTTGGTATTACGCTTTTAATAATTGGTGCATTTATAAATGCAATAAATCCAGTCTTAAATATAATCCTATCCTCGATAGGAGGTAGCTTGATAGGTACAAGTGTTGTCAGTTTCATATTCAAATTTATCGATGAATATACAATGGAAAATCTTGTAGAAGGGATAATTCAACGAACTACAAATACAATATTAAATCAGACAAGTTATCTCATAAGGTCTCTAAAAGTAATTATTGAAATGGATGTAAAAGGTAAATCTCTTGATATTAAACGTACAGAAATGATTGAAAACGTTGGAAATACAGTTGTAAAGGGAAGAAAAAGAAGAATGGATATTTATGAAGAAGAAAACTTTATTATAAACAAAGTCACGTGCGATGGTATAGATATCACGGAACAAGTTAATAAAAGTATCAGAAAAAAACAAATAATACCAATAGAAGATACAGAAAAGGACAAAAAACTCACATCGTATGAAAAAGAACCATTAAATAGAATAATATGGTATAATCATTATCCTAATGAACTGGGACCTAATAGAATCGTAAATTTAATTGAAGAAACGACTTATAGTAATATTCGAATGGACGATAATTCATTTGAACTTATTATGGTACATCCAATTAAAGAATTGGAATTTGAAGTAATAATTAAAAATGGAAAAATTAATCCAATTGAAAAATTAGCATATGATGAAATTGATCCAGACCAAATACTAGTAGGTTTGCCTTCTCCTATTAGTCAAGAAAATAAATGGAGCTGGAAATTAAAAGAAGAAGATCTAAAAATATGGTTTACTTATGGTTTCAAATGGACTTCATAAGTATTAATATCCACGAGGCATTTTACTCACCATTATAATAATGCATCTCAAAATACATAAGATTATATCTGTTTGAAAAAAATAATATAACTAAGACAATTTTATTTTTGGTTATAATCGGTGGAATTTCAATTATTCAAAAAAATTAAACATCATGCTGTGTTTGAAAGTAACCTAGAAATATAAAGATGAGACCTCACCTGCTTGGAACGTGACCTATTTTATCCTCATAATAAAAAAATACAAAATATATTCTATTTTTGCGTTAAGTTAAAGTGATTAGTTATTTTAGAAATAGCGAACAAGATAAGTATTCCTGGTATGAAGATCCAGTTTACGCTGAGCCAACCCATAAATGCTTCGTATCCTAAATTTATAGCAAGCAGGTATAATGCAAGGTCACCTATTGCTAATAAAAGAAATGAATTTATCCAAGCATGATTTGAATTATGTTCAGATTTTTTATAATTATCTTTTATGAGTGAGACAATTACTTTAAACAATGCATTTTTATTTGTTTCCTCTGAAAGATCCATTTTATCCATTAATAACCATAATTTGTGTGCATCTGAGCTGAGTTTTGGCATGAAAGCTGTTTGACTTTTAATCCATTCATCAATTTTCTTTTTTCTCCATTCCACTATTATCACCTTAAATCATTTTAATTATTTATAATTAATTACGATTTGATTTTAAGAATTTTATTTGTTATTAATTGTCGAAAAATAAATTGAATATATCTTGTTACTTTCATTCATTTTTCTCGATTTATATGACCTTTAATAAATCTAAGAAGAGACTCTCAAATTATTATTTTCCAAACCTACTTAAATAATGCAACATTGTACAAAATAAGTGAATTTATATGAGTGAATTTCTTGAAAACCTAATAGGTTCATGCGTGATAGATCCCGATAAAGAATTATCATTATTTTGGACATTATATTGTATAGATTCCGCAGAATTTAATTCTGAACTTGAAGAATTAGAAATATTTGGTGATCTTCAATCTACTATTATATCTTCTTTTAAAATGATTGGATTTCCTATTGTAGCATCACAAATAAATATCTTCTCTTTTTATAATTTGGAGGAACAAATTCCCATTCCTCAATCAATAATGTTTTCATACTACCCAGAGACACCTCATGTTTTCTTTTTTGTTATCTCTTCAAAAATTCCTTCGATAGATAAAATAATGGAATTAACGCGTGAATTGCACTTTTCAGTCAAGGATTCCATGAATCTCTATAAAGTGAGTTTAGAAAAGGGAATAATGAACGAAAATTTAAAGGATTTTTTGAAAGACAAAGTTTTTTTACAGCATTATCCTGCTTACTTGGATTATATCGTCTTTAATACTCCAAGTAATTATATTGATAATTTATTTAACATGAACTTTACTCCAATTAAATTATCTTTTGCTCGTAATTCATTTCCAATTTCAAATCCATTAGATCCAACTATAGAAGAAGAAATACATTATGAGAACATTTCAACTAGAAATTTGAGTGAATATCCTAAAATTTTACCTGTATTTAATGACTTTGTTGAAATGTTGAGAAAAGTTATAAAAGAAGGCATAATTAAATTTGGAAATTTAGCAGGGAGAGATTATCGAAAATTAAGTGTCGATTTTAGTAGCATTGTATTTGAAATTGATAAAAAAAATCAAGGATATTTACTTTATCAAGGTGTTCACGAGCCATTTGGACTAAGATCTGACAATGTAAAATTGAATTCCTTTTATTGTTTAAGTTATGGCTCAAATGATCCAACAACGCAATTAACTACGGCTATTAACATTAAACGAAGATTAAGTAAAGTTTTACAAAAATCCATGAGTATAAATTCCAAAGAAATTCCTCAATTCATTTTAGAAATGCTGAAAAAACAATTTCCTCTTATGAAGTGGGAAGAAAATGAAAAATGAATCATGGTTTTTTGAACAAGATTTCTCGAAGAGCTTGTGTGAAATTTTTAATAGAAGAATAAATTCTAAACGAACAAGCAATATCTATAAACAATTAACTCCTGATTTCCAAGATCAAATTGCCTTATTAGTTGATGGTTTGGTTGCTCATGGTGTAAATCGAGACCCTGTTGAACTAGCTCGAGAAATTAAAAATCTTTCTTATAAATTAAGAACAAATCGAATTATTATAGCATATATTTATTTAGTAGGCCCTTTAATTAGAAATGAAATATTAAAAAATATATCTAAAATAGAAGGGTATCCAACAATTGGAGCTTTAAAACTAGATCTCATGTATAAATTATTCATGCCACTATTTCAGATAGTTAATAGTAACATGAAACTGCTAAATCATGAAGCTATTTCTTTTATAAAAGCTTCCATATTTGAACATCCATTAAATTTAGAGGAATTTGTAGATATCTTTCCTTCATTTCCTGATTCTATTGGATTTCTAGAAAGTCAATTTTTAATTAGTAATGAGCCAATTTTCTCTAAAATTCTAAATGCTGAAAAATCGATTCAAATAAAAAATGAGCAAACGCTTAGTAAGGTCAAGGAAAAAATTAATCTTATTAATATAATTAAGAACAAACTCGAAAAAAAAGAATTAACCTTAGAAACCGCTATAGATACTCTAATTCCAATGCAAAGAGTCCCTACTGGTGGTAATGAAATTGAAAGATTTGTAGGAACTTGTTTCATAAAGAAAACTGAGATGGATGATCTTCAGAAAAAAAGTTTTAAAAAGACCATAAATGGCATGATTACTAAAACTTATTCAGATTCTGCAGAAAAAATCGTTAAATTAAAAGAGAATCAACCAATCACTTATTTTCAAGAAATTAATGATAAGTTTGAAGATTATATCTTAGAAGAATCTGAATCTATTTTCTCCAAATTAAAAAAACTTTATGAACAGAATTTAGAAAATTTGGAAAAAACTTATAAACAAGATAAAAGTGTAGAAGAAATTAACGAGAAAGATTTACGGGAAATGAAAATAAAGGCAATTCCTAAATTTGAAGAAATTAATGAAATGATTGAAGAAAAGATTTATCAATTTATCTCTGTAAATTTAATACGTAATTTTGAATTCTATGAATATTTACAAAAAATAGAACAAATGGATTTAAATTCTTTTAATGAAACAGAATTTATTGAAAATCTTGATCAGTTATTGTATGGACTTTTTTCTAAGTATAGTTTGGATGTAGAGTTTGTTCGATATAACAAAGATCCAAGTTATTATTTCAAGGAAATTCATGAATTATTTAAACCTTTTCTTGGTAACTTTAATCTATCAGATCATTTAGAATTTGTCTATAAAAACAATTTACATAAAAATAGGGCAAATTTAGGTATAGAACTTAGGCGAGATACATTTACGGAACTTGAACTCAAACAAATTCAAAAAATTTCAATTCCAAACCGTCAAGAAATCAAAGATATTTTACTTCCTTTAGTAAAAGAGTATTTATCAAAAAAATAAAAAGAAATTTAGATAGTTTTTTCCTAAATCTTAATCCATTGGAGTTAAAGTCCGTTCTAACTTTATAATTTGGTTCAATAAATTTACGAAAAAACCAAGGTATAAATATGAAAATAAGAACTCAAAAATAATTTCACAAATGATCATCAGCACTATCGGCATAAACATAACTCATAAAGATTCCAACCAATAATTTATTAATGGAACCATATGATATAAGTTACTATTTAACGTTAAACTGGATGTATTTAAACCAAGGATCGACATGGCAATATTCATTACTATAGAAATAGCATTTATCATTATCAGAAATAATATCCACAGTTTCTTTTCATAGTTTTCCATCTTTAATCACTCTTAAAGAAACATAATCCTTCATTTTTTTTATGGGATAATGAAGTTTTTTCTAAAATTTTTTATTTTTGTTGAATATGATAAATTGAAAACAAATTCACTAACCAGGTTAATAGAAATCGTATTAAGTAATTGAATTATTATCCCCCATTTAATCCTTGGACAATATTTCTAATAAATTTCAAAAAAAGGAATTATTTTTTCATATTACATCAACATCTTAATTAACGTTGATAAATTGAAAATTATAATACTCGATTCATTTTTAGTCTTAAAATTTGATTTATAAAACGAATTACCTTGATTTTGATTAATTTGTTCACGTTTAATTGTAATAGAATGAATTCCTGCAGTTTTTGCAGCAATAGAATCTATGTTTTCATCACCTATATAAATACAATTATTTGGATGAAGTCCTATTTCTTTTAAAGCGAATGAGAAAATACTCGGATCAGGCTTTTTGACTCCCACATCCGCAGAAATGACAATTGAATCAAAGAAATTTCTAAGATTTAAGTTAGCCAAAAGAGAATAAACGTGAGGTGGATGATCAAAATTTGAAATTAATGCAAGTGCATACTGTTGCTTTAATGTTTTAAGTACAATAATCGCTTCAGGATCGAGTGTCATGTGTTCTTGCCAGGCATCAAGGCAAGCTAAAGCAATTTCTTTTATATCTTTTTCTTCTAACGTCAACCCTATATCATTACAAAGAGATATAATACGGTGCTCAAATACGGTAAATTTCTTTTTCTGAATCATTGGTTCTTGCTTTCCAAAAAAATTATCACATTTAATCTTAAATTCTGATTTTGATAAATTAAGACCACGATTTTTCAAGTTATCAAAGAAAGTTGAAAACCAATGGGTCCATGCACTGGCGAGATCTTCACATATTAAAAGTGTTCCATATAAATCAAAGAAAATTGCTTTAATATCTGATTTATCTATCATTTTGATTCAATTTAATTTAAAAAATATTAATTTTATCCTTAATTTTTTTTAAGTTATTTGTATTTGAAAGATGATGTGATTATTTGTATAAAAAAGTGCACATGTTTATATTTAAGGGAGGATTATATATCTAACCCATAATCTAGTAAATTAAATTATGAGGTAAGGAGTTGTTCGGAAAATGGTCCAAGAATCTAGAGGTACAAATATTATTGCAGTTAAAACTAAAATAGTAAATCCAAAAATGATTTTTGATAAAATTAAAGAATATTCTTATAATAATCTTGATCCTAACAAGTGGTATCCAATGAAACAGTTTACTATGCTTACAGATTATATTGAAAAGTATTTAAGTGGAACAGTTCTCAAAAATATTGGAAGTGCAATCATCCCTGAAATGAAAAACGCTGGAATTTTACCTCAATTGACACCATTAGATTTTTTAAAAGCGCTACCTCAAATATATTTAGAAGGCAGTAGGGGTAATAATATCGGGCAATGGAAACTCATTAAGGAAGAAGAAAATCATGTTATAATTGAAAATTCCACAATGCATAATTGTATATTAGAAGAAGGTGTTATAATGGGAGGCCTTAAGGCATATGGTGCAAGGTACATGAAAGTAACACAATCTAAATGCATGAAAAAAGGCGATAATGTTTGTAAGTTTGATATTGTGTGGAAATAAAGTTAAAATCGTGTGGAAATAAAGTTGAAATCGTGTGGAATTAAAATATTCCACATTTTTTTTTAAGAAATATGAATGAAAAATAAATTAAAATTTATAAAATTTTAAAGTATTTTAATCTCACCCGTTTCAAGAATATATTTCATTCCTATAATTTTAAGTTGACCTTTTTCTTTTAATTCTTTAATAGCTGGACTGTTTTCAAGGATGTCTTCAATGACACACTTTACATTCTCTTCAATAGTTTCCTCTATATCCTTATTTGGAATTTTCTTCAAAGCTGGTTTAATTTTATCTACAATGTAATCTATACTATTTCCCTCTTCAGATTTTCTCTGGCAAGCTGCTGTAACTGCCCCGCATTTTGAGTGTCCTAAAATAACTAAAAGAGGAGTATGACAGTGAATAATTCCATACTCGATGCTTCCAAGAACAGATTTATCTGTTATATTTCCTGCAACCCTAATAATAAAAAGTTCTCCCAAATTTGTATCAAAAATATATTCTGGGATCACTCGAGAATCACTACATGTAATTATTGTTGCAAAGGGAGTTTGACCTTCCAATAATTCAGCCCTTCTTTCTATAAAATCTTTTTTAATGGGTTGATTTTTAATAAATCTTAGATTTCCATCTTTTAATCGTTCCAATTCATTCATTTATAATCACTTCAAAGATTAAATTACAAAATATCTTATTATCTTTTAATTTGAAAATTACTGACTTTTTAGAACAGATAATTAGAAGTAAATAATAAAATCAATTTATTTTTTTTTGAATGTATTTATTATATGGATTTTAATGCATTATATCCAAAAGAATTAGTCTATTTTCTTTTCAAATTGTCTAAAAAAAAAGAAAAATTAAGCCCATTCACGACCGCAGTCCATGCATCTATTTTTTTTAGCATATACGGGTTGGCCTGCAGCAACTGTTAATATTTTAGTTCTATCTTGTTCATGCTTGATTCTTCTACCACCACAATTAGGACAAGCAGTTTCACCAGTTGTCATTCCAGGAACAATAGCGGGTTTTTTTACCTTTAAACCAGAAGATATCACGTGATCAACTTCTTTGGGTGTCAATTCAACAACTTTTTGTTCTAGATCTCGAATTTTATCATTTAATTCCGATATTTGATCCTTAGTATCATTTAGAGCACTATTCAAATCTTCGATTTCTTTTTCTTTTTCTGGTAAAATTGAGAGTTTTTGTTTAGAATCTTCTAAAGATTTCTCAAGATCTACATTTTTTTCTAAAAGATCAATAATTTTTTGCTTTATGCCGTTAAGTTCTTCATTCTTGACAGTTAACATCGCTTGAATCGAAGATACTTGATCTTCTAAATTCTGATTTTTTGATTTTGAAGCTTGAAAGTCAGATTTTACATCATTAAACTCCTTATCCTTCTCTCCCAAGGAAGCTTGAAGGGAAGAAACTTGATCTTCTAAATCTTGATTTTTTGATTTTGAAGCTTGAAAATCAGATTTTACATCATTAAACTCCTTATCCTTCTCTCCCAAGGAAGCTTGAAGGGAGGTAACTTGATTTTCTAAATCTTGATTTTTTGATTTTGAAGCTTGAAAGTCAGATTTTACTTCATTTAACTCCTTATCCTTCTCTCCTAAGGAAGCTTGAAGGGAAGAAACTTGATCTTCTAAATCTTGATTTTTTGATTTCAAAACTTGAAAATCAGATTTTATATCATCTAATTCCTTATCTTTATTCCTTAAAGAAATTTTAACAGAAGATAATTCTTCTTCTAAATCTTCAATTTTTGAATTTTTGTCTTGTATCTCCTTTTGACTTTCTTCTTGTAGTCTCTTTAATTCATTTGATAATTCTGTATATCTTATAATTGAATGATCTTGATCTGACATTTTTTTTCACTTGATTATTTTTATTAGATTTATTCTTAGAGATATCAATCAGCCATTTATTTTAAACTTGTATAGGTCTAATATCGTTGAAGTCCAATCAAAAATTAGTTTATTTCTTTAGAAATTAATAACTCAGATATCTGGAAAAAAAGATATTATATGTTATTATAATAGTATTTTGTATTTTTACAAAAAATAAATAAGTGAAGAAAAAAGTGACAGTTAAGAAACAGTCTGAAGATGAGTAGAGAGATTTGGAAAAAGATATCACGCAAATTAATAAAAAAAATTATGCTTCAGGTGAAAAAATTTGATTTTTTATAAAAACGAAATATAACAAGCTAATATATCAAAATTTATCAATTAAATTCAAGAAATTAATTAGCATAATTATAAAAAAAGGTTAACTTTATGTGAGATTTCATAATTTTTTCTATTCCATTCCATAAATATTTTATTTTCTTCATGGTTATAAAAAGAAGGACCGTCAAGATATGTAATCCAATTATCAGAATCAAGAGGAATGCTTGATAAATAACTTGCTATTGAACCTATAATTGCATCATGGCTAATATATAATACAATTCCACTGAATTCCTTCAAATCACTTATTACTTCATTTAAAAAATGCTTTACGGCTTCATTTATTTCTATTAATCCCGGCAAATTTTCACCATTAACTAACTTTTGAACTAAATTCAATATCCCTATATCTAAAAATGTTTTAAAAGCAATTTTTTCATCGCTTACAAATACTCCAGGATCTCCTAATTTTTTCGAATAGATTATGGAACAATCTGATTGGGCACCATTAATAATTGCTTTTGCAGTTTGAACACATCGCTTTATTGGACTTGTTTTAATTACATCAATTTTTTTATTTAATTTTAAAAGTCTCTCTCCAAATGAATACGCATCTTTTTTTCCTTGCTCTGTCAGTAAACATTTAAAATCATCTCTCGGATCTGAAGAATAATCTCTTTCAGCGTGTCTAAGCAATAATATATTCGGGTGATTGTTATTTTTTAATGATTCCCAGTTAAAATTCATTCATCATCACAAATTCTTTGAGAAATTATTATAAAATTAGATAATTACTAAATGAATTTTATCATTCTCAGATAAATATAAGAAATTGAATATGATAAAAATAATTAAGGAATATTTGATCTCTTGGGGATTCGCATGGAAAAAATTAAAGAATTTATCGAATTAAGACCTGGAGAAGTCATTAAAGATCATTTTAAGACTCAAAAAAATCTCTTGGCGTTACCTGAAGTTCAGGGTGATTATGGATATCTCGTCTTGACAAATTACAGGCTTTTATTCTTGGAACAGAAAGGTGCGTTTGAATTTAAATACGTATTGAAGCATGCTTACGACTTGGAAAAAATTGATGAAATATACACGAGTGGAAAAGTATTCAAGCATATTGAATTGATGGGTCGAAAATTCTACATAACAGATGCTGGTCATCTTAAAGTGAAAGAACTTATACAAAATGAAATGAAGCGATTGAAATCCAGCTTTCAAGAAGAATCGGATCCCAGTCTCCAAAAAATCTTGATAAAACGGCAAGTGAAGGTGATCCCTGTCTTGCCACAAAAATGCCCGAGTTGTGGGGCTGCAATAACACATAACACGGTAAAATGGAGCGGTCCTATGAGTGCAACATGTAATTATTGCGAAGGAATGATATATTTGGATGAGAAGGAGATTTAACTTTTAAATTTAATATTATTTTGGATTTTCTAGGATAAATAAGGTTCAGTAACTTACATTTATATCAGCTATTGTTACAATTTTAAGATATAATTCATATAGAATTAAAAAAAAAAATTAACGTTCTATTCAATTCTAATAGAAACAGCTAATTATTCTTAAATTCAAATTTTATTGTATTAATACCTTCTAGGACGTCTTTTTTTATAGCATTCCTGGCAATAAACTGGTCTGGTTCCATCTGGTTTGAAAGGAACTTCTGTAGTTTGACCGCAATCAGCACAAACAACGCTGTGCATTTCTCTAGGACCGCTATCTCTTCTATAACTCATTATTTACACCTAATTTCTTCGGACACAGAGAATGTGTTAAATTTTTCAAAAAAAGCAAAAAAATAATTTCAATCAACTGTTTCCTTTGATAAAAATAAAGAATATGCTTTTTAAACATTTTCAATTTAAGCGTAAAAAAATCTTAGAAATATTTTATAATTTGTTCTTTTACCAAAATAGTTGTGGAATCGTAGAAATCTCTATTTTTTTATAATTTCTAAATTATTAATTAATTTTGTCTAAAAAATCCTTACTAAATGCATAAATTGATAAATCAACCTACAATTTGACAAATATGGTTATTGAAAAAGGGTTCTCCCAAAGATTAGATGATAAATTAACTCTGAAGATCGCATCAACTAAAGAAGAATTTAATAAAATTCTCGAGTTAAACATAAAAGTACATGGAGATATTATTAAAAGTTACATTGAGCGAATTTTTTTGGGGCACCCAAATAACAATGAAATCTTTTGGCTATACATAGAAGATAAAAAGCAAGAAAAAGCCGTCTCTGCATTGACATTATGTCCACTTGCATGGAGAATGGGTAATCAAAACATCTCAGTCTGCGAAATGGCGTTTGTCGGAACTTTGAAGGAATATAGGAGTCAAGGACTTATTCAAAAGCTAAATATATTGTATGAAGAATTAATGAAAGAAAAAAAATTTTTATTTTCCGTTATAAGAGGAATACCCTATTATTATAGACGATTTGGTTATGAATATGTATTACCTCTTGACGAAAGAATTTTATTACCTTGTCAAAAGGTTCCAAAAGATGAATTAGCTAATCTCTCGATACGAAAAGCAGAAAAAAAAGATATTGATTTTATTTCAATTCATTATAATGAATTTTACAAGAAATATTACATAACAAACAAGTTTGATGAAGCTAGTTTTGTTTTCAAATTTATGAATGAAAAATATGATGATAATAAGCGTTCATGCTTTATAATAGAAGAGAATAACGAGCCTACTAGTTATTTTACCTTTGGTAAATCTTATGATGGAAAAGGGTATCAAATTAATGTCTCTTCGGCAAATCAGGAACTAATGATAAAAATTATTCAATTTGTAAGCAAGTATTATCAAGAAAATGAAGAGATTCACTTTTATGTTAGGCATGATAGCATGTTTGGGCAATTTTTAATCAAAATTGGAGGAGAAAAAAATTTTATTTATGGATGGCAAGTTAAAGTTCTGGATTTTAACTTATTATTTAAGACACTCAAGCCAATTCTAGAACGTAGATTAAAAAATACGATTTATGAGGGAATGTCAAGAAAAATAGTGATAAGTAATTATAAAATTAATATCGTATTAAAATTCATTAATGGTTTAATAACGAATATTCAATTAGATGATGGTTATCCGCTAGAGGATAGAGCTGATGTCCAAATTCCAAGCATGGCATTATTAAAATTATTATTAGGTGACAATTCAATCGAAGAAATCAATTTCATTATTAAAGATGCGATGGTGAAAAGAGAGTCATTATCAATAATTAATGTATTATTCCCTAAAAAAAAGTCTTTACCAGATAGTTATTACTAACAACGTGTACTTTTAATTTTGATCAACAAAAACAAGCTCATTACTTTTTCGTATATCAATTTAGAAAATACACAATATTAAATTTGATGAAATATTATATTTTAAAGACGATTAAAAATCATTATAGGGAGTTATAACATGAGCATATTAAACACTGGGCTTTTAATTTTCTTACTTTTTTTCACGTTGGTAGTTTTTGATCTTTTAATCATTAGAAAACTATTGAAAGTATATCGATTAAAAAAAATAACTGTGAATTTATATTTCCTCATGGCATTTATATGCGTATTTGCAGGTTCGGCGGTAATTGGCATTTATTCATTTCTATTTAGTTTTACTCAAGCTCTTCCTTCTTACCATTCGACATTTAATGATGTGCTCTTGTTACGTTCTCTCTTAATGATAGGAATCGCAATATGTACGGTAGCACTCATTTTTATTAATTTTTTCTCATTCGAAAACACGTTTCCTGAACATAAAAAACCATTAATGGTATTAGTTACTATTTCTGGAACGCTCTTCGTGACAATATTAGTTATTGCGAATATTAATGGTTTGCTAGGAGGAAATTTAGCAATTATTCAGAGTGGTTATTCATATTATAGCATTCAAATTGTAGTTTTGGCATTAATATTTATATTACCGTCTATAATTAGCACGCCTTCTGTATTTTTTTATTATGCAAAACAAGTAAGAAAAATGAATGAAGGATGGGCTAATAGATCTGTAGTTTTTGGAATTGCGTTTCTTCTAACTAGCATTGGTTTTATTGTTGGTAATCTTTTTTCTGGTGATGAAGTTACGTACGTGCTTCTTACTTTAGCAGGCATAAGTCTTATACTTATTGGTGCCATAATGCTTTATTTTTGCGTTGTCATGCCAAACTGGTTTAAAAAATTAATAAAATGGGAAGATGATTGAATAAAATAATTAGGATTTAATAAAATTAAATTGAAGTGTTATGATTTATTATAAATCGTAATTATCAAAGATTTTTTATAAAATAAATTCAAAATTCTTAAGAAAATAATATTTTTTATTGATTGAGGTCAATAAAAAGGGCTATATAGAGGTGAATAAAAATGTCGGAAATATCTTTTATCAGTGTACCAATTGAAAGTTCATTTATTTATGAATTAATACCTGCAGATGAACATATAATAATAAGCGATATGTTCAAGCTTAAAAATCTTACATCAGAATATAATACTCACGTTGTTATTACAGAGAATGGATTATATTATAATTATAATTTTTTTAATCATTTATTTCCTGCTTATATTGACTTGTATAATGTAAAGATTGGTAATATCAAGAGGAGCTTAGAAATTAAGATTAAAGGAGGACCTTTACCCGTATATTTTTGGAGCCTACTACAAATTACTGAACATATAAGATCTGGATTAAAACAATTAAATAAAGAATTAAATAAGACTCTTAAAAATTTTCAGCAAAAAAGAATTGAATACTGGAGGAAATTATGTCCAAATGAAAGAAAAAGAAGAAAAATAGTTAACGAACATACGATACGAATTAATTCAATCTTTAAAAAAAGGCAAAATATGTTTATATTAAAAGTTATTAAACCTCAAATTGAAAAAGAGGTTCTTAATAATGATAAAATAAATTTTATCGCTTATTCTGAAGTCTGGCGTTCAATAGATAAAACTTTATCTGTAAGTTGGTTTACTTGTGTTTTAATTACAAATATTGGAATCCTTTTTATTGATGATTATGGAAAAATAATGTTTAAAGATTGGAAAAAATTAAAAATTCAATATTTAATAAGATGGTATATTACATTGGACTATTCTGCATGGCTCGAAGATCATTACTCATTTCATATATTAAATCTATATGATGAAAACATGAATGAAATTGATAGTTCAGTTGATGTTATAGAAGAAAAATTAAAACATATATCTATATTAGGAAAACAATTTTGGAATAATAATTTTCCATCAAAAAATGAATATAAAACTCAAATCAGAATAATTAAGGAAATTTTAGAGGACAAACGAATTTTTCTCCCCCGTTAAAATGATATATGTAAACATTAAAGTTAAAATATTGTCCGTTTATGATAAATTATTATAAAAAATTTTTTTTAAATGGAGAATAATCTACTCAAATTATTTTAATAAATCTTACTTAAATATTTCAAACGCTTTAATTTGAAAAGACATATTTTAATCTCTATAATATATCATTTCAAAATTATTGTGCTTGAAAATTATTTATGAGAAAAATTGAAAGCGAAAATGGATTTAATTTCCATAGATACTATAAAAGCATTAATAAAATTAGATATATTAGAAGAAGCAATTTGTATTTAAAAAAAAATATAAAATTAAATATTTATTATGAAAGATATTTTTTGCTAAAATTATCGAGGGATAATGATGGTTAAATTAAAATCGATGCCGATATCCTCTCCCTTATATGAATTCAATGAAAATGATAAATTTTTATATCCTGATGCTGAATTTTTGATGGTTTCCTATACTGTTGATAACGAACAAGTGAAGGATATAGTTCCAGATCCTTTAATGATCAGCAAATCACCGATGATTATATGTTTTATTGCTCATTATAAAAATTCATTTCTAAAATCATCTCCAGGTACAACCACTTCTTGGTCTTCATATAATGAAGCTGCAACTTTAATTGAAGTTAAGTTAAAAACTGGGAAAACAAAAGTTAAAGGCTTTTATTGTAATAGTATTTACGTGACAACTGATGTAGCGATGGCTGCTGGTAGAGAAATATATGGTTTTCCAAAAAAAATTGCTGATATTAATCTGTTTGAAGAAAACGGTAAAAAAATTGGTACTGTTAAGAGAAATGGTATTGAAATACTGAAAATTGAAGTTGAACCAATGAAAGATTTGGACGAACTTCCAAGCGGATCTATATTAAAAGCCATTACTTTTAAACATATTATTAACTCTGATTGCAATAAGATTGAATTATCTGAATTAATAGAAACTGATTTGACATTTGATCCCAAGATAATAAAAATTGGGAATGCATCAATTAAATTTAAAGAATCAAAATGGGATTTAATTTATCAAATGAAACCAAAAGACAATGTGATGGGTATTTATACAATTTCTGATGGCGTACTGCCACCTGGGACAATAATATATAAATATATTTAATATTTTGAGGAATTTTATGAACAAGAGTAAAAATGATAAAAACAGGGGAATTTGGGAAAAAATCATTGAAGAATATACCCGTTTGAGGGATATGGCCACTTCTATTGCTAACTTCAGTGAAGATTTCGCTATTGAGTCAACATTTTTCCAATTAACACTTGATTACTATCATAGTTATTATGATGCTTTTGAGAAAAAAATTCCCATTGTATTATGTAATCCTGGAATTCCTGTTGAATTTCTTTATTCGGCAAATTTATTTCCTTTGATTCTAGAAATGTATTCCATTCCAATATCTGTTGCTGGAAAGAATCATTATGATTATATTGATTTTGCAGAGAATTCTGGTATAATGCCTTGGCTTTGTAACAATCAAAAAACATGGATTGGTGCGATGCTTAAAGGTGAAACCCCAAAACCTGATATGCTTATTCATGCGGATTTCCCTTGCGATAGCACCACGATTGAAATGCAAATAATAAAAAAGTATTATAACGTTCCAGCATTTACTTTTGATGTTCCATATTGGCATCATGAAAAGAATAGCATTTATTATGATGAAAGAACGGTTCCATATTACGTTTCTCAATTTAGAAACATGATTAAATTCATTGAAAAAAATACAAAAAGCAAATTTTCATTTGAGAAATTAAAAGATACTTGTAAAATAACTAATGAAGCGAGATATCATGTAATAGATATTTTAGAACTCTTACAGCATAAACCAAATCCTTTAAGTTCTGATACCTCTTATGCAGTTTATTCAACCATGATGACCCATGCGGGGGTTCCTGGGAAACAAATTGAATATTTAAAAATGTTAAAAGATAAAGGAATGCAATTAGTAAAGAATAAAACAGGTCATATTTTACAAAGATATGGAAAAGAAGAAAAATATCGCTGTTTCTGGATTGCAATGCCCATCTACTTTGATCCACTAATATTCACGTGGATGGAAGAGAAATTTCAAATTTCAACAGTAATGAATATGATGGGAAATCAAACATTAGTGCCCGTTGATCTCACGAGTGAAGAGACAATTCTTTCAGATTTTTCAAAAAACGTATTAAATTTACCAATGGGAAGACAGTTAAGAGGTCCATTGGAATATTTATTGGATGATATTGTTAGTGCCGTGGATGATTATCAAGCTGATTTTTGTATTTGGGGCGGTCATTTAGGTTGTAAGCATTCCTGGGGTATTGCGAATCTTGTGAAGCGATATGTTCAAGAAGAAACAGGAGTTCCCGTGCTACTTTTTGAGGTTGATGACATTGATAATCGACTCGTTAGCTCGAAAATTATTAAAAAAAATATTAAAAATTTTGTACAAAATGTTATTCAATAGAAATAATTTACCAGAACGGAATTGGATTCTCAAAGTTAATTACTAAGATGTTTTCAGAATAAGAACGAGTAAAAAATATTTTCCTAATTGGTAAACTATAAAAAGAACTAGAATTTAAAATAAAATAACATTTATCACGGTGAATAGATTATGAATAAAGAAAAACAAAATAAAATAATTGCAATTGTTGGTTTAGTACTCTCAATAGGTGCATTAACTCTCGGATTTGTCTTTGTTTTTATCGGATATTTTACTTGGACTCCATTAGATTTCAATATATTTTTGATAGGATTGATAATGTGCTTTAGTTCTTTTGTAATAGCAGGTATCTTGTTGGTTCAATGGAAGGAGTTAGAAATTAGCAAATTTTTTATCGCTTTCGTTATCATTATTGTCGCATGCATA
>RDOG01000033.1 GCA_011365055.1 Promethearchaeota archaeon
GTAAACAAGCCAATTCAAAAATTCTACATCAACTTCACCACCAGTGCCTCCACCATTATTAATGCTAATATAGATCTGATCAGATGCCTTAGCACCATAAATGTCAGTTATTGTCACCCGTAAATAATAAAAACCGTCAGATACTTGATTTGAATCAAACATTCCCATCCAAGTAGAATCAGGATCGACTAAAGTCCCATTATAAACCAAATTCATATTACTAGCATCAAGTATTTCGTATATTCCTTCAACAATAACATTCGGCCCTGATGCAGGAGCCGTGATGGGATAATTCCCACTAATATAATAATATCCATAATATGAATAATAACCGTAAGGATCATATGGAATTATTGATACTTCTATAAATTCAGTATTGTTTATATATCCGATTAATTCGGTTAATTTTGCACCATACATGTCTATTATTCCTGCATAGACAAGTATGTTTTGATTTGGCAAGTCATAAGAGGGCCATTGTGCTTCCCAATAATATGAAGAACCATTATATGTAAGTGGAATACTAGCAAGTTGTTCGAATCCAGTATTATCAAATAACCAAATAAATGCTGCCAAGATAGGATTTGGACTCGATCCGTTAATTTTGAATTCAACCATCCCAGATAATTCACCAGTTACTGGTGAAACAATTTCAATACTGGAAGAATTCACGCTAGCTAAGGTAAAGTCAAAAGTTTCATAATAAATTATTGTTGGATATTTGTTATATTGATCATTGTGACCTTCTATCGCTATTAATATTTTATATTCACCATCTGGCAGGTTATATCCAGCATATTGACCTGTAAAATAAGTGCCATTATACATTAAATTAGCTCTATCAAAGGTTTCAGCAAGTGTCCAGCTTAAACTATTTGTTAAGTTTTCAAAGAAGTTCTTCTCGAAGATATAAGCATTTATATAAAGATTATTAGGATCACAAATTCCCATATAATCATTTTCAAAAACGGTAATTTGGAAAACATCACCAACAGTTCCCGTGGGTTCCGATAAAGAAATATCAAAAAGAATTGCTGTAAAATTAACTTGGCAATATGTCATATCCATTCTAATGTCATAAAACATCGTGTCACTTTGTTGTTCGTGTTTAATATTTTTATAAGCCATAAAGGATTGATGACCATTATAAATACCTGTGTTGTTATTTTGTGTAATCAATGATGCAAATCCATCAGCACTAACACTAGTGATATTAGCATTTTGTATTATAGTTTCCACATAACCATATAGTGATGTAGTTTCACAATCAGTCACGTTAAATGGCATGGTTAAAACATTAGCATAATCAAGCGTATAATTATTAGTTGTTGAATTATAGTTAGATCCAAAATATAATGGCAGATAAATATTAGCGGTTATAACTTCATGACCAATTTCCGAACCCACATTTGGATCAAAGGGAAATATGTCCACAGTAGGATAATAGGCAGACCTTTCTCCGGTCTCGTTATAAAAGTCTGGAGAAGCAGGAGTTCCTTTCCAAAATTGTTGAAAATCGTATTTCCAGCATAAATATGATAAATTAGTTGTCAATCGGGAAGTATCAAATGCATTAGCAAGCCCTCCAGGAACATCGTTTTGAAATTTATTGATAAACGTGGTATAATCAATTACAGAATAATTGCATGCAAAAATAATGAACTTAAAATGCCTATTCGTAAAATTAGAAATTAATGTGAAATTTCCTTCCATTCCAAATGCTTTTTCATATTCAATTTTGATTTCAGTAGCCTTTAAATCCCATTCAGACTCATTGTATAAATTTTCTCCGGAAATGATTAGCAAAACATCTTGATCATCAGTATTTGGAGTATTGGCTCCAAAAGCAAATTCATCTTCCCAAACATTCCGCATTATCTTGCTATCATTATCATTGGCAGCCATTAAATCAACCCTCACATTGTCAAAAGCAGATGTTATATTTATTCCAGAAGTGAGATTATATCCACCAAATTGACCAGAAATGAGGATGTTACCTTGTGGATCAACAATTGATCTAATTTTTTCAGCGTAAAACGTGTTATTAATATTAGTTTTAACCATCTTTGATCTAGTATAAGAAACATTTTGCATGTATTGATTCAGACCCAAAACAAGTGAATCTTTGGCAGTTATTTTTATTTCAATTTCACCGTTAGGACAACATGCAATAGAATCAAACCAACCTTCGTATAATTTGGAACCATCATTATATATTAAATTGATCGTTTGGTAGGTTTCACCTGAAACTTGTCCCATTACACCAATAGAAGATGGTGAGGATATAACTGCTTGTACCGATGAATTATCCACTCCATTAGCACTAGTTATATTAGCTGAAATAGACACGTTTCCAGCTACAAAGGATGGAAGTACACAATCGATTTGGATCATAGGAACAGTCAAGTTGACTTCAATATCATTTGAAGAATTTAATCCATTATCTAAATCCCATACATTATAAACAATTGACATATTATTATTTTGTAAAGTTAAATTGTTATCAGGAATAAAACCTGTGTATTCCGCTATTGGCATTGGCAGATAACTCATAAGATCTGCATAATCATTTACACATTGAAACATTAAACTTGATTTAACGTAATCTGCCATTGAATCAGGTTTTCCTATCAAGCTTGAGGGTGTCTTATTTAAAACTTGAGCTAAAGAAAATTCCTTATCCCCTGCATTATCATGCAACCAATATGAATCGTAAAAATCTGCAACACTGATTAAAACAACATTACCCGTATCATAAACAGGGAACATATCAGATCCCATCAAATATTGATTTGGATTAAAAGTTTCAAATCCAGGTCTATTCCATACAATTTCTAAGGCAGCATCAGATTCATTTATCTTACTATCTTTTAAAACATTCATTAAATTTGAATCCTTAGCATAATTATTAAAGAAATCATCTTGAAAGGATGAAAAATTAAACGTGCCGGTATAATTCATTCCAAATATCATATAATTCATATTAGAAAACATACTTGTTCCGTTTTGATCTTGTATTTGTAACAATTCGATTTCAGTCCCTGTATTGAATACTCGTTCTATTTCATTTTCGATAGCCCCAGCCCTATCAGCCATTTCAGAACCAGTGTAATCAGGACCGTAAATCATCGTATTGAAAACATTTTCATAAAAAACAAAGATATGGACATCCCTGGGAGGTGCTTCGAAAAATCCACCTGTAATCAATCGATGGTCGTATTCAGTACTCTGATTATCATTATAAGCTATAAATAATATGCACTGCACACCATCCAATTCTGGAATGCTAGTGTTAACATCAACATATAATTCAGAACCAATTACCTGTGACCGTACAGATACCCCACCATCAAAAATTATAATGTTCAAAGAGTCTTCAATATAACTATTATTAATATAAAAATTAAGTGTGGAATTGGACGAGCCAACTGCCTGATAAATATCTTCTGCAAAAATTTTAACGGATTGGTTACCCCATGTTAATCCCTCCAAGTTTAATGAGCCATTCCAAAAGCCAGAACCTGCATCGTACGCCAAATCAATGACATGCTCATTTGAGATAATACCTAAATTTCTCAATCCCCTTGATTCTGCAAATGAACATGCAAGTACATCATTAATTGTATCGTTATTTAAATCACCAGAGGCATCAAGATTAGTAATACCCATATTTCCATATCCAGAAATCTCATCATTTATGTTAGCGATATTACTTTGTTGAATGAATGATCCATCAGAATAAATCATTGCATGGATATAGCCACCATTATAGCCAAATAATAAGTCGGGAACACCGTCCATGTTTAAATCTCCTGATCCCATGGTAGAAGGAGTATTATCATCAGATGGAATCACATTATTCCAATAGGTGAAATTAGCAATCCCATCATTTATCCATAAATCAGCACTTGAACCATGTTGAATAGCAATATCGGTGTAAGAATCGTTATTGAAATCACCTACGGCAAGAGGAGCTTGTGATCCATCACCATAGGGAGATCCGAATACGTCTGAATCATAATTGAAAGTAGTTCCATTATTTAAAAACAAGAATACATTTTGAGATGTATCAGAGCAAATTATATCGTCATAATCATTTTGATCAAAATCAGCACTTACAACATAATATGGAGTGTTGGGTAAACCTGTAATATTAGCCCAAAAGGAGAAGCTTCCTGGTTCTGAAATATTATTTAGCCAAAATTCTAAATAATGATTACTTGACATGTCAGAATAAAGAACTACAAAGTCAGGTAAAGTATCATTATTAAAATCACCAACAGCAATATCATTTGGAGTAATTAGACTATTTATAATAATTGTTGTTGGATCCTCAAAATCACCCGTTCCATCATTTAAATAAAGTGAAATTTCTCTATACATCCCCATCTGGTCTCTTGCACCTAATACATCATCATATCCATCATTATTAATGTCAACGATTATGCCACTAACAAGCATTAGATTATTAGTCGTAAAATCATGAAATTGATATAAATCAGAAAATTTAGTTGGTTGCTCTTCTTTCCCGAATTGATTCGTTACTGTCGCCCATGCGTGTTCTATCGTATAGGGATTTGAAATATTTACAGCAAAATCAAGAGATCCATCAGCCTTTAAGCTAACAACTGTATTATTTAGTGGATCTTCGAAATCAAATAACATATTATCGGAATTTGTAATGTTAATATCATCAACAAGCAATCCCATTCCAAGGACTCCACCACAAGCTAATAGAGGTTCACCATAACTTACAAGATCACTATAAATTCCTTTTACAACAAGGACATATTTACCGTTTGGTATAATATATGAAGTCAAATTAGCAGTCCAATTGTTAGGGGAGGTGTTTTCAAAATAAATATCTAAAATTGGATTTGGATTGTCTTTAGAGTTAGGGATATAAGAGTGGAAATCATTATAAGAGTAAATTTCTCCATAGACGCTTATTAAATCTGTATTATTATTAATATTTAATTCAATATATTCTAAATCACCTATTTCATCAGTTATTGGCTGTGTACGTTCAATATAAACCTGTGGAGCTGTAAAATTAAGTTCGATTTCATTTAATGCAGGCTGACCTGTCAGATTATAATAGACCTCGACATCGTTGATGAAAGATATATAAGATTCACTCATAACATCAGGCGAGGAGTTGTAATAATAAGAATTTTGAATGTATGTATAAATTGAAGAAGCAATATTAGTAGCATATTCAGTTTCATTACACGACTTAATTGAACTCACACCTGAAATAGTTCCTACATTTAAAGTTCTATTATCGGTTGAATTATAAGGAGTATAATATTCAGGTAATTTTTGCATTACTCTTATTTGGTTTTCAAAATACGGATCAAAAGTAATAGAAGATATATATTCTTCAAATAAATCAATATTTGCGTGAAAAACTTCTAAAATACCATCTCTCGAGTACATATTATCATTTAATACTAAGGAATTTAATCCATTAGGAAGGGAACTATTAAGAAAATTTAAAAAATAAGTATAATTCCTTTCAGTACTTAAATTGGCAGTAAAAATCAAATGAATAATATCTAGTTCCAACCCATTATTCCAATCACTCACCATATGGCTGTAATTTAGTTCAGAACCAGTGGAATTTAAATTAAATATTTGATTCCAATCTTCTGCGATCATTTCTCCATAAGAAAGTAGTTCTGATTTTAATAATTGAAGCGGTGCTGGAAATCCACAAGTTAAAACAAGCTCCCCTATAGAATCGTTATTTACTGACGGATTATTTTTATAATTTTCATGAATTGATGAACTTTCATTAAATATAATAAAGGAAATATACATTGCCCGATCATAGGCAGAAAGGGAATCGTTTAGTTCAGCTATAAAGGGTTGATCCGATTGAAAAGTAGCAGAAATCGTTAAATTGCCATTAGGATCAACATAATAATTAACTTGCTCCACATAATAGGATCTACCACCAGGAGTTGATGACCGGTTCAATCCAAAAATTGAAGATAAAATGGGAGCAATTAATCCCGTGGCAAATATCATTCCGACTAAAATACTTAATACAAACGTGGAAAGAATAAATAAAGATAAAATTTTAAGCCGGGTTTTACGGACAATATAAAATCGGCTTGTTTTGTTATGCTGATCGTATAACATATAACGATTCCTCAAAAAGAATTTTTAGGTACCAGAGTGTAGTATGATCCTAATACCATAATATATAAACTTTTATTTATCAAATTGTGAAATTCTCAATATAAATAAAAAGGAGAAGCCATTTCATTACTAGTATATTACACTTTCGTTTATATCTATATGATTATTATTAGACAATAACTTAAAAAAACATCTAAGATTAAGAATTTCACGAATTATTTTTTGGTGAAAAATTTGCAGGAATATGAAGAAGAAATTGAATTTTCAGTCAAGGATATCATTAATTATAGGACTCTAAAAGCAGTTCTTTTAATTTTTGCTATTGGATTTATAAGTGTAATTATTGGATTGGCAATACTTCACTTTATCGGTTATCAGCCAGCAATTATTTTGGTTCAATATATTTTAAACACGCTTGTAGCACCAGAAGGGCTTACTAAATGGATTTATGGATATGCAGTGGATATTTATACCCTAACGTTTGATGCTAATTTCTTTTTCATTCTCATAATAACCAATAACTTTTTGCGTATTCTTTTAAGTTCTATTGGAGCAGCTTTATTTTGGGTTAGTATTATTGGTTTTTATAAATATTTTATAAAAAATGAGAAAAAAGATCGAAATCCAAAATTGTACATAATAGGAATCGCAATTTTCATTGTAGAATATTTCTTATTTGATGACCAATTTACTATCAGCGCTTTAATTATTCTTCCATTAATTTTTGGAGGAATAATTTGGCTAATAAGAAGAATTAGAAAGCAAAATAATAATGAATCTTTCATTAATACATTCTTAAAAATTTCAATCTATTCTATTTTTGTCGCTGAATTGTTAACTTTCGTGTTTCATGTAGCAAATTATTTTGTTTTTGTTCCAGCACCATTTACTACAACTACCGAGTGGTTTACTACAGTTGCCCCTCATCTTTTCATAGAACTTATTGCAATCATGATGGGTACTGCAATAGGATATTTCATTGCTGTAGACATGAGACAAGCTTTGGATGAAGAAGGAATTGATGGATTTTTAGATGAAGGAGAGGCTATCCTTTCAAATAAAAAGATTTGGAAAGCAGTCCTAATAACTTTAGTAGTTTTTGTTATTGGTGGATTAGTTGAAGCTTATTTTTCAATTCTTTATATATGGCCTGCTTATGGATCATATGAATTCACAGTAATCGGTAATTTGATATGGGAAATTTTTCTTAATTGGGGACCTATAATTCTAATTTGCGGTATACTTTATCTTGGAACGAAAAATACGAAATATTGGCCCTTTATTGAGATAATAATTATTGTGCTAATTATTGAAGGAATATTTTATCTATTTAGTTATTTGAATGTTATTAATAGTATTGTTAATCCCACTTCTACTTCTACCATTTCTACAATTTTTAATCCTTTTCCAGAAAATCAACCAATGGCACTTCATTTCGTCGTAATGGCTCTGTTCTTTTCGGGTGAAGCAATTCAAAATTTTGCCATGTTTAGCGTATTAATTTTATTTGTTATAGTTACAAAATTGGTTTTAGACTATCGAAAGAAAAAATTGGTCTATACAGGTAGTATTGAAAATCCAATAACTCAAAAAGGAATTTTTAACGCGTTTTCAGTACAAAATAGTGAACTTTTAAAATATAATTTGATAAATGGAATTTTTCCGATAATGCCGATGATATTGTTATTATATAGTATTGAAGGATTAGATTATTTTCAAATGAATATTATATTGTTTTTATTCCTTGTTTGGCGATTTAGGGGTACTACAGATAAAGCGATGACATTAAAAATTTCACCCATGGAATTTGATGAACATGGAAATACAATTATTGAAAATAAAGGGAAGAAAGAAGCCTTTATGAGTATAATTATGAAACTTTATTATGTAGGAATGCTAGTTTTTAATATTTATTCAATATATAATCTGATTATTTCCGATATTAATCAATATTATTTCTTTTACTATACTTTATCGTTTGTTAAACAATTAATTCTCGCAATAGTTTTATTACCATTTTTGACAACATTCGGTTCTATTTTTCTTGTAAAATTAAGAGATTTTTTTGGAAAAATAAAATTCAATTTAAAAGGGCAATTCATAAAAGCATTATTATATTCCATCCCTGTTTCTATTCTAGCTGTAGGAATTCTAATTGGATTATCTTATTTTAGTACTTTTTTAATCTTTGGAGTATTGGATTTTAATACCGCTTTATCAATAGCTACTAGTTATAACCTTGATACAACTTATTTTTTTAGTGTGAATTTATGGTTGACAGTTAATGTATTAATATTTTTCAGTATATTTATTATAATAGGATATGTATCAGTCCAATTTTCGATTAAATATAAAATTTCTAAAGTTTATATTATATTTTGTACTGTATGTCTTTCTTTCCCATTAATGTGGATTCTTCTGCCATCGACACATTATTTAGTATCTGCAACTTTAAATTTTATTTTTTCAGGTCAAAATTGGATGATTAGTACTATCCTTATACCGATCTTCCCGGATATCCCCACGACTTGGGAAATGGTCCCTTGGCTACTCGTGAATAGTGCATTAGGAGGATTATGGGGATTAATTACGTTCTTTCCGGTCTTCATATTGATAACTATTCGCTCATTTGTTTCAATAATAGGATTACCAGACTTAACAGGATTCTTAAGTGAAAATTATTTATTTTTTCCAAATTTATATTATCAGAATTTTATTTTCTTGCTTAATTTTTCTCTAATCATGATGGGAGCAATAATCATTGGTTATTACGTGTTCTATGTTAAGAAATTAGAAAAGAAACAGCGAAGGAAGAAATTTAAGAGAACAAATTAAATAATATTTCTTTTTTTAATTAAATGATAATGGAGATCTAATATTTTTTAAAACTTTAATTCTTTTAAAAAGGAAAAATACACAAATAATAATTAAAAGAGCTGAAATAATGCTTACAAACTCAAATCCGGGAATTAATAGGATTGGATATTCATATCCCCCAACTAAAGAAATATTTAGATCAAATTCACATCCAAGAATGTAAATTGTATTAATTTTTATTAAATAATATCCGGTTAAATTACATTTAATACTACAATTTTGATAATCATTACCAAAAGTGTCCGAACTATCAGATAAATTATTAATGCTGCTATATAAAAATAAACTTAAGTTGTATTTTGATGAATTAAAACTTATATTCACTGAAAAATTCGCATCCAAAAGACAATAAACTTTGTAATAAATTTCCGATTTTCCAGCAGGAATTTCTTCAATATAATTGCCAGGGGTTCTAGTCATCGCATTGGCAAAACTAGAACCATCTTCTGCTGTATATCCTTCATTAATGGGCGTAATTAAAAGGATTGAAAATAAAAAAACAAATGAACACAATAAAAAAATCTTTTTTTGAAATGGTTTAGGCATCTTTCCTATTTCCCATTATTTTTTCATTCATTTACGGATATCATATTCCTTAGCGTGATATAAAAATATTTTCGATTCAACATCATGCTTTAATATTATTGGGCTTTCAATCTTGAATAATTGAAAAAGCATAAAATAAAAAATTTTAAAAGTAAATATTTTTTTTCTTTTTTTAGCATAATAAAGGGATTTTAAATATTGTATAATGGAATTAAGGATAAAATTGCAGTAAGGACTGTTTTAGGTGTAAATTTAAATATTTTTCTTCTCGGTTTGACTTCTCTATTTACGGACTGGTCAAGTGAGATGATTGGTGCCATTTTACCCTTATTCATTCTTTCCATTGGAGGAAATATAATTGTTATTGGATTAATTGAAGGAATCTCTAATGCAACTTCAAATATATTAAAGGGAGTTTCAGGGATTTTAGCAGATACAAGGAAATTGGAAACTAATAGGAAGGGAATTGTTGCAGCAGGATATTCTATCTCTAATTTATCAAAGCCATTAATTGGACTTTTTCCAAATTGGCTTGTAACACTCGGATTAAAATTTACTGACAGGATTGGAAAAGGAGTAAGGACTTCACCAAGAGATGCAATGATTGCAGATTATGAGGATAAAAATAGAGGTAAATCCTTTGGAATTCATAGAGCATTAGATACCATGGGTGCAATTTTTGGACCTCTCACAGCTTCAATTTTATTATTTCTGGGACTTACATATAATATAATAATCATAGTATCCATCATCCCAGGAGTCATCGCAATAAGTATCTTATTATTTGTAAAAGAAACGAAAAAATTAGTAAAAGATCAAAAAGAAGCAGGACAAAAACCAACAAAAAAGTTTCTAAAAATGATGATCGTTTTGGGGGTTATAGAATTTGCATCCATTGATCTTGCTTTTATAATAGTTAGAGCTTCTGATTTTGTTTTACCAGCATTTATTCCACTAATGATCGTCGCAACTAACATATTATATGTAATTTTTGCAATAGTTGCAGGTGATTTATCGGATAAAATTGGCAGAAAAAAAATGATAGTAGCGGGTTTAATAATTCTATTATCAATTTCAATAATGTTAATTTTTAATTATCCCATTAATTTCTTTTCAATAATGTTAATTACTATTATTTTTATTATGTTTGGCATTTACATGGGAGTTGTCGATCCTGTATCGAGAGCTTATGTAGCAGATTTATCTGGTAAGAAGAAGAAGGGAACAGCTTATGGAATTTATTACCTATTCATTGGGTTAATCTCAATGCCAGAATCAATTTTATTCGGTTTTTTTTATGAGACTTTTTCATATACTTTTGCATTTACTTTTTCTTCTATATTGCTCGTAATTTGCATTATAATATTCTTATTTCAGGATTTTAGGATTGAAAAAGAGTAAATTATTAATTTTGTATAATTTTAACTCATAAAGATTATTTTATCGATGAAGATGAAGTTAAGATTTAAGAATATAGCATTCGATTAGTGATTAAAACCAATAATTTATTTCATTACTTAAATTAATGAATTTGAGGTATGCTTTTGATCAAAAAATACACCAAAATTGAATTATCAAAATTACCTTTCATGGATACAAGTTTAGAATTAGAAAAGAGAGTTGAAGATATATTAAGTAGATTAACTTTAGATGAAAAAATTAAACTAGGCGGCGGTCGTTTGGACATGTCATCTACTAAAAAAATCAAACGACTTGGTATAAAACCATTTAAAATGACAGATGGACCTCATGGAGTTGGAGGTATCGGACTTTTAGCAATGTTATTTAAAAAAAATTCTTATTTTCCAGTCTCGGCTTGTAGAGCGGCGACTTGGAATCCAGAGTTGTTACATAGATATGGAATAGCTATTGCAGAAGAAATAAGGGCAGTGGGGTTTCATATGATCCTTTCACCAGGCATAAATATCGTCAGATCCCCACTTTGTGGAAGGAATTTTGAATATTTCACGGAAGATCCATACCTTGTTAAAAAATTGGCCGTTGCAGAGGTTAAAGGATATCAAAGCTTAGGGATTGCGGCGTGTGTCAAACATTTCGCAGTAAATAATCAAGATACAAATCGGTTTAGAGTAAATGCTATCGTGAGTGAACGAGCACTTGAAGAAATTTATTTGCCAGCTTTTGAAGCTACGGTTCGTGAAGGTGATGCTTGGTCATTTATGGCTTGTTATAATAAAGTAAATAATTTACATGGATGTGAAAACACTTTCTTACTTAAGAAAAAATTGATGGATGAATGGGGTTTTCGAGGCTTTGTTGTATCTGATTGGTTTGCTTCTAAAAATCCTCAGAATACAGAAAGTTGTATTAATGCAGGATTAAGCCTTGAAATGCCTTGGTCTATAAAATATAAGAAATGGAAGGTTAAACGAGCATTAAAAGAGGGATTCATTACAGAAGAAAAATTAGATGATAATGTTAGAAGATTATTACGCGTGATGTTCTTAGTTGGTATGTTTGATGATATAAGCTCGGTACCAAAAGGTAATAGAAATACAGAAGAGCATCAATTATTAGCTCGTGAAATAGCTGAAGAAGGAATCGTGCTTCTTAAAAATGAAAATGATATTTTACCATTAAATATTGAAAAAATTAAAAAAATAGCTGTATTAGGCCCAAATGCGAAGAAAAAGCATTCGTTTGGCGGTGGAAGTTCATCAGTTAGAGCGTTTTATGAGATAACTCCACTTCAAGGTATTGAGGAAAAATGTGGTGAGAAAGTTGAAATCGTTAAAGATCCTGCACTTGCGGATGTTGTGATTTTCTTTGGTGGATTAAAACACGCTGCAGGTCAAGATGCAGAAGGTGCAGATAAAAAATCTTTAGAGCTTCCAAAGAAACAAGTCGATTTAATTAATAAAACTGTAAAAGCAAATTCTAATACAATTGTCGTTTTAATTTCTGGGAGCCCAATAGCCATGGAAGGTTGGTTAGAAAAAATTCCAGCATTAATTGAAGCATGGTATCCAGGAATGGAAGGTGGACATGCTATTGCTAACGTGATTTTTGGAGAAATAAATCCATCAGGAAAACTCCCAGTAACTTTTCCTAAAAAATTATCAGATTCACCTGCAAATACATCTATAAGAACGTTTCCGGGAAGAGAAAATGTTTATTATGATGAGGGAATCTTCGTTGGATATAGGCATTATGATACAAAACAAATTGAGCCACTTTTTCCGTTCGGATTTGGTCTCTCCTATACTTCTTTTGAATATCAAAATCTCAAAATTTCTCCAGATTCGATAAAAACTAATGATACCTTAAAAGTTTCCGTTGATATAACTAATTCTGGAAACCGAGAAGGTGCGGAGATCGTTCAATTATATGTACAGGATATTGAAGCAAGCGTAGAACGACCTCTAAAGGAATTAAAAGGTTTCAAAAAAATAAAATTAAACCCAGAAGAAAAGAAAACTGTAGAATTCGAACTTTTAAAAGAAGATCTTTCCTTTTATGATGAGAAAGAGCATTCATGGAGAGCAGAAAAAGGAAAATTTAAGTTACTCGTTGGTAGTTCTTCAAGAGACATCAGATTAGAAGGAGAATTTAATTATATCGATTAAGAATCTTTCTTTTCATTATTAAATACCAAACTTTTAACGGTTACCGGAAATGCTTCAGCTGATTCAAGTTGAGCACCGAAAGCTCGACCGGATTTGAGTGGTGCACCGATATCAATCCAAACACCTGCTTCTAAAATTAATTCGTCAAGACACATTAAGTTTTGAATGGATGTTTCGCGATTAATTGCTAATCCCATAAGTTTAGCTACATCGTCATAGAACAGTAATATGATAGGTTTTTTATTAGCGATCGAATGAGGGAGGGATTTTTCAATAGCTTTGGCAAATCCTGGCATCCATCTTGTTGAACGATGAATGGGATCCTTGAAATAAAGAGCGATTATATCTTCCCCTTCTTGGAAATCAAAATTTTTATAAGCCTTTTCAATTTCTTCTTTAACATAATCTGAATTCACTTCGTCTTTTATGAGATCACAAACAACTTCTTTTTTTAAGGGAACGGGAATGACGGGTATATTATTAAGGGGAAAATCAATGCCTTTATCAAAATAACACGTAGAACCTGATATTGAAAGCGAAAAAGCACCCGCACCGATAACTGTTGCTCTGATTTTATTTTCAGGTTCGACTAGTTGTAGTTTGAGACCATCTAAAATGTTTTTAATTTCTTCTGCAAGATATTTTCCAATATCATTAAAGTTCTTAGGTGTTTGATTAGTATAAATTATCTCCCCTATTCCACCTGAGATCGATATTTCATCGAATGGGATTGATTGATCTAAATTGTCCGTCATCATTAACATTTTCGCAATCGGACTTGTTGCCGAACCCTTCATTACTTCTATTAATGCATTTGCATATTCATGGGCGATAGTTCTTACATCTTCCTCGGGGATTGTATCTCCTAACTGATAGTTCATATTCAACTCCTTCATTACTCTATAACTAGGTTCATCTATTCTCCAGATTTTGAAATTTTTGTCGATACCTAACAAACGGCCGCCTACATTAATACAAGCTGTACTCACGACATCTCCATTTGAGCATATAGCCATGTTGCTTGTACCACCACCGACATCTACGTTTAATATCGTACAATGTTTCATACGGGATCGTTCGACGATGCCGCTTCCCATGGCACCGAGAAGAGATTCAAAGTTTGGACCTGCTGCAGCACTAACAAATTTTCCCGACTCTGAAGAAATACGAACAACTATTTCTGCGGCATTTTCTTTTTTAGCAGTCTCTCCAGTTACTATAACTGCACCAGTATCAACCATTTCAGGCAAGATTCCCGCTTTTTTATATTCATCTTCACAAAATTTTATGACAGCTTCGATATCAATATTATAACGATCAATCAAAGGAGTGAAAATAATATCACTCTCATATATAATTTCTCGATTTATAGGCAAGAAGCGATTTGTCATATTGAAAAAACTTGCTTCTCTTTTATAAGTTAGACGGGAAAAGATTAAATGAGAAGTCGATGATCCCACATCTATGCCAACACTTAAAATTTTAAGATATTCAACATTTCCATCTGAGGAATTTGTATGAGACAATAACATTTCAGCAGGATATATTTTAATTTCTTCAAACGGTTCATTCTCTTTTTCCTCTTCGATCTTAACAATTTTTATTACCATTTCTTTATCATGATGCTTAGGTAATTCTATTTTTTCAGAATCATCCATTAATTTTGCCTTTATTTCTTGCGGAATTTCAAAGTTCTGCTCGCAAACCGTACAGTAATAGCGAAGATCCATCGATTTACTGCTCCCAGGTATTATTGGACCTTTTTGTTTTTGCGTAAATTTTTTATCATTGAGTTGTCTCCGAACTCTATCTAATATAATATTAAAATTAAACACCCAAGTATCACAAATAGAATCATATAATTTACCAGGTTCTAATATTGTATTTAATGCAGGTTTTAAGTTAGTGAGATATCTATAAAATTCTGTAAGTTTGTTATCATCTTCCCTTGTCTGTTCTTTGAGCAGTTTTTCATATGTTTGATTAAACTTTTTCATTAAATCTTCTGAATCCTTACGATCATTCGTCTCTAACAAGTATTTAAGGTAATAAATTAAAGTTTGTTTAAGCGATTCGAGTTGGAAATTATAATTGGCGATTCGTTCTTCAACGCTGTTTTTCATAATAAAGTGAAATCAATGAAAAAATTTAAACGTTTGTATATTTTGAGATACAATAACATACTTAAAGTTTATAAGTAAGGATACAATAATATACCTTGATGAGTAATATTCAAAGAAGAACACTTAAAGAACGAGTAGTTGCAATATTTAATTTCATCGAAATGCAAAACGAACCTTTTCCTAAGAGTCGATTAAAAGAAATTGGAATTAATCCTCGAACTGCAGAAGAATGGTTAAGTTTAATTACATACATTCAAGAACAACCAAAAATTCGGCTCATCCAAACAGAACATAATACAATTATTGAAAAAGTTGAAGGAAAATACCAAGCACTAATGCGTAAACGTTTCACTGATGAATCGATTCCTTTTGAAGAGCGGATTAAGGACATTACTGATTACTTAAGATCGTTATATCAAAGAGAACGAACTCAATTTTATGTACCTAAGAACCCCCCAGATAACAGTAAAATCTTAAAAGAGAAGAAAAGAAAACAGAAATAAATATTTTTTAATTTGTTATTTTTTGATTGATATTTATCTTTATGGCACCAACCGGACACGCCCCAACACAAATCCAACAATGAATGCAATAATCATTTCGATATGGTTCAGCTTTATTATTTTTATTTATTCTATATACTGATTTAGGGCATCTCAATTCGCAATTACCGCATCCGATGCATTTTTCTACATCAACTTGTATGTCCATGGTCTATCAAATTTTTTCATTGACTTTCACGAATATCGTTCTTCTTTCCAAGGATCTGCAGTATTACTGTAACCACCACGTTCCCAATAACCTAATTCATCTTTTTCAATGAATTTTAATTTTCTTACCCACTTAGCACTTTTATAAAAATATTTTTTTGGAACTAAGCCCCTTACTGGACCACCATGTTTATTTTCCAATTCTTTTCCTGCATACTTAAAAGCCAGCATCGAATTCTCATCCGTCAAAACTTCTATAGGCAAGCTAGTCGTAAAGCGTCCTCCAAGATCTTCGCATTCAAAAACAACGAATTTTGCTTTGTCAGTGGGCTTTACTATTTTGAAAATATCTGTAAATAACACGCCTTCCCATTCAGTATCAAATAGACTCCAGGTTGTTACGCAATGAATATCAGTATTAATTTTAGTTCGTGGGAGATTAATGAATTCTTCATAATTAAACGTTTTAGGGGCATCCACTTCCCCATAAATTTCCAAGGACCAATTATTTTTAGTTAAATGTCTAGGAATATCAGCTGCTTGGAGGACAGGGAACCTATCAACTTTTTTTTGACCAGGGGGTAGTCTTTCTTTCATTTTTTACACCCTAAATTTTCGAGATGTGGTTTGAGATAAGTATGAAAATCATTCCTTAAATATTTTTAAATAGGCTTCTAAATAAACGAATATCTAATAAAAATCTAAGAATTACAGTTAAAAAATATTAAATAATACCATAAAAAATCGGAATTTCAATTTAATAAAGAAAAGATCAATTAGTTTTTCAAGTAATGATAATAAGTGATATGACTATTGAAAAATTCTCGATTTGATCAAGAAATACAGAAAAATGTTTTTTTTTTTAAATCTTTTATTGTTTTTTTTTTCTTTCTTCTTTTTTTTGAAAATTTCCCTCATTTTTTTAGTACATTGATATTTTGAACTTCAGTCCATAAGATAAAATAATATACACAGATTTTTTGTATCAAGGGGGATATTCCAAGAAACGCACCCGAAACATACAAGAAAGCTATCACGATGAATGCTATAGCACCATATCCATGAACTTTCGGGTAGTTTTGGTGTAGAAATATAGCAATGGCGTATAAGATAAACGTGACGGCATTAAACACGAAAAAAATGATTGCAGTAACTCCGTGTAATATAGGAAAAATGTCCATGGGGAACACCCCTACTCCGATTAAACTGAGAGAGGAGATAATGCCTGTGATAGTCCCCGATAATGCAACATAACGGGACCGATCTTGAAAGTGGTTGCGAAACGTGATCCAAAACAGTACCAAGATGATTCCCGATGAAACGTTGGCGAAACAAAATAAAGTTGAAGAAATTGGATTCAATGTATTGGGAATGGAGGAGTTGCTTTCTGTTTGGAACCTTCCTAGGACACTAAAGTCATCTGTAACAAAGGAATATCCGCCCGGATAGAAATGCATTGCCACAACCGTTAGTGTGACAAAGAGAATTCCAGTAACGACTGAAAATATAATAAAAATCATTCGTAATAGTTTAATTCTATCAGGACTGGTATCTTCTTTCACCTAGCATTTTCTTATAGTTCCTTTAAAAATTTTTTTTATTATAAATTAATAAGAAAATTAGATGAACTATTTAATGATGATAAAAATAGAATAAAACGAAAACTGGATTTTTTATCCAGAAGATGATATTTTATGAAGAAAAGAGCGTATCCCGCAAAATATATCGATGATTTGGGTGAAGTATCAGTTCAAGTTTGGAATGATGGAAAATGTTTGGAACTGAAAATAAGAGATGTGATCTTTTCAGGATCAGATTTTGATAGTTTGGAACCTAAAGGAGATCCATCCCCAGAATTACTAAGCAAATTCACATTATATTTAGGTAAAGATTTGTGCAATTGTAATATTTTATGTGATATTCCTATTGACCTTATTCTAGGCTCTGAGAAGATCTCTAGCACGCTCTCAATGAAATTAATTTTAGGAAAACCTATTCCTCCACGAGGTATAGATAAGGAGGTATTAATTTTAGAGTTAAAATATTTAGACAAAAAAATAGTCTCATCTGGTGAAAGTGGATGGTTTGAGGATGAATTAATTGATATTCAAAGGAAGTTACCAGCCGATGCATATATTTTATGCTGTTTCAATTGTTTATTCTCGGATTATTCACCTTATGGGCATGGACTTTTTGGTAGCATGATGTGTTTTCGTGATAATAAAGAAAATTATCTTGCAGTCAAGTCCAAGAATGACTTTTTCGCCATCGAAGATACGATGACTGATTATGTACAAGAAATTCATATATGTCCAGAATTTCAAAAAAGAATTCCTGGAACAGGGTATCGTGGATGAGTGAACCACACTATCCTAAAGGAGGGAGACTTCACTAGAATTAAATATTAATTTATTATTTTTTACATAAAAGAAAATTTTAATAATTAAACGCTAGGGATTAATGATGGAAATAAAAATAGCTGAATTGGTTAAGGACGTTAAACATTTGATTCCAATTTATTCTAAAGAATTTAAAATTTCAGAAGAAGGGAGTGCAGAATTCTTACGTCTTGCAATCATTGAAACTATTAAGACCAATAAAAAAATAAAGATGGAAAATATTGATAAAGGTTTCATTATTGGAGAAGAAACTGAAATTCAAGCTTTAAGAAATGAAATTAGTAGTTGGGACGAAAATGAGTTTGATTTAGAAGATTTTGAAGTAATAGGATATTGTAAAAATATAAGATGATTATTTTTTGCCTTAATTCTTTCGATTTTTCCGATTTCTAATATTTATGGTCATAAAATTTTGAAAAAAAATATAAGAGAAATTGAACATAAAAAAGAACAAAAACTAAAAAATTGATAAATTTGAAAATTGAAAATAAAACTAATTGGGAGATTCAAGATTGGGTTGAAAAGATAATATTTAAGTTTGTTGAGGATAATCCACAAAAAACTTTCTTGGTCTGTAAAATCTATTCCAAAAAGAAAAAAGCTTATTATTGCTACGATCTAGAAATAGAAAATGAAACCATATTTATTCAAAGAGCTTATAAAGAGCCAGTTCAAATTGAAAATGAGGAAGTAGATAAATCATATAATGAACAGAAAAACATGATAAATACTTTGGATAAGGAATTAATTACTTTAAAACAAGATATGGTGGATAAATCAGAGGGGTTTAATAATGAATTTTCTACCATGAGAAATCGCATGAACAATATTGAACGTAATTTAGATTTAATGAAATCCGAAATCAAAGATTTAAAAACGAAATTTGATAAAACCTTTGAAAAAATAATGCTAATTGAGGAAAAAATTGAACATCTCGAGGATCATTTAGAGAAATAATATTTAATATCAAAAAAAAAGCAAGAGACATTTATTTCTGTAACTCTATGTGAATTCATAATGACAGAAGAAGAAATGACTGATGAAGATGAAGAATCTTTACTAAATGAAAAAATTTTCAAAGAGAAAAATTCAAGGTTTTTAAAAAAAGTGGAAAAAATTGATGCGGAAGTTGAGCGCATCATGGAGGAATCAAGACAGCTTGAAATTTCCCTTGACGAAAGTAGAGTTAGAAATGAGGTCGTGCTTTTGGATAAATTCCGAGAATTAAAACCTCGTGATAAACCCTCTGGACTCCCTGATGAGCCGGGATCTATCGTGTACCGCGCTGGAGGCGATGGTTTAATTAGAGAACTTATACCAGATAACCCCAAAAAGAAAAGATACTTTTTAGATTAAAATTTCTAGCATTTTTAGTTCATTTTCATTATTCTTCGATTTTAATAATTTCAAAGGAGGAGGGTAGTACTGGTTGAATAGAGACGAATTAATGAATAAAAAATGGGATATAAACGAATTAAAAATGTATTTAAAAGTCTGAAAAAAGAAGATATTGCACGAAAAATTTAATCTGATACAGAAGAAAATAAATAATACTTTTCAGAACTTCTAAAAAAAGATTTATTAAATTTATACTAAATAATTTTTTAAATCATATATTTCAATTTTATTATCAATATTAATTTCAAATCCCTCTTTTCCTGCATTTAAAATTATTGATTTATTAACTTGATATTCAGCATGAGCCTCGTGAATATGACCACATATAGAAATAGCAGGCTGAAATTCTTCTATCAATTTTAAATATTGTTTAGACCCGACATGTTTTCCTTGTTGTCCCAAGTATGGTTTGGTCAGATCCCCATACTTGTAGGGGGGTATGTGTGTTACAAGGATAATTTTATTAAATGATTCGGAGATGGCTTTTTCAACAATTTGATAAAATTTTGGAAAATTTTGGGTGAAATTTTTCTCATTTCCACCCAATCCAATTAAAACAATATCATCTATCTTAATAGTTTTTAAATTTAAATTAGTAATATTTTTCAGTTGATCCTCAGGTTCTTTACCGTCCATGTTCCCCCAAATAAAAAAAGTTTTAACTTCAAAACTGCTTAACAAATTTTCAATTTTATTTAGACTCCCAAAGTTTGACATGTCACCTGCCATGATTACAAAATCGGGTTTAATTCTTTTTATTAGTTTATTTGCTCTTCTATAAAGAGAGCGTTTATCGTGAAAATCAGAAAAAGCAAGAATTCTAACCATTTATAACGACCTCTAAATAATAAAAATAGTAAAAAGATTCAAAAAAAAGGTTGTGTTAGGGAAGAATCTTGTATCTCTTATCGATTATTTTTCTAATTTCTTTGCTTTTATCTTGTGCTAAAATCAATATTATTTTGACTGGTAAATCTTCTCTTAATGAAATTGTTTTACGAACTTCTTCACACGAATCGTGAGCAAGAACAAATTTAATGCGATCAGGGATTCCTTTCCGGCAGGCAATAATCCTTCTAATCTCCTTATTTTTAAATAATGCAAGTTTAGAGATTACAGGTTCTGATAAATTTCTTCTATACACGTTTATTTTTCTAATATAATCATCTTTATCTTTTGCTAAATCTAAAATAACGTAGTCTGGCAGATCCTCTCGGTATGCAATGATTTCTCGAACCATTTTACTTTTATCCTTGGCTAATTCTTGGATAATTTTATTGGATAATATCTCCCTATAAGCTATAATTCTTCTTACGGATTCATCTGGATCCTTTGTAAGCAATAGAAGCATATCTTCTGTTAAATCATATCTTGATGCTATTTTTCTCCTCACGCTTACATTTTTATCCTTAGCTAATGGTAAAATGATATCTGGTGGCAATCTTTCCTTATTGACTATGATTTTTCGAATCTCAGGATCATTATCTGTTGCAAGTTTTCTTATAATTGCGTTATTTAGACCACTTCTCATTGCTATAATTTTTCTGACTTCGTAACTTTCATCAACAGCAAGTTTTGATAACAATTCTGTTGAAATATTTTCACGATAAGCTATTGTTTTTCTGGTTTCTACATCATCATCTTCTGAGAGTTCATCTATTAGTATATCTCTTAAAGTTGAAAGTTCTTCGACTATGGGCGTTTTTAGATCATTTAGGCGTTTTTTCTCAAATATATCTAGAAGAATTTTATCTTCTGCAGCTTTAATGTCGTCTGTTTTTTGATATTTATAGGGAATATTTTGCATGATTGTAGTATTTACATCTTCTAACTTTTTTAATATTTTATTCCTTAATTCTTCTTCCTCAACTGATAAGAGTTCCTTACGTAATTCATCAAATAAATCTTTTCTAACTAGTTCATATTTCAAGTATTCTGTCTTTTTTAAAACGTCAATATAAGCATTTTTTACCTCATCATCATTAGGTCTTAAAAAAAAATCTTTATATTTTTCTGGATCATCGACATAAAAGTTTCTAAGTGTAAAAGCTATTATATCTTTGGAAGCATAAGGTGCAATTTGAATTAATCCTCTCATTATACGAGATCTCAAATCTTTATCAAATTCGAAATTTGCATCTATCTTATTTATGCTCTCATTCATTGATTCAATTAGTCCATAAATTAATCCATTTGCTATGAGATCTTCAATAAAACATTTTAATGCATAATAATGTTCTTCAGGTTTTAATAACGATAAAAACTTCAATTGCTTATCTAAGGATAATTCAACGAAACAATCTTCAAATTCTTCATTAAATGAAATTTGACCTATTGGAGCTTTTATGAAATCTATATAAACCTCTTTATCCTCCCGTTTCAAATGAATTCCTTTTTCAACTATTTCATCATTGACTATTTTTGTAATTGCATTGATTTTTAATTCTAAATCCATTAAATTTTCATCAATATAAGGCTCATATTGCTTTTCATATAAAATTTCTTTGCAATCATCATCCAAACATTTTTTTTCTTCATTTGAAATGAATAATGTTTTACCTTCCAAGATTATCTCACTCCTCCAAAGGGAATTATCCCTATTAAAGAATAAGTCTCTTCATTTTTTTATTTTTTGGTAAACCCCAACCACAAACCAACTACAGTCCCATCATACAATTTATAGTAGTTTGTTGTTATATATTTATGATAACTGTTTAATAAAGATTTAGAAAAAACTAAAAAATATTTTTTACATATTTATCTTAAAATATTTTTATAAAGAGCGAATTATGATTTGACTGGATTAAAATAGGTTATAGGGGGGGGGAGTGAATACCAATTTTAAATAGAAAAAAGATCCGTAAAGATGTATTAAAAATTACAGATCAATTAGCAAATTTCCAGATGACTGCAGTTTTTAAATTCCTCGAGCAACATAAGGATGAGGGGATCGGTTTTGAACCCCTCTGGCAAAGAATTGTGACCGCAAATGAAGAGTTTTTTAGAAGAGAGAAGCCGCCTGAGTCCTTTATAGGCTTTTTAACAAAGAGAGAGATGCTATTTTTAGCTAAAATGTTTCGATACGCGCATAAATTCGCAATGGAAAAAGAGATGAAGAAAGCTCCTATTCCTGAAGATGTAAAAATAGAAACAATTGACATTAATGGCGTTCCTGCAGAATGGCAAATAGTTCCTGGCGCGAAGGAAGACCAGGTATTAATATATTTACATGGAGGTGGATATATTATGGGTTCTCCTCTTACACATAAATTACTTACAGTTGCGCTGGGACAAACAACAAATATGCGAGTTTTAAGTGTGAATTACCGACTTGGGCCTGAATATAGTTTATTTGCATCGCTTGATGATAGTGTTACTGTTTATAAAGAGCTCTTATCAACCAATATAAGCCCTCAAAAGATTATTATTGCGGGGGATTCTGCAGGAGCGCACCTTACGATAACCACGCTTTTAAAATTACGTGATGAGGGCATTCCTTTACCAGCCGGAGCAATACTTATGGCGCCCTTAACAGACATGACACTCTCGGATGCCACTTTTTTTATAAATAGTGAAACAGATCCCATTTTAGCGGATGTCGGATTTTTCTGGTGGGGAGAAGCAGCAATAGGAGGTAAAGAAACAGAACTGACAAACCCAATAGTCTCACCGCTATTAGCAGATCTGAGCGGCTTACCGCCTCTCTTATTTCAGGCTAGTCCCTGCGAGATACTATATAGCGATTCAGTTCGGTTTGTTCAGAAAGCTAAAGCTGCTGGAGTTGATGTGACCTTACAAACATGGGATGAAATGCCACACAATTTTCAACTTTTCGTCTACAGGGGCTTGCCTGAAGCGAAGGAAGCCATTGCTAAAATCGGTGAATTTGTCCAAAAAATTATTAACTAGTAATTTCTTTTACCACTTTAATTATTGGTTCTTCTTTTAGAAGGAAGGATCGGGATATCGGACCTTATTACTCGTTTTATCGTGGTTATATCCAAAGTAATAATTGTATTTAAAAAAATATAAAACAAAAAATACGAAGGAAATTAAGTTTTTAACTTTAAAAGCCCAAAATAAATTGACTCCACAAGATATAAGTTCATCGTGGTATTTTAAAATCTATATTTTTTCACTTAATTTCTTTAGGTTATTTCTTTTTTTGAAGCAGAACCCAATTGTTTAAAAAAATGAAATTAAAAAAAAATTTATGTTCGAAATCTCATTAATAATTTTTTCTTTTTCAATAATGACTTAATAATTTCTTTTAAATCTTCTAATTCGACATACATTTGTCTTGTATGACTAAGATCTTCTTTAATTTCATCGATTG
>RDOG01000034.1 GCA_011365055.1 Promethearchaeota archaeon
ATGATTTATCTATTATTTTTGTCTCTAATTTAAATATATTTGATATTGAGATTAAATATGATTGAATATAATTTCTTCATATATAAAAATTTTTTCTATACATAAAATTAAAATTTAACTAAATCGATAATTATTATATGAAACCACTCACGCAAATCGTCTTGGTAGGACACACCTTGATAAGATTATTAGAAGGGATCAAGAGGTTTCCGTTGAATAAGCTTGTTCTATTGGTAGGTAAAGATGTTGAATTGGAGGGTGAGCCCAGAGTCATCAAAATTGCGGATGATTTAGAAGCAACATTCCAGAACATTGCCACGATTAAGCGTCATGCTATTGATAAAGAAGCAATTTATCCTGCCACCATTGATATATTGAAAA
Source organism: Promethearchaeota archaeon (assembly GCA_011365055.1). Next base: position 382 of record RDOG01000034.1, read on the forward strand.
TTATCTTGGATGAAGTAAAAGATAACCATGATGTATTACTCAATCTCTCTGGATCATTACGACACATGGCAATTGCCTGTTACATGGCAGCAGTTGTATCAAATACGAAGGCAATAAGCGTTATTCCCAAATACTCCGAAAATTTTCTAGAGATTGGCGTGAAGAATGTATATACCGTTCCCTCATTCCCCATCAAGGAAATAAATGAGGAGCGTATGACGATCTTAAAGATGTTAACGACAGAAAAAATTGAATCCCTGCAGCAACTAATGACACTGCTGTATGGAAACAAATCACTGCAAGTGCAAAACAAAATGCGTGCAAAATTAAGTTATTACGTCAAGGATTTACTTGAGGATGGATTTATAGAAAAGAAAAAAACGGGAAAGACAGTTCAACTTTCCTTAACTGAAATGGGGGACATTTTTCTTTTAGGGAATGAAATAAAAGAAAATAAATTAGTAAATTGAGGAAAACCAAAAGATTTTAATTTCAACATCAAAAATAATGAACTGGGAAAAACAGAGGTAAGAAGAAGGATGTATGTATTCACGTTTTATCTGTTACCTAATGGTAGCACGAATGATCGGAAACGAATCAAGTCGCACATATTTCGTGGCGTGTTCATGGCGTATTTAAAGGAACATGATCCTGTTTTAATTGAGAAACTTCATGCTTCAAATGAAATTCGCTCCTATGCAATTTCTTATAAACGAAATAAAGAATTACGGGAAATGATCGAATTTAGAATAGTCTCCTTGCTTGATGAAGTATCTCAAGCATTGTTACAATCCTTATTAAAGACATCAAGCCAGACATTAAACATTCAAGGTGATCCCTATAACCTCGTCAAGATAGGATTTGAAAAAATAGATTATAAAAATTTAGTTATGAACGGAAGAAAGGTTCAAAAATTCAACATCCGGTATTTATCGCCTGCTTTTTTCACGCAAAAGGGTAAAAAATTTGATTTAAAGGTCCCTTTACCAGAGCAACTCATTGGAAATCTAGGCTCCATTTGGAACACCCACGTGTTTCAAGCCGAAAAGATCCCCATTGATGATCTCATACAATACGTGAAGCAATCCGTATGGATGTCAAGTTACCAACTCGAAACCCGCTTTGCAGATATAGGAAAAAGTGCTCCCAAAAGCGGGTGTGTTGGCTGGGTTAATTACTTAGTTGAGGATGCTTCAAATTCATTAAACCCATGGTTAGACATTTTACTAAAATTCGGTGAATATTCAAATGTTGGAGGGAATCGAACCGCAGGACTGGGCGTGATAAAATATAATCCAATAGAATACATATAGCAAAAACTAATCTTTTAGATAAATTCTAATGTATTAAACTCCATAAAATATAAAAAAAGCGAATTTAAGAGAACTGTTGCTATAAGAGGTTATATTCCTTTAATTTTGAATAATAGATGTTTATAGCATTTCTATTTTTCATTTTTCATTCGTTTCATTAAAAAATCCCTTATCTGTTCGAAATTTTCAATTCCGTCAATTTTTATTTCAGGTTTTGTGATGTTAGAATGTTTTGCAGTGTAAATTTCCAAATTTGCCAAGTCATATTTTCTGAAAAGGGGTCCTTGTTTGATTGAGATGTTAATGATTTGTTTATATGGCACGATTGTCGTGTTTCTGAACCAAATACCTTTATTGACAATTATCTCCGATTCAGACAATTGATATGAAATAGAGTTACAAAGTTTCGGAATCCAATACAAAGAAAAGACATAGCCAATTGACAATTCAATAAGAACCAGTACGATTGGTAACAGAACGTGAAGGGGTTCTTGAGTTATTATATAAAATGGATAGATTGGGGTTTGAAGAAGGAAAAACATTTGACTAAATATAAATATTAAGGATGGTAGAATAATAAACGTAAAACTTGGAAAAATTATTGGTAAATTATTAGTAATAACAATAATGTATGGTAAAATAAGACAAATAGCAATTATTGGAGCAATAAATAATGATGTCAAAGATAAATAATTATCCATTCCAAAATAATTTATAAGTAAATAAGGCAAGAGCCATGTAAAAAGTCCTATTAGGATTGATAAAAGAACATACAATTTGTAGATAATTTTCAACTTAGGAGAAGGTTGAAATTCCTTCTTTAAATCAACATCCAATTTTTTCATGTTAAGTTCCTCTTTTTAATTCATTTTTAGCAGTTTTATTAAATTCCTTTTTTGAGATTTTTCTTATATGTATGATTAAATGGGATAAAATACTAATAACAACCACTAATGCAATAATAACCATGTAAATCCAAATTTCCAAATGCCACGGATAATAATAAGGCTCAGGATTTCTATTTTGGTATGTATTATTTTTTATTTCATTTCCGATACTATTACGTTCAAATACATGTAGAAGGTTTTGATAGAGAGAATTCCAGGATATATTGTTATCATCTGAATAAGTTAAATAGACCCCATAAATATTTTCATTTATATTATTGAATAAAATTTGATTTTTATCAGATCTACGTAAATAAATTCCATAATATTGGTTTTGATTACATGTATTATTACAAAAAGTATTCAATTCTGAATATTCAATATAAATTCCCTGTCTATTTTGGTTTGCTGTGTTATTAAAAACTAAATTATTAACTGAACTGTAAAGGTGGATGCTACCAAGATAATAATCGCATAAACTAACAGAGTTATTTTCTAAAGTATTGTTAAAAGAATAATATAGATAAATACCTTGAGAAGATCCAACACTTAGGTTATTATTTGTGAGCGAGTTATTATGAGAAATATATAAATATATTCCTAATGAAAAATTATTAACTGTATTATTATCTATCGTAATATTTCTTGAAAATGCTAAATTAATTCCGTATCTAGAATTATGTTCTAATATCGTACTTTTAATCATGCTATCATTACAGAAAAATAAGGAAATTCCATCCATGGAATTTGAACAATTCATGTTTAAAACATTAATCGAAGAACAATTTAGCAATATTACTTGTCCAACGTTTTCTGGAACAACTATTCCACTTTGATGTTTTAAATAATAGATAGGTCGACCATTAACCAAATTGTCTGATGTTATATTGTGGTCTAAATAAGATATAATACTCCCTAACAATCCAATACCATCTTGAATGAGAGAATTATTTGAAATTTGAATGTTTTTAGAATATGAAAGTAATAATCCATCATCATTGTAGGATAGTGTATTATTAATTATCGTACAATTTTCAGAATTTCTAATTTCCATTCCATTAGAATTATGAATCGCTGTATTGTTATAAACCGTAATATTAATTGAATCATATAAATATAAACCAATATAGCGGTTATTTTTTAATGTATTATTAATAACTGATACATTTTCAGAATATAAAATTTCAATTCCATCTGAACTGTAAAATATCTCATTATTACTTAACATTCCGTTTCTTACATTTCGTAGGTAAATTCCTTGATAGGCATTCTTAACTTGACAATTTTTAATAATGAAATAGGCATCTGTATTCGAAATATCAATACCTGAACCGTAACTCTGTAAATTATTATTATCAATTATTTTATTCTCAATAACGTAAGGATTAAATCGTGTTCCATTCCCTTGGCTTGAATATGAAGCAAAATCTGAGTTTTGCGTTATTTTAATGGATTGATCAAAGTGTGGTGCATTTATAATGCTAGGAATAAGGAATAAAAGTGACATGCACAAAGAAGTAATTAGTATTATTGTGATCAAAACGCCCAAGATTCGAAACTTCTTTTCGTAATTCACTAATTCTAACTTCCCTACAATTTAGAAAGTAAAATTTGGATTTCCCTTATTTATAAAATAATCTTGTCTTCCCTATATATTACTGCTATGGCACGATAATTTTCTTTGTACAAGAATTAGAATTTAAAAAATATTGTGATAATTTTTATTCTTGAAAATATTTAGACTCTGACAAATGCCTTTTCATCATTTTCTTTCGAATCTCAGGCTATTCTCGTCATCATCGTCTTGTATTAGAGTTAGTTTTAGTTGTTTTTATATTTTTTCATTAGAAATTCGTATCAATAATAACTTACTAGAAATAGAATATTTTATATCAAATTATTTTTAACCTTAATATTGAATTATAATGTAAATCTTATTTAAGATGGAAGCGAGGAATTTGTTATTAGAAATAAATAAGAGACATGTTATTGCTCTTGCACTTCTTATATTTAGTTTAATAGCGACAATATGGTTATTTATCGCAATGCTAACACAAATTACAATATCGATTGCTGCTATAAATCCAATAGACTCATCTATCATAGGATTATTAGCTTGGTCCTTGTTAACAGCTGCTTTAATTGGCATTATCACTGGAATCGTGTTTGTCTTGATTGGAATGCGAAAAAAATAGTTTCTCTTATTTTTTTATTCCTTTAAATTAGAATCAATAAGAATGGGAGAAAATATTAAAGCGGAATATATTAGAGTCGAATTGAACTATTTTTTTTTCGAATATCAAGTATTTTTAATCATCATATACTATTAAATTAACAAGATTTAATACTTTTTAGATTTTTTCATAAGAAAATCATATCGATCTTTCATTTGTTTTAAAAAGTATAGCTTTTCTTCTTCGTCCATTTTTTTATCTTTAATAATTTGTTCTGACTCTATGAGAAATGCCTGAAAACTGCTTAATATATTTCCAATTTCTCTCTTGGATTCTTCTTTTAATTCGATTGCTTCTAATTTTTTATGCCATCGATTTCTATTAAAATAGAAAAATCCAACGATTGCTGCGAAAATAGCGGTTGAAGTTATGTACACCGTTAGAATGATTAAAAATTCGCTTTCAGGTATTGTTGGGTTAGGAGTCCTATCTGGTCGTAAAGCTGAAGGTCCCATCTCGAAGGTTACATGTCCAAAACTAATTGCGTAATCTGTAGAATTTGTAACAAAAACTACTGAATAAATTCCTTCTTGATCTGACCATTGTCCTAAATAAGCGGAAGTATACCACCCGTCAACCACGTGAAATGCAAGAAAATAAAACAATGAGCCATTAGGAAGAATGAAAATGGCAAATATCTGTAGGTCGCTAATATTATTTAGCTGCTTATCTTGAACGTGAATTTCAAAAGTTATGAAAAGATCATTAACGTAATATCTATTATCCTCACGTTCACTGTAGGTAAAAACTTCCATGGATAAGGTGTTACTTATTGCCCAATGAATTGTGTTATTTAGTAAAATATAGTTATCTTCTTTAAAAACGTGTTCATTTTTAAGGAAATCGCTATCACCAATCACTAAAAGTTGTCCAAATGTCTCATTTTGGTATGAATTGGTTTTATTATATCCGATTATTATTTCATCAGGTGCATCATTCCAAACCATGGTCCTATTAACTTGGCTGTCATTAAATATCCAAAAAGAAGTCAAAGATAAATCACTTACGCCCTTTAAGAGCGGATCAGATGAATTCAAGTTGGATGTAGATAAAATTTTTGTTTGGTCTATTGTGGTGTTTAAACTATATCCATATCTTTCTGTTATATTATTTATTTGTTCCGTACTTTTGGAATTTTCGTTCATTATAACGATCAAACTATTATTCTGTTCAACAAATCTAGTTAAATTATCCACTTCACTAGAAGTAAGATTCACGATAGGATCTATTAACAGAACTGCATCTAATAAGGAAAGTAAAGTATCATTTAATTCAATTGATTGTCCCATTAATTTTGCTACGCTAAAATCATCTATATCAAAGCCTTCTGAAACACATAAATTATATAATTCAAAATATTCTCCATAAATAGTTTCTAATCGTTCATTGAATGCTAACAATAAATCCGAAGCATTCTCTAGATTAAAATCATTAAACTCTGACAATCCTGAAATGTTAAATTCGACATTCGGTTTATAAAATAAGAATCTCCCTTTTGGGTACGTGATTTCAAAATCCACCGTGATGTTATTTAATATAATTTCATTTGATTTTACAATAATTTTCCCGACGTATTTTCCTGCAATTGGAAACGTTGGAATCATTGTCGTCACTGGTCTGGTATCAAAATACGTTAAATTAAATGCTGTCGGTAAAGTAATGAAATTTTCTAAAATAGATTTATTTTCTGATTCTAGCTCCATGTTAATATTTTGTAGAGGCGTGTTTGTAAAAAAGGAGAAATTAATTAGCGAAAAATCAGTCGGAAATTTAATTAAAAATGGACTGTCTGGTATTTTAATGGGAAATATTAAGCTCATGGGCATGAACGTTGGTTTAGAACCATTATTTATGAAAATGTTTCTTGTGATAAAATTATCTAATGGATAAGATTCATTTTCTAAGCTTATGGAAATGTTCAAAAATTCCTCTAAAAATGCTGTTGATAGGAAATATTCTGAAATGGCATCTTCTGAACCTGCGACCCAAAAAATCTCATATGATGATGCCTCTAAAGGCACGTACGAAAAATTAACCCACTGGAACTCACCTGGTTCCATTGTATAGAGCTGCAACACGTCAATCGTGATAAATTGCTCATCTTCGCGTGTTCTATGCAACATTAATGCTACATCAACATCATCCAACGTCAAGCTGCCCAAATTCATTACCAGACACTGAGTAGTTATCACGTTACCGACTTTTTCTGTTCTGAACAGATTTTCAACTTTTAATAAGGCAATATCACCTTTAGGATTGCCAAATCCTTTGCTCTGAGTTAGGTTGATATTTTGTAAAAGGCAACTCGTTGAATTTCCCATGCTCAATGAGATGTTGATCATTGCTTTTTCATTTGCTCCCAAAATACCATTTTCTGTTAAATTCCAACTCATGGCCATGCTTAGATTTTTAAAGGCGCTCATAAGCGGGTTTGAAACATCTTCATAATAACTTTGATTTGAAAAGGAATTTGCTATTGATGAAGTAGTTGCATTCATGCCAAAAAAGAAATTATTTCCTATTTCCGTATCATTTATAAAAATAACGTCATTTTGAGGAATGTAAGTACTATCATTATCCTCTTGATTGTTAAGAAATAGATCCGTGTGCCATAATGAATGAAGAATCACAGAATAATTGGCAGAATCTTGATTAATGATTGTTAAAGTATTTCTAAAACCATCAATATCTTCCCAAGCATCCTCTTTTACAATTATATAAAAAGGACCAACTTTAAGGACTCCTAAACCACTTGAATTCCCATTCTCAGCCGTTAAATCATGAAACTCCCTTAATATTTCTCCTTCAGAAAACCAAGTCAACGTATCATTATATTCTAATGCATAAAAACCGAGTAATAAGTGAGATGTATTTTCTGTTGAAGTAAAGTTAGTTAGCATCACGTGAGATCCATAGTTACTCACGAACATCGACAAATTTCTTTGAGCATTTTCTGATTGAACATATCCATCATATGGGAGAAAGGGGGTGAATACTCTATTTTCTGTCAAATTTGCAACCATGTTATTTTCTCGTAAATATTGTTGTGCTCGAGTCAAATTTATCATCCCTGCTCCTTGATAATTATAATCGCCAGTTACTAAGTTATCTGAAGTTTCATGTAAAATTATTTTAATGGTGTTGGGATCTAGATATTGATTTTGTTCTATCAATAAAGCAACGGCTCCTGCAACATAAGCAGCTGCACCAGTCGTTCCATTTGCTACTGAATAATTGTTTCCGAGATTGGTTCCATAAGTTGCAAAATCCACAAATTCTGAAAAATTCAAAGGTAGGTTATTTAAAGTGGAGATTGTTGAAGTAATGTTGATTCCTGGAGCAAGAATGTCCGGTTTTACAAAAAAATCTAATGTAGGTCCTCTACTACTATTTTCCCAGGCTATTGGTATTCCTGACATGTTATTGTATGCACCAACAGTAATGGCACCTAAAGCCATTCCGGGAGATCCAATACTCAAATATGATTGTGGATAATCTCCTGCCGCTGCGATAACAATTATTCCACTTTCTACTGCTTCATTTATAGCTAAATTTAGTGGATCTGTTGGAAGTCCTGGCAAACCAAAAGCCTGAGTATCAAACGCTAGTGTTATGATATCTGCTCCGTGAGATAAACTCCAATCTATACCAGCTATGATCCAAGACCAATAGCCAATGCCAAGATCACTCAAAACCTTTACATTGAACAAGTAAGCTCCTGGAGCTACACCAGTTCCATTAGTTCCTGCAATTATTCCTGCTACGTAAGTTCCATGTCCATTAATATCAATTGGATATGGATTTAAATCTGCAAAATTAACGTGTCCTATTATTTTTAAATCGCTTAACATGGAATAATTGATATTTTGGAACAAGTCTTCTAACCCGATGCTTGTATATTGTGAAATATCGCCTAAATCAGGATGAAATGGATCAATTCCAGTATCTAAAACAGCTACTATAACATTGGAGCCATTATATCCTCCTGTTCCATTTACATTTCCAATCAAGCTATTGCTAGAAAGACAGATGGATTCACTATATTCTTGAGGATTGGAAACCTGAGGAATTGTTACTTGTTTATCTAACCAAATAAATTCCACATATTCTTCTAAGGATATTGATTTTATTACATTAAAGGAAGTTTCAATGGTAATTGATGATATAAATGTATATTTTACAATAATATTAACCAATTCGGAATATTTATAGCGAAATTCATCAAAATAGTCATTCAAATCCGTAAAAACAACAATTACTTTTAGATTTGAGTTTGGATTAGTTTCCCATTCCTTTGTTATTAAAGGATCTATTTTAACGTCAACTTTTTCATCGATATTTTTTGGATTATTTTGTAGTATTGGAACAAATCCATTAATAAATCCAGTAATGGAAAAAGATAAGATGAAAACAAAGATCAATATACTTGAAATTAGAATTTTTCGACTATTCTGCGTTCCTTTCACCAGTTATATATTTTTTAGTTGATAAATATATGAAATAATCTACCATGTCCACCTCTTCTTTTGTTTCTATTCCATGAACACTCATCCCATATTTATTTAAACTATCTAAAACATTGCTTAGAGCTATATTCGACTCTTTAGTAGTGAAGATTCTAAGGCTTTCACCTCTTTGAATAACTGAATCAACTGTATCTAGCGCTTCTAATAATTGAATTGCTTTTGAATCAAACAATTCTAAGGTAATATCAATGACAAATCCTCCACCTGGGAGTCGGGATTTTAGTTCGTAGGGTGTCCCAAAGTCTACAAATCCCTTTCCTTTTATATAAATTGCTACTTTATCACAATATTCAGCTTCTTCTGGAAAGTGTGTGATAACTACAAAAGAAATTCCATATAAGCGATTTATTGAATCAATATAGTCCCAAAATTCGTGTCGTTTGACTGGATCTAGACCTGAAGTTGGTTCGTCTAAGAAGATTATTTTAGGATAATGCACGAGTGATATGGCCACTGAGACTCTTCTTTGTTCTCCACCTGATAAGTAGCTTACTGTTTCATTTCCCTTAGTTGAAATTCCCAAATCTTTAAGTGCTTGTTTTCCACGTCTAATCAACTCCAATTCATCAATGCCATATTGCCTTCCAAAATATAAAATATTTTCAAGAGGCGTGAAATCCCCATACATTCTACTTAAATCCTGAGGGACATAACCCATGAATGGTGCAACTTTTTTTTGTTGTTTCACATTAATTCCACAAACGCTTATTTCACCAGAATCAAAATCAATTTCTCCAATTATCGATTTAATAGTTGTTGATTTTCCTGAACCTGATTCTCCAACAATACCTAAAATTTCTCCTTGTTTAATTCGAAAGGAAACGTCTCTTAATACTGGTTTTTCTTTATTTCCATAAGTCACAGTCAGCCCTTTAATATCTAGAACGTGTTTATAGGTTGTTTGTTTTTGACTCTTTGTTTTTATAAAAAATAGCATTTTATCAGCTAAAATATCTTCTTGGAAAATTCTCCTTCTTAACGCGTCAAAACGATTTATCCCACCAACAGATGCATTAATACCACTCAAATTTCTCTTTCCGGTTTTTCCTTCAGATATCGAAAGAACAAAATAATTGCGCAACATTCTTAATTCCCGTCGTTCAGTGAAAACTTGTCCTTTACAATAAACAAATTCACCCGACTCATGCCATTGACCCCTAATTAATGCTGTTACTTCTGCAAATTTTAGTGTATCATTTAACCACGTGCATGCATCTCGAATATCACTCCCTTCAAAGAACCAATATTCTCCAAAATTCTTTCTATAGGTATTCTTTAAAACAATAAGCGTTGCTCTAACGTCATGTCTCCTGTTTATTCCAATTGTTATGAGATAGTCAACAGGTAAATTAAATTTTTTTCCTTTTTCTTTATCTATCTCAGCTTCTTTCAAATATACAGCTAAATAATTATCGAAGGTTGATGAATAAGCTTCAACTAAGATTCCTTTTCCCCGAAATCTCCTGAATGTATTGCCATATATTCCTTCTACTTCGACTTCTATCACTTTATCCTTTCTAACACTAGCCCATTCAATTGCTTCTTTTAATGAATTTCTATCTTGCCCTCCGAAGGCTGCCCGTTCGAAAAACTTTATGCTCATATCATTTCACTCCTAGATAGTTGATTTCTTTAGATAAAACACTGCGAATGCTAACCCTAGACTCACAATACCAAACATGGATATCCTAAATATGTCATCCAATGCTCCTGGAACATAATATTTATAGGCAATATCATTAAATCCACTGCTAGCTAATGGTAAGGGTAGTATCGCCCCAAATATATCTGAGCTAACGAAATAAGTTAATATGAACATCATAATAAAAGCTAGCAAGAAATATTGAGATGCTTGAAGGCGTGAAGTACTCACAACTGAAATAAATAAACCTAATGTGATTCCAGCAAATGCAAGAGTTAATAATAACAAAATCAATAAAAGGACTCCTCCTATTCCGCCACTAATAGGCATTTGATAAACAAAAGTTGAAAGTCCAATTAAAATTAAAATCTGGAAAAATCCAATAATCATGTATGCAAGTAATTTCGCTAAAATGACCTCTGCCTTTCGAGCAGGTGTTAATAACATTCTCTTTAAAGGTACATCACCAACAACGCTTTGACTCGCTGTCATCAATGTGGAGCCAAAGATTGAAATAGCAAAAACAGGGCCTGCTGTTCTGAATAAATTTGTGTTATAAAACCACAATTGGTCCATCGAAGGTAATATTTCATCAGCATAGAAATCGTGTTGAACCTTAAAAATCGCAATAGCCTCAATAATAGCGTTAAGTGCATTGGCTTGTCCTGCAATATTTGTTGCATCCGTAGTAATATTCATATAAACAACTGATATCGTTGTAATTGCAGTCTCAAATCCTTCTGGAATTTCTATATATGCATCTATTTTTCCTGCTTGTAACTCGTACCACGGTACTTTTGTATCGATTTCTGCTTTAGTATAATTACGAATAACCACATAGTCTGTTCCTTTATCATCCACTAAATTATCCAATGTCCTTGTAAAATTCAATGATAAATCTTGTCCTGGATAACCTGTGGAAGTATCTAAGTCAATAATACCAATAACTACAGTGGATTTACCTTGTATAGCACTAGAGGTCGAACCTATAGCAAATATTACTAATATCGGAAGAAGAAACATGATTAGCAGCGCTTGCTTATCCTTAAAAAGTGATTCAAGCTCTTTTAAAATCAAGTTAATGACTCTACTAGCTCTTGATTTAATTTTTGAAAAAACACTTGCCATATTCAAACCTCATCTCATATTTTTTGACTTGAAATTTGCTAAAATAATTAAAATTTTGACTGATCTAATCTATAATAAATTATATGTTCTTAATATTTTAAAATAGATTATCTTTATTGAAGTAATCTTGATGAAATAAACTTATTTTTATAACTTTGGTATTTATAAGATACGTGAGGAGAAAAATTTTATGGAACAAACCAATGAAAAAAAATCTACATCCAACATTAAAGCAATTGCTTTCTCAAAAAAGAAATTAATTGAGTTAAGGAACGTTACCGTTACGATAAATGAAAAAAATATAATTGATAATATAAGTTTTTATGCCGAGAAAGGTGATATTTTAGGCGTAATTGGAGGATCAGGGGCTGGTAAAACGACTTGCATGAGGTTATTGACAGGACAAATGACTGCTACAAAAGGTAAGGTAACTGTATTAGGCATAAATTTGACCGGATCAAAAGAAATTAATCGTCTTAAACAAAGAATTGGATATGTTCCTCAAATGGGTCGTGTTGAAGATACTTATTTTCAATTTAATGCGTTGAGAAACGCCTATTATTTTGGAGCAATGTATGGAATGGATCAAAAAACCATTTATGAAAGAGCTCGAAAAATTTTGGGTATATTAGGTATGAATGAAGAATTATTAAAGAAGAAAGTCAAGGATTTATCTGGAGGCGAACAGAAAAACGCGTTTCAATTGCAGTAGGATTAATACATGAACCTGATATTTTATTTCTAGATGAACCAACAACAGGATTAGACCCCACGTTACGCGTTGAAGTATTGAATTTTTTAAAATTATTGAATATAAATCTCGGTCAGACTATTGTTGTCGTTTCGCATGATTTAGAGACTGCAACGTATTGTACAAAAATCGTGATTTTAAGAGAAGGGAAGATCATTGACTTTGGAAATCCTGAAGACATGATAAAAACCATAACTGGTGGAAAAAAAGTTAAGGTAGAATGCCATGAAATGGATGACGAGATTCAAGAAAAATTCTTTAATATTAAAGGTTTAGAATACATTTTAAAAGTCGGAAGAAGAAGGATTGATCTTTTTATTCCTGGCATAGAAAATAATTTAAAAGGGTTAATCGAAGAATTCGATCGGTTAGGGTTAAAAAATATCGTGAAAGGATTTAATATCGATAAAGTAAGATTTATGGATTATTTTAGAATAAAAATGAAAACTGAAGAAAAAGAAAATTTTGAAATTACTTAGTTCTTTTTTTAAAGAAGTCAATTGATGCTTTAGTTAAATCTTCGAATGCCTTATCTACCTCTATTCCTGATTTAGCAGAGGCTTCATAAAACTTTACTGCGCCTAACTCTTTTGCTTTTTCTTCTCCTTTATCTTTTGGAACCTCTCTGTTCTTTCCTAGGTCAATTTTATTTCCCACTAATATGAATGGAACATCGCCACTAAACTTAGTTAATTCTCCAAGCCAATTCTCGAGATTTTTAAAACTCTCTTCATTGGTTATATCGTATACAAGCATGCAACAATGACTGCCTTCCAAGTAAGATTCTCTTATTTCTTTGAAAATCGCTTGCCCACCAATATCCCAAATTAGTAATTCCGCTTGAAATTCTTCCAAAATAATCGTTTTTAACGAAATATCAAATCCAAGCGTCGGTTTATAATCACTTCCAAAGGCTTTATCGACGTGTCTAATAATTAATGATGTTTTTCCTACTCCTCCATCTCCAAGAACGACTCCTTTCAAAAAAATCTTCTTCTGATTCATGATATATCACACTTTTTCCGACACTTCTTCCAACTTAAGTTATTCTCCTCAACTTATGATGTTTTCCGAAAGTTATTCTGGCAATACTTCCGAAATACATGCGATGAATTTTGAAAATTATTTTTTGTTTACCTTATTTACATTATACTTCTTTTAAAATTTTAGTTCCCTATTTTTAAATTTCAAATCAATTTGATTTTATTTATTAAAAAATGTGAAAAAATAGAAGCATCCTCATGACGATATGATTAATCCATCAAAACTCATGAAAGGATATAAACAATTTTGCATGAACTTTCTTTCTTTCGTAATATTTAAGCATCTTTTAATCATGGTTAACACATTTCCGCTTACATTCCCGCCTTTAATAGGTTCAGTTAATTCCCCATTTTTAATTGTATAAGCATTGCGAATCTCCGTGCCAAATGAACCACTTAATCTATCGGGATTAAGCCAAGAGAATTTTTCAACATATAAACCCTCTTTAATATTTGAAATAAGTTCTTCATAAGTCAAATCTCCTTCCAATATTTCTAAATTAGTAATATTATTCACGACATTGCCATCCATTGTTCGTGCTCCGTTACCTGTTGATTTCGTGTTTTCTAAAATCGCATATCTTTGATCATAAATTCGATTCTTAAATATTCCATCCTGAATGAGTATTGTTGATCTCGTTGGAGTGCCTTCTCCATCCCAAGGAAAAGTGCTTAAACATCCTTCTAATAATCCATTATCTTTAATTGTTAAATTGGGAGATGACACCTCTTTATCGATTTCAAAGCTAGATACTTTTTCAAAATGAGCTTGACCCGTAGCATGATATCCAATAACTGGATTAATAGCGTGCATTAAAATTTTAGGAGGAAAAACAATTGTTGCATCTTGTTTTGATCTTGGCTGTTTTGCCTTTAGCGTATCGACTGCTAATTTCGCCCAATGTTTCATTCTATTTTGAATATCAAGATGTGCTATTTGCTTGTAAAGATTAACATCCCAAAATTCTGCAAGATTTTTGCCCTCTTCTGCTTTAATTGCGAATTCTAAAAATAAATAGGTGCTCTCATCACTAAGATTAATGCCTTTATAATTCCTTAAATAATTCTCCCGTATTATTACACCTAATCTACCAAATGTTGGAACAACATTCTTTTCGTCTTTAATACAAGAATTTAATTCTTCTGATAAATCATCCAATACTGATGTTGGATCTTTTATTATTTTGGATTCTGTAGTTTTTATATCGTTATATAATCCTTTATCTGGAAATTCATACTTTGTTGTTTTATTGATCTTTGACAAGGTCATGCATTGATCAATTATTTTATCCAATCTTTCTTCTTTTAATTCACTTGAATGAATGACTCCCATTCCAGGCTCTTCTTTCTGATTATATATCCTTATCATGTACTCCATGCTTTGAACTTCTCTAAAAGAATCAACACTATCTTTCAAGAATATGTTTTCATGATTCTTTTTTGTTTTAATGAGGATGTCATATGCTTCAATTTTTTTTGCTTTTAAACGCTTTTCAATAAAGTCTAATATTTCTTGACCCATGTTATCTCATCCTGGACTTATTAATCCTTTTTTTGCTCGTATATACGGTCCCCCACTTGTAACCGGGACGAAATCAAATTCACCTTTACCGCACGTGCCTGCATGGAAAAAAGCTTCATCCTTACTTATGGCATCAATGTCTTGTAGGAATTCCAAAACAGAACCACTTAAGGTTATGGATTTTAATAATTTTGTTTTTTCGCCCTTCTCAATTAAATAACCTTTTTTTGAAGAACATTGCATCCCTCCTCCGAGTGGATCTTCCATGCCAAAATATCCCCTCACTAGCATGACTCCACGATCTATAGTTTCGATCATTTCCTCCAATTTATGATCACCCGATTCAAAAAATGTATTGGTCATTCTGACTAGTACTGGATGTTGAAAACTCTCTCTTCTCCCATTTCCACCAGGCTTTGCCTTTAATTTTGATGATGTCATTCGATCATGTAAGAAATTTTTTAAAATTCCATCTTTTACCAAGGTTGTTTTTTCACTCTTAATTCCTTCATCATCAAAAAAATAACTGCCTAATTTATTTGGGACTGCTGGTGAATCACAAATGACGCAAATTTCAGATGCAACTTTTTTATTTAAATATGCTTTTAAATAACTTCTATCTCGAAGCACTTGATCTGCTTCTAAACCATGCCCAAAACTTTCGTGTGCCACCAAACCTGTCATATCGGGATCTAAAATTAAAGGTAGCATTCCTGCTGGACAATGGTCTGCTTTTAACATGTCTAATGAATTATTAGCAATTTGTTCTAAATCTAATTTCATGACTTCGTCGAAAATTTCATATCCCATTTCACCACCCGTGGAAAAATAATCAAAATCAACAGTGGCTCCTTCTTTTGCGATTGGTTGAAGGAATAAACGCACTCGTGGAATTGTTTGGGATAATATAGATCCTTCGTTATTTACAAATATTCTTTTCATTAAATGCTCTGCATACGAAACCGCAGGATTAATGATTCTTTCATCAAATTTCTGAAAAAATGTGAAAAGCTCTCTAACCCTCTCTACTTTCTCTTCAAGTGGTACGGTACTGGGATCAATTTTTAATTTAATCGTTGTATCAGTTTTCCAACCCTCAAATTCTTGAATGAGATCTCCCTTATCAGAAACTGAGGGAATTTTTTTCATGAGATCTAGTAATCCTGATTGATCTTGAAAGGAATATTCTCTCCAATAACCAACATATGTACGAGCTGCTGCACCAGAATTTTGAGAACTTACAATGGATTCCTCAGATCTTGTTTTTAAAATACGAAGACTTTCATAAGAATCATATAAAATGTCAAAATATTGATTTTTTCTTGAAAAATTCCCTGAAAAATTTTCAAATTTTTGAATAATTTCTTCTTTTGATAATAAATTCAGTTGATTTGATATCAAATATTCTCTCTCCTGAAAATTTCGCTGATCTCTTCATTAATAAAATTTGTAGCTATCTATTAATTTTTATATTTTTGTAATAATGATAAATTATTTCTTATTACTTAATGCTTTTTTAGGAAGAGAGAAAATGAAAAAAGTTAAAGTCATAGAAAAAAAAATTACAATACGAGGAATTGTTAAAGAGATATCAATTGGTACGAATGGTCTAGCAGAGCAATATTTTACATTACAATTTATTGAAGTCGTTGATAATCCAAGTGAAGTCGCTGAAATTCCCTTAAAAAAAGGCGACTTTATCGTTGTTGAAACATATGGAAAACATTTTATTAGACCTGGTCATGAACTTGAATTAGAAGGTCATTTAATTTATCTCTTTTATGAAAAAAGAAATGTAAAAACCCTTAAATTTATAGCTTATAAGAGTTTCAATGAAACTCTTCAATTTAGTTTTGATTATTGATTCCTAATATTTCTTCAAATGTTTTTTTTTCTTCTTAAAATAAAAAAAAATTCTAAAGATTAATATTGTAGTTTGTTAATTTTTGTTTAGTAAAGGATTATTTTTTAAAAGGGATAAAAATGGAACTTCCAGATTATATTAAGAATAGATATTGGAAGGATTTTCTTCCGCCAGGTATTTCTCTTGAATTAGATATTCCCGAAGACAAGTGTTTAAGAGATCTATTCGAGGAAGGCGCTAAATTATATGGTAATCAAATTGCAATTAACTTCTATTTAAAGAAGGAGTATACTTTCCAAGAATTAAATGACTTGACATATAGATTTGCACATGGTCTATTAAACTTGGGTGTTAAAAAAGGTGATGTAATTGCAATATGGCTTCCGAATAGTCCTCAATTTTCAATCGCATATTTTGCAGCTTTATCAATTGGGGCCATCGTTACTGCTCTCTCTCCATTATTTGTAGCTCGGGAAGCTGTACATCAAATAAATGATTCTGGAGCAAAAATCTTAATCATGATTGATCGATTTTTCAGGCAATATAAGAAAATGAGAGAAGAAATTAAAATAGAGATATTAATATTATCTAATATTGAAGGAGATGTTCCAAAACAAGCCGAAGAAGATGAAATTATTCATTGGAATTCTTTGATGGATCAGAATCCTGTTCCTAAACCATTGCCCGAGGTTCAAATAGATCCTAAAAAAGATATTGCTATCATCCAATATACTGGAGGTACTACAGGTCTTCCTAAAGGTGCCTTATTGACTCATTATAACATTGTGGCAAATATTTATCAGATCAAGGAAATTGCAGATTACATGAAGAATGAATATATAAAAGGTCCATTAATTGCGCTTTCAGTCCTACCTTGGTACCATATATATGGTCAAACTTGTGAAATGGCTTTAAGTCCAATAACTGGGGCTAAAGCATTTGTATTTCCGACGTTTGATGCAGAAATGGTTCTAAAAACCTTAAAAGAATTTAAACCTAATAGCATGTTAGGAGTGACAACCATG
>RDOG01000035.1 GCA_011365055.1 Promethearchaeota archaeon
TTATTGTCGCATGCATAGCTATTTTTATTCTAACGATGTCATTCCTTGGATTATATGCTTTTCTCGATGCGATATTCCGCGCATCCCGTAATCTTTAGGATAAATAACTTTCATTTCTTTTTTTAATTCCGTTTTTGGGAATGATAAACTAGACGAGAAATCTACTCTCGGTATTGTTGGTTAGTGATTTTGTTTTATTAATTAAAAAAAATTTTCCTACCTATTTCCATGTAACTTTTCCTTCAATTTCTTTTTGTTTAATCTTACCAAGCGATTCCAATCTTTGTAAATGTTTAAGCACATGATGGTATTCACTGAATTGATCCCATTTATCACCATTGGGTCTAATAGTCGGAAAGAATTGCACTATTTCTTCAACAGTTGAATGCCCTTCTTTCACTAATTTTAAAATTTTTTCATCACGTTCATTCAAGATTGAAATAACCTTTTGATACATTGTTTTAATATCCACTTCTTGCTTGTAAAGTTGAAAATGACCTGAAAGTATGATGTCCCAATCTTCTTGTTGTAATCGTTCAAGGCTATTTAAGTAATCAGTAAAGGAGCTTGTAGCGTAACCATTCCAAAGATACTCTTTCGGGGACATATCTCCAGCAAAAAGAATTCTTTGTTTTTCCCCCAGCAATTCAAAACAACAATGTCCATCAGTATGACCTGGAGTATATAAAACTTTTAATTTAGAACGACCCAGATTAATGATATCTCCATCTTTAAATGTGGAGGTGACTTTACAATGTTCGTAATTCCAGAGTTTGATGAAACCTTTCCATATATTAAAAAATTCCTCGTCATCCTTGAATTTTCCTAGTTCCTTTGCCATGTTACTAAAAGATTCAATAATGAGTTTTTCTTTTTCATGAATCATATAGGTTGCATTTGACATTTTCTTCAATAAACAAGCCTTGGAAGAATGATCTACATGCCAATGAGTTGAAAGGAGTAAATCAAAATCTTCTATTGTCAAATTTATTTGGGTCAACGCTTTCTTGAATTTCGAAATAGATAAGAATGCAGGATCAATAAGTGTAATTTTTTCATCCTTAATAACGTACATGTTGTGGCTCATGCCAAGCCGGGCTTTACCAGAAAGGTTCCAAATGCTATTGGTGATTTGCTTGACGTTCATTAGCCTCGAACTCGATTTAATAAAATCATTATGACTTTAATTTTTATATTTTTTGTTAATAACTTCTTATAACCATTGAAAAAATTTAATCCTTGGTAAAAAGTAAATAAAATGAATTCATAATTAAAAAATAATAATTTCCTAAATTGAAATATAGGATCTAAAAAAGAATAGATAATGCGCTTTAAAGTATATGATTAATTTTTACTTAAATTTTTTATAAGGAACGCAGTTCTTCCTGGCTCATTTTTTTTATTTGTTCATATATTTTTTTTGAAATGCGATAAAATTCATTTAAATAGTCTATTAATTCCAATAGCTCCTCGTTTTCATTATTATTAATTTTCAAAATGTCGTTTTTAATCAAGTTAAGCTTGGTTGAAATTCCTTCAAATTCCAAAATGCTATAATTAATTCTATTTTCAAATAATTTTTTAAAACTCTCTTTCCTAAAGAATTTTAGCCTTTTTCTGCCATGATCTTCTGTTCGTTCTTCAATGCTATCGCAATACCCTTGATTTGTCAATTGATTCAAAATTCTAGATATTGTACTAACTGAAACGGGTTTAAAATTTGTTTCTATATAACCTTGAATTGTTTCTTGGTCTAATCCTTGTCCTTCATTCAAAGCTTTAAGCTGTAAAATAGCAAAAACTAATCCAAAATTCTTTGATCTTCCATGAATTGCAAAAGTATCTCCTAACATGCTTAATAACTGTTTTTCATGGTCATTTAGGTAATATTTTTTTTGTTCTTTAAAACTCATAAGTAACCTCTTTTTAGCTCTTGTTATCCATTTTCCTTATTCGGAACTTTTATATATATTTTTTTGCATTGCATTGAAATGAAAAACGTTTGTTTTGCATTGCATTGAAATGAAAAAAATAAAAAGTGATTATTATGAAAAATGTCAAAAATACCCTTCCGATATATAAACGTAAGCTCGTGCATCGTGAATACTTATTTTATGGGGGATATAGTGCGAACATCATAATGGTTGCTAGAATAAAAGGAAATGTGCCTCAAAAATTGTTACGATCTGTAATTAAAGAAATGCCCTATCGACATCCACTACTACAAGTTAGGATAATTAAAGATAAAAACGAAGATCTTTGGTTTACTTCTGAAGGTTGTAATGAAGTCGATTTAGAAGTAGTACCGCGCTCATCTGATTCGGATTGGATTACTTCTTGTTATGCAGACTATCATCATCCGTTTATTCATGAAAAAGGCCCACATGCTAAATTTACTTTGCTTTATTCTCCCAACATTTCTGAACTTATTATAACAATCAATCATATAATTGGAGATGGAATGTCCTTAGGATATTTAGTTCGAGATATTTTAGAGCATCTTGAAATCCCTGAAAAAGAATTTATTCGTTTAGAACCTCCCGTTTTTGATATCGAAAACATTCCGATCGAACCAAAAGTCAACTTTCTCGTTAAATTCATTTTAAAACGTCTAAATACCAAATGGCAACGCCAAAAATTGGAAAATAATATATATTTTGATGACGAGGACATGTCTAACATCCATGAAATATTCGTAACAAACTTCCAGCCCATTTTCTCCAACTTGCTGCTATCAGAAGATGAAACCAGATCATTCATTAACAAATGCAATAAAGAGGGAGTTACTGTAAATAGCGCATTTTTGACTCTTTTATTAAGGGTACAACAGCTTTACCTTCATTTAAAACCCAAGTTTAAACATAGAACAATTATTCCGGTAAATATCCGAAACCGATTGCGAAAGCCGGTAGGAGAAGCATTCGCTCTTTATGCATCAGGATATGATATGACTTATAGATACGATGAAAAGAAAAGTTTTTGGGAAAACGTGCGAGCTTTTCATAAAATGATCGTAAAAGAAATGACTGATTACAATATTTTCAAAGATATTATTATAATGTATTATTACATGGACCCAACACTTATGGGGGACTTGAAATATTTTGTAACTGGTCGATTAGTTAAAGAACACCAGTCTCGTTACGACAAGCTTCACAAATTAGTGGAAAAAAAACTTGTCATCAATAAAATTATTAAATCTAAGAAAGCTGATCTCTTCAGTTTTGCTCAAGAGATAGTTCTTACCAATATCGGCAATTTAAACCAGATTAATTTAAGACGGCAATATGGACAACTGGAACTTGATTCACTAATGTTAGCTCCTGGGGCTAATGCTCGAATGCGTCTTGCCATTGCAGCGGTTACTGCTAGTGGAAAATTGAATCTTAGTATCTCCTCAATGAGTCGAAATTATTCTCAAGATCAGCTAGATGAAATCAAAAAATTGACATATGAGAAATTTTGTAAGGAAATAAAATAAAATCCTCCTTTATTGATTTTTTTTCATTTTTAATAAATAAATGTATTTAAGAAATTATTTACTTACAAATAAGCGGGAAATATATCAATTTAAGTTAATATTTTTAACAGGAATATTAAATTTAAATGAAAATTTAATAAAAAAAAATTCAAAATATTACAGATTTAAAGTGGTAAAAAACTCTATGGAATAATTTTATTTTTCTCATCAATAATAGAAAAAGTCTTTTCCCCATTCTTGGAAAGTTGCATAATAATTAATCTGCATCCTTCTAATAAGTCGATTTGATATAATAGCCTATTATACGAGATTCCAGTTTTTTTTAAAAGATTAGCAAAGTTAATTCTGGGATTATCTCTTAAAACTTTCAGAATTTTGCTAAACCTATAATCTCTCATCAATAAGGCTTTCTTTTCATTTACTTTGCTATAGGTATTAGAAAAAATAAAACTTTTATTAAGCCTCTTTCTAAACCTTATGAATCCAAATTTTTTTAGCATTAATAAATGCCACGTAGCTAAATTTAATCCAATTTTAAAAAAATCCATTATTTCATCTAAAGTACAAGCAGGATTCCTCTCAATAAAATCTAAAATATTTTTACGATTCTCATTCTTCAATAACGACTCTTTCGTTATCTTAGTTTCTTTTTGGTTTTCTTGGAATAACATAGCATCAAGGATTCGTTTTTCATTATTTTCATTTAAATAAAATGTGGTGTTAAGTCCAATTCCCATATCTTCTAATCTTTTAACATATATATTAGCACTTTTTTCATCTCCAATTGATCGATAGGCAATTATTAAACCAAGCCAAGATTTTATTAAATTGGGATAAAATTCAATGGATTTCCAAAAAAATTCAATAGCGTATAAAAAATAATTACTATTTAATGCAGAATAACCAATTTCAAACAACTTAATTCCATTAAGTTTAGTATTTTCTAATGGATTTTCATTAAAATTCTTCTTAATTCTTTTTAAAATATCTTTCACTTTAGTTTGATGGAATTTTATACTTTCATAATCATTTAATTTAACTGAAATTTCAACTGCTTGTTGATATACGTTAAAAGCACTTAATAAATCCTGATTAAATTCTGCCTTTTTGCCCATTTCAATTAACTTTTCTCTCTCTTCCCTTAAATTATTCTTTTCATCCGTTTTGTTACTTTTTTTTTCCTTCATTTCAATAAATTTCTCCAGCTTTATGGAAATTTTGAAAAGAAATCATAAAAAGTCAGTTAAGAATAATTTTACTTTCCATCACTATAATTTATTTCTTTTCAGTATAAGTATCTTTAATAGGTTATTAATTTTAATTTGGTATAAAAATGGTTTAAGAATTAATTAAAAAAATTAAATCGAAATTGTAAAATAAATAGAAAATACAAAGATAAATTAATGAGAATATCAAATATCAAGTTATAACTTCTCTTTTTTATAGGAATCAAAAAAAAAAAATTAGTTTTGTTGAGGATTAATTCTGATCTTTTTCCAGAGAAATAATCCCATAATAGAACTTAATGCGACCAAAATAAAAATCAATTCAAAACCAGGAATCGGTGGAGAACTTGAAGTATAAACTCCAAAATCATATAATGGTTTTGTTTCAAGTTTTAATTGCCATTCTGAGTTAGATGTAGACCAAGTATAAATTTTACATATAGTACTAACGTTATTCGTAGCATTAAAGAGCATAACCATTTTAAAAGCTCCATCGCCTGCGCCTATTCCTGTTGCAGTTCCATTCCATAATGTTAGATTAAGACCTGTTAATTTAGAAACATTAAATGGAGCAGCAGTATCCTCACACCAACTTTTATTGAAATATTTTTGTACCGCTGTTAAATTATTAGCCCCAATAACAAAACCTGATTGTTGAACTGTTGCTAAATAAGAAGCACCAATGCCAAATCCTCCATAACCTCCTGTCATTAAATAGTTTGTTGGAGTTACGTTATATACCGAAAATACTTTTTCTTGAAGAGCGAGTGTCCAACTAGTTTGATTATTTGCACGCACCCATTGACTTGCAAATGTGGTATTTGCCCACATTCCTCCAGCATTTGAAGAATTTACATCAGTAACTTCTATTTTCATCTGTTTCCCTACAGTATTGGCAAAGATATCATCTTGAACCCATTCAATTCCAATAATATCATTTTGACTTACCGAATAATCTCCAACAACTGATGGAAGTGTTCCTAAAATTGCGACGCTCATAAACATGGTTAGTAAGAGAAACAAACCAACTTTATTTTTATTTTTCATTTTTGAACATCCTCAAATTGGTGAAAATAATAATGAATTATTCTATTTAAGAAATTCTTTATTTACATTTATGCGAGCTTAAATATTTTTGAATTTAATTTTTAGCAAGCTATAAGTTATTATAAATCGAAAATATTTTTTATTTGATTTTTAAATAGAAAACATATCTACAAATTTATTTGAATGCTAAGAATTGATTGGAATTGAATTATTTACTATTCATTTTAAACCTTATATTTCATTAATTATTATTAGATTTTTTTACCGTTTGTTTGTAACAAATACCCGTTGATCGCTTCTTTAACTCCCTCTTGCCATGGATATTCGGGTTCGAAGCCGATTTTTTCTTTTAACTTGTCATTAGGAAAATGGGCACCGTAATAAGAGTTCGTGAGTAAATAAAGGTAATTTTTGTCTTTCAAATGCGTTAACAACGTCAAAAACGATTTTTTCCTAGGAATCAATTCAATGTTCAAATTCTTTGCAAACTCTTCGACGAATTCGTACCACGTAATTTGATAGTCAGTACAATTAAAAGCGTTATTTAGCGGTCCAACATTGATTAATTTTTTAATAATTGGACCAAGATTTTTCACGTAAAGGGTCGAAAAAAGTTTATCGTTTTTCTTGCCAGAAAAAAAGAACGTGCCGTTTTTTAAGCGGGGAATTATAGAAGGCGAAATAAACGTGTCCTTTTCTCCTAGAACAGATGGGAGCCTTAAAATTGAATAATTCAAACCACTTTCCTCGATATATATTTCTGCTTTAGCTTTAGATGGCCCATAAGGAACCATCAGTCTCCCTTGAGATCGTTTTGTTCTATCTTCAGTTCTATTTTCTCCCATTGTTTTAAAACCATAAACTGAAATCGAACTTAATTGTATAAAATGTTGGCATCCATTTTTCATCGCCCAATCGAGCATTTTCTTTGTTCCTTCTGCGTTGATTTCAAACAATCTTTTTTTTGGAGCGGTTTGATCAATTAAGCCAATCGTGTGGATTATCACTTCAAATTGTCTTTTTGGTAATTTATCAAACTCTTCTGTTTTTCTTATGTCGAATTTGACTTCATTTTCTAAGGGTTCTCTTATAAAAACAGTACCAAACACTTCAGATCCATTAGATTTTAGGTACTGCTTTAAATAGTTTCCAATAAATCCGTCTGTTCCGGTAATTAAAATCTCCAATACTATCAAAACCAAAAAGTTTGAAATTTTTTCTTTATACTTACGTCAGTACGTTTATTAATTTTAGTCATAGAGAATTTTTCTTTGCTTAGAGATGAGAACGAATTTTCTTATTCAAGAATTATTGAAATTAATCAGATCTTGAATGTAAAGAAGTAAAAATATAATGGAATTTGATGGAAAGAAAGAACATGAGATTTATCCATTATAATACCTAAATTATTTTGCCATGAAAGAAATTGGGATGTTACTAAATAAAAAACAATAAGAAATTGTTCATTATGCTTTGATGAAATTAAAATTTACATTTCTAATTCCAATTTTGGTTTAATTTGTATTCTAGCAAATAAAGATTATAATGATAGCATAATACAATTGATATTAAAAGAAATTTCAAGATTTTAAAATAATTCTAGAAAAATAGAAGATTTTTTGAAACTTTAAATGAGATTAATTCATTATTTGAAAATGATGAAAAAATTTCATGGTTATTATATCCAATCCAGAGTGCATCTAAGGAATTTTGGGCGCCCTTATAATTTATATTTCTCCTATAATCTCTTGATTATGTAAGGAAAATGATGATTAAAAAAATTGGTGCGATCTTTGTTTTGTAAATAATGAAATTTTTTAATAAATTCTACATATGAAACATAATCAAAAATTTGAGCTAAAAAAATGATTGATGAGGAAGAAGAGAAACTAGGTTTTAGAGATGTTTCCTCATTTAGAAAAGAAGTAGAGGAAGTATTCAAAGATGAAGTAAATCATTCACCATTATATGCCATGCTTCATGCAATAATGAAAGGATATAATACCAAAAAAAAGCTGTATGAATATTTTAATACTTTTTACAGTACTGATATGATTTATTTAAAAATTAGACCCATTACCGTTGATGAGGTCATTCAAGTTGGTATTAATGAAAACGTGATTGAAAAATTAGAAGATAATATTTATGTTTTAACTCCTCACGGTGAAGATATTCTAGATAAAGCTACCAAGATACTTAAAGTCCATATTAAATTTGTAGAAAAAATCTTTAATGAAGGATTCGTGTTACTTTTTAGTTTTATATGTCTTATTTTTCTCACTTCTATGAAGATGATAATAGGTTTTTTCATTAATAGTGAGGGAATATTTTTTGAAGGAATAGAAAATCTAACAGATATCTTTAAAATAATAATCATAATCTTCAGTATTAAACATGCTAAGGACAAGATTGGCTCTATTTTAATCATAGGATTAATGATAATTACTGGAGGCTCCCTATTAATCACATCTATAGTTGGATTATTTCAAATTTCACCTATTGAAGTTAATGTTTTTGTGTTTATCATCATAATAATTTCAATAATCCTTAATTTCGCACTAGCATCTTTGAAAACTATTATAGGAAAGACAAATGGCAATTTTTCCTTATTAAGTGATGCTAAAGACTCTGAAAATAACATAAAAATTTCCCTTGGTGTATTAGTAGGCATAATATTTTCCATATTTAGGGTTTATTTCGTTGATTCATTGATTGCCATTTTAATCGCTTTGATAATAATTGTTGATGGTGTGCAAACTTTGCGAGAATTCTTAAAATCCGGAGAAGAAGTTGAAATAGACACGTTACACTTGCGCATGGAGGAGCAGCTCGATAATAAAATAACTGCTTGGATCGTCATTACAATTCAAAGTGAAGCTTTGACTCTGCAAGAAATAAATCAAAAATTTATTAAGTCAATTGAGAGAGGATATGAAATTTTTAGAATTTTTGCGATGTTTGGCTTTAACAACGTGCAAAAAAATGGAATTAAAAGAATATTAGATTTGTTAATAAAAAGACAAGTCATTTATTTGGAGGATGATTTGTTATATCTCACGAATAAAGGAATTGGAGCGTTTTATAGGATTCAAGCAAAGGAATTTAATGAAATTGCTAATTTATATGAACCACAAAAAGA
Source organism: Promethearchaeota archaeon (assembly GCA_011365055.1). Next base: position 8,894 of record RDOG01000035.1, read on the forward strand.
AACCATCAAAAATATCATTAAAGCAGCCATTGTAATCACTTTTTTAATTCTCCTCGTTATTTTTTGGCCTCAACTGAATTATTTTTTTAGCATATTATAAAAAAATTTTGACATTCACTATTTCAATCCTTAGTGGAATAAGTATCAAGTTTTCTGTTTAATTCAATGCCACAAGATAATAACATTCCATTTAATTAAAAACGTGTAAATTGAATTTTATAATATTGATTAAGAAAAACTGGCTGAGTTTGAAAATGAATTTTAATTTAGTCTATTTTTTTTTGATCCTATTTAGCATTTGAGATGAAGCCATCTGTGCCTAAGAAAAGAAATATCAAGCTATTTTTAAATGATATAATTAAAGCTTTTTCAAATAATAAAAAAATAAAAAATTTATAATCAAATACATATCTATTCTCAATAGAATTTAGGAGGAAATAAATAAATGGAGGAAATTAAACCTTTATTGGATCAAGGAGAAGAAATTCTCTGGAGTAGTAGCCCTGGTGAAGATGCAAAGAAGCCAAAAATTGTTCATATTATAGTATTTTATATTATTTTTTTAATTGTAATTAATATTTCTTGCTTAATATCATTTTTATTTTTAATAATCCCAATTGCAATCATAATACTAATCCCAAGTTCATGCGGAACAGTAATAGGGATTTTTTTTGGTTATAAGAATATCAAATTTAATTCTGAATTTTATTGTATATCCTCCCATAAAATATATCTTAAATCCATGATGAAAAATAAATTTGCATGGCCATTCTCAAGGTACAGATATTATCCCCCCACCCAATACGGTTTAAATGATGGTAATATTTTAAGAATTAAAGACTTCCAAGCAAGAGGGGAAATATTTTCAATAGATATTGATAAAATTGAGTTAGTAAAAATAAAAACCTCGAGTATTTTAAAATATGAAGATATTTTATTTGTATTTTTATCAGAAGACGATAAATTATTTTTTGCTAGCTTTTACCAAGTTACTGAAATTGAAAATTTTGAAGCAATTTTAAATAAAAATCTCGGTTTTCTATTAATAAAAAGAGATGAAAAATCCAGAGTATATAGTCGAGGTTTAGAAAAAGCTGAAGAAAAATTATCTCAACTTGAAAAAGGATTTACCAATATTAGCAACTGGATCTTTCCCTTATCTTGTATTATAGCGGGATTCGTCATAATATTAATTCATACAAGTTCTATTATTTGGTCGATACTATCTTTATTTATAGGACCTATATTGATTTTTTATGGTTTTGTCAAATTGTGGTATAAAGTTAAAATGTACGTCAGTATTGTTGAACTGTTTTAAAACATATTAATTAAATATTTCTTGAATTAACTTCAATATTTAAATATTGAAAAATACAAGAGGAGACATAATAATACTATAATGATTCCCATAAGAGGTATTATGAATCGATTAATGCGATTTTTCTTTTCCATATTGTATATTCTTTTTTGAATTGCAAACATGCTTCTACTAGAAGGAATGGACTCCCATCGTTTCTGAAAACCAGAGTTTTCTTCGGGTGCAAGTGGATTAATATTTCTCCAAATTACCATGTTCTCAAAAGCATCAGTACCAATTAAGTTAACACCTTTGCTCATTGTATCATATAATGTAATTTCATCGTTAGTTCTCCATGTTCTAACAATTTTTCCTTGGTTAACTAATGAATTTACGACTTCGTAGTTAAGAAATATTAGATGTGTGTTTGCATATGTATTGATAAAGATCCTGTCATTAAAATTCTTTATTTCCCGGGGTGCGGCGTCAAGAAAAGCTAATCTTAGATCTAATGAGCTATCCTCATATAATTTCTGATGATAATATTGTTTAGATTTCCATTCCATATCTTGTGTTTCAGGATTACCTCCTGACAATACAAAAATGAATTTTCCTCTTAATGAACCCAATTTTGGCCATCTTCCCATAAATCCGGCACGAGCATATATTTTATATTTAAAAATAGAGTGTAATATTGTATTAATTTTCATTGGGAAACTTTCTAAGTTTCGTATTTTTTTAATATCGATATAAATGACAATAACTTCATGTTGAGAATCATGATTTTTATTATATTCATCAGACCATTGATTAATCACTTTTAACCAATGCTCTAAATCATAGATTTTTGCTCTATTCTTTCTTAATTTATTTAAAAAGTTGAGATGATACACGCGAAATATTCCGTCCTTCTCCTCATGAATATCAAATTCTAAAGACCGGACTTTGATCGTCTCTAATTGATGTTTTATTGAACGAAAACAGTCATCTCTTTGAGAATCGAATTCTTCGCCAATTTCAAGCAGGGGTGATTTCATCTGATTCACCATCTCAAAGAATTTCTGCTCCTGAACTAGGATTTTAATTCGTTCTCCTATATTAAGCTGCTTTTTTGGAATATATCTTTCTTCATACGAGTTGTGAGAAGCAATGCATTGAACTTCATTAAAACGATATTCATCTATTGTTTTTTTATTTACCATAATACACACTTACAACATTTTTTCTTTAAATAAAGCGAAATTGTAATGAAATCGAAATAAATAAAATCGTGAAAAGTGTCACGGTAATTAAGATGTTAATCCAAAAGATTTTTCTAAACCTCATATAAACTTCACTAATTTCCTCAAATAATTTTGCCTGAGTTTTATTCTTTTCGTGTTTATTAATTGTGAGACCTAATTTTACGCCCAATCCTTCTCCAATATCTATTTTATAGAATTTTAAGAGAAATTTTACGTTATTTGGAATTGTGATTATATAGATTCCCCAAAAAATACCAAAAAGGTTGACGATTCCTTCAAAAAACAATAGCAATGTAATAGTAAAACCAGGAAATACTTGATTCAAATACACTTCAATTAATACTGTAATGATGAAACCTGTTAATAATGAATAAAGAATTAACATTGTACCTATGCTATTATCGATCTCTTTAATTTGAGCCATGTATTCTTTATCCTTTATTTCTAAATTTTCTTTTAAATGCAATGTCATTAACAGTTACTCCTATATTTTTGATAGATAGGTAAGTTGGTTATCGAATTTCTGTTTCAAAGGAGTTATAGATGGAATTTTTCAGGGCTTATCTGTTCTTCTGAATATCACTATGAAAGAAAGGGGCATTTAAACAAATTATTAACGTTTACTAGTAAAATAATACAACACGAACCATTCCATTGTAGTAAAGATAGCTTCAGGTAACGGTAGTGGTATTAAAAATACCGCAAGTGATAGAAAAGATACGAATCCAATGGTTAATAATGCAGAATAATTGGTCGGAATCATACTTAGAAAGTTCTTCTCTTTGAAATCTGTAAACCAGTTATTTAATTGGGTTTGAATATTATTTATTGTATTTGTTAAATTAGCTGCTGATACATTCATGGCTTGTTGAATAGTTTCCAATTGTTGCTTTAAATTTTTTATCTGAGTTCTAATTTCACCACGTACGGAATTATTGATTTGATTTCTTGCCAGATAACCTAAAAAAGCTCCAAGTCCACTAAATGCAGGAATAGTGATTAATTGATTTGCAGCATTAATTGGAACGAAGAAATTAACAATTGCTAAAAGAACGACCAAAATTAAGTAATTATACTTATCAATCAAGTCCTGGACGCTACCAGTTTGAGGTGAATAAGGAGGAATATTATCAACAATTTTTTCCAAATCTAGAAGTCTATTTTTAAACGTTTCAATGAGCTTATTAGCATCGGTATCGATCTGTTCTGCAAATTGTTTGACATCATCCAGAGCTTTCTGAAAATTTTCTTGAAATTTATTTATTGCATCTTTAATAATTGGTAAATTATTCAAAATTTCCCCATTTGTTGGTGGACTCTTTGGTAAGTTTTCAATGAGGTGTTCTTTAGGGAGTATGTTGCTCGGTTTAAAACCATAAAATGTAATGATTACATTGACAATGATCAAAATACTCGCAGGTACTGTAATGGAGGGATTACCAAATTGAAGCAGAAGGAAATAAATATACACTGTAAAAATCATAAAAATTAGGAAAAGTCTTACTAATCCTGCAGGAATATTCAGAGGTTCAAGTTGATGTTTCATTTTTAAGATTGATTTTAGCTCCGAATCTAAATGGACTCTTCTAACAATAATATAGCTAACTAAGATAATCCAAGGTAATAGAAGTATCAATAAGGACCAAAATCCTAAAATATTTAGATTATTAATGATTCCAATAATCCAAAATATTGTCCAAACTGAAAATAGCGCTATAGCTATCAAAGGAATAATATCTTTCTTAATTTCCATCTTAATCCACTCTTTAACTTAAATCTAGATTTAAGTTAAGTTATTTTTAAAATATCAAGATATATTTTTAAGTTATTCTATCGTGATTTTTTTTCCACTTTAATGGTGTCTTCCACTATTTTTATTTATCCTTTGGTTTCAGTAACGCAATCGGACTTGATAGATGTCTATATATAATAATTGATCCGATTAAAAAAAAAAATTAGAATTAAAGATTTATTTTATTTTTTGACTCTATTCTAATCCATTTATTATTTATATAGAAACAAAGTAATTATCAATAGGAGTTCTAAATAATGATGAAGAAGGAAGACATCTTAAGAATTCTCAAAGATGAATTAAATAAATTATATGAAAATTTCGGAGTAAAAAAAATAGGTTTATTTGGATCTTATGTACGGGGAGAACAAACCAAAGATAGTGATATAGATATTCTCGTTGATTTTGAGAAATATATAAGTTTTTTTAAATTCATTGAGTTAGAAGATTATTTAAGCGAAAAATTGAACACGAAAGTGGATTTGGTATCCATGGATGCCTTAAAACCATTAATAAAATCAGATATATTGGATGAAGCCATTTATGCCTAAGAAAAGAAATATTAAGTTATTTTTAAATGATATCCTTGAGGCTATTTCAAATATCTTGGAATATACAAAAGATATAGATGATAAACAATTTAGCTCGGATAAAAAAACTAGGGATGCAGTTTTAAGAAATTTAGAAATTATTGGTGAAGCGACAAAAAGTATTCCTGATACTTTTAAAAAAGAATATAAAGATATTAATTGGAGAGGGATATCAGGAATGCGTGATAAACTGATTCATGAATACTTTGGTGTTAGCAATCAAATTGTTTGGGAAACCATTAAAAATGATATACCAACACTCAAATCCCAAGTAGAGGTAATAATAAAGAATCTCGATTAAAAAGTATGAAATATAACTAACTGTAAAGGGAGTGTTTATATATGGGGCACGTGTACATGCCATGATGTTTCCGCCATGTATATAGCTCTAATCAGATTTTCAGGGAAGAAGAAACAGAAGTTTTATTAAAACCACGCTGAAACGCCCAATCCTTTTACATAAGTAGCTTTTATAATTATTTTTTAAAATATTTTGTAATAGCTCTTTAATCTGTCAATGAAATTGATAAATTCTTCAATAAATTAAAATAGAAATAAAAAAAAGTTTTTTCGAGGTTCTAAGAATGTCGAAATCAAAAATTAAAACATTAATCATAATAATTTTATTATTTCTAATCCCTTTTATTTCTTTAATAAATTTAGAAAAGCAATTAACAAAAAATATCAATACATTCCCCATAAAACAATGTGCCGCAACAATATCTATAAATGGGAATGCAGAGCTTGCGGCAAATGCTACTAGCGGAAATGGAACACGAGCGAATCCATATATAATTGAAAATTATATGATAAGAGCGGCGGGTTTAGGCTCACATGGAATTTATATTCGTAATACAGATGCATATTTCATATTACGTAATTGCATCGTAAACACATCTGACGTATATTTTTATGGAATATATCTCTTAAATGTATCAAATTCCAACATCACCGATTGTATAATTGAAGCTTGCCATAGGGGGATTCAAATGACATCTTGTGATAATAACATATTAGATAATAATAGTGTCATTAGCATTAATTATCAAGGATTTTACATAAATTCATGCGATAATAACACGTATTTGAATAATCTTGCATATAATTGCTCATCCTCAGGATTTTCTTTTGGTCAATGTCATAATAGCTCATTCATAGGTAATAATGCAACAGGAAATAGGTATGGAATGGCTGTTGGAACGTCAAATAATTGCATTGTAATAAATAATGTAGCTAATGAAAATACAAAACTTGCGGGAGGATATGGATTATCCATTTCCAATTGTTATTATGCAACGGTTTATAACAATACTGCGAATTCTAATACAAGAGAAGGAATATATGCGGTTTCAAATTTATGTAACATTACTCATAACAATGCACACGACAATGGAGAAGAAGGCATTCGTTTAGATGGTTATGCAAATAATTATTCAGTTACCTACAATATTGTGTCAGGAAATAACGATGGCATTAAAATTGAACAATCAAACAATAGTTTGATAGCTTTTAACACTGTAATTAAGAATTATGAGTACGGAGTTAATGTCTATTATGAAAGTTATTACAATAATATTTCATGGAACTATTTAATCGCAAATAGATTAGGTCCGATTCAAGAGGATTTACAAACTGGAGGAAATATCATAGAAAATAATTCTGTAAATATAGAGATTTTCGACAATAAAGATCTTGCTGGTTTTTCAAGCGAAGGTGATGGTTCAATATCCAATCCTTATATAATCGAGGGCTTCACAGGTCTATATTATATCAATGCAGTCAGTTATGGGACCCACGGGATCACGATACAAAATACGGACGCTCATTTTATAATACGAAATTCAGAGATAAAAAATACAAATACAGGTTATAACGGAATAAATCTCAATAACGTTACAAATGGCCG
>RDOG01000036.1 GCA_011365055.1 Promethearchaeota archaeon
AAACGGGTTAAATCTTTAGATACCATGCCAAATAAATACAAGAAATATTATCACAAGGAAGTTTGCCAGATTTGCGACGAAGATTTCTATATTTTAAATTCATGCACGAAAAAATATGTCTGTTGTAGCATGGAATGTTCCAGGATCAACTCTCATTTATCAAGAAAACAGCGAAAACATTACAAATCAAAGAAAAACACTTGTAAAAATTGCTTTTATTTAAACTCAGAAGAGATACCCATGGAACAAATATGTCCAATTTCTAAAACCTATAAACTCTGCACGTTTAAAAAATTACCAATTTTGGAAACGTCTCCATCTTGTCCGAATCTCAAAATGCTTGAGGAGGTAGATGCTTAACTTGATGAATTTAAATGACGCATTTAATGATTTTACAAACGGAATCAAGGCCCTAAAAAATAATGAATTCCTCGCTTTGAAATTATTTGAAACTTTACAAGGTGTAATTGATGAGTATATTGAGGAGGGAAAGACCTGACAGGAAAGAAAAATATAGAATATGCAGATAGATCGTGGAATCCTCTGACAGGCTGCAACATTCCTGATTGTGCCGTGAAACAACGATTAGGATCGTGTTGGGCACAAAAAATGGCTTGGAGACTAAAAGGACGAGCAGGATATGATCTTGACGATCCCTTCAAGCCAACGTATCATGTTGATAAATTACAAGATCCGTTAAGATGGAGAAAACCCAGACGTATTGATTGTTGTTTCATGGGAGATATAAGTTGCATGGAGCCAGGTTGGATAGAAACTATTATCGAACTAATGAGATTTACTCCCCGACACCGTTATTACTTACTTACGAAAAATCCCACTCCATTACGAAATTATAAATTTCCAGCTAATGCTTGGATTGGAACTACTATAAACAAAAGAGCGGATCTTTGGAGAATATTAGAATTAGAACAAATATCAGCCCGAATTAGATACCTTTCAATCGAGCCTCTTTATGAACGGATCCGACTTCATAGAATAAATCCAAAAATTAATTGGATCATTATTGGGGCCCAAACAAATCCCGAATTTCAACCTGAAAACGAATGGATCCGAGCAATCATTCATGATGCAGAAAAATATAACATTCCGATATTCATGAAAGATAATCTCAGGTATCCAAGTAAATTAACAGAATTTCCGGAGGGATTTAATGAGCATTTGTAGATTTGAGGATTGCAAGTCTCATAAAGAACAGATCCAAATTCGAGGGAATCCTGAGAACTGTCCTCATTGTGGAAGGAAGTTATGGAATATTGAATGTCAATGCTTGGGATGTAAAGACAAGCAAAAGGAAGGGAAGAAAAAGTGAAACTAATAAAAGAGATAAAAAAGAAACGTGGAAGTAATACGGGGATTCAAAATCATGTTAAAGAAGCAGTAATAAAATTCAAGATAGCGAAGCAAAGTTGGCTTGCAATAATATTAAACGCCCTTCTAAAATATCAGAAAGGGGATTCCAAACTCGAATATCCTATACACGTTCTTGTTAATTGGATAAATGCATTGAATATATCGGAAAAAAACGGAGAATAGAATGGATCAAATGGAGAGGATTAAAAAACATGGGTGGAAAAATATTCGCTTGTAAGGATTGTGGGGCAGACGTGAAATGGAATCCTGAATTTTTTGACGCTAAAAATAAAAATGAGTCATTATTCGGACTTTCACCCACGTTAGATATTGATGGAGCAGTTCATACTTGTCAAAAAACTACAAGCAAGATCAAAAAATTCACGATACTACCAGGAACAGAATATTTAGATTTTCATGCGTTGGACCTGGAATTAGGAAAAACGATAGAGGGATTTTTATTTCGGGGAGGATTAAAACTTTGTAACCAGGGAAATACTATTCCTTATACACTCAACGTTGAAATAAATCTCATGGAATTAAGATTTCATTTAAAATTAATTTCGTTTCCTGTAATCATTTTTATTCAAAAAGAACAATTTGAAGAAGAATTTTTTTCATTTAAATCAATTAAACTTCCAAAAAAGTTATTAAATTCCGATATTGCGATAATTTCCAAAACATTAACAACGATCACGTTGGAGCAATTTATCGGATTTCATTATTGTCAAGATCATTTTGATAGATATATAATAAAACATTTTGAAACGGGCCAGAACATTCCGTTCAAACAGGCAATTTTATTATTGCTACGAAACCACGGGATTGAAATGACTGGACCGAAAAAAACCCTAATATTATCAAATAAAAATGAGGTGAATTAAATGGCTAAACCTGTAAAAATAAATGATGAAAAATACAACGTGATAGCCTATTCAAGTCCTCGCATGTATGAGCGATTAAAAACTGCAGAAGAATTTATAAAAATCAATTTTTTAACCATTCCTCAATGCGTGGAAGAGGAAGAAGTGGCAGAAATTTTTCAAATCGCAGGCACTGAACAATCAGAAAAAAAACAAATTGAAATTCTTTTCATGGCCCAAATCATTGAAATCACGGCACAAAAGATTGGAGACATCACAAACGATCAAGCGGCATTATTAGGATATAAAAATAAAAGCGACTATTTTAAGCGAGTAGAAAAGCATCTCAATATCTCGGATCTTCAAAGGATGTGCATTGTTACACGATTTAAGAAATTAAGAAATCTGGAGGACTACATGAATGAATAGTATCACGCTTGAAAAAACCAAATGCTCCGACTGTAACGGAGCAGGATCCAACCAAAACCACGAAATAGGCGGATGGACCCTCTGTCCAACTTGTGGGGGCATTGCATTTAATTACAGACACGGAGGAATGATTCATGGATCAAGAACTTAAAAATTTTAAATATTTAGGCAGAGGAGTATTCGAGCCTCCCATCAATCCTGAAAAATTTGTTTATGAAACGATCAAGAGAAGTGGTCCGATAACCAGGGATGAACTTTCAAAACTCACGGGGATACCAAGAACCACCATTTTTGACATAATCACGAAACAAGTAAGGTTAGATCAAGTAAAAGTCAGAGAAGTTTCTAACAAGAGACGAGGGAGACCAAAGAAGTATTATGAAACAACCGATAATGAGCCAGAATTTGAAACGACACCAGCCAATTCGACAACGTTATTATTGACCGACATTCATTTGAGAACGAAACTTAATGATATTAAAGCATTTTCAATAGGAGCAGATGACCAATGAATGGTGATAGACAAGAAGGAGTTTTTTTTTCATTTTTTTCATTAAAATCCCTCCCTATAATTTTAACATTCCTCAAATTCTTCTTGTCCACCAGAATTCAAAGGTGAATGTAATGACAACATGCCAATTAATTGAGAATGCAAAGAACGATCCAACCTGGGATGCTTCCTTGAATGCGGAATTATGCCCTGGAGATTGTAATGGGTGTTCTTACAATATTGATGAGAAAAAGAAAGGAAATCTAAGAGGCGATATATCACTTTGAGAAATATCGTTGATTTTGATAAATTCATTAAAAAACTCGAAATAACAAAATGTGATTTCACAGAAATTGACACGGAAGAAATAAAATATGGATATACAATAGAACGAATCCTTAAAATAATGCTCGAATGTTTAACTAATAGTTTAGAAATTTGGGTAACCATGCCTAAACAAGATATTGATTATATAATTAACACGCTATTAGAAAAAATGCAAGAGGAATGAATATTGAATTCTACTGACATAGAAAAAAAAATGTATCAATCTTATTGGAGTTATAAATGTGAGAAGTGCCCATTTTTTAGAGGGACAATATTCGAGACTGATATAGAAGATACTTTTGAAGATTATCCTATTGAAGTAGGCCAATGGATTGGGTATTGTTTGAGAGATCATGACATGTTTAATCCAAAACGAGTGAGAAATACCGATCCAATATGTAGCGATGTTTGGAATGCAAAGATCATCCTTAATTTATTAAATATAATCAAAATTACATTTGAGAAAGATGATCTTTATGTTATCATTCCGAATGGAGGAGGAAGTTAATAACATGTGCGAAAAACTACGTAAAAATAATCCCCGAATAGATGAATGCCTGAGAGAAGAAATTACCCAGATTAAAAAAGATTTTCCACTTGAAATACTTGCTGCTTGTTGTGGATACGGAAAATACAAGAAAACATTAGTTTGTAAAGCAAAAGAACGGTTATTTGGGTTTAAAAAAGGAGATATATTTGAATTTTATAGTTTTACCAAACTTAGACCTGTAAAAAGGAATAGATATTATCTCAAAGATGCAGAAGGATTCTATTTTCTAAACCCCAAATTAAAAATTATCGAATGTAATATCTGTGAGGTAAGATTCCATTGAAAGAATCTGAAGAGATCTCAAATAAGAAGATTGCTCAAGTAGAAGCATTATTAAAACAGAAAGCCAGAATTGATAAACGACTTGATAAACTACTTTGTAAACAATGTGGGGAATGCTGCCATCGAACAAGATGGATAAATGAAAATACTCTTCTCATTCAAAATGAATATTGTGATCAACTTGATTGGAAAGAAGGGAAAGCGTTCTGTAAATTATATCCTAATCACCATGGGTATGAAATAGGTGAATTCGAGACTTGCGTTTCTATCAAGGATGTTGCAAATAGAGCAAATGATTGTCAATATAATTTATTTTACCCTTTAATACCGGCCAAATATAACATTATCAAGGAATGGGAATTGCCAGTAAGGATAATTAAAAATATAGTAGAATTATTCTCTTGTTCAATCCGAATCATTGATGACCCATGTTTTGGTTCGGGATTAATAGGTCTTGATGAGGGATTATGATGAGCGACATGAAAATCATTCTAAAATCTGAAGCAATTGATAAATACATTAAAGAAAGATTGGAAGAGTTTGAAGAGGACATTGAAGAATATTGGGAAGAAAGCCATGGAAATTGTTGGTATTGTGGGAAGCCTGTAAAATATCCATTAATCTATGAACATGGTGGAGTCATTACAGAAATTAATCACTCCGAACAAGCAACGGAACCCTATAAATTCTGGTGTCCCAAACACTTTGAAACGATCAGAAGGAAATTAAACGCCGAAGATATTCCAAAAAAACCTTCTAAAAACCTTTTAAAATTTTTTGAAGATAAAAAACAGAAACAAGGGGGAAAATGAATTTGATTGAAATTATTGCTGAAAAATACTTGATTAAAACAGAAATTGGTAAGGTAACGGATGTATTAGACGAATTTGAGCAATGGTGTTATGAATTGTTTACTCCAATCAGAATGAAACCTTATAGGAAACTTAAACGTCTTTTTGCAAGGAAATTTTTCGAGTCTGGAATTAAAAAACCAAGCAAGTTATCGAAAATATTAGGGGTATCAAAATCTTGGGGATATCAACTTGTTAAAGAATTTAATGAAAGAGAGGGAGGTTAGACTATATTGAGATTTAAGAAATATAAAACAAAAAAGAAATGGAAATTGAGATGTTTTGCATGTGGTCAATTAGTAAGCAAATATCCTGAATATTATAAGTTTTGGAGTGGTGCATATTGTTTACCATGTGGTGAAGAAATTGAAGTAAATGCAGCATCTTTTGAATACGAAACCTATCAAGAAGAGCAAGCCCGGAAAAAAGGGTGGAGTGAAGAAAAAGAATACGAGGATGCATTATTAAGAAAATATGGAGAAATATAGGGGGATCATGTAATATTGAGAATTTTGAATTTATTTGCTGGAATTGGTGGAAATAGGGCTTCTTGGGGTAATAAACATGAAATTACCGCAATTGAACAAGACCAGGTCATTGCATTAATTTATCAAAAAAGATTCCCTGGGGACAAAGTTATCGTTGGGGATGCTTATGAATATTGCTTGCAACAATATGAAAATTTTGAATTTATATGGGCATCTCCTCCATGCCCAACGCATTCATTAGCAAATAATTGGCTGCATTCTCAAGGTGTTAAAAGATATCCTGATATGGGTCTTTGGAAAATCATCATTTTTTTAGAATATTTCTGCGAATATAATGGTAAAAAAATTTATTGGGTTGTTGAAAACGTTCATCCTTATTATAAACCATTACGAAAGCCAAGATTTATTATTGAACGTCATTATTTTTGGTCTAACATCCCAATTCAAATTAATAAATTCAAATATTCATTAATTAATATTATAAACTCAAAGGGATCTTGTAGGAGAAGTCCCTTATCTTATTTAAAAGAACTTGAAAAACTTCATGATTATAAAATTCCTGATAAACTTGCTCCAGGATATGAGCGAAAAAGAAAGTTATTACGCAACTGTGTTGACTTCAGAATTTCAAAATACATCTTGGACCAGGTCATTAAAAAAAATAAACGGATTCAAAAGGAGTTAGAATTATAAAAATCAGAAAGGAGGAATAATATTGAAAAAAGAAAGAGAATTTGATTGCAGAAATGATGAAAAGAGTAAATGCAAGGGATTTTGTGATACTTGTATTCATAATGGAGATATTATTCCTGTGTTCCGATTCTTATTATTTATTTGGTTGTGGAAAATAGGAAAACAACGAAGGCTTGAGATTGTAAAACAACAGAGGAGGGTCATGTTACATTGAAATTAAATAAAGAAGAATTGAAAATGATTGGTAATCCGCAAAATATAAACATTATTGCACCAGATTTAGAAAAATTAGACGAAGGATATATCTACATGTGCGAATCTTGTGGTCAATTAATGTCTAAAGAGAAATATGATGAAATTTGGAACACAATAACAAATTTTGAAGATTATTTTCCAATTTGTTTTAATTGTGAAAGTAAAAATGTAAAGCCAATAACTGTAACAACTGCTATAGGTTGGTGGAAAGTGGTAACAATGATATTTAAAGACCATAAAAGTTGTGGATTTGATTTAATTAAACATCCTTATGTTAAAAAATTAGTTCAAGATTTTATGAAAGAAGGATAATGGCGATCATAATGCATCTATGTGAAAAATGTAAAAATTATACCAGCGAGGACTATTGCACGTTTCACAACGTGCTAATCTTCCTAATAGATGAGGATGAGGAAGATGAATGCTATTTTAATTTCAATATCAAGGGCGTGAAATATGACGAAAATGGAGAAGAGGCAATAATTGAATGTCGAGGTTTCATCCCTAAACATCAGCGTTTACTAACGGAGATGATAACATGAAAAAATCGGTATTAGAATCAATAATTTGGATTTTAGAGTTTGAAGAGTGTAAACAAAGAAATTTAACAAAACGAGATATCATAAAATGTTTCGATATAAACTATAAATCGACGGGGAATAGAATGCCGATGTTTAGACGTTGTTTATTATGCTATTTTACAAATAATATTCATTTGAGGTGAGATGAGATGAACTTCAATACTGTTATTCTAATAATCGACGAATTCATACGAATTTATAAATATTGTGTTGAAATGTACGAATTATTCAACGAAATAATTGATGGTGATGAAAATAGTAGCTGACAAAACATGTAATATATGCTTAAAATTAAGAAAAACGTTATACATACGTATTAATGGTGTTTTTAAAGCAATTGGGGTTATTTGTTTTAATTGTAATGAAATAGAATATACCCTGAACCCTGAGAAATGTATACAAAAACTAAAATTTGTGAGGTGATATGAATGAACGAAAAACCATTAATCATTAAGGCGTGCAAGCACTGTTCGCTTGGAATGTGCATGTTATATAATGTGTTATATTGCGATGGATTCGATACGAGATGTTTTGAATATGAAATTGAAATTGGTGAGGTGAGGACATAAAAGTTAAAGATTTTGAAGATGTAAAATGCCCTCGATGTGGAGGCAAGATAATAGATGAAGATTGGGATGATAAATTTAATTCGTGGATTGGATGGTGTGTCAATTGTTTGGAGAAACCATCTCAAATCTTCTATGTTCAATCTGAGGATAAGTTCTATGAAATTAATGAAGAAAATAAAGTGAAAGCAATATAACGTGAGGTGTTAAATTGACGAAAATAAAAGCATTACAAATTGTGATTTTAGCAATTTCAGAATATTGTAGATATCATTCAAAATGTAGAGACGAATGTGTTTTCTTTATTAACGACAATTGCTTAAATGAAAAACTACGACCTTTAAGAGATAAATTGGGGAAAATAAGCCAGATGGAAATTAATGAATTGATTAAAAAAATAGAGGACATCTGAGGTGAGGACGTGAAATGTGATAAATGTGAAAAAGAAGTTGGGCCTCTATTTTGTGGTAATTGTCGAATGGAAATGAAAGGACTTCAAAAACCAGCTGAAGGATTAATTCCATTGCTATTATGGGATGCTAAAAGAGAGGAATACGTGATAGGGTGCACTTGTATAAAATGTCCTTGGAACGATGGTAAAGGTTACTGTTCAACAAGACACAAAATACTACCTATTCATCTATTTCATGAATTCGATGGAGACAATATAATACACCAGGTGTGTGGATAAATGATTAAACGTATTGAGTTTGAGGTGATGGCGTGATAGAAGAAAAAAGAAAATTGAGAAGTATCTTTTATGAAAAACTTTCATTTGTTCAATGTGAACGAAAATATTCAAATAGCGATGAATTAAATTGGTTGGAGTTTCTCCATTTATTTCATTATGCTATTGATTTAATTAATGGAACGTGGTGAGGACGTGAACAAATTGAGAGATAATAAAGGACGGTTTACAACAATACAGAAGTTAGGTTGGATTTTAATTTCGTATGATGAAAGGATCTGTCCAAATGGAGAATGTGATGTTGGAGCTAACTGCTGTTTTGCTTGTTATGTTGAATCTTGCCCAAACAAATGTAAAAATGATTGTTATCAGAGGGTGGATGAATTTTGATTAACCGTGAGGTGCGATGAGATGTGGATATTAAAATCTAAGCACGAAACAAAACAAATTAATCATTTTGAAGAGCTCGACAGCGATATTGATAATCGGAGATGGGTTGATGAAGAAATGATAGATCAGGGGTTTTTTCACGTGATGGGTATGCAAGATGAGTTTTATTTCGAGGTGAGATGAGATGAACTGTAATGCATGCTTGTTAACAAAAAATAAAAAAATACAGATGAACGAACGTAAAAATAGTTATAAATGCCCGGAATGCGGGCAAATCAAATTAAAATTTAAACAAGAGCCGTGAGGTGAGGACGTGAACTTAGAAAAATGGTTTCCTGAATTAAAAACAAATAGATGTAAAAAATGTGGAAATAAATTATACATTACATTTGGAGAAAATGGTTGGTTTGGATTTATTTGTAAAAATGCACACTTAGAGGTAATATAATAACCAAAGGAGATAAATTTGACGAAATATAAGGTGAGGACGTGAAAAAAAGAGGAGAACTATTGTTTTGGGAATTTGAGAGTAATGATTGTGTATTTTATGGACATGATTTAACTCTAAAAGAAATATTAAATAATACCGACTTTCAAGACAGATTTAGCGACATGATAACAAAAAGCGAGGAAATTTTTAGAAAACATTATCCACGTTTAGAATTGTATAATAGATTTTGTCGAGTCGTAATTGCTTCAGAAGAAGATAAGGATGAATATGGATGTGAAAGGGTTTATATTTATTGTAAAGGCCCAACACGAGGCGCAATGCCAATTACATTCATTAAATTATATGAAAATAATGAAATAATATAGCAAGAACTCGGAAAGCAATAGCCCCTCGAATCCCGAAGTTGCCGTTAAATTTAATCGGATGGGAGGACTGTTGCCCGAAAGGTGATGTCATGTATTCAATTGAAGAAATAGAACAAAAAGCCAAACAATTGCGAGTAGAAAGTTTAATCATTTATTTAGGATGTTTATTCATATTAACGCATGAAGCGATAAAAAGGAAGTAATAAAATTGAAAAGGAGATGATCGAAATTACCGAAAATGAGAAAGAAATAATAATTGAAAAACCCGAAAAAGGGAATTTAGGGTTAAAAGTAAAATTAGGATGGGGTAAAACTATAGAAATTATCCAATATGATCCTAATGTCCCCTATTCAGATAGTATTAATATTGATGAATCCCAAATTGAAGATCTTATCAATGCGATTAAAAAAATTTCCAAGGAATTATAAACCGAACTTATGAAACTGAGGTGATGAAAATAGAAAAACCAATCGAAATTATCGGAGAAGAGAATATTAAACGAGAAGTTTATACAGTTGCTCATGTTTTTGACATGAAATTAGTAGACATACTCAAATCAATGCAATATCTTCCTAAAATCATAAAAATAAATGAACAGTTAATGGAAGTCTTGGATAAATTGAAGTGGTTTGCATTAAGAGAAACATATTGAGGTGATGAAAATAGAAAAAGAGAATATAAAACCTTCAATAATAACAACTCTTTATAACTTAAAAGAGGATTTATTAAATAAAGGATTATCGGAGGACATGATAATCACATTAATACATGATAAACTTCCAACTTCTTCTAAAATGGGGAAAGGAAGAATAAAAGCAGTATTAACAGCAGTCTTACAATTAGATAACGAAATTAATAAAAATTTAGAAAGGAGGAATAAACGTGGATAAAATTGTCCAAATAGATCCAGAAGGAGAATCTATAAATAAATCTCAATTTGAAGAAATCTGTAATTTTTTTAAAACAGAAGAAATAATCTTTCAATATGATAAAGAAACACATAAAATTATTCTCATGCCTACAAATGAAGAATGAATGAAATATTACAGAGGTGGAAATTTGGAAGAAAAAAACCTAAACAAACTGAAATTATGGCTGCTTGAATTATTAACACGATTATTAGAACAAAAAGCGATTGATTATCAAACATATGAAACCCTGGCAGAGTTATTGGAAGGAATATAACCGAATTTATGAAATTTTGGTGAATGAATGAAAATTAATGATTTAACAGTTATTAAACATGAAGAAATTAATCCTAATACAATAATATTCTATAAACCAGTTCGAAGTTTTTGTAAACTTAAATATCGAAAAAATGATAAAAATAAATTAAAAACATGTCCAAATCATGGAAAAAATCCTCTCTGTCCTCCATTATCTAAATACCGAGAGGATATTTTGAAAAAATACGACAAGTTTATTCTGGTCTGGATTAGATTCGATTTCATTACGTGGAAGGAACAAAGGGAGGAAAAACATCCAGGGTGGACTCCTGGAATGGTTGCAAATTTATTACATTATCAAAAATCATTAAAAAAATTATTAAAAGATTACATTAAAAAACATTTTAATCCATTTCCTGACGAACTTTTTGGTTGCGGATCAGGATTTTGGGGAAAACAATCAATGGAATCGGCAGGAATGTTAGTGCTTGATTTATTAAATAAAAGTGGAGAGATCATTAAAAAAGGAATTTATTCATTAAATGGAATACGATTTGAACAAAAACCAACATACGAAATAGTATTATCTTCATTATTATGTTTTAAAAATAAAAAATCATTAGAAGACTATTTGAGGTGATTAAAATAAAAGAGGAAATAGAATTAACAATAACAATAAAAGATAAAACGTTCGGAGAAGTTTTACCCATAAATAAGAGATATTATGAAGAAGAGAAAAGAGATGAGAGTGCATTTTGGTCTGAGGAATTTGAAAAAGATGGAAAGGGAAATGTGATTCTCAAAATATCACAATTAGAATTTGGTTTGAACGTGGAACCAAATGAGAATACAGAAATATATGAAATAACGTATAATAATGGATATGATTGCGATGATTATAACAGTGATAAAGCATATTTTACAAAAGAAGAATATGTTAAAGCATTGGGTCTAAAAGCAAAACTAATTGATGAAGAAATAAACCAAATGAAAGATTATCAATATAAAATATTAGCAAAGATGACTAAATTGAAAGAAATATAATTTATACGAGGTTTGAAAATTGGATGGAATAAAAATTGAAAATTTAGAAAATGGAGAAACATTTTATTTAACCATTCCAGAAATTGCGAATTTATTAGCATTTATTAAAACAAGAGTTGAAAGAGAAGAAAAAGAAGGCTTCAAATTACCCAATCTTAGAAAATTTCTTAAAAATATTGAGAAGATAATGGAATGGGGATAAAATAGAGGAGACGATAAGTTGAGAAAGGATTATATTGAAATTAAAGTTGAAAAGGACATAAAACTAAAAATTAAGAAAACAGAGTTTAATAAAGAATTTTTCTCGCTCTATGTGAGGATTGGAGGAGATCCACAAGATGAAATACTTGAAGGGTTTCCAATTAAACATATCGATAAATTAATTGAATTACTTCAAAAATTCAAGACGGTAATATAATCTATCTTATATGGGGTTAGCGAAATCGATGTTAAGAATATTAATTGAATTATTGAGACTGGGCCAATCCTTAATTCCATTAGTTAATCCTGAAGATCCCACGCATTATTACGAGGCGGATCCAAATCCGGGCCCTTTAGAATTCAAATTAAACGGATCTATAGAGATCCTTAGTAAAGTGGGAGGATTTGATCTAAAGACTGAAGAAGAGCCAAAAGAATTAGAAAAACAAATAAAAATGATCCCCCCTCCAAGCATGGAATTAGTATCGGTAGATTACATCCCAAAGCGAGACTGTCCGTGCTGTTCATTTAAAGCGAAATCAAGAAGAAAATTAAAACAACACGTTAAAAAAGAGCATGGAAAGGATTTAAATGATATTAGAATCCTGAGAAAAAGTAACAAAACAATAATAGAATTTGTTTGAGGTGATTTATTGGACCTTAAAATATTTTGGATGCGAACAAAAGTTAGAATCATGAGTTGGGAAAGGAAAAGGCTATATAAAAAAATAAGGAAGATGGAAGGAAAAAATTTCCGCCTTCAAAATAGAATAATGGAACTAAAAGACAAAATAGGAATAATGGACGGAACCATAATTCCTTTAAATAATGCGGAGAGATTAAAACGAAAGTAAATAAAATAATATATGATGATTGTTTAAACAAGATCAATGGCCTATCAACATTAAAAAATAAATCAATTGATTTTGTATTAACAAGCCCACCATTCAAAGATGATGAAGTCCCTTATGATTATTACGAATGGTTTAATGATATATTAACTGAATTAAAGAGAATTACAAAGATTTCAATTCTTATTTTTAACAGTTCCACGAGATTAATTGAAATTTCAAAAAGATTTGATCCGACCAGGATTTTGATCTGGTATAAAGGATTTATGAAATATCCCTATAGATATGAACCGATTTTCTTGTTTCATTTGGATGAATCCATCAAGATAAATAAACGAATTTGGTCCGACATCTTCAAATTTCAACCAATTCATGACCAAAACGTGAAATATCAAAATCCGATTGAATTATACGTGGCCATCCTGAAGATGTTTGTTAAGGAAAAAAATGCCATCATTTTAGATCCATTTATCGGAGGAGGAACTACCGCAATCGCTTGTAAGCGATTAGGATTGAGGTTTCTGGGATATGAAATCAATAATGAATATTCAAATTATGTGAATAACAGAGTTAAAAATACAAAAAATAACATTCAGAAAGTTTTGAATATAGTATAATACGTATTGAGGAGATAAAATGAAAATAAGTGTCTATAAATTTCTAATATTAGAAATAAAAGGAATAATTGAATTAGAAGAGAATAAAAAGAAATACGGGATTTGTCTTGGTTGTAACAATTTTGAAGATGGTGGATATTGCCATGCAGAAGAGTTAGAATCTTTTCCATATAAACCGAGAAAAAAGAAATGTAAATATTTTGAGAAGTTAATACTTGACCACGTTCCGGATGAGTTTGAAATTGATGATTATTATGAAAATTTGGATATTTTTGGATAGGTATAACAATCATGACGTTATATTAAGAGGTGATAAAAATAGTAGAAATTGAAGAAATTTTTCAAGAAGTAAGCAGTTTTTTTAAAGGATTAGAAAAAATGGAGAATGAAGGTAAAAAATCTATCTATATTACAACCGTCAAAGTATTTGTTGTGAGAATTGAAAAAAGAATTGCTGATTATATCAAACAAGTAGACTTACATAAGAATCCAATAGGGAGACTTTAAAAGAAACATTATTAGAGGTGAACATGACGTATCCAAATCTTGAAATAATGGAAATTTGTTTTTTAGATTCTTATACTCAAACAGATATTTTGACGTTAGATGATGTGAAAAATCTCAAAAAGGCTATAATATCTTATATAGGATACTTGATTGAAGAAACAGATGAAATCTATAAATTAGCGGGATTAATATATGATTGGAATGAAGAAAATCACGAAACTTGTTTTAAATATGTATATTGTATTCCGAAAAAAGCCGTAATTGATATGAAAATAATTCAAAAAAAAGTTGAGGTTAAATTAATTGAAGATACATGATTTTTATCAAAAAGCCAAGCAATTTATCATTTCTAAAGGGTTTGAAA
>RDOG01000037.1 GCA_011365055.1 Promethearchaeota archaeon
TTTCAAGCCCTCTCATTATATATATAGTGAAAAATACCAAATACTCATTAATCGTGCTATTAGAAATATGAAAGTTGAAAATGCTAACATGCTCAAAATGAAAAAAAATACGGTCAAATAAAATATTTTCAAAGCTTTTTCAATATGTGAAGGATTAAGAGAATGTATTGGATCTCCTAATTTATAATAATTATCTTTTTTAAGTTGTATG
Source organism: Promethearchaeota archaeon (assembly GCA_011365055.1). Next base: position 212 of record RDOG01000037.1, read on the forward strand.
GATAAAATCCCTGCCATAGATGCCATTGTCCACCCAGCGTTAGGACTTTCAACCTTTGAGTGGTCTCTCATGACTATTTTTAAACCATTTCTTGGAGATTCTCTTATAAAACATGATGATAATATCATAAAAACGAATGTTATCCGTACTGGGATAAAATTCAAGATATCATCTAATCTTGCGGATGCCATACCAATGTTTATTTTATCAGAATCCTTATAGCCGACCATGGAATCTAATGTATTAACCACTCTGAATATGATAGCACCAATAACTCCGAAAAATGCGAAATAAAAAAGTGGGGAAGTAACACCGTCTGCTGTACTTTCAGCAATTGATTCTGTTGCCGTCGAAATTAAACCTTCTTCATCAAGATTTAATGGATCTCTTCTAGCAATAAAAGGTATATATTCCCTTGCTTTATTTATATCTCCTTTTTTTAGAGCGACTGCAATAGGGAGAGTATAATTTCTCAAACTTTTTATCGCAAATGAAATTTTTAATATCGAACCTGAAATAATTACAAATATTATTAATTCTAGAATATCAAATGGATAAAATAATAAGAAATATAGATTAAAAATCATGAAAATTGGAAAACTAAAAATAGTTATAGTCAAAAATACTAATACAAATCCCTTTAATTTTTCAATGCTTGGATTTTGTGATCTTAATCTTTTTTCTAAAAATGATATGATTTTTCCCATCCAAACAACTGGATGAATTTTTACAGGAGGGTCACCAAAAATAAAATCGATAAGTATTGCCACAACGATGATCCCTGAATTTATAAGAAAGATCTCAGTTAAATTATATTGAAAAACTAAATGTAACATGTCTAGTCTCTCATTATTTACAAAATTCAATTTTAAGAAAATGTTTATATTTTCACGATAAAAATTAAATATATAAATTCATTGGTCGGATAATCCAACCATGAAAAAATTGAGTTTAAAAAGTGATAAAAGATGAATAAAAAATACAACATCTTTAGTGTAATTATTATCACTAGCTCTATTATTGCAATAAGTATAGGGATAATTCTATTTGTACAATTTCAACAAGGTTCAAATGTAGAAGGTTATTTATTCATTGATTCAAAAAATAGACAAGTTATCGTACCTTATCATCCTAATCGAATAATATCACTGGCACCATCTATCACAGAAATATTATATGCATTAGAAGTGGATGACAGATTAGTAGGAGTTACTAGTTATTGTAATTATCCCGAAGATGTAGTAAATAAAACCATAATAGGTGGATTCCACTCTATTAATCTAGAAATAATCATTAGTTTAAATCCTGATTTGATCATTGCTGCTAATTGGAATGCAGAAACAGTAATGCAAATAGAGCAATTAGGATTTCCGATTGTTATTATTCTTGCTGATACTCTTAATAAAACGATTGATAACATTGGTCTAATTGGTAACTTAACCAATTCGGAAACTAAAGCTTCAGAAATTATGGAGACAATGTATACAGATATGGAAACTATAATGAATAAAACAAATAAAATTAATCAAACAAATAAATTTAAGTGTTATTTTGAAGTTTGGGAGACTCCAAAAGTAGCAGGTGGTAGTTCATTTTTAAATGATATGATAAATAAAGCAGGTGCAATTAATATTTTTGGAACAATAGCGCTTGAATGGCCAATTGTTTCACATGAATGGATTATTGCTAGTAATCCAGAGGCAATTTTTATTACAGAACATGCCTCACCTCACTATTCACAAGATGTTTCCAGCAGAACAGGTTATGATACAGTAAATGCATGTATTGAAAATCGAGTTTTCCAATGTTACGATGATATATACTTACGCCAAGGACCAAGAATAATTTTGGCATTAGAAAACATGACCAATTATTTATACCCATCACTATTTCTATAATTCCTATTTTTTTATTAAAAATAACTAAAAAAGAAAGTGAACTGAAATTCCTAAAAAATTAAAACAGATAAAATATCTAATACCTATTTTCTTCATATCTGGGATTTTATTATTTATTAGTATAATAATTTCTGTTTCAATTGGGAGTGTAAATATTGCATTTAATAATGTAATGTTTATATTCTTAAACCAAATGGGTTTCCCCGTTCCTGTAATTTGGAATAAAGCTGAACTAATTATTATAATGGAAATAAGACTTCCACGAGTACTCATGGCTGTTGTTGTAGGTGCAATGCTTGCTGTCTCAGGAGTTGCCGCACAAGGTTTATTTAGGAATCCGGTAGTAGATCCATACATTATAGGTATTTCTTCTTCAGCAGGCTTTGGTGCAGCGCTAACCGTGGTTTTAGGTATTTCATCTTTACTTAGTCTAATGACTATTCCATTAATATCATTCTCATTTGCTTTATTAACAGTATTTATTATCTATAAGTTATCACAGACTAAATTCAAATTATCAATGACCGCTTTATTATTATGCGGGATTGCATTTTCGTATTTTTTTTCTGCATTTACGAGTTTCATTCTTTATTTTTCTGAAGAGCACATTCATTTTATTTTATCATATCTCATGGGTTCATTGGGGGGAACAACTTGGATGGATTTTTTTATTGTATTATCGGTGATGATTGGTGGAGTAATTCTTCTATTTTTTTATGGACGAGATTTGAATGTTATGGTTTTTGGAGACGAGGTTTCTCAAACAATAGGTGTAAATATCGAACGATCTAAAAAAGTGATACTCATTTTGATGACTTTATTAACTTCAGTTACAGTTTCATTTTGTGGAAGTATAGGATTTATAGGATTATTAATCCCTCATTTTATAAGATTATTAGTTGGTAGTGATAATCGGAAAGTAATTCCATTTTCTGCAATCGGAGGTAGTATATTATTATTATGGGCAGATGTTTTTGCTAGAACGATTGCATCACCACTGGAAATACCTGTGGGAATTTTAATCTCATTAATAGGAGGCTCATTTTTTGTCTATCTTATCATTCAGAAAAAAAGGTCAGGTGAATTATCCTAAAATAACATCAAACAGGTTATATAAATGTCTAATACGTTAAGATGTAAAAATATCACGTTTAAATTTGGAATAAGACCAATATTAGATGATATTTCAATTCAATTTGGCAAAGGTCATTTATATGGAATTTTAGGACCCAATGGAAGTGGAAAAACAACATTAATTAAGATTTTAAGTGGAGTTTTAAAACCAAGTCATGGAAAAGTCTTTATTAATGAAAAAAACATGAAAAATATAAGTATCGGAGATAGAGCAAAAGAACTTGCAGTAGTAAATCAATCAAATCCTTTACAATTTGATTTTACAGTCAGTGAAATCGTGAAAATGGGGAGATATGTACATGTAAATAAATTTTTACGAGAACCTGATAATGAAAAAATAATTATTAACGATATATTAAATGAATTTAATTTATGTAACTTAAGAGATAGGAATTTCAATCACTTAAGTGGAGGGGAGCAGCAGAAGGTAATTATTGCTCGATCTGTAGCTCAGCAGAGTAAAATAATTCTACTGGATGAACCTACTACTCATCTTGATATTAATTATGAAATTGAATTAATGGAAAAACTAAAACAATATGTAGATGATGGCTTAATAATTATTATAGTTCTTCATAATTTAAATTTAGCAGCACAATTCTGTGATAAAATTATTTTATTAAATCAAAATAATATAACGGCATTTGGAAATCCTGAAGACGTGATTACAAAGGAAAATATAAAAAAAGTTTATAATGTCGATGTTCTGATCAAAAAAAATCCAATTTCTAATTCTATTTATATCATTCCTCTTAAAAAAGAAATATTTAATTCTTTAAAACATAAAGAAGAAGCCAAAATAAAAAAGATACATTTAGTAGGAGGAGGGGGGTGTGGTTTAGAAATTTTACCGAGATTACAAAAACATGATGTATCAGTGGGAATTGTTAGTGTTTTAGATGATGATTATAATCTTGCTAATTATTTTAATTATCAAACCATTGCTGAAGCGCCTTTCTCACCCATATCAAAAGAATCAAGCGAAATACTAAAAAATCACTTGAAATCAGTTGATTTGATTATTTTAGCAAATATTCCATTTGGTAAAGCTAATTTGGAAAATTTAAAACTCTTAAATGATACGAATAAACCTATAATCATTTATGAAAGGGATTCAATTGAGAATAGGGATTATACTAATGGCATTGCTACAAAAATATACAATGAAATTAAAAATAAGAAAAATGTTAAGACAGTAAATAATTTAAATGATATTTTTAATTTTGATTGAATTTTATGGGAGAATTTCTTTAACATGAATCTAAAAAATGTGATTAAAAATGAAAAAAAGAATTTGATGCATGGTAATCATGGTGGTGAAATTTTCAAATTTAACTCTAAAAAGAATCTAGACTCTCTGATGGATTTTAGTACGAATATCAATCATCTTGTGACACCTAACATGTTATTGAGTGCATACAAAGATGCTTTAAACCAAGTATCCATGTATCCTGATTCGAATTCAACTCTATTAAAAGAAGAATTAGTGAGATATTTCAATAACACAATAACTAAAGATAATTTAATAGTCGGAGCGGGTTCAATGGACTTAATTTCAACTTTTTGTGACATGTTCATAGATACAGCTGATGATGTAATCATTATTCAACCTACTTTTTCAGAATATGCTTGGGGAATAGAAAAGAATGGTGGAACAATTATTAATTCTTATCGAACATCCGAAAATGATTTTTATATAGAGCATGAATCGATAATTAATAATTTTACTCACCGAACGAAGGCTATTTTTATCTGTAATCCTAACAATCCCAATGGAGTTTTGGATAATTCCAAAGAATTAGAAAAAATTATAAGATTAGCATCAAAAAATGACATTATTGTTTTTCTAGATGAAGCATTTATTGAATTCGCTGATGAATCAAACTCTTTTATAAATAATATTTTATCTTTTGATAACCTATTTATATGTCGTACTTTCACAAAATTTTTTGGATTGACAGGTCTTAGGATTGGATTTGGAGTTAGCTCCCCAAAAATTATAAATTATATGAAACGGGGTCAGAAATTATGGCCTGTTAATTGTTTTGGTCAGGTATTTGCATTGAAAATGTTAAAATTAAAAAAATTTACAGAAGATTCGTTACAATTTTTTTCTATAGAACGAGAATTCATTAAAAAAAAATTATTAGAAATCCCCAGATTGAAAATATTTCCTACTAATACAAATTTTTTTTTAATCAATACAGAAAATATTGGGATTAAATCAAATCTAATAAAAGAACTATTGATTGAAGAGAATATTTTAATTAGAGACTGTTCAAATTTTGAGGGATTAAATGATTATTACATCCGATTTTCGATTAAAAATCGAGATATGAATATAAAATTAATAAATGCTTTAAAGAAAATAGTAAATCGAATTTAAATTCTTTAAAATATCTATTTTTATTCCTTTTAAACTATAAAATATCTAAATTAGGTTAATTATTGGTATATAATATTCTTATTTAATCCCGCCTAAAATTATTGAATATCCTTTTTGTATATCCCATTTAGAATTATCCGTTATTTTATTCCGTTCAATTAAATAGATAATGATTTGTAAATCAAATTGTCAACAATTGCCCTTGTATGACTTTTTTTTTGATCTAGTTTTAGATTAATATGGTATCTATTAACAAAAAGTTTATGTGCATTTTATTATAATGTATACGCATGATAACCATTTCTGCTCGAATTGATGAGGAAATTTTAGAAGAAATAGATAAGATAGTAAAAAAGATGAACCTAGATAGATCCGTTGCTATCAGAAATTTGCTCAAGATCGGAATTCAAGAATATAAAATCAAAGAAGCACTTGATTTAATAAGGCAAAAAAAAGTTTCAATTTGGAAAGGTGCTGAAATTGCTGGTTTAACCTACAGGGAGATGTTACAGAAATTAAGAGAGCAAAACGTGCCATTTCCAATATCACCTGAAGAACTTCAAAGGGAATTCAATGAAATCAGTAGTGAGTAATTCGGGTCCACTCATACATTTAACAAAAGTAGGATTACTCCATTTATTAAAGGAATATAACGTATTCATTCCTAAAGAAGTAGTTATTGAAGTCGTGGATCGAGGGAAAGAGAAAGGGCATGGTGATGCTATTTTAATTGAAAACGCAATTAAAGAAGGCTGGATTCAAATTATCAATATTGAAAGTGATGAAAAATTTAAATCTACTGCTGATATTGCAGGCCTTCACGAAGCAGAAATTCCAGTTATATTCTATGCATATAAGAAAAAGTACATAGCACTTCTTGATGACGCTTCTGCAACTGTTTTCGCTAGAGATTTAGGCATATCTGTTCGATTAAGTATTGGAATTTTGATTCAAAGCTTAAAGAATAAACAAATTACATGCTCTGAAACTTTAAAAACTTTGGATGATTTAGCTGATGTCATGTACTTGAGTTCTGATATCTATAAATTGGCAAGAACTGAACTTGTATCGTATAAATGATATATAAGCCCCTCTTTTATTTCAATTATTTTCAATAATTTATTATCAAAAAATTTCTAGAAATTAATTATTAATGACGAAGTTTACATATTTGAACATTAAAAGCATTAATGGTGATGGAAATGGTAACTGTGAAAATGGATGAGCAAGACAGAATAATAATTCCAAAGGGATTTCGTGAAAAAAAGAAATTAATCGGAGAGATTGATATAGAAGAAATTAAAGAGGGATTAATCCTTGGATCTAAAAAGGATTTATCAGGGTAAGACTTTTTTAGAGACAAGTTTAAAGTTGGTTGGAAGAGAACACAAAAATTGGATTTATCAGAAGAAACTTTAGAAGATCTCTGGTTATGATATCCATAAAATGAGTAAAATTCTAGATTCAAATAATCAAATATAAAATTGTTATTAATTTTAAAATTAACAAAAATTTCAAATTTTTACGTTTCCCAAAACCTATCTCTTTTAAACCAAATAAATGAATACAATATTGGGAAAATGGGTGGTGTAAAGTCATTTTATCAAATCTTTTAATTATTTATAAGACCATACTTCGTTCATCATTTTCCTAGAAATATTAAACACCGATTTAATTAATTATAACAAAATTTTATAAATTCTTTAACAATAATAAATCAGAGATGATTATAAATGCCATACATAAAAATCAAAAACTATTCCATCGTTCATTCAATTGGTGGATACTCCGCAATTATTTTGTATTTGGAAAATGGTGAAAAACTAACCTTTGATAGTATTCCGATAAGTGAAGCCCGTTATCTTGTGGATATCTTGAGAAACGAAAAACCTGTTTGGTGGGATAATGTAAAAAAATATATTGTAAGTTACATGGAACCCGTTGGAGAGGGAGAATGAACATTGGGCGACGAAAAAGTCGAGGAAGTTCTAGATTATAGCTTTCTAAGAGATAATAAAGGCAATATCCATGTTCTATTACATTTTAAAAGTGGTGAAAGTGAAAATCTAAAGAATCTCCCGACTGAAGAGGTTGAATACATCATAGATCTCCTCAGAAATGAAGCTTCCATTAAATTTGATTGCGACTCGAAAAAACTAATACTCACAGGATATGAATTAGTAGGCGAGGGTGAAGTCAAGCGCCCCAATTTGAATGAAATACTTTCAAAGCACGAAAATATTCGTAAATCTATAATCTGGGAAGATCAAGAAGGGGTTTATCCCTATGATGAATGGGTTTCTGATAGAAAGGCAGATTTAGAAGAAAAGTTTGTAATAACTTGGAAAAATGGTGGTTATTACCTGTCAGATAAGCCTGAAAATAAGGCATCAAATAAGCTTGACGATTTCGTGGTAATGGTGCTTTCGAAAAAAGACGCTTGGGACCTTTACATTGCAACCATCGCTCATTCCTTGGTTATGGAATTTAAAAAAGCATTATCTTGGAGCATTTCTTCATATAAAAATGAAGAATTAGCGGTATTATTTGATAGCCGAAAATTTTTTTTCTGGAAAGAAAAATATAATGGATATCAGATCAACTTTAATCAACATGCTTTTTCATTACCGTCACCACCACACAAGATTTTTCATCATTTTTTTTTAGAGAACGGATTACTCGCTCCTACCCGTAAGGAAACCATCGCGCGCGTGCTTGAATGGTCGCGTTCGAATCTCACTCATTTTCAAGGTGGCTTTGAGACGAAAAATATACTCGCTCACTGGAATTATGAAGGTTTCACACCTGCTTGGCGCGTAATAATGGGAACAACTTGTAAAGGAACGCCTTGTGGGGTTCATGATGGTAGTAATAGACATTGGATAGCCGGCTGCCATGGAATGGTTGGTTTTTTAAGATCAATCTTACGTTTAGTCAACATACCTGTAGCCAATATCCGAGTATGTAATAATGCACTTCCTTATTTCATGACAGAAAGTCTTTATTTATCTCATGGAGATGATCCCTATGATAGTTTAAGTAAAGGGAAATTTTCAGCGGATAAATTATTTATCTCACAAAAGCAATTTGATCAATGGTTTGCTGAAGGCGTCCAAGATAGATGCGACAAAGTTGGTGGGCGTCCCCGTGAACTTGCTGTTTGGTTTTTACCTCTAGCCCTTTTAAAATCATATTGCAACGATTTAAAAGCAGGAAAATCACATGCGGAGGGCGAGGTTTATGAACATTTAAAGCGAAATTTCTCTCTTAAAGTCTTGGAAGACAGGGAAAAATTATGGCAACGATTAAATGAAAAAATTGAAAACATTGGAACCTGCGATGAACTCTTGGACATTAATTCTAATATAAAGTGGGAAGATGTATAACAATATTCAATTAAAACCCTCCGAAAATGCTAGTAAAGATCTAAATCAAAGAAATAAAAATTAATATTACTACGAACTTGATTCATTAAAAATAACCTAAAATACAAGAACTGATAGCTTTAAATGAAACATATAAAAAGGACATCCCTAATTCTGAACAGAATTACTGCATGTCTTTTTGATATTTTGCATTTAGAGTTATCCGTTATATATGAGATTTTTTACTTAAAAAAAATAAATCTATATCATTTTATTTTCTAATTAATTAAATTTACGTTTTATATTACAGAAGCATTAAGTTATATGCAATCAATTTTCATTTTTTATGAATTATAATCCAACGATAATTCCGTTATTATATTCTAATAATTTTAAAAAAAAGGAAGTATTATTTTATTAGTTTAAGGAGAATATACCCAAAGATCATTAAGACGTCTCTCTAGACCGCTGTCTTTATCGTATCCAAATCCGCCAAAAAACCAAAAATCACCATTTTTATCCTTCCAACATGTATTAGTAGACCTACCGCCGGGAACATTTGATGAGCTTGCCACGTATTTTATTCCATATGACCCATTATTATTTATAGAATAATTACCGTTCATCCATGTCCACATGTTGCTCCCTATATCGTACTTCCACATATCGTTGAGGCGACCAGGAATGGTACTGCTATTTCCATATCCAGTTCCTCCAAATAACCATAAATTATAGGAAGAATCAACCCAAGTGGCGCTTGCCCATCTCGCACCAGGCACGTTATTGACATCTGCAATGCCTTTCACGCCATAAGTTCCATTATTAAATCCTGAATAGTTACCAGATACCCACGTCCACATATTGCACCCAATATCGTACTTCCAGAGGTCATTAAGGATTTCCGGAGAACTACTGACATTACCGTATCCCATCCCACCGAATACCCAAAAGTTACCCGATGAATCAGACCAAGAGCTGTGAAAATTTCTTCCACCCGGTATATTATTGGAATTTGCTACTCCCTTCGTGCCATAAGTTCCATTATTATTCCGGGAATAATTACCAGAGATCCACGTCCACATGTTAGTCTGCACGTCATATTTCCAGAGATCATTAAGGTAACCATCAGCTCCACTTACATTGTCATATCCCCGACCACCAAACAACCAAAGGTTACCAGATGAATCAACCATTGAAGGAGCATATGCTCTTCCACCCGGTATATTATTGGAATTTGCTACGCCCTTCGTGCCATAAGTTCCATTATTATTCCGGGAATAATTACCAGAGATCCACGTCCACATGTTAGTGCCCACATCATATTTCCAGAGATCATTAAGATAACCATCAGCACCACTTACATTGTCGTATCCAGTACCCCCAAACAACCAAAAATTACCATATAAATCAACCCAGTAGGCACTATACCTCCTTGCACCGGGCATGTTAGCAGCATCTGCAACACCTTTTATGCCATAGATCCCACTATTATTCCGGGAATAATTACCCGACACCCACGTCCACGTTGATCCATCAAACTTCCAGAGATCGTTAAGGTAACCATCAACTCCACTTACATTATCAAATCCATAACCCCCAAAAAGCCAGAGGTTCCCTGACGAATCAGTCCAAGAACAGCTAGTAGATCTTGCTCCAGGCATGTTATTGGCATCAGCAACGCCTTTCGTACCATAGGTTCCATTATTACTGTGGCTATTATCGCCAGATATCCAGATAAAAGTGTCTTTTGGATATTTTCGTCCAGAATCTAGGGGTGGTATCAAAATTATTACTATGATGATAACACTAACGATCGTGATAGCTGAAAGTACAAGAGCTAATATTTTTTTTGATCTTGAATTCATTTGAATCCCTCTCTTAAATATATTTATTTTTTAGTATTGAATCTTTAATAAAGGTTTTTTAATTTTTATTTTAAATTTAACGAATTAAGGTCGTAATAATCACTATTATAATATTTTAAAATTATCTCATTTGTTGAAAGTTTAAGAATTTTTAGCATTTTTTTTCATATATTGCGTATAATGAAAATGATTTTAGTTAATATATTAATTCCTTTGTAAATTTGATATTTTTCTTTCTAATTTTCTTTAAATAGATGAATTTATTTCTTTAATTCATTCATTTATCTAAAAAATTTTTTATTTTCGAATATAATTCAATATTAAATTAAAAAATAAAAGATTAGATTGAAAATATTTCCTTTTTCAATTCGAAAGATAACTTTACTAAGTTTACCCATTTTAAGATTAAATTCGAATGACATTTAATGGTTTCCGGCTGGGAACTTCCTTATATTTTATACTTGGATAACCCAAGGTCATGACACCCCATGGACGATTACCTTTTGGAATGCCTAACTTCTTTCGTATAGCCTTATCACGAAAAACTAATTCTTGTACAGAACCTATCCAGCACGTCCCCAAACCACGAGCTTGTGCTGCAAGCATTCCATGCATGAACGCTAATCCTGCATCATTTCCACACATTTTTCCGTAATTTGGGGAATGTAAAATGATAACACAAGGTGCATTAAAAAATATAGGATCATTTCCTTTTTCATACGATTCAATAATTTTATTTACCCTATCCTCTGTAGACGGATCATTAAGTTGTTCTCGTACAAATTTGGAAACGAAAGGTTTAACTAGCCATTTTATTTTAAAACCTTTTTTAAGTAATTTGAACATCTTAATCGTTTTAAAAACTAATAAATCCTTCATTTTCTTGTTGTTTATGACTATATATCTCCAATTTTGATAATTTGAAGCGTTCGGCGCATATCTCATTGCTTCAAGAACTGCATCAATTTCACTATCTGGAATTTCTTTACCGTTCTTGTATTGTCTAATTGAGCGTCGAGCTCGGAGAACGTTCATTAATGTCTCGTAATCAATTAGTTTAGAAGGTTCTCTTATATTATCAAAGGTTTTAAACGATTCCTCTGCTTCGAATCGAATTGCTTCTGAAGGACATGATGACATGCAATGCCCACATTCTATACATGCATTAAATTCATCAGAAAAAGCGGTCTGTTCGTTTTCATCTAAATGATATAACATTACTGGGCATTCTTTTGTGCATAGTTTGCAGTTTGTACATTTATTCTTATCAATTCCTAATACTCTCATTTTAAAAACTCGTATTTTTTAAAAACATAAATTACATTTATATCTCATTAAAAATAAAAAAAAAATTTATTTGTAAAGCTTTGCATAACTCTGTTTTCGTGTTGTTACGTAAATTATAGAAATCACCATTATTATGCTTAGTATTGCGAAGATCCATGTAAATCCAGGTATCGAAGGAGTATTTGGAGGAAGATTTGGACTACCGAAAAATATCTTAACTTCTGGATCTAATTCTATAGTATCTACATCAGTCAAATTAAGTTCGGGATATATTGTATTATACAAGAGCATGTTTCTCCCGCCACCACCAGCTTGAGTTTTAATGTTTTTTTGCTCCGTATCATTGATTAGAAAAATATTACCGAAATCAATTTCTGATAATGTTTCATTCCCAAAAGAAATAGTTGCATTATTTGCTATTGATTGAGTTAAACTCTCGGGTTCAATCTCGACACCATCTACTGTCCAATTTAGGTCAGAATCTCCATCAACGGAAATATCCCACATTTGTGTTATATTATTACTTTTTGAAAAATTAGCGCTGTTTGGGGTACCATCATATATCGCATTATTTAAACTGAAATTTGAAAGCTTTATGTCCATTTTTAAACTGACAGTTTGATTTTCCACTATAAAATGAAACGTTAATTTACGATAAAAACTGCAATTAATGTTCCAGTCAGCTGTACCATTCGAGTATTCAAAAGCATTAATTAAATGTGATTGAATTGACCAGTTTAATCCAACATTATCATTAATAGTTTCTAATTGAGGCGGTATTATTTCAAAATCAATAACACCATGAGGGTATATTTCAGGACTAGAATAGTTTGATACTGTATTTTTAAGCCAAAGAGCATCTGTATAATCGTGTAAATTAATAAGATACGTACCATCAAAGCCAGGACCTACGGCAGTCTCTATGAATGAAAGATCTTTATGTAAATTAATTCTTCTTTGATTTCCTATCGAATCATAATATTGAAATGCAAAATCAAAAACACCCGTGTAATTATTATTTGGCTCATCAACGATTAAATGATAGAATGTATTATTATATTCACCATAATTAATCAATACTCTCGTTGCATTAACATTGCGGGTTGTATCAAATACTGACATGTAGCTATATGTAAAATTATTTGCATCTGCGGTATTAAAGGATATTTTTTGAGTATCAATGCGATGATTTTCAGCAGAAATATTGAACCAAACAGAGAAAGAAAGAAATATTAAGCAAATAATTATATAAAAGCATTTTTTATTTCCCATTTTAAACACATCTCCATTTATGTTTTATAATACTAATAAAATTCTAATAAATAAAAATTTTTTTTATTAAATATACTTGAAGTAGTATGTAGTATCAAGAATTTTAAAATATATAAAAGAAATGGATAATAATCAATTTTACTCAGATAATAGAACAAGGGATGCAGTTTTAAGGAATTTAGAAGTTATCTGTGGGCCTGTAGAAATATTTTTACTGCCTTTAAAAAACATTTTAATGAATTAAATTGAAGAACCAGAACCGGAATGCAAAATAATTTTATTTATGAATATATTGATGTTTGTACTCAAATTTTAAGGGCAATTATTCAAACTTATATTCCCTCACTTGAACGTCAAATTAAAAAGAGTTTAATGGATCTTAATCAGGGTCAAGGTATCTTTATCAAACTTATTTCTGTTTGTATATAACACGACATATAGAAAAAGGAAATAATGTGGAATTTATTTATCTTTTATTTAATTAGTTTTACCAAAACTTTGAAAACTTGTTTTCCCACCCCAACTGCAATATCGGTTTTTGTTTTATTAAGACTTATTGAAATTTTATATTCTGAGTTAGGTATTATTGTTTTATTATTAGATGACAATAAAAAAAAACTAATTTCGTAATTAGGTTTCCTTCTCAAATTGAATGCTCGTGTAAAGTTTTTATGAATAGTTATGTTACCAAATTTTTGAGAATCTACAGAAAATTTCGGTGATATATTATTCTCTTCTCCCGCATCATGCATGATAAAAAGACTTTTTTGAGTATTGTCTTCATTACAGACATTAATTATAAATGAAACTCGAGTAATCGGACCAACGGGAGTCCAGTATGCATCAATATTGTTTATAAAAACGTTTTTTTCTTTATTTTTAGAACATAATGGAAAATGTGGAATAAAGTCCTCCTCTTTTAACAATGTACCTATTTTTTTTGCAATTATTAAATTGAAATTCATA
>RDOG01000038.1 GCA_011365055.1 Promethearchaeota archaeon
AATAAATATATGAAGATTAAATTTCATTAAAAAAAAAAAAAATAATATTTTATGATAGAAAATATCTTTAAAATTATAGAAAATAAAATGAATTAATTAGTTATAATCCGTTAGAAAGTATTGAATGATTCAATTGCATCTATAATTGATTGTTCATCTGAATAATCTGTGATAACAATGATTTTTGAAAGTGGATTCTTTTCTTTAATTTTTCTCATAAGAGTAATTCCATTTCCGCCAGCTAAAATTAAATCAATTAAATAAAAATCAAAAATTTCATTATTTATAAGCGCTTCAGCTTGTTTAAAAGTACTTGCATATTTTACTTCATATCCTCGATTTTCCAAAAGCCCTTTTAATGATTGACAAGCAACTTTATTACCTTTTATTATAATTAATTTTCTCATTCAATTCTCAGCTAAATTTTTTCTATATTTTTCTTAGTTATTGCGTCTAATTATAATCATATTATTTTCATTTTTTTCCATAAATAATCTGCTATCACATTTTTTATATATTTTTTAATTTAACATCATTTTTTTTTCTATTTCACATTTTATTTTTTTTTAATATACAATAGAGAAATGTCACTAATTGATAGTTTCTATATTAATTAGTGATAATATCAAAATTTTTTTTATGATTATTATATAAAAAAAGAGCTATAAATTAAATAGGTTTTGCAGTATAATATGCTGCATAAGGTCGATGTGATCCTGGAAAAATCTTGTTAAAAGGTTTGTTCCAAATAATATCAGTGTTTAAATTAAAGTTTTTACAAAATTCGGTGATAATAGGTTCAAGTTTAACTTGATCTGATTCTGATATCGGTTTTTTCACTGCACCAATTCCTAAATAATTATCTGGAATATCGCCTCGTAGAAAAATGGTCCCTCCATGGATTCCACTACCAACATATGGAGCCACAATCTTTTCTAAGTCTTGTACTTTTCCTTCTTCAATCTGTAACCCTAACGCAATTAACATTCCACCAGCCATGTATTCTCCAAAAAATTCCTTTGCAGATCCGCCAATTACAATTGTGGGAATTTTAGACTGATATTCTTTCATGTGAATTCCAATACGATACCCCGCATTTCCTTTCACAAATATCTTTCCTCCTCGCATTGATAATCCTGTCACATCTCGACAATCACCGTGGATAATAATGGTACCATCGTTCATCGTGTTTCCTACTTGATCTTCAGCGTTTCCCTTTACAATCAATTTTGGTCCATCTAAAAAAATTCCAAAGTCATTACCAGGGGTTCCAATGATTTCTATTTGCAGAGAATTGCTCTCTTCGCAAATTAATCCAGCACCAATGAAACGTTGCCCATAAACGTTTGTAATTCTGAGATTAGTATATTCTTCTTTGATTGCTTGCCTAATAAGTGCATTTAATTCTTTATAACCTAATACTTGATTATTTTCTAATGCATTGATAACCTTTAGATCTGGAATAGTTTTACTCTCCTGCATGTTTCACACCTAAAATTTCACCAATTTTTGGATTATTACCAATATATCTTAATCTATCTCTATTACCCCGCAAGCTTTCCACGGAATCAATACCCATGGCACCTAAAATTTCTCGTAATTCTTCATTCCAAGCATGAAAAAGATTTACAATCCGTTTTGATGACACGTCAACATCTAATCGATGTATTAAGTCTGCTCTTTGAGTAGCAATACCCCATGAACATAATCCTCGGTGACAGCTTTGGCATACCGTGCATCCCATGGCAACTAAGACGGGTGTCGATACTTGAGCTGCATCTGCCCCCAATGCAATAATTTTAATCATGTCGGCTGAATATCTGATACTTCCACCTGCAAAAATTGACACATCTTGTCTGATTCCTTCTTCTCGTAATCGTTGATCCACTGCTGCAATCGCTAATTCAATGGGTATTCCAGCGTGATCTCTTATAATACGTGGTGCTGCACCCGTTCCACCTCTAAATCCATCAATTGTAATGAAATCCGCACCAGCTCGAGCAATACCGCTAGATATGGGTGCAACATTATGAACTGCTGCAATTTTTACTCCAACTGGTACAGTATATTCTGTTATTTCTTTTAATGCACCAATTAATTGTTTTAAATCTTCAATTGAATATATATCATGATGTGGATATGGTGATAATGCATCAGAACCTTGGGGTATCATTCGTGTTTCTGAAATCATTTTAGAAACTTTCTTTCCTGGTAGATGCCCTCCATGACCTGGCTTTGCACCTTGTCCAATTTTTATCTCTAAAGCTGCTACGCCTCGAAGATATTTTAGATCAACACCGAAGCGACCTGATGCGACTTCACTTATGATATGATCTTTAAATTGAAAAAAATCCTTGTGAAGGCCTCCTTCTCCAGTCCCCGCTAAGGTACCAATTTTTTTAACTGCATTTAAGATTGATAAACAGGCATTATAACTAATGGACCCTATTGACATGTGTCCAACTATTATTGGAACTTGTAATTCAATATTTGGTGGGTACTCTAATTTTAAAATTACGTCCCTGGTATCACAATCTAAGGGTAAGCTGCTAGGTTTTTTACCAACAAAAATCTGAGTTTCAATAGGTTCACGTAATGGATCAATGGCTGGATTTGTAACCTGACAAGCATCTAATAATAGATCATCGAATATGAAGCGATACGGTAAATCATTTCCACATGAAGCTAATAATACCCCACCCGTGCTCGATTGTTCATAAATAATTCTCCTTATCCTGTCATCGTACGTTTGATGTGGTGAATATTGGATTTGATGAGGTATTATTTCAATAGCTGCTTGTGGACACATGAGCGCGCATCTTTTACACATGACACATTCATTATTATCTGCAACTATTTTTTCACCATTAAATTTGAGCGCACCATAAGAACAATTGATCGTGCATCGCTTACATAAAACGCATTTTTCTCTATCAATTTGAACTACAAATTTTGGTGGTACTCTATGCCTGATATTTGACTCTAACTCCATAAAACCATCTCCATACTACCTTGCATGTACCTCACAAGCTAATATTCTTTCTTTCCCATCTGAAATTAACCCGTTACCCGATTCTACAATTACTGGTACACCAGCCATGGGTGCCCACACGGATTTTAAATTATCTTCTACCTTCCTGATTGCACTTTCCTCACTACTCAAGTAAACAGTTTTCTCATCCTCAGTAATTCCTGCTATTAATGGACGTAATTTTTTACGATCTGACAAACCTATCATTGTAGGAATAGGATTATTGGCTCCAACTAAGATACTGAATGGTCCATTCAACATTGCAGGTCCATAATTAACTCTTAACAACTTGTATATTTTTCTGTCACGTTCATCCATGGAACTTATCTCCTCATAATAAGGAGGGGCCAGGATATTGCAAGTAATTAATTTAGATAATCCGTGTTTTCTTAATAAGAGATCTACTAAATACGCAACAACTTCTGTATCCGTAAGCAGGGAGCATTCGTAACCAAACATTTCCAAGTATCGTTTATTCGTTCCATAGGACGTTATTTCACCATTATGTACAACCGAAAACCCTAAAACATTAAAAGGATGAGCTCCACCCCACCAACCCGGCGTGTTTGTTGGAAATCTTGAATGTGCTAACCACATGGAAGCCCGATATCGTTCAAGTTGATAAAAATCTGCGATTTCTGTAGCCCATCCATTACCCTTGAATACCGCCATGTTTTTTCCACTTGATAAACAAAATGCTCCATTTATCTTCGTATTTATGTGCATGATGACTTTTACAATAAAATCATCTGGATTACCGAAAGAATGCGGAACATCTACAAAAAATCGCCATACCATGGGTGCTGGTGATATGTTATCACTTGTGGGACATCGTTCTGTCTTCACCATTCGAATAACAGAATTTAGATATGCTCTTACGTCATCTCTAGCTTCTCTATCATCCAATAGAACTTGAATACAATATTGATCCTTAAATTCAGGAAACAGACCATAAGCCGCAAACCCTCCACCTAATCCATTCTCACGATCTTTTAATATTCCAATCATTTCCTTAATTTTTTTTCCATCCACTAACTTTCCATCAATATTCATAAAACCTGCAATACCACACGCATCAAAAATCTTATCATCTCTAATTTTTGGCATGTTTGCAAAAGAATTTTCTATCATGTTTCCACATCCAATTCATTATTTTTACCAAATAATTTCTTCAATTCATTAATTCCATCCATGGTCTCGATTGGAAGGTTTAATCTTCTTCTTTGTCCTAATAACTTGCCTGTTATGACACCATCTTTGAGGAATTTTTGGGATTCTAAATTTATGGCTTCAAGTCCATGACCAAGCTCAGTCGCTAAATTTCGTAATTTCATAAAAAAATCTGCGAGACCCATTCGTTGTGGACATTTTTCAAGACAAGAATAACAAGTTAAGCAATACCAGACACCTTTATCTTTAAGAACTTCTTCAATTCTTCCTTCAATTAACAAATCTACATATTTTAACGGATCGTATTCGACAGATTTAATTAAGGTGCAGTCCTTGGAACATGCCCTGCATTCTGCACAATTCTTGAGTAAATCTAACCTGAAATATTTAGAAAGATTCTCGCTAATTTCTTTTATTTTTAATTTCTTTCCATGAATGTCTGCCATGATCTTATGATTTTTCAAGATGTTCTGAGTAGTTTCTAATCCCATTGCATTGGCTAAAAGTTCGGAAATGTGAAAAACAGGAAGGTTCACGTCAACATTATTTTTTTGTAGTTTTAACTGACCCGTCTCAAATTGTAGGAAGCAATTAGGGCACATTACAGCAATACAGTCGGCTCCTGCATCTTGAATGGAGAGAAGTTTCTTTTGAATTACAGTCAATGATTCTATTTCACTGAAATAATTTAAGAATCCTCCACAACAAGCCAATTGATCTTCATAATCTACAACCTTGGCTCCAAAAACATCAATAATTTGCTCTAATGACGTGGATTTTTTTCCATCATTAAATTCCACAATATTACTTGGACGAATTAATTTACATCCATAATGAATGGCGATCTTGATAGCGCTTAATGGATTTGTAATCTTGCTGTTTAGTTTTTTTAATCCAATATCCCGTAGTAAAACCTCATGAATATGTTTTACTTTTATCTTTCCTTTAAATTCTAAATTTAACTTGCTTAATTCTTCATTAATTTCATCTTTTAATACAATATCATCATTTAAAATGTGAGCCACTTTTCTAAACGTTCCATAACACCCATTACAAATGGTAAAAATATCCAAGTTTAACCTGTCTGCCAATGCTAAATTTCTCGCAGCAGTTAATATCCATTTTTTTTTATCATGACTTTGCATTCCTTGAGGATCCGGACAACAGGTAAACCCAATAGGCTCTATCAAATTTATATCTAATTCATTAAATGCTAACCTAGTCATTTTTTCTATAAATGGAAATCTATAAGTTATCAAGCATCCTGGGTAAAGAATATAATCCATGGCTGTTTACATCCGATAAAATTTTTTCTTAGATTATATTATTAGCCCAACAAAATAACATTTTTTTAGATTATTTGATACGCAATTTGATACGTTTTATCAAGAATTCTAGTAAAAATGTTCACAATATTCATAAAAAAAGTGAACTTTTTTTAATTATTCGAATTTTAGTTGAATGAATCTGCATTTATTCGGTAAAAATTTATTTTGGAAAAGCAATTTGAAAGATTTTTTGAGTGAATTAGTAGAATAGAAAAAAAGGTAGTTCGATAAAAATATTTTATTTTTATCATCAATATTGCAAATACAATAAGCTTTTTAAAAGAAAATAATAAATGTTAATCACTTATAAATTCGAGAAAAGAATATATAAGTGGGAGATATATAAGTTGAAGGAAAAGAAACATTTATTATTAGCTGTTATTCTCGGTCTATTAATATTTTCTTTGGCAATATTTTCTCCAGTTAGAGCATATCAAGCAGCTCCTGTGACTGATAGCGAAGATGATGTTTATAGGGAGAACTTAAGTGATCCAAATGATAACGCAACGGGCAATTATGCTGACAATATTGACATCACAACGATTACGAGATCAGGACAAACAATTACAATAAACTTTCAAAGTACTTGGCCTTCTGGGACGACTTCAACTGCATCTTGCATGATCTATATTGATGTAACTGGTGATGAACTCTATGATTATGTGCTTTATTGGATTCCAGAAATTCCTTTAACAACTTTAACAAACGTTGTTGTATTATTTGGCTCCTCAGGATATTGGAGTGGAAGTGGATGGACTTATTATATAACAAGTGCAGCTTCTGTCGGTTCTGCTTCAGGCAGTTCTATAATTTCAACGATTCCATCTGGGGCGTTTACAGTACAATCTAGCGATACTTATTTAGCAGTAACATCAATGACTGATGCAACATATTTATATGAAGATACTTCACCTGTCTCAAGCCCTCCACCTTCAAACAACGCTCCAGAGTTATCAGAAGGGTCTGTAACTCCTTCATATGGCATGACATCAACGACATTCACCTATTATGTGACTTATTCAGATGTTGATAATGATGCACCTATGTATGTTCGTGTTGCTATCGATGGTTTGACTCATGATATGAGTAAAGTTAATCCTGGGGATACTACATATACCGATGGCTGTCAGTATCAATATTCAACTACTTTAAGTGCAAGCACTCATAATTATTATTTTAGTACGAGTGATGGTAGTTTAACTGACGTTCTTCCTAGCAGTGGGAGCTTTCCAGGTCCTGAAGTAACAAGCCCGCCAACAACAAGCACACTTCTATACGGTCAAGTCTCTCCAACAACTGGATATAAGACAACTGTTTTTAATTATACAGTAACCTATTTTGATCCAACGAATGCTGCTCCATTATATATGAAAGTATATATTAACAATCAATCCTTTAACATGTTAAAAGCGGATCCAAGTGATTCTTCGTTCGATGATGGCGTCTCTTATTATTATGAAACAACTTTGAATACTAACAATAACACGTATCGATTTGAAGCAAGCAATGCGACGCACCCTATTAAATATCCTGCAGATGGATCCAATTTGACGGGACCAGAAGTGTTAGATGAGTACACGCCACCTACGACTCCGCCAATCCCTGGCTTTGGTTTTGTATTTGTCTTAATCGGAATCAGTGCTCTAATCTCAATATACTTGTTTAGGAGAAAAAATTCTATTATAAGACCTGAAATTTAATTAAACCTTTTTTTTTTGATTAGTTTTTTTTTCATTTTATTAATCTGGGATTTCATATCGATTTTTAAAACGGTAAAATTTTAACATCATAAGAATTTTATAACTATAGAAAAATTCGAGATCCGAAAACAATGTTAATTATTCCTGCAATAGATCTAAAAGATGGAAAATGCGTTAGGCTATTTAAGGGAATTGAGTCAAATGTGAAAGTTTATGATGAAGATCCCATAAAAATGGCCCGATATTGGCAAGATCAAGGTTCCAAACAACTTCATATTATTGATTTAGATGGAGCATTTGGAAAAGGTGATAACTTACCCGTGATCAAGAACATTATTACACAAGTCGACATGCAAATTCAAGTTGGAGGCGGTATTCGGACCCTTAAAAAGGCAGAGAATTTATTTGAAATAGGCATTGACAGGCTAATTATCGGAACTTCCGCAATGAAAGACCCCAAATTTGTTCAACATTTGGTTGATTCAATTGGTGGCGAACATGTTTGTGTGGCTCTTGACTTTCGCGATGAATCAGTTTTAATTAAGGGATGGACTGAAAAGACCACCATGAACGTGTTTGATGCCGCAAAATTAATGGAATCTAAAGGAGCTCGATGGATGCTTTTTACATCACAAGAAGCTGATGGAACTCTTGAAGGAATTTCATCAACTCAACTTGAAATCACGAAAAAAATGGTACAAAAAAGTACCTTAAAGGTTATTGCTGCTGGTGGAATTACTACATTGGAAGATTTGAACAAATTAAATCAAATTGGAGTTGCAGGATCAGTCATAGGGAAAGCGCTATACGAAAATAAGCTTGATATAAAAGAAGCTTTTAAAAAATTCCAGTGATAATCCATGCCTTTAGCAAAACGAATAATCCCATGTTTAGATATGACCGAAGGTCGCGTGGTTAAGGGAATAAAATTTGTAGATATTAAAGATGCAGGGGATCCTCCCACTTTCGCAGCAGAATATGATAAGCAAGGTGCTGATGAACTCGTTTTTTTAGACATAACTGCATCATCCGATAAACGAGACATATTAGTTGATGTCGTGAAACGAACTGCAGAGCAAGTTTTCATTCCATTCTCAGTGGGTGGCGGTATTAGAACTATCAAAGATATTAGACAAATATTGACGGCTGGTGCTGATAAAATTAGCATGAATACTGCAGCGGTCAAGAATCCTCAAGTTGTTAAAGAAGGCGCGGAAATATTTGGAAGCCAATGCATCATTATTGCTGTCGATGCAAAACGAGTTCTAGTTACTGAAGAGAATTATCCTGAAGATAAGATTGTTATTAACACTCCTGAAGGAAACTTTTGGTGGGAAGTTTACATCTATGGGGGGCGAACAGGAACAAGTATCGATGCCTTAAAATGGATCAAACAAGTAGAAGAACTGGGAGCTGGAGAAATCTTGTTGACGAGCATGGATCGCGATGGAACGAAGGATGGTTATGATAATTATTTGAATAAAGCAGTAACTGATAGAATTAAAATACCCTTAATTGCTTCTGGAGGATGCGGGACGCTAGAACATGTTTATGATGCATTTAAGGTTGGAAACGCAAGTGCGGCATTAGCTGCAAGTATTTTCCACTATAACGAATATACTTGTCAAGAAGTTAAGAATTATTTAAGAAAACGGAATATATTAGTTAGAAATTAGAAATTTTAAGGTTCTATATCATTAATTCTACTAATTAAATTTATAGAAAAAATTGAAGTAAGATAATTAATCACTTTGTTACTATTTGGCTAAATAAAAAATAACGAATTTTTTTTACATTTCGTAAAATGGACTTTTTATTTTTTTTACAAAAATGCCAAATACCATTTTTTTTTTTAAACTTCAAATATTTATTTCTCTACTTTTTTTATCTCCATGAAATTAGTTATTAAAAAAAAGAAATTTTAGGAAAGAGTAAAATGCAATTATATATCAACGATTTAACCTTATATTTGGCAATATTAATTGTTATTCCCATAGAATTAATAATTTTTTATTATATATTGGGAAAAGATCATAAGACTATTGAATATAAAGTAACCATCGGTGTTTTATTACTAGTTAATGCAACTATATTAATAATGACATGGAGCTTAAAAACTGCAAATGGGGATATTATTGCAAGTTCAATCACATTACCTTTTTTGACGATTGCTCCATTTGTTGTATTATATTATATAGTAAAAATGGTTAGAAAAAATAGACTTGCTCTCAAAAAAACAATTGATGTAGGCAAGGATGCCTCAATTAATGTTGCAAACATGGCTACAGAATTAGCAGCCAGTGCAGGCGAAGTAAATGCATCTGCAGAAGAAATTTCATCTACCACTCAAGATATATCTGCGGGTACGGTATCACAAGTGAAACAACTTACTAATATAAACCAAACTGCTATTAACATCAAAGATTTAGCAGATAGCGTAAAAAATTCTAGTGATGACATCGAGAAAGTAATGGGACTCATAACTAACATTGCTGAACAGACGAATTTACTTGCATTAAATGCAAGCATTGAAGCGGGTCGCGCAGGAGAATACGGAAGAGGATTTGCCGTGGTAGCTGATGAAGTCCGAAAATTGGCTGAAGAATCAAAAAGTGCAGTTGCGATTTCAAGCGAAAAAATATCGGACATCACCACAAAAATAGAAAAGACAGTTGAGTTTATAAAGAAAATTACAGAGGACCTCCAAAATGCATTAGCATTAAGTGAAGAAACATCTTCTGCAATGGAAGAGATAAATGCGTCTACAGAAGAGCAGACTGCTTCCATGGAAGAAATTGCGGCAACTTCTAATAGATTAGGTGAGTTATCTGAAGAGTTAAAAAGAAGCTTAACTGAGGAAAAAACTGCTAAGAAAATCTTTTCAAAAACTTAGTAGTAAAATCCTTATAGTCCAATGAAATTAATCTACCTTTTTCTTTTTATTTATCTGTTTTTTTATTTAATTTTACAAAAAATATGATATTTTCTTTCTATTACTGTGAACAATTAAAGTCTCTTCTCGAGTGCTTTAAAAAGGATCAAACAAGTAGAAGAGCTGGGTGCTGGAGAAATCTTGTTAACGAGAATGGATCGCAAAGGAACGAAGGTTGATTATGATAATTATTTGAATAAAGCTGTAACTGATAGAATTAAAATACCCTTAATTGCTTCTGGAGGATTTGAAACAATTAAACATTTTTCTGATACATTTAACGTTGGAAACGCAAGATCGGCATTATCTGCAAGAACTTTTCACTATAATGAATATATTTTTCAAGAATTTAAGAATTATTTGAGGAAATAGAATATATCAATTGGAAATTAGAAGTCTTAAGATTCTATATATTCAATTCTATTAATTAAACTTATAGGAAAAATTGAAGTGAGATAATTAATCACTTTGGAACTATTTGGATGAATTAAAAAAAACGAAATTATTATACATATCGTAAAATTGCCTTTTTTTTTATAATACAAAAGTGCCAAATAACATTTTTTTTTACAACTTCAAATATTTATTTAAACATCTTTTTATCATCATAGAAAAAAAAAAGAATTAAGGAAAGAGTTAAATGCAATTACTCCAAAACGATTTGACGTTATATATATCAATGTTAATAATAATTCCCATAGAATTAATAATTTTTTATTATATATTAGGAAAAGATCATAAAACTATTGAATATAGAGTAACAATTGGTTTTTTATTAACTGTTAATGCTGCAATGTTAATTATGACATGGTGGCTAGAGACCATGAACGGTAATACTATTGCAGGTTTTATAGCTTCGCCAATTTTGGTAATTCTTCCATTTATTGTGTTATATTATGTTGTAATAAGGGTTAGAAAAAATAGGCTTGCTCTTAAAAAAACAATTGACACAAGCAGGGATGTTTCAATTAACATCGCGAACATGGCAACAGAATTAGCAGCCAGTGCAAGTGAAGTAAATGCATCTGCAGAAGAAATTTCATCTACTACTCAAGATGTATCTGCCGGTACGGTATCCCAAGTGAAACAACTTTCTGATATGAGCCAAACTGCCATTAATATCAAAGATTTGGCAGATAGCGTGAAAAATTCAAGTAATGACATTGAGAAAGTTATGGGACTTATCACGAATATTGCTGAACAGACAAACTTACTAGCATTAAATGCGAGTATAGAAGCGGGTCGCGCAGGAGAACACGGAAGAGGGTTTGCTGTGGTAGCGGATGAAGTCCGAAAATTGGCTGAAGAATCAAAAAGTGCAGTTGGGACCTCAAGTGAAAAAATCTCCGAGATTATGAAAAAAATAGAAAAGACAGTTGAGTTTATAAAGAAAATTACAACCGATCTCCAACAAGCATTAGCATTAAGTGAAGAAACGTCATCTGCGATGGAAGAGATAAACGCATCTGCAGAAGAGCAAACTGCTTCCATGGAAGAAATTGCGGCAACGTCAAATAGATTAGGCGAGTTGTCTGAAGAGTTAAAAACAAGTTTAACTGAAAAAAAGACCATTACGAAAACCGTTCAAAAAAAATACGCGTAAAATTTTTCTGATTGAATCAAATTGAATTAATCTATCTTTCTCTTTTTTATTATATCTTTTTTTTAGAACATAACAAAAAAATAATGTTTTTTCTCGACCTTTGCAAGATCTTCTAATTGAGTAGATGCATCATATTCAAGATAATTTATTAAAATCTTTTTGTGCCACATCCATTTTTTAGGCTAAATATAAGGCAAGTTCCCATTAAATGCTACTCGATCATGAAAAATAGTCATGCCCTTTTTTCCACCATTCAATAATTTCAAATACTCGCATAGGTGTCAACTCTTGTCCTGTCTTATCTACGAAAATTAAAAATTTATAATAAGACCATGTGGGCGAAGGTAACGAGCCGGAAGGATACGTCAGCACTAATTTTTTGAAATTTTTGTATTTTTTAAATCTATCTAACTCGATACGTTCAAATTGGTGCTTTATATTTATTGGATTTCCATTCAAATGAACTTCCTGGAGGTTTGGCAAGTAGTCAAAATATTCTAATTCTTCTATTTGGTTATGGGATAAATAAACCGTTTCCAAACTTTTTAAGGTCTCTAATCCTTCTATTTTTGTGATTTTATTATTTGTTAGACCTAGTGATTTCAAGTTTTCCAAGCCATCAAGACCCTCTATTTTTTCAATCCGATTACCTGATAAGTCCAAATATTTTAGGTTCTTTAAAGAATCTAATCCCTCGATTTTAGAAATTCTATTTCCTCTTAAAAAGAGAGATTTTAATTTACATAAAATGTTTAAGTTCTCAATTTTACCGATTTTATTGAATTTCAAAATTAAATCTTCAAGAGTTAATAAATTTTCCAAGCCAGAAATTTGCGCTATTTCATTATAACTAAGGACTAACTCTACTAAACGTTCAAGCTTTTCTAAATTCGTTATCTTTTTTATTCGATTCCGATACAAATGTAAATGCTTTAATTCAGTCAAATTTTCTAAATTCGTTATTTCCCTGATAAAATTATACTGGAGATGTAATCTGGTTATTTTTTTCAAGCACGCAAGGTCATCTGGAATCATTTCCAAATTTTTCCCCTCTATAAATAGTTTGATGATGTCTGAATCTAGATTGACTTCGATGTCATCATCTGTCAAGTTGTATTTTTTTAGAAAATAATCCCTTTCATTTTTTCCCAGTTGCATTATGAATAATATGATGATTCAAACAATTAAAAATTTCTATCTATAAAAGTGAATTTTTGAAAAACAAAAATTATCCATTAGTATATCAAATTCTAAAAAAAATATAACAAGTATCCTCGTTATGAGAGAATATATTCAAAGTCAATGATTATGATGATCATTTTAATCTTTTTTTGCGCAATAAATATCAGAAATGATTTTATATTTTGCCCTATGTATATTATTTAGAGCGAAGAATAAGCGTGAAATACTTGAAAAATATTAATGACATCCAATTCTTTAAGGAAAAGTATGATTTAGATGAATATAAATTGAAAGTCAATGATCAGATAAGATTATCAAGTTAGATTTGAGCGACAAACTGTTAATTTCCATCCCAGAAGAAATTTCTTGTTTATTTTTACTTCAGAGGTTGGTTATGGTCAGCAACAGGATTAAGCGCATCGAAAACATCGAATATCTTACCAAGCTAGAAAATCTATCTTTTATAGACAACAAGATAAAGGTGATTGATGGGCTTGACA
>RDOG01000003.1 GCA_011365055.1 Promethearchaeota archaeon
CCCTGCTCCTTGTACACATTCTTGAGAGAAGTTGTTCGCCAGTTCTCCAAGAAGTATAAACCGCCCGTCGCTGCACTTGAATGGACTGTGGGAGAGACCCTTTCGTCATGTCAGGTTCGATCCTCCGGTCCGTAAGAGGGCAGAAGTCGTAACAAGGTAGCCGTAGGGGAACCTGCGGCTGGATCACCTCCTAAGTAAGCATTTGAGGCGGGATATCCTGCCTCTCTCTTGTAAACAAAACGATTAGAAACGCGTGATCCCTTTTTTAATTTTCTGAATTTTTTAATTGTCTTATAATGTTATTAGGATCTTTGGATTCAAATTTAATAGAGTAAGATTTGATAATTAAATCTAATATATAATCTTTAGAAAATCCTTCCCAATATTTAGAATTTCCAGTCATTTTTACTCCTTTTATGAATCCTATCTTTTTTTTAAAATTTAAAATTGATTCTCTACTTCTCATTTCAAGGGAATAAGGTTTTACAGAATGTTTAATTTCTAAATCTAACAATAATTCATGTAATCTTTGTTTTAAAATTGGCTGGTGGCAGACTATCGCGATAATACGTTCTACCGCACTCCAAGACTTTTTTCTTGGAAAAATAGATGCATAACCATCACACGAAATATAAATTTGTAAGAATTTAGCTTTTTCCTCTTTATTTCTAAATATTGATTCAGGAATAATTATTTCTTAGTATTTCAAATCATTATAGTTAATATGTTGATGATATCCAATTTTATAATTAAATTTATCTTTTAAAATAGGACAAATTGGGCGTTTATTACAAGCTTTAGTACGATAACTTGGTGAAATATTGAGTAATTTCTTTATTAGAACTTGATCAAAGACTTTTAATGTTATACCTCTGGGTTTTTCATCTCGATGAATCTTATTTGAAGAAAATTTTTTGATTTCTTTTCTAAATAGGTCTAATAAAACTTCAGATTTATTTGTAAAATGAATATAAAGCGCTTCTTTACTGAAGCCAATTCCCCCATCTGAAAGACATAATGCTATCAAGTTTAAATAATCAAAATCCATTCGAAATCCTCTCCAAAGAAAATTAGACTATCAAGAATTTTATCCTTTAATAAAATAAAATCTGTCTCAGAAAAATGCGCTTTAAAAAAATTATATGAGTTCTTTGATAGAAAACCTAGATGAATCGATATAATAGAAGGATTGCGGAGGTCTAAAAGAGGGATCTTTTTCTTTTGGATCAATTGGATGTTCAAATTCGTTTAAATCATCAATTTTTATCGCATATCCCTTCTCCTTATTGGAAAAATATTTAATGTAATTTTCGTATTCAATTCCCGACTCTTCATGAAACTGTTCCCATAAATTCTCAGGAGAATCCTCAAAGATTTCATTTACCGTAAAAACGGCAACAATTCGTTTAATTGGAGAAGTGGCATAAATAAATGCTTTTGCGCCTTTTTTCTTATTGAATCCCGCTTTTCTAAATTCGTATTTTTTGTTTCCCTTCAAGATCTGCTCAACATACTTAGGTTTAATCGAAAGTAAAACGGCGATCAATACCACCCTCGTTTTTTATGATCGTATAGCTTTCATGGTTTATTTCTGTTATTGTTTGCGGAGCCGCCGACAAAACTCCACGTTTTATTAATTTTTTCAATTTATATCCTTTTCTCAGATGAAATAAATGTCTAAATTTTATTATAGTAATTGGTTTAGTTAATAAATCATTAATTTCACTTCTAGAATATACTGTTCTTTTAGAAACAATTCGAATTATCTCATCAAGGTCTTGCATCTCAAAAAATACATCTTCAACTATTCCTATAGTCGTTATTTTTTGCTTATCAATTGAGCGATAAAATAATATTAAATCTCCTTCTTTTATCCTTTTTATATTTGAATGAGTTAAATATACTTTTTTTATACTATTTCCTTCGATGATAAAATCTCCTATATGCTCCTCTAACAATGTTTGCCTTCCTGGGAAGCTAGTAAAAAGTCGTTGATGAAATTGAGGTCTAATTGGTACTATGAATTTTTTTACTTTAATACCATCATAAAAATTTGGATAGAATTGATTTAGGATATCCAATGGCTTTAATCCTTGAATATCTTCTTTCTCTAACATTAATTTCTTGAGAAATACCTCTTCTCCATTATTAAATTTTCCAATCATTTTGAATCCATATTCTGTTATCAAATCAACTAAATTATCCAGAGGTTTTGAAAAATGCGTTAAATAAATTTCTTCCATTTTATTTTTTATTGCTAAATCTATAGAAAGTTTAAGTAATAATTCCCCAATTTTATATCCAATTTTTATAACTTTCATCGTAGCAATTTTCAATCTTTTTTTACGAGGTATGGGGGGATTTAAAGGAATTATTTCATTTTCAA
Organism: Promethearchaeota archaeon; assembly: GCA_011365055.1. The sequence goes on from RDOG01000003.1 coordinate 2,387, forward strand.
GTTTAAAAATTAATAATGCTCCAATTTTTCCATCTTCCATAAAATTAACCCAACATTCTCTACCTTCTCTCGATTTTTTTTTGAACCATTCATTAAATTCTGGATATTCTAATTTTAAAGAATTAAATATCGGATCATCTAAATTTAAATTATACATGAAATCTTTTTTGATAGATGGAGGTATGTGAACTTTTTCTTTTTTGCTCAATCCTTTGAACACAAATAATGCATCATCAATTGAAAGAACTCTCTCCGATAATGAAATTAACTTAGCTTTCTTAAGGATCTTCATATCTTCGGTGATTAAAAAATCGACTGCATTCTTATATACTGCATATAAAATAAAATTATCAATTTCATCATGTTTCCTTGAAGCTTCTCCAATTAATTTGATAAATCTTATATCATTGATTGGATTGGGTGGTGATTCTAAAAGAGAATATGTTTCTAATTTTGACAAAGAAATCTTTCTTCTCTCAGAATCTTTATCATTTTCAATCTCATTCTTTGAGAAAGGATGGATAATTATAGAAATTCCTTCAGAATTCAAAATTTTTATTAATTTCTGTAAAGATTCAGAGATAATTTTATGATTTTCCCTGTGAATTATTATATTTGTATCAAATAATACTCTCAAGTTAATCTCCATATCCTTTTTATTAAAAATATTATTTATTTAAAATTCAATATTTTTAATTTCTTAAATATTTTAAACTCACCCTTGTAGAAATGAATGATTTATTAATCAATAATTCATTAATCGTTATCATCGTCTTCACATTTAGGATGATTTGGATTCATCACATCTGATCGATTATCATTTGGCCTTCTTCCTTTTTTTCCCATGCTATTGCCTCCTAAATCTTCGTCGTAATGACATAGATCAAACACGCATAAATAGCTAGCTGTAATTCCAAAATTCCAACCAAGAATCTTTTTAATTATCAAGTATTTCATTATAATGGGAATATAATATGGAAAAAGTTACCGATTTATTAGATGAAAATGAAGAAATTTTATGGAAAGGGAGACCGGACAAGCGTGCTTTCTTAATATCATTATTTATAGAATTCCCAGCATTATCAGCCATAGTGATTGCCCCTAGTGGAATCATTGCAATTTTTGAATATTTTCGTGGTTTGGATACCGGGAATTTCGATAACTTCATACTTAACTTATCTATGTTCTTAGTTTCCACCTTGATTTTAGGGATTCTAATGATAATAATTTATAGAAGAATGCGTCTAAAGAACATTGAATATGCTTTAACGAAAGACAAGATATTTTGGATTTCTTCACATATAGATATGGATGTCCGGGGATTTTGTAATGTGAAATTTATGAACAAAGAAGATATGAATATTGTAAAGATTAAAAATATTAGTTATGCAAAATTGGAAAGTGTTCAAGAAATTAAAATAATTTTGAAACGATTTTGTAATGATATTCTCTTTAATCATAAATACAAAGGATATTGGACTAAATTCTTGCGAGTTTCAGATATTTCAGATTTAATAAATATAATAAAAAATGAATTAAAATTCCAACAAATAGATACTGCAGAGAATTATCAATTATTTACTCGATAAAATTAATTTTCAAGTTTTATCAAAAATCTAATGATTTTTTTCATTTTAAAATTAATTCACGATAATACACCAGTATTTAGTGATAACTGGAGTCAAGAAGAACTTCATTCCCTTGATTCGTTTAATAAAAAAGTATCCGAGTTAAAAAATGAGAAACTTGCCATGAAAGTTGACTTTGATTGCGATGATGCAAGAATAGATCAATTATTTTCAAGATTCAAGTAAAAAATCTAGTTTCTTTCTTTCTTTAAATTGGATTATGGGATAATTACAGCCATTTAGACCATTTTTTCAAGACATTTTCAGTTTTTTTTATTTCTTTTTCTAAGTTGCTTATCTTCTTTTGACTATTTTTATCATCATTGTCTTTTAAGATTTCAATCTGCATTTTTTTCGCTTCAATAACTGGTTGAGAAATAAAAGCTTCAAATGCTCTTTCTCTTTTTTTATAATCCTTTTTATCTTCACTTGGGTGTCTTTCAAGATACAAATGACAATATTCCGGTATTCTCAATGCTCCAGTCATTCCTGGGACAATAATTTTATGTAGAGTAACATAAACGGAATCTATGCCATGATCTTTCTTTTGGTACATGAAGAAAGCGATTCCTTTTCTTGTTATTAGAACATGCGTCTTCCAATTACCAATGTATTTTGATGATACAGCAAGTGCACCCCTTGCTAGTGTACTATAAATTATTTCCTCATCTGGAGGAATACTGGACTGTAAATCTGAAATATCAATAGGAACATGAATATTTGACATGAATAATTCTTTCACCTGAATGGTTTTAAATTTTTTTTTAGAAAGAATTTTAAAGAACTTAATTAAAATCATGAATATCTTATTTAAAATAAAAGGAGGGAGTTATTTTTATCAATTTCTTATGCATCTTGTTTTAATTTTCCTTCCTTCTAAACAAAATGTTATAACCTAGATAGAGACCAAGTCCTGCTAGAACACAAGCGCAAACAATAATGAGAATATATTGAATGTCGTTTGGATTGGGGAGATTCTCGGGAATAAGTGGATTATTCGGATTACATAACCAACCCTTAGTATACATTGCATAACCAAGATTAATTATATTACTTTCATAGAATATCGTATATGATCCTGGTTCTAACGTAAATTCCGCCGACCCAAATGAGACTTCAACATAAGAACTAGTCGCATCTATTGTAAATGATCGAGTTTGATTTACTTTTGTATCTTTATTCATTATTGTAACATTAACATAAACCATTCCCTCATACCTTACAAACGAACCTCCCGCAATTACAACATATTTATTTCCTAAAAGCGGGTTCGGTTGACTTAAAGTAACATTAGCATGATCAGAAGTTGTATATAATCCAACATCACTCCAAACTTCAGTTGATAAGGTCGATACAAGTAATATTAATGGAATTGAAGTAGCGACTATTGATAAAACCAATATAGGGTAAAGTTTTTTCATGTGATTTCTCTCCCAAGAACGATAAAAATTAAATCAATCGCATTTAGCGCTTGTTAATACCCTCATCATTTATTATTTTTTAAATTTTATTACTATTATTATGTATTTTCATTTCAAACAAGAACATCCCTTATTACACGAGGAGAGCTTCTATGATCGTTACAATGATAAAAATCATTGATTATATTGCCAAACCTATTAAAAAGATTAGATAACTTGAAAATAAAGAAATAAAACAACAGTTAAATGAAAAATATAAGATTAAATACAATAAAATTCATCCGTTTTTGATCCTTTTTTATAACATGATTTTTCCAAGATATATTTTGCTTTAATTTCTTGAACCTATATTCTGCTTAACGCTCTTTTTTAGTGTTTTTTAGTCATTGATTGATCGGCTTGTAAAATAGGCTAAAATCTTTCTTCCATTTTATCCGATTTCGCCACCTTAATGTTTTAAAAGCCTCCTCCTCGACACGATCAAAATCTTCTTCCGAACAATCATTCACTTTACAGAAATGATTGATCAATTCCTGCTTGGTCATCTCCGATTTTTTTATCCCATGCTTTACTTGCTTCGATTGATAAAAACTGTTCATGTGCTTAACCCGATGGCACAAGTTACACACCATCTGCATGTCCACGAGTCGCTGAACGCAATTCTCCTCGTCATATTCCCATTTTTCGTGCAGTTCAAGGAGGGTAGTTGGTTGCTCACAAATCTGGCACCTCCGTCCAAATTTGTTAATCAAATCAAACTTAATCTCCCGCCACGTGCCCTCTTTATTAGTTCGTTTTAAAAATCTATAGAGCGAATCCTCTTTGGTTAGTGGTATGAATTCTAGGGTGAGTTTCATGTCAAACCATTCAAGTTCTTAAATTATTTTCTAACTGTTTTCTATAATGTTAACAATTTGGATCGAGCATCGCATGGTAATTTCTTTTTCTTTCTCATGCTCTTACTCATCCATTCTAAAATTGGTCTCGTTAATGAATGATATTTTCAAAATAAAAATTCATTGAATTTTATATTGAATTGATATGAATTCAAGTTCAGTTAGATCTGCATCCAATAATTCATACAATAAGGAATTTTCTTCTTTTTAATAATAAGTGTAATATATTCATCAGGCTAAGAAATTATCAACACCTTTCATAGTTTTTTGGAGGTAACAAGAATATTTCCTAGATTTACTCGTAAAAAAGCGGTAATATTAATTGGTTTAATCATTATCGGGATATTTAGTATTAGATCCGTTCATTTTTTGTATGTATACACGTTTTCATACAGTTATACAGATATTAAAAGATATTATAACACGGAGGAAGAGTTGAATTTAATACTTCAAGCAGAAAAAGAGAATCCTATATCACTTACTTATTTTCCACCCTATACTTATCAAAAAGGAATTGATATATTCTTTAGACTGTATCCACACAACTTAAATGTCGTTTATAAAGCGAATATCACGCCTATATTATCAATTAATTTGACGAGCTGGATGGAGAAAGAAGATATTCCCTTTCTTATTTGTTATAATTTAACGGAATTGGGTTTCCTGAAAGTAAATTTACCAAACTACATTATGACTGAACCTTGGGTTATAGAATTTGACATATCTTATGATGAATATTGGGGACCTCTTGCTGCCATCTGGACTGATTTTCACGCAATATATTTTTATAATGCTTCGAAAACGCTAGTATTTTATTGTTATTTTGACTCTCCCATTGTTGCTTGATGTTGCTTGCTGTTATTATTTGTTAAATTTATTGAAGGAATTCCATTTTGAAGAAATATAAAAAAAATATGAATTAGAGGTTCTATTGATCAAATTGAAAGCATGGTAATCGCGGATTGATTTTTATTTACAAACTTAATCATTTCTTTGGTTATTTTCTCAGCACTTGAAACATTTATTTTGGATAAACGATTTGGTAATCCTTCTTCCAAGATTTTTATTATTTCCTTATAATTCAATTCTTCTGGTTTTTTATCTGTAATTATATCCTTAATTGTAAGTCTTAAAAGACCTTTAGTGTGCATCGGTTCTTTATTGATTTCTTCGGCGAGCTTCTCCCCTAAAAAATCAACAATTGATTTCATTTTTACTTATCTCCAGCAGATAATTTTTTCATTAATTCTTCTTCTGAAAGTTCTTCTTCCTTACCACTGCTACTCACGTAACCCTTGTTAAGAAAGTCTCTATAGAATTTTGGTGCTACCCAGACCAGATAATTTAGTACGATGAAAATAAAAATTAACCCTGCTATCATAAATTGTATTATTAATCCAAGAATATAATTCATCATGGCAGGCATAAAAACGAAAAATAAGAATCCATCGAAAGCTATTAATATTCCAGACACTCCAAATATTAAATAACGTTTCTTTTGAAACGGCTCCAGATCATATGATTTAATTCCATTATAGGCTTCAAATGCTGCATATGCAAACCAACATGAACTGATCATTACAGTTATAGCAAAAAATACGTCAGCAATGTATAGAAATAGAAATATGATGCTAATATCCGTTATTAGAAAGAAACCAATTATAGAAAATAATGATTGAATGACTCCAGATACGATCGTGAAAATTAAAAAACCTAAAAAAGGTCCTTTTTTGTCTTGATAGAATGTTAATTTGGTAAAAATTAATGCAAATATCAATCCTACATCTCTAAGAACGTATTGCAACCATGAAAAAGATAAAAAAACCAAAAAATATATGATACCATTTGTAATTATGTTGATTCCCAAGTAGACAACGTTCGATTTTTTCCCTTTATACGCCTTATTAATGATTAATATCCCAACAAGGCAATATAGAATAAATATCGTCAAGTAAAAAATTTGTTCTGTCAAGCTCATTTTAATCACTTGTTTGACTTTTCAGTTGTTGAGCTAAGAAAATAAAATATCCCATAGCTTTTAAATTTTATGAATAAAATTCGGGTAAAATATTATAATAGGATTTATCTTGATGAATTGGTCAATATATTTCTTGTTCTTTTTTAATTTTGACGTATTAATCTTCTTCATATTTTTCTTAATCAACTCTATAAAGTCCGCGTGATATAGATCTGTAATTTTTGAATTTTTAATTTTAAAAATTTCAAATATTTTACTTTAATTACAAAATTCAGGATCATAAACTTAAAAATGTTCTATATTTCAGAGTGCAATTCCTCTTAAATTTAAAAATAATTTCATTTTGATAATAAAAGAATAATTTCAGTAGGTTAGATGATCTATTAATAAAAATGGAAGTATAGTAAACAGATACTTAAAAAATCTAATAATTAATTTTTAAAATGATAGTTAATTGCGGTTTAATAATATGAATATTTTTGCATTCTTTCAATGAATTACAACGACAGCTTCCTTAAATGAATTTTAAATAGCATAACATTATTATTTTAAACAAATACAAATAAATTAACTAATGTGTTAATGTAGTGTTTAGGGAATCTCATGACATTCATTCAGATAACTTCTATTTTTGGGATAATATCAGGAATAATTTCCTTAATTTTGTCAATTTCAATGTTAAAAAATTATTTGGAAACCAAATTATCCGCCACTTTAGTCCTTTCTTTGATTTTATTGGGTTTGAATCAGCATACATTTTTGCTCGCAGCCTTGATTCTACTTCCTAAACAACTATTTTTTGTTGCATTTGGTTTATTCATTACATTGTATATATTTCTGTTCTTTGTTCTCTTCTTGGTTTTCTTATTTTTTGAATATTTAGATTCTGGGACGGTACATACCAGATTATTGTTTCTTATCGGGATTTTATTAGGTATCTGCTACACGATTTTATTCATTCCAGGTCAATTACAAATTGTATTTAATGATACATTCCAAGTATGGATTTCTGAAACAGATATTCTCTTTGAAGGAACCTTATTAGTTTTTGGAACGATTTTGTTATACAAAGTCATTAAAGCAAGTAAAGCGGTATTCGAAAAGACTTTAACCAAAAAGTTAAAAAATCTGTTCAAGCAAGCAATGATTGGATTTTTAGTTGGATTTGGTAGCATCATATTCCTTGCTAGCATCGGAAATGTTATCATTCCATTCAATTTTATTGTTGGAGCATTTCTAAGGGGATCATACCCAGTTATTTTAATTCCATGTTTAATCATCATTTATCGTGCGTTTATGGTAAATCCGTACTCTATCTTTCTCATCTCCCAAAAGATTTACAAGCTTATTGTTTTTAGAAAAGATGCCATAACAATTTTTGAATACGAATTTTTAGAATCACCTAGCAAGAGTGCAATTTTGATCACTGGTGCCATTCACGGCGTGTCATCTATGATTCAAACCGCTTTAGGAATAGAATCCTATCCTAAAATTTTAAAATATTCTGATAGAGTAATTTTATTCGAATTTCAAGAAGATTTCGGTGTTGCATTAATTGCAGATAGCGATTCAAGGGTATTACGGGATGGTTTGAATGAATTTTCTTCTAAATTCTCCCAAGAATTTAAAAACGAAATAAAGAATTGGAAAGGAAAATTACAGGATTTAAATAAAGCATTCCAGATTGTGAAAAAATCCTTTCCTTTTGCTGATATTGAGTAATCCGTAAATATTTTGTAATAAAAGAACGATCATTCTGTCAAGAGATAATAAGAGGGATCTTCTAGTTGTTCTTTATCAGGTCTCTTAAACCGGTTCATAAAAGGATGCGCGCCATCGGGGTATTTTTGAAAAATTGGGATATAAGATCGAGTCATTTCGGGAGTTTTTAAATTTATATTCATGGTATTTCCATGAAGACCAAAAGCAGCTATCCAATTGGTGTATAGTCGAGCACCAGAAAGGCAACGACGCTCAAAATCCCACTCAATGACCTTCAAATACAATTTTTCTAAAGCTTTTTGAGAATATTTTCCGACTTCATCAAGGATTTCCCACGAAATTGGTGTGTTTTTGCCCAATCTATTCGGGTATTCTATTTGTCCTGGTAAAATTAATTCGTGTGTCCACATCCCCAATGCAGTGACATGATCTGAGAAATCAGAAGGATCTGCAAATAACGTCCCCCAATCATTAAATTCTAATGATTTCATATTTTTCAATTGATAAGCCAAGATTAAATTAGGAATAGGTGATCCTTTAATTTGATTCAACATGAATTGAAATTCTTTAAATAATAAGAGTTCACCAGTATCCAATTTGTATGGTCCATGCTCGAAAATGCCCATCCTACATTCGCATTTATCCAAAAAGCCATAATTCGTAATTAAAGCAATTGTTTTTTTGAATTTTTTAACTTGATTTAAGTTAGCTTCAATCATTTCTGATCGTAAATTCTCTATTAATTGATTATCAATAACACGCATATTTTTATCTGGGCTTTGATCAACCAATAGCAAACTATCATTTCTATAATTTGGATTAAGATGTCTAAAAATATCTAAAATAAATTTAGTCTCCTCTTTCTTCTCCTCAGGCTCGTATTCTGCCCCTCCCCAATCATAAATGCATTGTCCACGTCCATGCAAGTATAGCATTGCCATGGATTGAAATGCCAACCCATTTAGGATTGATCCTACAGTCTTGCATTTTGGTCCGATTTTCCCAGGATCTACACCCCCTCGTTCAACCATGTTCTTAAACGCGTTGAATTCAAATGATTGCTCATAGAGTTGTTGACATGCAACACAAATATACATCGATACAGGAAATAATTGAGACGCAATTACTGCTCGTTTTGATATTGATTTCCGAACATTTTCACTAAGTAATTTTATTAATTCATTTGCCTCATCCGTGGAAATATTACTTTTCCAGACCATTTTATCACTTTATTTAATTCTATTTTTTTGTTGATGACATGTATTCTGATATTCCATATCCTTTCTTTCCATCCATTTCAAAATAGACGATTTGTTCGTGTACTTCCGTTAATCCTCGGTCAGTTTGCCGTGTTATGTATATCGATTTCCACGTTGTAGATACAATTGTAATTTTGCGAGTGGGTGTCGTAACGAAAAAAGTGGATGTTTTTGGTAAAGAATTATTTCCATTAAATCCATATTCGGTTTTAACCTCAACTTTTGTTACGTTTTCGTGACTATCTTTAGTAGATATAAATCCATGCTCAAGAATCTTTCCAAGAGCTTGTGCACGAGCAAAATTCATAGTTGAATCTTCGAATTGACAAGCCACCCAATTCCAACCATCAATTAATACCCAATCTCTTGTTCCCCACGAATGATCTCTATGACCATAACAATTTAAATGTCGTTCTTCTTTAATTTGTCCGTTTTCTTTAAGTTTAATCACGCCAGTTACCTTCATACCTTGTTCATAATGTCTAGTAGCTGCCACTTTTAAAATTTCCATACCATATTTCTTCAAAGCTTCAACCGGATCTTCTTGACTCATATATATATATGGTGGAAACCGCTCTTCAAATAAAAGATTTGCTTCAAATTTCTCGTTTTGAAAAGTTATCCGCCATGTTTTCATGGGTATCAGGCATTCATACCTGATGTTATCATCACCATAAATATCGTCTTCTGGATATTCATCTTTTGAAAAACGATTAAAATATTCCAAATTTTTTGATTCATCATCCCTATCAAGAATGATAAGAAACATGTTTTCTATTTCTTTAAAACCCATACGATATCCAACACGAGTGATAACGTGGGTGTTTGTATTAAAATCAATAGCATTAAAATACCAGCTTTCATTATGATGTTCTGGATATCTTCTCCAAACGTGCTTGAATTCATCTTTTTCTGTTATATTACCTAATCCCCTCGATCGTCGAGATTTTTTAGATTTTTCTGATTCATTCATAATTCCATATATTATTTTTTTTAATTTTTATATTTAATCATTTCAAGAAAATCTTAAGGAAGAATTTATTAAATCAAATTCATATCTATTCAATTTTTTCTTAAAAAATGATGAAATTCTTCCTAAAACAATCCTGTTATATTACTACTATAAGTCTGAATTAAATAAAATCTTAAATATTGAAGTAATAACATAAATTCTCAAAAAAATAAAAAAAAATCGGAATCAATTCTTTTTTTGGTAGAGCAAATAAATTCCTAAAATGATTATACCAATTATGACAAAATCCGCGCACATTCCTGCAAATAAAGCGAGTGCAATGATATCTAGTATTCTTTTTAAAAAAATACCTATTAATGCGAATGTAATTAATCCTGCAAAGACAAAATCTTTCCGTTCTCTTAACATTATTAAAGCTAAAACTGCACCTACTAATACCATTATGCAATACCATGCAACATCATTGATCCCAAGGAAAGGTGTTCCTGCAACTGCACCCGGAAGTAATGTTCCCATATAATTTCCTCCATCAGAAAAACCAAGATAAACCAAAATAGCAGTCACATTTGCAATCGTAGCAATTGAAATCCATGCAAAATACCATGAAAATGTAAAATCTACAAATATTTTGTCTTTTAATGTACGTTCATTCGAATTTATCCCTATTCCTAACCTGAGATATATAATCACCAAGCAAAGTAATAGTCCAATCATAAAAATTATAGATATTACAGGTAATAAATAACCCCAAACTATGATCCATGTGGCATTCATTGCATTTGCTATGATAAAGAAGATGTTTACTTGTTCAAGATATGGCATGTCGATATTTTTTGCACTTTCTATAAATAGATCCCTACTTGAATAAAGAGCAAATGCTAGTTGTGAGAAAAATATGACATTCCAAATTATTGGAAACACAAATCCAGATGGCACGAATAAATTTGGATATAAATCAGCAATGGTACCTGTATTTGCAACCCCAATTATTCCAAAAGTTGCAAGTAAATTCAATGTAAACATAATCCCCCAACTAACAAGATTACCAATTTTTAAAAGCTTTTTATTTTTTTTATCCATGTTAAACCCTTCTCAAAATTATAACAAAAAATAGTTTTGATTATAAAGAAAATAATGGAATATTAACCTTGAGAAGTTTCATAATTATTTTATTAGGTCTTTAAAACGAGTTTTCTTTTTGACATCTATCATAATTCCACATTTTAGACATTCACAAGGAGGCATATGTTCCACTTGTGCACCACAATTTGGGCATTTCAAGCCAGAAAGCTTCATACCTGGAAGAATCTCGATTGTCATTATTTGAAGATCAGCTTTTTTCGTCTCTCTCAACACGATTTTATTAGGAAGTAGCTTGCCTCTAATGCTTCCCTCCGTCATTAACTTTCTTAGGATGCTTACAATAAATCCGATTGCTACTTCAAAGTGTTCTGATATCTCTTTATAAGTGATCTCATCATATATAGAAATGAAATTTACGATTTCTATGGTTATTCGGTCATATTTATCCCTATTTTTTGCTGTTAGAATTTCAGTTTTTAATGCTGCCGATAATTCAAATATTTTTTTAGTATGATATCGTTCTAAATCCCGAAAAGTAAGTGCAAATTGTGAATTATATTTCTCTAAAGTCACGATTATTATAAATCCATCAAGCTCAACATCTTTAATCTCAATTAAGGAATGTATTATTAACTTCTCACTAGATTTTGAATTTATAATTAGATTTTTACTTGATAATTTAATTTCCGAATCATACCATACAAATGGTTTTATGCTTTCACTGTATTTTCCAACTTCTGTCTCGTGAAATAAAATTCTTTCTGACATTTCCTTCCGACTCTTAATAAAGAAAGAAAAAATAATTCATAAAAATCTAATGACATTATATACAATCCGCAGTATTTTACTATTTTTTTTAAAATATATGTTATTCCTGAAAAATATTTTTTGAGACTTAAAAATTAAAATAAAATAAAAAATTAAGATTTCTCAATTTCAGTCGGGGCTTTTTAGGAATTATAGGCTAAGTTCCAAGATAAAACTTTTATTTTAATGCTTCTTTAAGAATTACAAAGAAATTCTTTGTAGTTGATTTATTATGGGTTGGAAACGTTACATTACCTTAGATAAGGGTGCTCGTACGGATAATATTTATAAAATTGTCGTCCTTGGTGACGGATTTGTGGGCAAGACTGGTATCACGATTCGATTCTGTGAGGGATATTTCAAAGAAGATTATAAATGTACAATAGGAGTGCAATTTGGAACAAAAAAATTTCGATATAAGAATTTTAATTACGGTTTACAACTTTGGGACATAGCAGGGCAGGAAAGATTTAAAATTTTCAGAACTTCATACTATAATGGCGCTGTAGGAGCAATTTTAGTCTATGATGTTACTAATAGACTAACTTTTCTTGATCTTCCAAATTGGGTTCACGAATTACAAGAAGTCGTCGGTCCTAGACCAATTGTTATTGCTGCAAATAAAATGGATTTGCCTGATTCTGGTTTAATAGATCCTCGTACAAATGAACCTTATCGGAAAGAAGTCAGTTTTAAAGAAGGAAAATATTTTGCAGATTCAATAAATGCCATGTTTTTAGAAACATCTGCAAAAGAAAATTACAATATTGATAATATGTTTACCTTTATTGTTGATGGAATTGATGAAAATATGGAATCCTTTGTTTTTAACATAGATACGTTTGATTCCGTAGATATTGGTTTCAATGCGTTAGATCAAACCCTCGAGGAAAATGATAAAGGTAAAATATATGACGTGTTAATAAGATTAAAACAAGCAATTTTTTCTAAAAATCCATATTCTATCGTTTTAGGAAATATAAATGAGTGGATCGATTATATACCAAGAATGGAATTAAATTTTAAAGTAAAAGGCCTTTTATACAAGAGCATTGATGCATGGAGATATTATTATGGCCAAAGCCTTCAAGAAGGTGTTCCAGTAACTTCTAAGATTTAATTTTTTATTTCTTCTCAATATAATGGCAATTCTTTGGCACTATTCTGAAACATATATAAAATTTAAAAAGGCATTTTCCTTAGGTCTCCATATTCTGTTTTTAGAATATATATGTCTGAATATTTAAGAGTATCAAGATTTTAACAACAATTGAGACTCTGTTTAAAATTTGTCTTAATTTTTGACTTAAACTTAAAAAAATTTTATAAATACACATTCTCAGTAGATTTTTATATAATCATTTAGCTTCAAATCACGTTTGAAATATAAATAAAAATCTAGTGTGTGATGTGATTTTTATGGCAAATTCAGATTATCAAATTTTAGATCGTAGCATATCAACGGATGCACTTTATAAAATTGTAGTTCTTGGAGATGGATTTGTTGGAAAAACTGGAATTACTGTGAGATTTTGTGAAGGCCAGTTTAAAGAAGAATATAAAATGACTATTGGAGTTAATTTCGGCTCTAAAAAGATTAAATATAACGACAAATCATATGCATTACAGTTATGGGATATCGCAGGTCAACAAAGGTTTAAGTTATTTAGAACTCAATATTATAATGGTGCAGTAGCGGTCATTTTAGTTTATGATGTCACGAATAAGTTAACGTTTAAGGACCTACCAAACTGGATTAGCGAATTTCAAGAAAAAATGGGTTCAAAACCCGTTATCGTTGTCGGTAATAAGGTTGATCTTCCTGAATCAGGTGAAATTGATCCAAGAACTAAACAACCATATACAAAAGAAGTGAGTTCTGAGGAGGGAAAAGAGTTTGCTGAATCTATTAATGCCACATTTTTTGAAACCTCTGCAAAAACAAATTTAAACATCGATAATTTATTTATTCAAACGATTAATGCAATAGAAGGTAAACTTTCTTCTAAGATTAAAATTATTAACACTTATAATTCAATTGAAAATGGTTTTGAAATAATCGAAGAAATCATTAAATCACGTCAAGAGAATAAACTTTATGATGCTTTAATAAGGTTAAAACAATCAATTTTTGTAAGTAATCCCTATTCTGTGGTCCTTGGTAACATAACAGAATGGATGATATATTTACTTTCAAGAGAAATGACGAATGATATTGAGGATGCGTTAATAAAAAGTATTTCTGCTTGGAAGCTCTATTATAATCATAGTCTTCAGGAAGGACAAGCAGTTCAATCGTCACTTTAAATGAATCATTTTCTAATTTTCTCTATCAAGTCTAATAACAAATATAGAGATTTACGAAATCAATATATTGTGCCTAATTTATATTGTACCGAAGGCTATTATTATTACTTGTTCAAATTCTTCAAATAGAAGTAAAAGAGTGATAAAATGTCTAACTTGCCGTACGAAATATTAGACAAGAATACAAAAACAGAAAGATTTTTTAAAATCTTGGTTCTTGGTGATGGATTTGTGGGCAAGACAGGAACAACCATTCGTTTTTGCGAAGGTCAATTTAAAGAAGAATATAAAATGACAATTGGAGTAAATTTTGGAACAAAAAGAATTCGTTATAACAATATTTCATATACAATTCAGTTATGGGATATAGCAGGACAAGAAAGATTTAGATCTTTTCGAGTTAATTATTATGATGGAGCTTTAGGAGCGATAATTTTATACGATGTAACGAATAAGCTAACTTTCCTTGATGTCCCGAATTGGATCAATGAGTTTCAAGAGATATGTGGATCGGAACCAATAGTAATAGCAGGTAATAAAGCTGATTTACCGGGTTCTGGGATTGAGGATCCCCGTGTAAATAAACCATATGAGCGCCAAGTTACTTTTGAAGAAGGAAAAAATTTAGCAGAACCATTAAATGCAACATTTTTTGAAACTTCTGCAAGATTAAACCAAAATATTGATAATTTATTTACTTCAATAATAGAATTAATAGATGGCGGATATAAATCAAAAAAGCTTCAACTTAGTTCATTTACAACAATTGAGACTGGCTTTGAAATGTTGTTCAAATTGTTTGAGGAAAATAATATAGGTAAACTTTACGATGTTTTATTGAGATTAAAGCAAACTATCTTTAAAGAGAATCCTTACTCTGTTATCCTTGGAAATATGAATCAATGGATTCAATATTTACCAAATGCTCAAATGGATGAAGAATTAAAACAAGCTCTTTTTGAAAGTATAGAAGTCTGGAAAGCTTTTTATAAACAAAGTTTAGAAGAAGGCACGGCAGTTTCATCAAATATCAATTGAAACGTTTTTTTTTAAATTACAGATTTAAACACATTAGATTTAATCAATTTAATTTTATTTTTATAAATTCAAAATTATTTTTTATCAGGTTGAGGATTTATTGAAATTAATGTTTACTTTTTGTTATAAAAACAAAATCTATTAAATTCTTTTATACGAATTTTATAGTCAAAAAATATTAATTAGCTGATTGACTGAGTAATAAGTTTATGTTAGATTTAATTGATAAAGTATTCAATGAGTTAAACTTAGCATGGTGTGATGGGTCATCAAAAGAAATTATTAAAAGCAAGCAACTCAAGGAATTATTGTTGATTTTTCCTAATTTAAGCAAAATATTCAAAGATGGTCAAAAGAATGATGATTTCGAGTTTCGAAGAACTATAAAACATCTTTTTAGAGTCTTAATGGTCTATTCTATGTTTAGAAATGGTAAATTTAAACATGAAACTCTGTCCGATGCAGCATTAAAAGAAATTCAAAATAAAATTAAGAAACTAGATGATATTAATCAAAAATATTTGCCCTTAATTCTTATGTATCACGATATTGGACGATTTTATGATAAAAATGACCATCCAAATGCAAGTTTTTTATTGATTTCATCAAATAAATTACTAGATATTTATGGTTTATCAGAAATAGAGAAATTATTAATAAATAAAATCATTCAATATCACTTATTTTTTGCAACAATTTATACTGGAGAGTCTACATTTTATGGTATCTATTCTCTAATAAATGATAGAGAATTTGTTGACCTTATTTTAAATGAAGATGACAATATGATTGATCTTTTTGTAGATTTATTAGAGATCTTTACCTTTATTGATGTTTTTGGATATCCATATGCTCAAATATATGATCATTATATTGAATATTATGGCGAAATAAATTTAAAATTGAAAAATCTTTTAAAAAGACTTCCCGATAGAGAAAAACTTTTAGCTTTAGCTTTACAATATTCTTATGAATGGCTTGATTTTCGAATTGCAGGGGCTCTTCGGATCTTTCAATTTGTAAAAACAAAGCCTTATTTAACTGAAAATTTTTATTTTAATAAAATTAAAGAAAGTATAAATCATCTACTAATTGAAAATGAAGAGCAACTGAATTGGAATTCAATAAAAAAGAAATATTTAACTCATACTTCAAAAATTCAAGTAAAATATGGTCTTCCTCTTTTAATGATCCTTGCATTTGGTAATTTTAATAGAGGTAAATTAAGAAAAAATCAAGAAATTTCCCCTGTATTAGTTTATTTTTGGATTAATCTTTCAAAACAAATTCAAAAAAGGTCAAAAGATAAAAATGCACTATGGAATCTCTATTTTAAAGGTCTTCCTTTTTGGTCAGAATTGAATAGAAATTTTGCACAAAAATTAACATCTGATGTGCTTAAATCCCTTCTAGAAAGGGCAAGGGATGAATTTATAGAAGAAAAAAAAGAATATAATTTATATTTAGATTTTAATCCATTAATCGAATAAATTAAACACTTATAGGTAATCCTGTGACATCAAATACTAATCGCTTAAAGAAATTTTTTTCTTCTCGCCATCTATAGTAAATATTATACCAAAATCCTCCTGCAAATTTTAAAAGATATTTCTGTACTCCACTTCTAAGTTGAGGTTCAAACATTTTTAACGTGTGATTCCAACATTTTAAGAAAATTTCTTTTTGAAGGTCTGATAGAATTTTCATATTTGCAGATCGTTTATTACGTAAAATGCAATCTCCTAAAGCCGTAAAAAACATTGGTGCATAAAAAGTTTTAGCAAATTTCAAATCATCTAACAATTCAAGTGTTTTAATTGCATCATCATCAGTTTCATCTGGCATTCCAATCATTAATGAAGCATAAGGAAACCAATGATTGTCGTTTAAAATTCCCATTGCATCAATTACAACTTGTTGCCAATCTTTCGGTTCAAATGGTAAACATTTTCCTCTCATGTACTTCTCAATTATTCTTGGACTTCCTGTTTCTAAGCCCGTTTCAACACCAATATACTTCTTTTTCCCCATATAATTCATTATTCCTTTAACTTGCTTCTCGCCGTTGTCATCAATATAACTTAAAGCTTCAGAAACTCGTTCAACGGTATCTGGACTAGCTGCTGATGCTGCTAAGGAGATATGGGCTGGTTGAAATGTTTCGACTCCACAATCTATAAATACTTGTATTAAATCCAGGATTGCCTCTGTATTTGGAAGAAATTTAGGGTCTCTACACCCATAAATTAACAAATCTTCTGTTGCCAAAAACAGAAATCCCTCTTGCTTTTTATCTAAATCTTGATTATCTTGAATAGATGTTGGAGTGATTACCTTGCCTTTCCTTGATTGTTCAGGATCGTATTTTCTGAATTTCATATTAATGTTGATCTCTTCTCTTATCCTCGATAATGGAATATCTCGACGCTTTCGTTTGGTAGGCGTACAAAACTGACAATTTCGGCCGCAACCTCTAGAGATTTCTACTGTTCCATATATTGCACCGTGTCTTATGCATGGTATATCATTTTCATTAATAGGTTGTCCTTCTATGATCGGTGGCAGCGGTTTTCCTTCAACCGCATCCTTAAATAAAGCAGGAACAACTAATTCTCCTTCACCTATAACAAGTGAGTCAATTCCAAAATATTTTCTTGAATAATCACCTTTTACTTGCCATGCCCCCGCACCTCCAAGAATGATTTTAGCATTTGAATTTTTAATCGCTTTATTAAACATCAATTCCCTAAATTTATAAGAATTATAAGAATCAGTTCCAAACCCTATTAGTGCTGTAAACGTTTGATCACAATAAGTTAATCCGTTTGTATTCATAGCTGAAATACCAATGGCTTTAGTATTTTTTCCTACAAAATTTTTTAGATGTTTTGGATGAACAACGACTATATCATCCTCATCAAAACCATTTTCAAGGAGGGAAGCCTCAATTTTTCTAAGTCCATATGGAGCTAATTTAGCAGTTCCATCAGAATAGACTTCTTGCCTGCCACCTTTCATGAATAAATTAAGTAAACCTCCATACGAGTATCTACTAATAGAAAAGAAGAAAAATGGCAAAATTGGATTGTTATAGAAATCGGTAAAATCCGTGTCCGGTGCAGTTAATACTATTTTTTTACCATTTTTTTTCATTTTAATTACCAAATCATTTAATTAGTTAAATAAAGTATTTAAGAATTTAATTTAGGTAGCTTATAAGTCTTGTTAATCAAAATTATGGCTTTAAAAAGTAAAGTACCATGTTTTTCATGTTAAAAAAACAAATTTCTCTAAAAAATCTCTTATAAACTAAGAAATTAAAAAAATAAAAAAAAAGGATATTTTTTATAACCGCTAATAGTCATATCGAATTTTTTAGCCACCCATTTCGAGACCTAGTTCTTCACCAACGATCTCTAAAATTGAACGGAGTGCCATGGCTTTTGCCATTTCTCCAACGATTTTGATATCTCCAGCCATGTATGCTGAAGCAGTATCAATTTCTCCAGTCAATAATCCAGTAGCAATTTCTTCGTTCATTTGAACTGTTACTGTTGGATTAGGATGTGCACCATCGGCAGCGGTTAATTTTCCGTCTTTGATTTCTAAATATGCCGCAACCATACCAGGAACTTCCATCATAATGACAACATCATCTTGATCTTCTAATTCATCTTGAAGATCTTCATTAGATGCTGCAACTTCTTCAACTGCTTTCAAAAAGACGGGTAAATCTTTAGGATCGAAACTTTTTGTTTCAAGCATTTTTTTAATTTCATCAACTGCTCCCATTATTAACACCTTTTTTAAAATTTATTATTTTTCTGGGTAATTGGGTCAGTATTCATTCCCAATTGATTAAAAATGTTAAATAGGTTTTTTTTCCTTTATTTAAGGATTGAATCCTTAACGATTTCAAGTTCGATAAATTAACTTATAAATATTCCGACAATACTTTCAGAGATTATATATCAAAAATGTTAGATATTAATTCTGATTATTTAATATTACATTTTATAATCAACGTTTTTTATGAATTTCATAAAAAATTATACCCATATTAAAAAAAATTTGAAATTTATATCTAATAATTTGTGGAAAAAATGCTCTTAATATTATTTTATTTAAATTTATCCCGCAATATCCAAGCCTAGAATCTCAGCTGCTTGCTCTAATACTGGTCTTAAACTTATTGCTTTTGAAATATCTCCTGAAACAGTAATCTTCTTGTTAATATATGCTGTTGCAGTATCTTCATCGCCCCCTACAATTTGTTTTGCAATATCTTCTCCCATTGATATCGTGATATCAGGATTTGAAATTTTTTTCTCCCCTGATGTAAATTTTCCATTTTTGATTTCCATATAGACATTAATTACCCCTTGAATGGTGATTAAGATTTTAAGAGAAGATATATCTGCTAATTGTTTCTTAATATCGCTTTCTGATTCAATTATCTCTTCAAGCGCTTTTAAAAGTAATGGTATATCTTGAATTTGATAATCATTTGAATTAATTTTTTCCTTAATTTCGTCTATAGCTGTCAATTTCGCCACCGAATATGTATTTTGAATCTCATTTCCAAATAGAATAATCTCATATTTAATCTGAAAAATAAAAATCTTTGTATGAATATCTAAGAAAATTCATTTAAAACGCTAAAATATTCTTATATGTGAACCGCATACTGAACATTCTTGCCTATTTGTACTAATTTCTTTCCAACAGCAAATATGGAATGATGAACCACAGCTTGGGCATCTTGTATTGCATTCATATTCGCCCGATACCCCTTCAATTTTTCCAACAAGATCCTTATCGCAAATTGGACATTTTAATTTTTTACAATACGCACAAACTTCCTTTGAATGTGTCACAAGCAATTCTTTTATTTCCATAAATAAATCTGTTAGGTTTATTTCGTGTTGCGTAATCGCTTCGTTAATTAAACCATTTATTGCATTTTCTATTGCAATATCATTCAATGAGTTAGTCAAAATTATATCTGGAGGTGAAGTTGGATAATTAGAAGGAATTTTTATTGAAAAAATAGCTTGTGGACTTTTTTTTGTTGCAGCAACTTGAAGGCTAATTAAATCAGAAACTGATCCATAAGTTGCATTGAACCCCGCTGATCTTAGATCTTTTAATTCAATTTCAACTCTGAATTTTTTATCTAAAATGAATGAAATTTCATTTAAAATGTTAATAATGCTTGCTTCTTGACTAGACCATTTTTGGATAGTATTTAAATCTTGGAGATTTACATATTTCATTAATTTTTGAGTTAAAATAATATCAGGTTTATTAG
The DNA here is from genome assembly GCA_011365055.1 of Promethearchaeota archaeon. The sequence goes on from RDOG01000003.1 coordinate 22,810, forward strand.
GAAAATTGCGTAAATTTAGAATTAATGGATATTCTTCTCCCATAGACCACAAAATTACTCTAATTTTATAATCTTCTTCCAACTCTTCAGTAACAAAATTTTGTTTAATCTTTTCAATTTCATTATTTATTATTGTTAATTTTCCAATTTTGCTAGATATTTCATCTAATATCTCTTTAACGTGAAAGGGATTGGAAATTTTATAATTACTTACTTTTTCTAGTTTATTTATTCCTCCAATCATTTTTTCCATTTCAACAGGAATCTCAATCTTTGGTAATCGTGGGTATTCTTCAAAATCAACCTTTACCTCAAAATATTTATTGATTCCATAATGGAAAAAAACTGAAATCTTATATATAGCTGAGTTATCATAATGAACTTGAAAACTTTCGATAATTTGATTAAATTCATCTAATATTGTTCTTTTTTTCTCTGACATTCCTCTTTTTATATAATAAATTCTTTTTTTTAGGTCAGATTTTTCACTCTCGATTTTTTTCCTCTGATCTTCAAAATCTTTAAGTTTTAATTTACCTACATTTACTTGGTCTTTCAAAATTGAAATGTTTAAATCTAATTCATCGATTCTATCTGATAATTGCATTACCAGTTCTAGTGGATCAACTTCTTCCAACAAAATCACAAAGAATTTTATAGAAAACTAATAATTATTTCTCTAGTTTATCAAAGGATTTATTAAGACTTTTTTCCCATTTTGCAACTAAATCTGCTAGAATTCCTTCAAAACCTTCCTTAAGATCTGCACTTAAGCGATTTCTTAAATCATTTAATGAATTCCAAGTACTTATCTTACTATTTGCTTTTCTTAAATCTTTTCTTTTCAAGGAATTGAGAAATTTTTGTAATTCTTCTTGAATCTCAGGTTTATTTTCAATTTCACATCCCAATTCAATAAAATCTTTTAATATTTTTCTCGAGCTCATTTTATTCTCCTTATTTAAATGATGGAAGATTTAAATCATCTGCATTAATTCTTTTGACTTCTTTTGGTCCTACATTTAATTTAGAAATGTCATTTCCTGCTTTTTTTAATGCAAGAAGCGTAATTCCCAATGAAGAATCTGCAGGAACCGCCACTAACAATAATGCAGTTTCACCTGCTTCACGAATTATTAGCATGCTCTTTTTTGATTGAATGAGCATTTGATTTAATTCGCCAGCATCAATATTTATCATCTCAGGACTTTTTTCTGCCAAGGATAACATGCTACTTGACAAACCAGCTGCAAGGATTTCTGGTTCATCTTTTAAGGGCTTATCAGTTTTTTTATCCAATGAATGGATTGGTAATCCATTTTTATCAACAACAATAGCAATAAAAACATCAGTTTTATTCATAAGTTCTTTCAAGATATTGGTGAGTTTTTGTTCCAAATCAGCCATTTCATCCAATTCTCCCATGGGCAAGTAATTTATTTAACAGACATCAAACTTCTTAAATATATTTTTTATGGTAATACGATATAAAATATTTAAAAAATTTATAAGTTTTGGATGGAAATTTTTACTACGAACATTATTTTATGAAAAAATGAATTAAATTCTCTTAAAATTTTTAAATTTTTGATAAAAATGATCGAAAATGTCGAACATTCAAACCTAAAAAAGAAAATTAAAGCAGTAATCAAATTAATTCGTCCACAACAAATGTATAAGAATGCATTTGTGTTTGTTGGTGCATTATTTGCAGTAAAATTATTCCATTTTTTTAATTTTTTCATAATAACAATAGCATTTTTTCTTTTATGTGCAGTATCTGCTGGAAATTACGTATTAAATGACCTAATCGACTTAGAAAAAGACAAGATACATGAAGAAAAAAAGCATCGCCCACTTCCTTCTGGTTTAATCTCTAAGAAATTAGCCATAATTTTATGTATTGGCCTTTTGGGTGGCGGAATTTTAGGTTCGATATTTTTTGGATTATATATACACTTTTTGTTCATCAATTTAGGACAAGTTTCTACTTTAGCATTCTATTTTGGATTATATGCATCTTTTGTATTTATTACAGGATTTCTTTATAATGTTAAACTAAAGAATATAGCTTTTTTAGACGTTCTTGTACTTTCCGCTAATTTCGTTTGGAGAGCTCTAGCGGGCTGTATGATTTTAAACATTACTGTTAGTCATTGGTTAATACTTGGAGTATTTCTGTTAGCTCTTTTTCTTTCTCTTTGTAAGCGAAAAGGAGATCTAGAATTATTAAAAGAAAACGCTCAAAAACATAAAAAATCATATCAGTTATATTCATCGAAATTATTGGAGCATCTCATAACGATATCTGCTACAAGCATAATCGTTACTTATATATTATATTGTGTTTCACCTGGTACTGCATTTGAAGTCAACCAAGCACCTTTTCCTGTAATAGTCACACTTCCATTTCTCCTTTTTTTTCTAATGAGATATATGTATTTTGTATTTTCAGAAGATGTAAAAGCAAGAAATTTCGATAAGGTAATTTTTGATAAGGAAATTGTTATTAATTTCTTGATATGGTTTATATTTTTGGGAGTTTTATTATATTGGAATGAAATTGTTACTTTTTTCTTTCCCTAAAATCTTTTTCCATAATTTTTTTGTTAATTTATCTGATATTGTAAAAAAATGGACTATAGGATTAGTTAATTTTCCCTCAATTCTAGTATTTCTCTTTCTTAAAGCATTAATAATATCTTCTTCATTTTCAATGTTATTGAAAATCGTATATGCATTCCCGATCTCCATTTTGAAATGAGCATCGCTTCCTGCTGTTTGCCCTAAGTTATATTTTTGAGCGAGATTTTGAGCTTTTTTATTCGATTTTTTTAAAACGCAACGACTATTGTATGATTCTAAAGCAATTAAAAGATGTTTTTGGTTATTAATTAAGTCCATTACATGCATTGAATCAAGCTTAGAACTTCTCATATCGTCAAGAGGGTGGGGAATAATAATAAAACCGTTTTTATCCTTTATCTCATCAATTACTTCATTATATCTTCTAGATTCAATACTATCATTATGAAAACAAGAGATAATCTCTCCATATTCGGTCTTAATCTCCATTCCCACTAATACAAAAAAATCTTTGAATTTTAATCTTTCGACATGCTTTTTTATCTTATAATTATTATGATCACAAATAAAAATTCCTTTGAGTTTTTTATATTTGGCAATCCCTATTATTTCATTTAATTTTATATTACTATCTTTAGAGTAATAAGAGTGAATATGAAAGTCTATTTTTGCGTCTGTCATCGAATTAGCCCTTGGTAACTCCAATAGGACGTAATCTCAAAACCTTTGTTGCAATATTCAAACGATCACTCACTTCAGCAACTTCATCAATGTCCTTATAAGCACCTGGAGCTTCTTCACTTAAAACAACAGGAGTTCTTGATTTAACAAATGTTCCTTCATTTTCTAAATCCTTTTTAACCGTCTCTCCCCAGTATCTTCGTTTTGCTTCAGCTCTGGATAAAATCCTTCCTGAACCATGTGCAGTTGAACCAAACGAAAGCTCCAAGGCTTTTTTCCCACCCAATAGGATATATGAAGCCGTTCCCATTGAACCAGGTAATAAAACAGGTTGTCCAATTGATTTGTAATTTTCACCTAATAGCTCATGTCCTGCAGGTAATGCTCTCGTTGCTCCTTTTCTATGAACGCATACCTCTGCTTTTTTTCCTTCATCATTAATAATATGTTTTTCAAATTTAGCGATGTTATGGGCAACGTCATAAATTAAATTCATTTCAAAATCTTCTGCAGGTCTGTTTAAGACATTTTCGAAGGCTTGACGTGTCCAATGCATGATCATCTGTCTATTGCACCAAGCAAAGTTTGCAGCTGCGGACATTCCCTCAATATAATTTTGACCTTCTTTACTATTTATTGGCGCACATGCTAGCTGGCGGTCAGGTATTGTTATATCATATTTTCTTACTGATTGTTCCATTTCCCTCAAGAAATCTGAACAAACTTGATGTCCAAAACCTCGAGAACCTGTATGAATCATTATCATTACTTGACCTTCATCAAGAACTCCTAATTTTTTTGCATGTTCAATATTATATATTTTTTCAACGTATTGAATTTCTAAAAAATGATTTCCAGAACCTAGCGATCCTAATTGTGGAATTCCCCTTTCTTTTGCTCGATTAGAGACAATATCTGCATTAGCATCCTGTAAACAACCCTCATTTTCGGTTTTTTTTACATCATCCTCCCAACCATAGCCATTTTCTACTGCCCATTTTGAACCATTTTCTATGGCTTGATTTAACTCATTCATCGTAAGCTTTAATCTTCCTTTTGATCCTACACCAGAAGGAACTAGCTTAAATAATTCATTTACTAATTCTTTTACTTGAGTAAATTCTTTTTTAAAAAGATTAGTCCTTAAAACTCTTACTCCACAATTAATATCATAGCCAACTCCTCCTGGAGAAATTACGCCTTCCTCTAAATCAAAAGCTGCTACTCCTCCAATCGGAAATCCATAACCACTATGTCCATCCGGTAACGTACAACCCCATTTATAAATACCAGGTAGAAATGTAACATTACTTGCTTGGATTAATGTATTATCTAATTTCATTTTCTGAATTAAATCATCGTCTGAATAAATTCGACACGGGACTCTCATCCCAGGTCTAAATGTTTCTGGGATTTCATATATATTATCTGTAATTTTATTTAAGGGACCAGTAAATGGATGCCCTGATTTTTCACCATAACCCGAATTTCTTCTTTCTGGTCTTTTTCTATAAGACATTTAAACTTCCTCAAATTATAAGAAATGATGTACATTTCTTTTTACATCTATAATAATTTTAAAATAATTTGTAAAGTGTTTTTTAATGTTCTAAAATCACGTGCACTTGCACGAAATCGTAAAATATAAAGCAATCTTAGCTATCGCTTGTAAGTTACACTGCATCTTTATTAATTCTTAAAATTTAATTAGAAACTTCATATTTAAGAATTTCTAAATATCAAAAACAACTATAATAGAAACTGGATTCATAAAATTTGAATAATCTACATCAATTTTCATTTCCGAATATGTCATTGCTTTAATTTCTGTTCCCATATCATGAATTTCTGGATTAAATTCTTGACCTTTTCCTTTCACTTTTAATTTATAAGCAGAATTTTCTTTTTTAATATCTACCAAAGTAAAATTACTTAAAATTAAATGTTTCGTATCAAATAAAAATATCAATTCCGAAATAAAATCGTAAAGTAATCCTTCCAAATCTTCTGAAACCAACTCAAAATCTATGTTTTCAATTTGTTTAATCATTTTCAGATTTGTAATTGTTAAACCAAAGCAATATCCACATAATTCAAAAGCTTCATTCAAGCTGTCGCCTTTTATGCTATATTTGATATCTGCTGTATGAGGAAGTTCCTTAATTTTACTGATTTTATTTTTTAAGAATGAATTCTCATCATCTATTTTCATTAAATTGCCACTTTTTAATTTTTATTAAATGCAATTTCTTTATGCTATATTGAGAAAATAATTATATTAATGAATTTGAAGTAAATAAGTTATAGTTGTTGGAATGGATATTAATAAAAGCCTGTTAAATTCCAAGTAGTTCGGATAGTAATTAATTTCAAAAAATGTAATGGAACCAACATTAAAAAAAAGGTTGGATTAAAATTTTAAAAGAATTATGGGTTTTAGAAAAAGTTGGTGGAAGATGTATTTTCACAAAAAGTTATTCTACGTTAGATACTGATCCTGATCTCTTATCTTCATTTTTATCAGCACTTTATAGTCTATCCGAAGAGCTATCAGGAGGATCTGATCAAGGTATTGAAAGTATAGAAATGGGGGGTTTAAAGTGGGTTTATACAGAATTAAAAAATTTACTTTTCATAAGTGCTGCTGATAAAAAGGATGCTACTGAAATAATTAGAGCACAAATTAATACAATAAAAAATAAGTTTATCGAAGAATATCCTATTGTCGATGATGATAATTTTTGTAAAGATTTTGATGGAAACGTTTCTCAATTTGATGATTTTGAAGCGTCTTTAATTGAATTAACTGAAGATTGGAAAAAAGTAGATAAAGTAACGAGTGCAGCAGAACTTATGGATATGATCGAAGTTTTTCAACAACTCTTTCATTTACTATCTAAAACCGCTCCTTCTATTAGAGGAAGAGAAAAATTCCTTGACCAAAAAATGATCTTATTGAAAGAAGTATTACCTCCTTCCATGCAAAATGCAAGATACAGTGAATATGGATGGGATTTACTAGGAATAAACGTCTTTGAACAAGATATAAAGGAAGCGGAATTACGAGATGGATTCTATAAAATTTTAAGATTTTATTGTGAGATCTTGCAGGAAGTTTTTGGTAAAGAATTATTTTTAAACATAGTATCAAACATAATATTCCCTTATATTCGAAAAGATTGGGATAGAATTATCAAATTAAAATTAGATAAAATCGTCATTAATTTGTTTTTAGTGGAAGCTGGGATTAAAAAATAGAAATAATAACTTTTAATTCATCAAAAATGATTATTATTCATTAATACAAAATCTAGATTCCCAATAATCAAGATTAATTTCAATTAAATGGCTTGACCCTTGTTTTTTTTTTCTATATAAGAAAAACTTTTCTTAAAAATAATCAAATTTAAGTATAGATTGTAATAATTGTTACTTTTTTTAAAATATATAAAAAAGATAGATAAAATTTGAATTAAATTCATAAATTAAAAAAATTTAATATATTAAATTGATTCTTAATTAATAAATTAAAGTTAATTAAATTGCCTGAGTAGCCAAGCGGTTTAATTTTCCGAAATTTTTAACCAATCGGAAAAGACCAACGGCGCGGGCCTTGAGAGCCCGTTCCCTCTGGGAGCATGGGTTCAAATCCCATCTCAGGCGCCACTATTTATAAAGGATCTACTGAATTTTCTAATAATCTTTTATAAGCAATCTTGCGATTTGTTTAAAGGCATCTTCAACATTCTCAGCGGTCTTTGCGGACGTTTCGATAAATATACAATCATGTAATTTTGCCTTATTTTTTCCTTCTTCTGTTAAAACTTTTCTTTGATCTCCCAAATCCATTTTATTTCCAACAATCATATATTTCACAAGAACATTTGAATTATATTCCTTGAATTCATTTACCCATTTATCAATCATATGGAAACTTGCAGGATTTGTCACGTCATAAACTATAATGGCACCTTGAGATCCTGCATAATAAACACGTCTCATATTTGCCCATCGTTCTTGTCCTGCAATGTCCCAAAGTTGGAAATGTACCCTGTCACCGTCTACTTTATAATCATTTTTAATAATTGAAACTCCAATTGTCGATTTATATTCACTTTCAAATACGCTCTGAGAAAACTGTTTCACAAGAGTAGTTTTTCCAACAGATCCCTCTCCTATGATACAAATTTTAAAAATGAATTCTCTACCAGTTTCTTTTTCTTCTTTTATATCTTTTAAGCTTGGAATTTCGGAATCCACTTCAATATTTAAAAATAATTTTTCTATTTTTCCAGCAACATATTCTGAATATACTTTAACGATTTTCATATCTGCTTGTTCATGACAAATCACAACGAACATAAAATCATTTGAAACTTGACGAAATATGAATGATTTATTTTGAGTTGTTATACTTTTTATGCCTTTTTCAAATTGAATTTGACTGTCGAATTGCACGATATCCGTTATGTATCTTATTAAATGCGTTATATTTCCAATTGATTCTTCCCCAAATTCATCCATGATGGATGTAACTATAATTCCATCTTTGGATATTATAACACAAGCTTCAATACCTATTTGTAGATTTATTAAATTATTTAAAACTGCATTCAATAAGTTTAATTTAGGGATTTCAATCATCTCCATTTAATTATTAATCAATTTTAATTTTTTTCAAGATTTCAAGCGCTATTTTAATAAAAGCATCATCAACTGCTTTTCCAGTTTTAGCACTAGTCTGTATAAGATCGTCTGCCTCTATACTGCTGGCCATATTATTAATCGCATCAACCTTTACATTCATCTCTAAATCAATTTTATTTGCTACTAAAATTTTTGGAATGATACCTGCATGATTTTGTAAGTCAGTATTCCAAGTTGGAATATCATTTAATGAAGGAGGGCGTGTTACATCAAATACCAATAATGCACCTTGTGCCCCTTTATAATAAAGATGTCTCATTCCTGCCCATTTCTGCTGACCTGCGATATCCCATAACATGAATTTAAAATGAAAATTTTCATGTGTTAATTCTTTTATTATGATATTTGTTCCAAGAGTGGGTTTATACTCCTTATTGAATGTTTTTTGACTAAATTTTTCTATTAGAGAGGTTTTTCCAACAGCTTCAGTCCCTAACACGACTATTTTAAAAACAAATTTTCGAATTTCTTCTGACATCAGACCATCCATTACGAATTCTATTTTTTTGTAATTTTTTTTATATGAAATTCACACACGCTATCACCTGTGGCAATGCATTTTGTTTCCTTCACTTCAAATTTTTCTCCTGTTGATTCTTCCTTGATTCTGGATAATGATCCAGCAATAACAGTACAGAGTGCTGTTTTTGCTTCTAGCCCCCTGCAAACTGGACAATTTTCGATACTAACAATCTCTTTATCATTTCCTTTTGATTTAATTTGCCACTTTCCACCTAACCATTTTTCCAATCTTTCAATTACATCTTTTAAGGAATATCCAAAAGGTGATAAATATACTGCAAACTTTCTACCCGATTCAAAAAGTATTGCATTCGTTCCATGTCCCAATAATTCATGCATGCTGCGTAAAAGTGCCCCAAAAGTTTCGTAATCAATAGAATCTTTCGGATCTGTTGAGGGTGGAACGTCTTTATTAACATAATCATTCAATCCAGCAAATTTTAATACTGAATTTTTGCCATCTTTTCCCATAATATCTGATAATGCTGTTAGAAGTGCACTAAAAACAACTAGCCTCACTCGATCCTCTTTCAATACAAAATCTAACTCCTACTCGTCCAATCTCAAACCATCTTGAAAGATTCCTGCAATTTAAAATAAATTTTATAAAATTTTAAGGTTTATAATATCTCCATCTAGCTTAATCTATTGCTTTTTAGATTCTTATTTAATATATTTATAATTTTGCTACATAATTTTAGACACATTTTCTTGAAACCATTTTATTTCATGGTCTAATGCATCTGCTAAAGGTGTGATTTTCAAATTAAAATGTTTTAAAGCCTTGGAATTATCAGCAATTAATACCTTAACATCTCCTTTCCAAGAAAATCCCGTATATTTTAATTTTGTTTTATCTAAATTTAAATTTTCCAAAATTTGATTTGCAAGTTGTGTTATAGTCACGTATTTTCCAGTTCCCAATGAATAAGCTTCTCCGTCACTAATCTTTTTTTCTGCACTTTGAATGAAAGCATTACAAACATCATCAACGTAAATAAAATCTCGAACATTTTCTCCTGTACCAAGAATTTCAAGCTCAGTCTTATTTTTTAATAATTTATTTAAAAAATCATAAATTACGTATCTCGGTTGACGAGGACCAATACAATTAAAAATTCGCATGGAAGTAAATCTTATTCCGTAAGCTTTAACAAAAGAGAAACCACATGCTTCACCAGCAAGTTTTGAAGCACCATAAGGTGAAATTGGAGCTAATGGATGCTTTTCATCAATAGGCGTATATTTCGGCTCACCATATACTGCCGCTGTAGATGCATATATAAATTTTTTAGTTCCGGAATCTTTTGAGGCTTCAAGCAAATTAAACGTTCCTATTGCATTTGAACTGAAATCCAACCGAGGCTTATTAACTGAGATAGGAACACTTGCATTTGCCGCTATATGAAATATAAAATCAAACTCTTCTTTAAATACGTCTTTTATAAATTTAATATTTGCTATATCCCCCTTAAAAAATTTAATACTGTCCTTAATTTGCTTCAAATTATCTAAGTTACCTGCAGATAAATCATCAATCACAGTAAGCTGATAATTTTTCTTGATCAGATGATCAACAAGATGTGAACCAATGAAACCTGCTCCACCTGTAACTAAAGCAGTATATGTCATTTTTTTTCCTCCAATTTAAAAACAGAGAAAATTTCGTATCTATGTCTAAAAACCATCATCATTGGTATGATTATAAGCAGATAATAATGTCCCATCCCTGTAACATTCGTAACTAGCATTGCAATCAAAGCAAAAATTGGAAATGTATAGAGATTATCGTTTCCTTTTTTAATCAGAAAATATATTCCTAATCCTCCAATAATAATAACTGCTATTACTGTTGTATAAAATCCAATTTCTAGTCCTCCAGCTATTCCACCCGTCAAATTATAAACTATAGCTGGTATTGAATATAAAAATAACCAAGGCATTCCTCGAGCCCATTGACTATTCCAATCGACGTATTCTCTCGTCAATTGTCCAAAAAGAAAATTTCCGATGAATGAATCTCCTAAAAAATTAAAAAATTGTCCCTCAAAAATGTCCCAAATTATGAACACTCCGACAGGAATTAGTAATGGTAAAATATAAATCAATAACTTCTTGATTTTTTCCCATTTAAATTCTAAATGATAGATAATAGCGAAAATGAAAAACATCAATACATATTGATAAACTAGAGTCCCAATCCCGAAATAAACGAGTGAATTATAATTTTTCATATTATAATAACCCATTTGAATTAATAATAAGGGCAAGGGCAAAAAAGAACCAATCGAAACCAAAACCCAAATTGGTCCCATTGCAAACCACCAAGAAAATGCAAAAGAATGATCTTGATGCCTTCTAAAGTTTACGTACATTAAAAATACAAAGAACATATTTGTAATATAGAATGTAGGCATGAAATCCATAGTTCCAAGTGAAGCGAGTTCTGGCGGAAGCAATGATGCAGGAATATAAATTATTAAAAGTAAAGGACCATAAGGAAAATAATCGTGAGGATAAATATAATCAAAAATTTGAATTGAATAGTCTTTTCCATATGGATTAATACCATGTAACAAATTCAAATTTGCCTCGTAAACCATCTCATTCATATCGCAAATATCAAATGTTATATTCATTATTAAAACCATAATTATGGTCCATATAATGATTTGAATTAAACCTAACAGAAAAATCTTATCATTTAAGACGGTTTTTAAAGATAAAGGTTTCCTATTTTCATATGCTTTAACCTTTTCTTCGGCTTCTGGCTTCAAAGGCATCGCAAATTCTCCTTTTATTTAATTAAAATTCGTTTAAATTCACTTAAACTGGATGAGTTATTCTAAAGGTCATATTTAAATTTATATCTATCAATCCATTCAATATATATCGACAAATTATTCACAAATAGCTCAATTCATTTATAAAGTTTAATTTTGTATTTGAAAAAAAATCTTACGACATTATTTCCGACACAAAATTAAAGTAAATAATCATTTTTTGATAATAAATCAAAAAATCTGAATTATTATTTTCTAATCAGAAAAATTTTAATTTATAATTTCAACGATAACATAAACAGTCCTAAAATTGTTGAAAATCATCAAACTTGAGAAAATTTTAAATAAACAAAAAGATTTTTTATTTAAAGAAATTCGATTAACATAATATAATCCCCGTTTTTTCCAATAAAACGGAACACATTTAGAAACTCTTTCTAAATGATAGTAAATATTATAAAATATAGAATAATGATGATAAAAATTACTTGCATTAAGTTGAATTGAAATGAGTGAGTCCTCGTATAGACATATCATTAGATTATTTGGAACAGATCTAGACGGTAATCGAAAATTATTTCACGCATTATGCGGAATTAGAGGTATAGGTCAAAGATTTGCCAATGTAATCATTAAAAAAGCAGAATTAGACCGAAATGTTAGATTAGGTTTTCTTAAAGATACGGATGTTAAGAAAATAGAAGAAATCATTAAAAATCCTTTAAATTTTGATATTCCATTATGGATGTTAAATAGACAATCTGATATTATCAAAGGTGAAGACGATCACGTAATCGCAGCTAATCTTCAATTGGTTTGGAAAAGTGATATAGATAGGATGAAAAGAACTAAATCCTATAAAGGTATTAGGCATCATTTTGGTTTAAAGGTAAGAGGACAGCGTACACGAACAACTGGAAGAAGAGGTGCGGTTGTTGGTGTTCATAGAAAGACTTTAAAAGGTGGAAAGAAATAGAAGGTGTGAACCATGGGTGATATTAAAAAAAATAGGAAAAAATATTCAAAACCATTGAAACCCTGGGAAAAAGATAGAATTAATGAAGAATTAAAATTAATCGGTAAATATGGATTAAGAAATAAAAAGGAGATTTGGAGATTAACGTATAAATTATCTAATTTCCGGAGAAGAGCTCGACAAACGTTAACTCTTTCAGAAGAAGAAAGAAGGCACGAGCTTAAAGATTTAAATACAAGATTATATAATTTAGGAATTACTTCTTCAGATACAACAATTGACCAAATATTAGGATTAACGATCGAAGACTTTATGGCAAGAAGACTACAAACTATTATATACAATAAAGGCTTAGCACTTACTCCTTATCAAGCTAGACAATTAATAGTTCACGGACATATATCAATTAATAGTAAAAGAGTAAGCAGTCCCGGAAGATTAGTTTTAAGAGTTGAAGAAGATAAAATTGATTATTTTCAAAATTCACCTATTAAAAGTCCTGATCACCCTTCAAATCCAAAATCGATGCAATAAGACGATATAATAAAATTAATGTGATTTAAATGAGTAAAGATAGTGCTGAAAAAATTAAGTGGGGTATTGCTAATATTTTTAGTTCATATAATAACACAATAGTCCACATAACCGATTTAAGTGGTGCGGAGACTGTTGCACGCTTTAGCGGTGGGATGATTGTTCGAGCAGATCGAGATCAGTCTTCTCCTTATGCTGCCATGCAAGCTGCTGCGAAAGCTGCAACATTGGCCATGGAACGCGGAATAAATGGAATACACATTAAAGTTAGGGCACCTGGAGGTCATGGTCCGAAAACCCCGGGTCCAGGGGCACAAGCAGCAATTAGAGCATTGGCTAGAGCTGGATTAAGAATTGGAAGAATTGAAGAAGTTACACCAATACCTCATGATAGTACAAGAAGACCTGGCGGAAGACGAGGCAGAAGAGTTTAATGGTGAAATCAGTGAATATTAAGATTTTAGAAAAGGATGAAGAACATATCAAATTAATTATTGAGGATGTATCAAATTCTTTTGTAAATTCATTAAGACGAGTTCTGATTTCAGAAATACCCACAATAGCTATTGAAGAAGTGTGGATTGTAGAAAATAACACTGTTCTTTACGATAAAATCTTAGCTCATCGATTAGGTTTGATCCCTTTGAAAACGGATTTAGAATCATTTAATTTACCTGCTGAATGTGGATGTGGTGGTGCAGGTTGTCCACAATGTAGGGTTTCATTTACTTTAACAAAAGAAGCTGTTAATGAAGATGTTATGGTATATTCTGGGGATCTAGAATCTGCGGATCCGAAAGTTGTTCCAGTTTCAGACAAGATACCCATTGTAAAATTAATGAAAGGTCAAAAAGTAGTTTTAGAAGCTTATGGAATACTAGGAATTGGGAAAGATCACGCAAAATGGCAAGCTTCAAATACAAGTAGTTATAAATATTATCCAAATGTAGAAATTGATTATGATAAATGTACAAATTGTGAAGATTGCATTGAAATTTGTCCACGAAAGGTGTTTGGGAAAAAAGATAAAAAAGTTATTGTAGAACGAAATATAGAATGCTCTTTATGCAGAGAATGTATAAAAGCATGTGAAGATGATGCTATTAACCTTAATTGGTTTGAAAATAAATTTATATTTAACGTAGAAACATCAGGATCAATGCCTGCTGAAGAATTAATTTTCCAAGCTTTGAAAGTTCTTAATAAGAAAGCTGAGGGCTTTCTAAATGAATTAAAAAATGTTTTAACTAACGGTTCTGAGGATAAAAATAATGATTAAACCATTAAAAAGTACAAATCCATTAAAACATGATTTACTCATCAAATTATGGTCTACTAAAAGGAGATCTTGGCGTACTGTTGCAAAAAAATTAAGTAAAAGTAAAAAAGAATCGATTCGAGTAAATCTTTCAAAAATTAATAAATTAACAAAAGAAAATGATATAATAGTAGTTCCAGGAAAAATTTTGGGTGATGGAAATTTAGATCACAAGCTAACGTTAGCTGCTTTTTCCTTTTCAGAAACTACGAGAAATAAATTACTTCAAAACAAAATTAAAATCCTAACTATTGAAGAATTATTGGAAAGTAACCCAAAAGGTTCAAAAATAAAAATAATTACGTGAAGATGAGAATTAATGACCGAAAAAACTATAATTATGGATGGAACAAATCTTATTCTAGGTAGAATTTGCTCAATCATTGCAAAAAAATTACTTAATGGCGAAAAGATTACTTTAATTAATGCTGAAAATATCGTTATATCAGGTAATAAAAAAATGGTTTTAAAAGATTATATCAGAAGAACTCAAATAAAAACAAGAACCGCACCTTGGAGAGGTCCATTTCAACCAAGACGACCTGATAAATTAGTTAAAAGAACTGTTAGAGGGATGCTTCCAAGAAATAATGATAGAGGATTTAAAGCTCTAAAAAATTTAAAAGTAATTATTGGTGAACCAAACGAATTTAAAGATAAAGAACGGGAAAATTTGTCATCGCTTTTCCCAAAAATTGGGTTGAATAAAATTTCAGGTAAATTTATAACTATTGGTGAACTATCAAAAGAAATTGGATGGAATCCAGCAATTTAATGAGGTGTTATGATTGGTTAAAGTTGCATTAAGTTCAGGAAAGAGAAAAACTGCAATTGCAAGAGCTACTATAAAAGAAGGAAAAGGTAGAATAAAAATTAATAAAGTTCCTCTTGAAATCTATGAACCTCAAATTGCTCGACTAAATATAATGGAGCCATTATTACTTGCAGGTGATAAATATTCTAATACTGTTGATATTAATGTCAATGTTAAGGGCGGAGGATTTATGAGTCGATCAGAAGCAGTTAGAATTGCTATCGCTCGTGGTCTTGTGAAATGGACTAAAAGTGTTGAATTGAAGAAAAAATTTGTCAAATATGATAGGATATTACTTGCTGGTGATTCAAGAAGAAGCGAAGCGAAGAAATTTGGTGGCGGTTCTGCAAGAGCAAGGAAACAAAAAAGTTATAGATGAGCGTGAAAGATTAAATGATAATACCTATAAGATGTTTCACGTGTGGAAGATTAGTCGCGGATAAATGGGAAGAATTTCAAGAAAGAACAAAGAAAGGAGAAGAACCTAAGAAAGTATTGGACGATCTAAAACTTAATAGATTTTGTTGTAGGAGAATGTTAATAACTCATATAGAATTAATCGAAAATATCAGCATATTTTCACAATTTGGGTAAACTCCTGTTTATAAGCGATTTGAATTGAAAAAGCATATTAAATGTTCTTCGCCATCAAAAATAATTTTTTTTGGAGAGCATGCTGTAGTATATGGATATCCTGCAATTGTTTCAGCAATTTCAAAAAGATCTTTTTGCGAAATAAAATCAAATAAGGATGAATCATTTTCAATTGATCTTATGAATTTTAAAACTTCGAAAACCTATCAGAAATCTGCTTTGGATTCTCAATTTAAAGAAAAAAATAAAAAATTTTCATCTTTTTTAGCAATTATTAAAAATTTAAATGATTTCAAATCATTTGATTCTGGCTTTAATATAAAAATTTATTCAGAAGTTCCAATTGGAGCGGGTTTAGGATCCTCTGCTTCTGTAAATGTTTCACTTGTAAATGCATTAAATTACTTTTTTGAATTAAATCTTTCAAGAAAGGAAATATCTGAGTTCGCTTTTATTGGTGAAAAGGAAATTCACGGTAATCCTTCAGGTATTGATAATACGATTGCTACTTTTGGTGGGATGTTGTGGTATGAAAATAAAAAATTTGAGCCCCTTGAATTTATGGGAAATTTATCTTTTATAGTTTCAAACACAAACATTCATCGAAATACTGGTGAATTAGTGGAACATGTTAGAAAATTATATGGAAAAAAGAAGGATAAAGTCACCGAATTGTTTGAATCGATAAAAGTAATCGTGAAAAAAGCAAAAATTTCACTTAAAAAAAATGACTTATTTGAATTAGGAAATTTAATGAATTTAAACCAAGAAATTTTAGAAAAAATAGGAGTTTCAAATCCTGAGATTGAGGATTTAATTCAAATCGCAAAAAAAAATGGTGCATATGGTTCCAAGTTAACGGGAGCAGGCGGAGGGGGCTGTATTATATCATTAACTGATTTAGATAATGAAAAAAAATTGCTAGATGCATTAAATAAAAAGAGCAAGTCTTTTAAAGTAGAACTTGATAGAAAAGGAACGCTCCTAGAAATTTAGAAAATTGATTCTCATACAAATAATTTTTATGTATGATAGAAAAAATTGAAGATTGAAAAAAATGCGACAATTACAAATCACAATTCCAAACGATAAAATTGATAGCGTAATTGAAATTTTAAAAAATCTCGGCTTGATAGGTATTTTTATTTTGACGGGGGAAGAAGATTCATTAATTTTTGTAAGATCAAGGATAATCAAAGAATCAGCAGTAGTTGAAGAACTTAATAAAATTGGAGTAGGCGTTACTTATGGTATTATAGATATCATAGAACTCAAAGCAACTATTCCTCCCCTAGATATGCTTGAAAGTAAAGAGAAAGAAGCAATAGAGAGCCGTGTAGCGGTAGAAGAAATATATAACGATATTTTAAGAAATGCTTCATTTTCTGTTAATTATTTAACATTTATTATTATATCTGCAATTATTGCAGGTATCGGGCTACTTTCAAATAATGCAGCAATTGTTGTAGCGAGCATGGTTATTGCACCTTTAATGGGTCCTATTTTAGCCATGTCCTATGGATTTGTCATAAAAGATAGGTTATTAATAAGAGAATCTTTAAAAACAGAATTATATGGATTCGTGGTCGCTTTTGGATTAGGCGCTATTTTAGGGCTTGTTGCTGTACTTGTTCCTAATTTTATCAATTATACAAATGTACCTAACGAAATTGTTATTAGAGGGGAATTTACAGTTATTGGTTTAATTTTTAATATTATTCTTGCAATAGCTATTGGAATTGCTGTTGGTTTTTCCTTGACTGGTGGAATTTCCTCATCATTAGTAGGTATTGCAATAGGAGCCTCATTAATGCCTCCAGTAGTGAATATAGGAATTTGTCTTCTATTAGGGCTTTTTGCATATGCGGGTAATTCTGCATTAATATTTTTAATTAATTTAATCTGTATAATTATCGTGGCATATATCGTATTTCGTATGAAAGATGTTAGAGCTCCGATTAGGACTTGGGCAGCTTGGAGAGGTCCCAGATTACCAAAAAAGAAAGAAGGAGTTGAAACGAAACCTTCTGAAGAAGTTAAGAAAAAAAAGTTCATAAGAAGATTAAGATTGCGTATTCAAAAGCAAGCAAAACCTATAAAAACAGAATCACCCTCATAAGTAATTTAAAATCGCTAGGCTTAAAGATAGAGGTTTTTCATACCAAAAATTTAAAAATTTCTTTTTAATGTTCTATTTTTAATGATGATTGATGATGATTAGGATTTATTTCTACTCATTCTTTGTATGAAGTAAAGAAAAGAGAAGTAAATCTTGATCTGAAGGAGGTATATAATTTGTCGATTCATGTAAAGTTTGAAACCCCAAAAGAATTACAAGATCAATTAATAATCACTCTCGAAAAAGCTCGAGAAACAGGTAAAATAAGAAAAGGGACTAATGAAACAACTAAAGCTATTGAGAAAGGTAAAGCTCTTTTAGTTGTGATAGCTGAAGACGTTGAACCCCCTGAAGTTGTCGCTCACCTGCCAATTTTATGTAAAGAAAAGAAGGTTCCATATTTATATTTACCTAATAAGAAACAGTTAGGTCGAGCAGTAGGTATAGAAGTTTCTTCTGCAGCGATTGCTGTTATTGAAGCGGGTAATGCTGAGAAAGAAATTAAAGGTGTATCCGATAAATTAAAAACTTTAGGTCTAAATTAAATAGGTAATTGTAATGTCAGACGATATTTCGCTAGAAGAAGAAATTACACCTGGAGAAGTAATTCAGATCGTTGGGCGTACTGGAACTACGGGTGAAATTATTCAAGTCAAAGTTAGAATCTTAGAAGGAAGAGATAAAGGAAGAATACTCACTAGAAATGTTAAAGGTCCTGTAAGATTAAATGATATTTTAATGATGAAAGAAACTGAAAGAGAAGCAAGGAAAATAAAAGCTCCATAACTAATAGGATGTTAATTATATGGTAAGAATTCGTCAATGTAATTTTTGTGGTTATGATATTGAACCTGGTACGGGACATATGTTCATAAAAATGGATGGTACAGTGTTTTATTTCTGTTCACAAAAATGTCATAAGAATCAATTAAAATTAAAAAGAAATCCACGACGGAAAAAATGGACCAAATTTTATCAAAAGAAATTAAGAAAATCAGACACTAAAATACAAAGAAAGTCTTAAATACTTTAATTAATCTTGACTAAGAATATTTTCAATAACACAAGAACATAGATCTTTAATTTTTCTTTCTTCTATGTTAGTGCACTCTTTTTTCAAGGTTTCTATCAATTTCAATTCAATTATATCTTTATTTTTTGGATTTGATTCTAATTCAATACATAATTTTCGGAGATTTAATGTCTCATTTATCTCATTTTTAATCCATTTTTCGATATATGTTTCTACATCGATTCTTGCGGATTCAGTTGGAATTAAATTAACATATTTCTTCCATAATTCTAATTCTCTTTTTGCTGTATCTGGGCTATCAGATGCATGAACTAAATTAATACCTGCATATATTCCGTATTTTCCTCTGATACAATTTTCATCCGCTTTTTCTACCAAAGTTGCTCCAAGAAAATCCCTTACTTTCTGAATAACACGTTCTCCTCTTATTATCATGGCTAATACTTTTGCTGAAGTAATGAATTTTAAAAGACCAGGGTAAAAGCTTTTACCTTCAAGCTCCGAATAATGTTCTTTTGCGTGTTGCTCACTAACCTCAACTTCTTTAAATCCAATTATTTCAAAATCTTTATTATTTAGAAATTCTTGTAAGATTTTTGCTCCAATATATTTCCTACAATAAGCATCTGGTTTCAGAAATACAAGTGTCTTTTCTAAAATTGCCATGATTAACAACTCTTACTTTTTTAATTTCAATTCGTAATAATAATTTTTAAAACGTATTTATGACTATAATTCGTATTATTAAATTTTTATTAAAAATATTACCAATTAGCGATTTTTAGGTGTTATGAATGAAAATTTTGATCGGATATTATTCTGAATCTGGAAATACAGAAAAAATTGCTGAATCAATTTATGCAGAACTTGAAAATCATGATGTTGTTCTAAAAAAGATAACTGAAATTCCCTCTGAAAGCCTAAAATCTTATGATTTAATATTTTTAGGTTCTCCAGTTCACACTGGGGGATTCCCTAAAAAATTTAATACCTTCATAAAAGAAATACCAGAAAAAATAGACTCTAAGATTGTAAGTTTTTTCACATATGGAGTACCGATTCCTGATTTTTATGATAAATATGAGCCAAAAATTTCAAAAATGGCTCAAAAAAAAGGATTAGATTTTCTTGGTACTTTTAAATGCTTAGGGGAACATCGATTATTGCACGTTTTAGAAAAATTAAATAAAGAGGCCGCAGAAAAAGCAAGGATAGTCTCAAAAGGGCATCCTAATGATGAGGATATCTCGAATGCTAAAAATTTTGCAAAAGAAATTTTAAGTAAACTAAATTAAAATCACGGTTCTATAATTTTTATTTCATATCCTTTTTTATTCAATGCATCTTTTATTGTTTCCATATGTTTTTTATTTCTTGTCTCTAAATCTATTTGAACTATCGTTTGTTTTAATGGTACATTCAACATTTCCCTATTATGTGTAATAGAAATGATATTTGCTTGTTGATCTGCTAAAATTTTTAATACTTTCATTAATGAACCAGGTTTATCAACTAATTTTGTTGTAAATTTTAATAATCTTCCCGCCTTTATTAATCCTTTAACAATAATTCTGTTAATCAAGGTCATGTCTATATTTCCTCCGCTGATTACAACGACTACTTTTTTATTTTTTACATCTAATTTGTCTAGCGTTGCAGCTAAGGATACAGCTCCGGCTCCCTCAGTTACTATTTTGGCACGTTCCATAAGCATTAAAATAGCATTTGCAACTTCATCATCATCAACCAATAGAATTTCATCCACGATTTCTTTTATAATGCTAAAAGTTATGTCTCCCGGTTTTTTTATTGCAATTCCATCTGCAATTGTATCAATTTCTTTCAATTCTATAATTTTATTTTTTTTAATTGATTGGTACATCGATGGAGAACCTTTCGACTCTGCTCCAATAATTCTTATTCCAGGTTTAAATGCCTTACAATAACTTCCAATGCCTGAAATTAAACCTCCTCCACCAATTGGGACAACAATTACATCAGTTTCAGGTAATTGTTCCATAATTTCGAAACCAATAGTACCTTGTCCAATAATAATTTCAGGATCATTAAATGCATGGACGAAGATAAGCCCTTTTTCCTCTTGAATTTTTCTTGCATGTTGATAAGCTTCATCATAATTTTTTCCATGAATAATAACATTCGCGCCATAATTTTCAATTGCTTCAATTTTTATGATAGCAGTTCCCTCCGGTAATACTACAGTTGAAGCAATATTATTTATTGTTGCCGCTAAGGCAACTCCCTGGCCATGATTTCCTGCAGATGCAGTAATGACACCCGATTTTTTTTCTTTCTGATTCAAGCTGTTTATTTTATTAAGTGCGCCACGGATCTTAAATGAACCTGTTTTTTGTAGGTTTTCTAGCTTTAAGTATACGTCATTATTAGATATTTTACTAAAAGTAGTATTGTACTCTAAAGGAGTTTCATGAATAAAGTCTCCAAACTTCTTTTTTGCAATCAAAACTTTCTCCAAAATGTCATTTATCAAATCACATCACTTTTGAAAAGTCAATTCCCGATTATTATATGAAATATGTCATATTGATTATTTTGTATGAGTTGATACAATTAAGGTCACCTTTATTTTTAAAATAAATTTATATCACCTCAAATTCATTTAGGTGAATTATAATGACAGAATATGATATCATAATAGTAGGTGCCGGTCCAGGTGGTTCTGTAGCAGCTAAATTAGCTGCTGAAGCTGGTTTAAAGACGATTTTTTTTGAAAGAGGTAGAAAACCTGGAGAAAAAAATTCATCTGGCTGTGGTTTAGGACCCCGAATGTGGCGAACCTTTCCTGAGCTGATGAAACATTTAACTCCTGAAACTGTCCCCTCGATGAGAATGGGTGGTTGTGTTGTAAATCATTATTTAGATGAGGATATGAATGAATGTGGAATAACAATGTTCTATCCAACTAAATCAGTGACGTACGAACCTGCAAAGAAATTTATTACAATGAATGTTTACCGAAGCGAATTCGATCCATGGCTCGCGAAGTTTGCAACTGATGCAGGAGCAGAATTACGAAATTCTACTTTAATTAAAGATCTTGTTAAAGATGATAAAGGAAAAACTATTGGAGTTCAAACTGAAAAAGGCGAAAAAATTCTTGGAAAAATTATTATTGGAGCTGATGGAGTTATATCAGTTGTATCTACTCGATCTGGATTAAATCCAAGATGGCGTAGCAATCAAGTGACTTTAATTCCGCAATATGATTTTTCAGCAGATCCCGAAAAAATTGATAAAATGTATGGGCCTGATGGATTATTAGCAGATGCTGCAGATGGAATTTGGTATGGAACATCTTTCCCAGCAGCTTATCAAGTAATCTTTGGTGATGGGTTCCATATTGGACTAGGATCTTGGTTAGGCCAATGGATCAAGAATCCTATAAGTTATTTAAATCAACTTGTGAGTTGTAAACCATTTCAGCGAATGATTAAGGCAATTGGAGCTAAACCAAGAGAAGTTCAATCTCATTTACTTCCTTGGTGTCCAGAACCTATAAGAACTTACGGGGATAATATATTATTAATAGGCGATGCAGCTGGATTTCCATGTCCACTTGAAGCAGAAGGTGTATATCCTGCCATGGAAACTGCAAAACTTGCAGTTGAGACCGCAATAAAATGCATTGGGGATGGTGATACTTCGAAAAAGGCATTAAAATTATATGAAGATAAATGGAAAGCCTCGTCAGTTGGAATTGAATTTGAAGCAGGTGAGTCTTTACAAATCTTATGGCGTCATTTGATGTTTAGCACCCAATCTGAAGAAAATAACATGAAATGGTATATCCCATTGTTAATGGAAATACAAGGTGGCTTTTATGATTGGAGTGAGCCTCATGTCGTAAGATTCCGTCAAATTGGTAAACGTGTTCAAGAATTACTAAATGAAGCAAGACCTTTCATAACTAAATACGCTGTTCCATTAATATCTGATATTTTAGAAGAAGATGCATCAACTTTACCAATGCTTACAAAATTAATGGATAATATGAAACCTAAAAAGAAATCTAAGTGAGGGAAGAATATGGACATAGAATTAGATAAAATATCGGAACGTGCACCAGGAGATCCTGGTGATTTCATAAAATTAGATGTGGATAAATGTAATGGGTGTGGAAATTGTGCAATGGTATGCGTAGTTACAATTTGGAAAATTCGTGGAGGTAAAGCAGTTCTAAGTGAAAATTATAAAAATAAATGTCTTGAATGTGCTGCGTGTTATTCCGTTTGTGACCCAAGAGCCATAGATTTTTCATATCCTGCAGGTGGAACTGGAGTCGTCTATTTAAATGGCTGAAATGCTTATAGAACAGGATCTAAAAACAATTATAACAAAATCTATCCTTTTTTTTTATTTTTAAAGTAAGTTTTAATCTTCCAGACATAAATGTTTAAAATAATGAAACCAATACTAAATTATGGATTTATATGATCTCTATGTAATCTATAAAGGTGGTCAAACTATTTTTCATAAACGGTTTGGAACCGTTAAGATCGACCAAGATCTTATTACTGCTTTTCTCACTGCAATTGAGAATTTCTCAAAAGAAGTTTTACCATCAGCAGATCCACTTCGTGTAATAGAAAAAGGAGATAGTAAAGTCATTCTTTCTTATGGTGATTCAATTTGTACTGCGTTAGTATGTGGTGTTTATCGAACTGAAAATGTTGAAACCCTAAAAGAAAAATTAGATTTGATTCTAAAAGGCATTCAAAATACATTTGCTGCAACATTAAGAAATTGGTCTGGTAGATTAGCAGATTTTGCTGGAATTGACGATATTGTGGAGATTAATATAAAAGATATCTTAAGAGTAGCAATCCCTCCCCCTCTTGAAGAATTATGCAAGAATCCTGATAAATACTTCTTTACTATTGATGATAGAGGAATGAACCTTTATAATTCATATCTCCGAAATAATAAAATGTTTAGACTCTATCTGGAGAAATTAGGTTTAGAACAAGATTGGATAGATATGATACTTAATCAATTAAAAAATGGAAAATATACTGGGCAGAAATTATCTAATGATATTGGATTAGAGATAAATCGAACGATGGCAGTCGTCCGAAACTTGAAGCTACGTGGTATTGTATTGCTGTGGATGTGAGTAAACAATAAATTCTATTTATTTTAAATATATTTGGCTTCTTGGACAATACATGCAAAAAGTTCTATTTTCAATTGAAGGAAAAGAACAAAAAACTCCCATTGATTTAGTTGGTGAACAAGAATTTAAAAAATTGCCTCCACAAGAAAAGATCGCTATCATGTCAAGTTCTATAAATCAAATTCATGAAGATTATGGATGTAAATTTAATTGGAAAGATAGTTTAATAGTAATATTTAAGGAAAAACAATACGAGCTTTTTAATGATGTGCAAGAAATTGTTAATTCTTGTATTATTGGAGATGAAATCGATGCGATCGCATTTTCTACTAGTGGAATAGACTTTAAAACAGCTTGTAAGGAAGCATCAAGGTTAGTAATCGAAAAAATAGTTGAAAAAGAAAGATATTAGAACATAAAACTTATTTTTGAACTCTTCCTGCTCCTTTAAAATAAACAACAATCTTATTTCCTTTTTGATTAATTTCCAGATTATCTGTAAAGATTTTGTAGGTAGCATCAAAAACTTTCGAAATAGTATTTCCTATTGCCTTTACGGCATTTGAAAAAATAATACCCAAAGCAGTATTGACATCTATGTATAAACCGCATTTTTGAAGATTATCAGAAACAATAGCAAGCTCATCAGGCTCAAAAGCATGAGAAATTATGAAAATAATATCAACGGGTGATGGTGCATCTGGAAAATCCACGCGATTATTGCCTGAAAATGGAAAAACAAGTGAAAGCCAGTCTTGAAAAATTTCTTCGCCATCTACAATAAAAAAATTACTATAATTACCCAAATTTGACTTATTTTGCGTAAATTTTTCCCATTTATCTTGAACTTTCTTTTTAAAAGCCATCTGAGAGCTTAAATTCATCCGGACTTCGTCTTCAAATGCTTTAGTTATTGTACTAGTATCAAATCGATTAAAAGTACTAATACGTTCTATCATTGCACCAAAGCGATGACTCATATTTCATTCCTTTTTTTATAAGTTAATTATTATTTGCGTGAAATTCTGGTTTGACATTAAGAAGTTTTGAGATGGCTGTATAAAAACCTTTCTTGTTAAGATTAAAAAAGAAACGTACCTTTAAAGTCAGATAAGAATCTGAGTAGTTTTTAAAAAAGAAATAAAATAGTAGAAAATCTTAAATTGATAATATTTCTCCAATCATTTTAGAGTAATCTCTTAAAACAGAAACTGTTAAACCTAAGTCTGATGATTGAATACCTGCACCTATCATGAGAAAACCTTGCCCTGCGCACGAGACTATAGTGTACCCTTCACTTCCGCGTACCACGATTTCTAGTAGTTCTCCTTGTTGAAATTGAGAGACTGTCATTTGACCCATATTAAGAATTGCTGCAACTGAAGCCGATAAAAGATCTGGATCTACATTCATTTTTGAAAAATAGGCAATTCGCCTGCCTTCAGTTGTAATTAATGCTAAAGTGTGTAAATCTACCTCACTTGCAACTCTTTGGAGAATTACTGTAATCTTTTTTTCAATTTCTCGCATATCACTCAAGTATATCACTCATTTTAAGTTCTTTTTTTTACGATTCCCACGTTATATATTTAAATGAAAGAAATTCTTAGTCAATATAAGAGTAGTTTGTAAAAATTACTTATTTCAATATATAAATTTTTTACTAAACATTCGAAAATAACTTGTAATCTTAATTGAAATTGTTAAAATTTTTCAAATTTGATGAATTAACATGGTAATGAAAAAGTTAGGGGAATCTTTAAGAAACCTGACTCGAAAAATAAAGGGTTATATCAAGATTGATGCTGAAAAGGTTAGAGAAATAACTAACACTCTTCAAAGGGCATTAATCGAAGCTGATGTAAATATAGAATTAGTTTTAACTTTAACTGAGAAAATCGAAAAACAAATTTGGAAATTGGAAATTCCACCAGGATTTCCACCTGAAAAGTACCTATTAAAAATTATTTTTGAGGAACTTTCCGATTTTTTAGGTCGCCAAACTTACGATTTAAAATTGCAGACCGGTAAGAAAAATATCATATTAATGGTTGGAATCCAAGGTTCTGGAAAAACTACAACTACTGGTAAATTAGCTCGCTTCTTATCAAAAAAAGGAATTAAACTTGGTGTTGTATGTGCTGATACGTATAGGCCTGGTGCATATGATCAGTTAAAACAAATATGTGAACAAGTTAATATACCATTTTATGGTGAACCTGAAAATAAAGACAGTGTCAAAATTGCTAAGAACGGTGTTAAGTTTTTCGATAATAAAAAGATTGAGTTAATTATTGTGGATACTGCTGGCAGACATAAAGATGAAGATGACTTAATGGATGAAATGAAACAGATAAAAAGCAAAATAAATCCAACTGAGATAATTCTTGTTATTGATGGAACAATGGGACAAGCTATAGCTAAACAAGCATTCGCATTTAATAAAGCTACTGATATAGGTTCAATAATTATCACTAAATTAGATGGATCTGCTAAAGGTGGTGGTGCATTATCAGCTGCGGCAGCAACAGGTGCACCAGTTAAATTCATTGGGACAGGCGA
This sequence comes from Promethearchaeota archaeon, assembly GCA_011365055.1. The sequence goes on from RDOG01000003.1 coordinate 49,194, forward strand.
AAAATTAGATGAATTTGAAAAATTTGATCCCAAGAAATTCATATCAAATAAATTACTTGGGGAACCCGATTTAGATGCATTTTTAGAAAAAGTAAAAGAAGCAGAGATTGAAACTGAACTATCTAAAAAGGATTTGAAAACGAAATTATTCACTGGAAAATTTAATCTCCAAGACATGTATGAACAAATGAAAGCAGTTAAAAAAATGGGACCCATTTCAAAGGTTTTAGGTATGATGGGTGGTGGAGCGATGATACCTGATGAAATGAAAGGAATGGCTGATGATCAAATAGATAAAATCAAATATATCTTAGATTCAATGACAAAAGAAGAAAAAAATGAGCCAAAAATTATTAATGCTTCTCGAATTAAAAGAGTAGCACGAGGTTCTGGAACTTCAGAAAGGGATATTAAAGATTTTTTGAGTCAATTTAATATGATGAAAAAAATGGTTAAACAATTCGGCAAGCAAAGGAAATTTCGGAAAGGTGGAAAGGGACCCATTCCTGGTGGTATTCCTGGAATGCCTACAGGTGGTTTGCCAAAAAAATTCAAGTTTAAAGGTTTCAAGTAGCTTTCATTTCAACCATTCTTTGGTCTAATACCTCTTGATTTTTCAAATTTTCTTTATATTTACTTGCAAAATACATAATTTTCCCTGTAATTTTTGGCCAATTGAGAATGCTGAATATTTTTTCTCCTCCAAAAATCTCCAACTCGGCCAACTTTTCTATATAGACCTTTAATTCATTGGGAATCAATTTTGTTTTATCTTTAAAATATTCTTCTGCCTGTAATTTAAGCTTTAAATGCTTTTCTTTATTCCCATATTTGCAAATACTACATTTATCAAGCCTGTTTATAATAGTATTTATACATATTAATTCCATTACGTGCATCTCTTCTTTATTTCGCACTTTTGCCATTGTTAATTTATTAGCAAAAAAACTCAACCGGCATACATAACTTGGATAAATACAAAAATTATAAACAACCCAAAATGGTTGTCTATTAAATAACATTGGAGGATCATGAGAAATTTTATAATCTACAATCTTTCCTTTCTTTTCTTTTTCTAAAACTCCTTCATGAGTTAATTGATTTAAATAAGTGCTTACATTACTTCTTGAGATTTCAATATTAAAAAATTTTTCAAATTCTTTTTTAATTTCATTAGTTGTTATAGAATTCTTCTCTTTTTCTTTAGTCCACAAAAATATTCCAAGAATTCGGTTTTTTTGTAATCCTCCCAAATTACTATTATTAAATTCTGGCACATCGAACTTTAAATCCCATAATTCAGAAATATTTCCACATTGTTTAATTAATTCTTGAATTTCTCTTAAACTACAAGGAAAAGAGGATGACATCTATTTTTCAACTTTATTACGGTTAATGATTTTCCCAAATTTTAATATGTCGAGTATTTTAATCGTGAAAATATCTATTAATAAAATGTATATATATAATTATTTCATAAAGAAATTAAAAAAGATGCTCTTAATGAAAAAAAGAATTCTGATAGATCAATCACACAAAAATTTATTTTTCTCAAAATTTGAGGCAGAAAATGATTGGGAAAAATGGAATCAAAGTAAAAAATTATTTAAAGAGCTTGATTTTGAAATAAAACTTGTGAAAGAAATTAATTCAGAGACAATTAATTTAGAAAATGGGGAAATATTCATTATTGGTGGACCTCAAAAAGAATATACTCAAAAAGAAATTGAAATTATTTGGAAATTTGTAGAGAATTTAGGTTCTTTATTAATTATGCATAATTATGGAGGAGATTTGAAAAATAAAACAAATCTTAACGATTTAATGAAACCCTTTGGTATCGAATTTAATAATGATTTGATTCATGATGAAGCACATAATGTTAAAGGATTTATCCATGGTCCAATAATTAGTAATTTTGAAGATAGTCCCATCTTCTTTGATATTAAAAAATTTTGTTTATTATTAGGCTGTTCCATAATGGTAAAGCCACCAGCTTTAGAAGTTGCTTATTCTGATAAAGCTTCATATACAAAGAATTATAAACCTGAAGATATTTGGTTTGACGAGAAAGTTGGCAAAAAAATTGTTTTAGCAATCTTAAATGAAGATAAAAAGGGAAGAATAGTTGCATTAAGTGACTTACATCTTTTTTCTGATGATGAAAGTGGTCTATTTCAAATTGATAATGCTAAACTTTTTGAAAATATCTTGGATTGGTTATCTGAACCTTTTATTTCAATCCAGTCAAGCTTGATTCGGATTAACAGGAAATTAACCCATTTATCAAAGGATGTTAATTTATTAAAAAAAAGGACTGGATTAATGGAAACTTCAGACCGCAGAAAAGGTCCTGCATCCTCGAAACTATATACACCTGAAGAAATAGCACTTAAAGTAAAAAAAATCGAAACCGATTTAGTTCGAGAAGCTGAAAGATCAAGAAAAGGTGAATTAGAATATTTTTCAAAAAGAGTAAGATACGAATTCATTGCTTTAATTATTAGCGTGGTATCAATACTTATATCGGTAATAATTGTTCTTCTAACAATTATAAACTAATTATGTAAATATTTTATCTCCAACATCTCTTAATTTATTCCAAGCTTCTTTTATTTCTTCCTTTGTAGCATTAGTGCTTTGAAGGTGCACGAGATCATAGAAATATGGGATAATTTCAGATCTTATCAATAAAATTTTTTCTGATGGAACAGATATTTCGTCAATCAAAGCATTTTCAACTGTAGTTGTCATCCCTAAAATATTTCTGAAAATCACCTTCCCATCTTCTACCTTTGAAAACAAAATATTTTCTGTTATTTGTTTTTCTTCACCATTTTCAAGTATTTTGACTTTAAATTCGCACATTCTATTTATCTCCATCAAGAATTTAGGATTGGTAAAATATAATCTTGTTCTTTTGCTTTAAAGGATCCTATTACAACACGATGATAGGATTTATTATCACCACTGACTTTCTCCAATTTTCCTTTAATTTGAACCAATTCGCCTTTTTTAGCAACAAAACAGTAAAACCCCTCAAATGAAACTAACTCCCTTAAATCTTGTATTTCTTTTCCTTTAACAATATCCACGTCCTCCAGAACATACTTACAAGGCAAATAAATTGATTCAGTATCTTCCTTTATTCGAGCCCGTGCTTCTATAAATCCCTTATCTTCAAATTTTTTCATCCCATATTTTTCTTTTATTTCTGATTCTTTTCTAATAGGATGTATTGAAAACTTTACATCGTCATAATATCCAAAATTCCATTTTCTCATCAGAATTAATTCGACTTGTTCTTTACTCAATTTATATTGAGAAATTTTTCTTTGTACCCATTGATCTTTTTCCTGTTTTGGAATTCGTTTTAAAGGAGAATCTAATAGATCCATTTCTTTTTTCACTATTTTTTGGATTTTAAATGCAGATTTATGACCATGTATTGTTAAATCGATGTCTGAAAATGATGGATTATGTATATCAAGCAAAATAGAACCAGTTATACCAAAATCTTCTATCGGTACATTTGCTTTTTTAGATAATGAAACAATGAAGTCAAATGCTTTTTCTTGTAATGCGTCTAAAGAATCTGAGTGCGTTATATTATATACTGCATCTTGGGGTTTATAATAATTTGAAATAAATTTTTCGGGAACAGCAGTAAAAATTATGTTATTTATTGGATCTTTAAACACGTAATGTTGAAAATTACCTTCAAAATGTTTAAAACTTCTTAAAACTTCGCTCGCAGAATAATGTCTTAAAACCCGTTTTAAAAATGTTTCCCCATTCCTCCATTTTCCAGATTCCCATGGTATATATTTCAAGTATGAAATAATACGATCTTCGGGATGTTGGTACCCCACAACACAAAAATAGAAACCTTCAATAGTTTTTATGAAGTCATGGTCTGTAGGTATCAACATAAAAACCTCTATGTATAGAGAAAATCTTCTTTTTCATTTCCTACTATTAATCTCAAATATTCTTCCTTATTTTTTCCTTTTACTAATTCTATATTGCCTCTAGCATGAACGATTTCGTTTTTTCGCGCTTCTGTAAATCTTCCTCTATAGGAAACGATTTCATTTATCTTAACTTTTTCAATATCTCTCTGACTTTTTTCTCCAAAGATTTTTATGTCTTTATATTTAATATTATTTATCTCATAACAACACGGAGTGAAGCAAAATTCATCGTCATTCGTAATTTTTGCCTCAATCGTTGCTTTTCCAATCGTTTTATATGAGAAGTATCCATATTTAAATCTATTATCTCCCTCTATGTCATCCCAAGCTTTTACAAATCTGATAAAAAAATCAGTGTCTTTAAATTTTCCTTGAGTCTTTTTCTTCTTCTCAAACTCATAAAATTTTTCCCATGAAATATCTGTATCTTTTGACTTGAAATCATAGAGACCTTTTAATTCGTTTTCTGTATAACGCGTAATGGGGATATCTTTTGCATCGAATAGCATGTCCAATGCATTATAAACTTTCAAAGCATTATTTTTTCCATATATGATTAAGTCTATATCCGAATCATATTTATTTAATCCTATCATGGGAGATCCAGATACACCAATATCATAAACAAATATTTTAACATATTTTATGAAAAAACTGACGAATTCCAAAACTTGTTTTTCATAATCATTTGTTTTTTTCTTTTTTAGAATTCTCTCTAAATATTCATGTGGATAATATATTTTTTTAATGTAATTAATTGGAATCGCTTGAATAATTTGGTTTATTGTTTCATCTTTATAGAGATAATGCGGAAATTGGGTTTTTAAAATATCATATCTTTTATTTAATGAATATACCTTTTGATATTTTTGATAATTCTTGATTCTATCTCCCCTTCTGTCTGGATAATATCGAAGAAATGCAATAATCCTGTTTCTAGGATGATCATATCCTTTTACGTCAAAAAATAAATTATCTTTAGTTTCGATGAAATCGCCTTCTCTTATATACAATCGAATTTCTATTCCCCCCTAATTTCTCTTCGTAAGTCTCCAAAGGTCGTATTTTTTTCTGCACAAGCATTATAATCGTGAATACTTTCTAAACTATCAATTCTAAAAATTATCTCGCAATCATCAGGCATATTCACTAATTTTTTTACCGCTAAATCAGCCATGATTCGTATACTATCTTCAACAAATCGGGGATTTAAATGTGATAATCTAACCATTTTCCCTTCTTCAGTCCTTTTTAATACATCCCCTCCAATAGGTGCTGACATTGATTCTTGTATGATACTTATTAATTCTAATAAGCTAATAGTATTTTCTTCCTTTAATTCTATGATTAGGGTTCCTTTGCTTCTTTGACTATGAGATGCCAGTGGGATCACGTTTAATAAATCATCAATTTTATCCTTTGGTATTTGAAATTCCTCTATTCGCTGATTTATCATCTTTTTTGAATAATCCTTTATCAATTCTTGTGCGCAAGGACAACTTGTCATACCTTGAGCGCTTATTCCAAGATATAATTTAGTATTTATTTCATTACCATTTCTAATGGAAATTGATTTGGATTGAATATCATAAGCCTTTTGTACCTTTCCACCACTTGATTCAGCCATTTCAATAATGACTACTCCTCTAATTTCAACAATTGCCGTTGGAGAATAGTCGTGTTTCTCCAATAATTTTTCAGAAAGAATTCTTGCAAGTCCCTCAACGCTGGTAACCGGTCTAAACGAATGTTCGTTAATTACTTCTTCAATAGATTCGGGATTTCTAGACATGTGGATGCCTCTCATATTTGGAGGTAGTTCCACATAAGCTGAAAAAGAAGCTCCTAAAGTATATGTTTCATGATTTCTTTTTATTTTAACTTTCTTTATGAGATTCTTAATACCTACTTGATCTATACCAATTTTATACAAAGATTCTTGATCTTGAACATCAGGAAGCTTTTTCATCATAATTCTCCAAATTTAATGTCTTGGACATACGATTTACCCAAGTTTAAACATATTTCTGCTTTTTGTAGTTCCTTTCCTAAATATAATGCGTGGTATGTATTTGAACATAAATTCAAGGAAATGATCTTTTTTCCAATAATCTCTGCAGAAGTTCCCGTAAAAATTTTGTTAATTTCTGATTTGTTAATAAAATGGGCAACAAAAATTTTTTTTATTCTATGATCTACCCAGATTTGAAAAAATCCCAAATGATCTGGATGAAAGATTTCGATTTCAGTTTCAAAGTGGATGATTTCTTTTCCCTTTATATCAATTGGGGGTGGATTTGTTGATTTGCTCTTTGCATATAATAAATTTAACGGCATATCTTTGGGTGGCGTCTTTCTTTTTCTTGCTAAATATGATAATTTTAAAGCCATTGAAAGCTCCTTTACACTAAATCTTGATTTAACACTATATTCTGTAGTTAAATAAACATTTACCCCTAACTCTATTCCAATGCTGGCCATTAATGCATTAACTCCTGCTGTATCTGCATCAATTAGCTCTGTAACATTCCCAATACCAAACATTAGCGGTGTTTGATCATCCTTTTCTCTGAATATGGAATAAGAAGTCATTGATTTAAAAATACCAGGATAAATTGGAGATTCTAACAGTGGATCTCCAATTATTTTATTAAATCCTTTATCTCTTGCAGTATTAATATTTAAATTCAATTCCTCTACTCTTTTTTGAGGTGATTTAGGCATGTACCCCTTTTTTACATTTGTAGGTAAAATAACCAATGCTAAATCTCTACTGATATTATCTAAAATATTAATATTTCCCGAATCTATGCTTAGAATTAATTCTGCTCCTGCATCAATTCCTGATAAAATCTCATTTTCGTTAAGACTGTCGATACTAATAGGGACATCTTGAAAAATTTTATCAGACTTTAAATGTTTAATAATTTCATAAATCTTTTTTGGTTGTGAAATTTTAACTTCTGCTCCTATATCTATTATGTTTGCTCCACTTTCAATATAATACTTTGATAAATTTATAATCTCATCTAAACTCCGCTTTGGTGCATCAACAATTTCTGCAATTATTAAAGGAAACAAATTTTTTCCAATTTTAATGGAATAATTATTATTACCTAATGCAAAAAAATTCGATCCTTCTACTGGTTGTCTTAAAATTTTCTCTATTTCTTCTAAATCCCTTTCAATAAAAGCATAATCTGCTGCTTTTTTCTTACTTAATTTATCCCTCATCTTAATTGCTAACGGGATGTCAGCAGCATATCTTGGTCCCTTAAAAATCGGAATCCCAAACTCATTTTCAACTTTTTCAAAAGATCCTTTTACTAACCCTGGAATTAAAATAAATTCAAATTGATCAATTTGAATAGATTGTAAAGCATTTCTCAAAAGATTTTCATTAATAAATGCTGCAATAGAAATTGGAAGGGTTAAAACCTCTACATCATCAAGATGTTGTACATTTTTGTTTACAAGATTTGTAGCTTCTTGTCCTGTAACTATCAAAATCTTGCCCATGTTAACATCTCAAATTTTTTAAATTTAGAAAGGATATATTTCTATTTATTTTCATATAATTCTCTAAATTTTGATATGTATATATTATCTAAAACTGACCCTTCACTTTCTTTTATTTTCATTACATTGACAAGTTCTTTAAAAATTCCCTCCTCGCATAAACCATCTGCAATAATTGCAGCTCCTTGAGCAGCATGTTTTGAAAATCTGGCATTTTTCAATCCTTCTACTTTTCTAACAGGTGCATTTTTTTTCATTTTTGCAGTCAAATCTGAGACTATTACATCATATTTTGAGAGACTTCCACTTAATAATATCTCTTTTGGCTCATTCAAGGAAATTTGAATTGCGCCTACCGATTTTAATATTCCCTCTAAAAATGATTCATATGCAAGTTTTGTTATTTTGTCCTTATTAATCTGGCTGATGAATTCTTCTGGACTTATATCCGGATATCCCATTATATAAGCTACACCCCCTTGATACAATTCCCTTTTATTAAATTCTTTCATTAAATATGCGATTTCTCCATCTAATGCACCACTTGATAAAAAACCTGGACCTTGAATATATGTTCCTCCAATTCCATCAATTATCTGACCATCTTCAATTGCTAAAACTGCATTAAAACCAGAACCCATCTCAATTAAAATGAAATTTGTTTGATCATATGGAATTTTTTTGTGTATTGATTGATCATATATTGCTAATGCTGCACTACAGACCTTATCTGCGGTTCCAAGGTCAATTTTATTAATTTTTCGATATTTTGGAACTGTAGGAAGATGTTTTACTCCTGGAATGAAATATCCAAAGTAATTATTCTGCTTCATTAATGAAGCGATTTTACTAACTGCAGTTAATTTACCCGACAATTTCGTTTCAAGAGTCATTTCAAAAATCATTTCATCTGAAAGATCCTGAATTCTCGTTAGAGGGAGTCCTAAACCAGACGGTGCGACAATTAAATCTATTGGTTCAATTTTTTTTAATACATCTATTACCATTTCTGGTTTTTCTATAATGCTTTTTGTCTTTAATATTGTATCCAATATTATATTTCCATTCTCAAGCCCTATTATTCCATAAGAACGAGTGCCTGGGTCAATTCCTATTACTTTTGGCATTTATTTCACAAAATATTAAGAAAATTCATAAATTGTAGAACCAGAATTATTAGGATTAGTTATGAAAACAGTTCCTCCCTCATGTTTATTAATGAAATCTTCTGTTTTTTTCTTCAATCTTTTTGCATTTCCACTTCCTTGTACTAATCCGTATGTAACACTCCCAAAAGAACTAATACCAGATCCATAAGCTCCATTATCCAAATAAAACTTCATTATATCCTTTATTAATGCTGGTTGCAGATCAACTTCGTGCTTTTTAAATCCAATTTTTTGTAATTTAGTCAATCCTTCTCCAAAAGAATTAATATCTTTTAACATTATACTTGGTAAAATTTTCATGAGTACTAATCGTGCAAATTTTCCTACTTCTTCTTCGGAAATTGGACAATATTTCTTAAATATATTTACTTCATTGATGCCATTTACGTGTTTACCTGCATTTGGAATTGTTATAACAAAATACCAATCTGGTGGCACTTCATATCTCAGTAAGGGTAGCGCTGGGGGTGCATTAGAAGCTGATGATGGAAGAATTGCTTCTTTATCTTTACTTTCTCCAAAAGAATGTCCACCATCTAAAATAAAACCACCTTGATAAAAAATATTGATTCCAATTCCAGAAGTCCCTCCTCGTTTCGTAATCTTTGCAAGTTTCTCTGGTGTTAGAATATTATCGATATATAATCGAGATATTAAAGATGCAATTGCGAGTGATAACTGAGTTTTTGAACCCAAACCGACGTGTGGGGGTATTAACTCTCTTACTTTTATTTTTACTCCTACATCAATGTTTAAATTCTTTATGACTTTTTCTATTATTTCTCGAATGTCGTCTTCTTGACTTTCAGTTTCAATAATTATATCCTTTGTTTCAGGAGTTGCCTCAAGAATCGTATTTGGATAGTTTAATGCGAGACCTATTCCTCCATCAATTCTACCTAAGCTGCCGTTAAGGTCTATTAGACCAAAGTGAAGCCTACTCACCGTTTTTATCCGTAATTTCTTCATTTTTTTACTGCCCACTTGTTTCGGATCCAATCTAATACTCTATCTTTCTTTTCCAAAGCTAAATTTTTTGAATTTATAATGCGTTTCTCAAATTCCTTTTTTTTATCGTCTGATAAATTTTCTCCAATAATTTTTTTAATTTTTGTATAAGCACTTTCTCGAAACTTTGGAATTAACTGTGTTTCTCCAGCTTTTGTAATTAATGTAATTCCAGATCCTTTTTCTTTAACAACACCTATTTTCGTGATCTTCACATTTATTTCTGAACAAGCTTTTAATATATAGTTTGTGATAGATGGAGGTGTAAAAATTAATAATGAGTCTAGGCTGACTCCCAAATAATCAATATTTTGTTCTTCCAATAGATTTAAAACTTCTTTATTTATAACCTCTTGAATTTTATCCTCATGTATTTCCATACCAACATTATTTGCCTCGTACGCAATTTCATGAAGATCTCCTCTCATACCACCATTAGTCACATCGCACATGGCATGAATTTTTTCAGTTAGTTTTTCTTCAAGTAATTTTTCTGAGGCACGTAAGAATTGTACGTTTAATGTTTCTAACAAAATTTGAGGCTTTCCTCCAAATATTGCTGCAGTTACGATTGTTCCACCACCAGCTCCTTCCGTTAATAAAATATCATCGTTTACTTCTATTTCTCTCCGTGCCAAGACTTTTTTTGCAATTCCTAGAGCTCCTATTCCACCTGTAATTCTTGTTCCAATAACCATATCTCCACCAATTCTTAGCGTGCTCCCTGCGGTGATAGGCGTATTCGTTAATTCTGCAACAGAAACGACTCCAGACATAAAGTCAAATAATTTACCAATATCTGAATCATCGGCGAGATGAATATCGACTAATATACTTATAGGTCTAGCTCCTTTAACGTATAAATCTCGAAGAGCTGCTCTGGTAACATGGAATCCCGCCAAAAAAGGGAATTCACTTAATCTTGAATGCATTCCCTCCATTTTTGATACAATATAGGTTTTTCCCCCATCATATTTTACAGCACCACAATCATCCAAAGCCTTAGGTGATAAAAAAGGAACCGAACTGGTTTCGCACAATTCACCAATTAATTTATGGACGAAAAAATCTCCATAACCTCTACAACCTACACCCTGCTCTCCCATGGTGACTTTTGCTTCGTTAATTTTCAAAATATCTTCTGTAAATGTATCTTCAGGTTTACATAAAGAATTTTTTACTTCCTCAAAAACAGCTTTCGCTAACATTATTGCTTGTGTATCTGATATATTTTTATAAAAAATATACTGTTTTTTTAGAATATTAATGATATCCTCACTTGGAATACCTTTATTGAGTAAAATTCTCGTTAAACCTTCTAGATCTGACATGAAAATTCTACCAAATTAATTTAAAGTAGTCAAAATGAAATTTCTATATTCATAAGTCTATTAATGCTAATGAAAGTTATTATTTAAATTTCATCAAAAAACCATCAACTTCTTCAAATATCCTATATTCACGTTTTTTCAGATATTTTTGATGATCAAAATATGAAATTCTCCTTTTTCTTTACCTCAATTTTTTCAATTGCTAATTTCGAGTCGAAATTTAAGTTATTTATTATATTTGAAAATTTTTTTTAACAGATTTTCAGCAAGTATTTTATTTTTTGAATATATTTAGAAAAGTTTTGAAAAAAAAAGATATAAATTTAAAAGTAAATTAAAAATAAGATTATTAGGCTACTATTGCATAATAATTTTGCCTTAAATCTTCGAAATTTGGGAATTTTCTTATTAGCTTCAAACCAAGAAGCGTCTTTAATGCATATCGCAAGGTTCTAGGTGACAAATTCGTTTTATCTAATATGTCTTTTGGAGTATAAGGTCCCTCCTTTAGAATTATAAAAATTTCTAAAGCTGATGGACTTAATTTTGGCAATTCTCCTCCTCCTTTAACATTTTCAACTTTTTCTTCAACCATAACCTCATTCATCAAATTTTTTGACTCCATATCACACTCTTTTTTCATGATTTTTGTTATATTCTATAATGGATCAAAAAGTTGGATTAAGATTTCACAGAAAAAACAAATATGGTATCAATTCACATTGAGTAACTAAGTTCAACCAAAAAAACATAAAAATTTATTTAAATATCATAATAAATGAGAGATTTCTAACTATTATTTTATTGGTTTTTCTCCTAGAAAATATTTTGCTATAATACAAGCTAAGATAAATCCAATAAATAAAAATAACCATGTTAAATAATAGAAGGGATTATACACCAATAAATCTATTACAACTGAAGTTGAAGGCTTAGTAAGTCCATTATTTTATAAATTATTTCAAATTTAAGAAAAATTGTTAAACCATAAAGTATTTGTGTTGGGAGAAATACTAGGATTATCAATATAGATTTACTTATTTCTAATCCCTTCAAAATAATTCTCGAATTTACCTTAATTATTAAGATCAATAATTATATTAGAATTAAAATTAATTCTTGAAATTTAGTTGAAGATTAAATGGAATACCTTGCTCGACTGACTTGGTAACCACGCAATATTTTGCAAAATGTTCATAACAAACTTGGATATTTTCGAGATTATCCTCATCATTCATGTCTGTTTTGATTTCCATGTTAATTCCAATATTCGTGATGCGTAATAAATTTTGAGCGTTATGATGAATTTCTCCAGTTGATTCTACAGCAAGACTATTATACTTACATTTAAATCTATTCAAGCAATAGATGAAAGATGTTCCAATACAACCGGCTATTCCTGCTAGTAACATTTCAATTGAAGAGGGACCCTCATCATCTCCGTGAAATTCTTCTGGTTCATCCATAATAAATGATGGAAATTCCTTTATATTTGCTTCAAATTGTAAATTTTTCTTCCATTCACATCGAGCCTTTGCTGGCATTACAAACCCCTCGGTTTTTAATTAGTAATTTAATATTCTCCATATATATATTAAACTTTTCAAATTTGTACATCTTGCGATCCTTTCCTAACTATATCATATGATATACTTGACGGTATACCACGTCGAACACTTTCAGTCACTACACAATATTTTTTAAATGCTCTGAAAGCCATGTCAATATTTTCAAGATTTTCTTTCGAATAATCTTCAGGTTCTATTGAAAAGGCGACTTCAACACCAATTAATCGTAATAATCCTTTAAATTTATCTAACTCGCCGTGTCTATCAATGTGGTGCATGTCTCCCTTGACTTCTATCTCTATATTCTTTATTTTTGCATTGTACTTATCAATTGCAAACCCAAAGCTAGTTCCTTGACAAGCTCCTATTGAAATTAACAAGTATTCAATGCTTGAAGGTCCAGTATCTCCACCATGAAATTCAGGTGGCTCATCCGCAATAAACGTTGGAAAATGTCTCACATTTCCATCAAAAGATAAGCTCCCACGTTCTTTTCTCCAAGTCATTCTTGCTACCAATGGCATGATATCACCTTTGAATCCAAACTAACTTAATACAATTCATCGATTAGATTTTAAAACTTGTTTATATTTAATTAAAACTGGTGAGTTCATTTTGGATTTGGAATTTTTAAAAAAAATTGTCGAAATTGATGCTGCCCCAGGGTTTGAAAAGCCAATTATCGATTTTCTTAAAAAGAAAATTACTTTTTGTAATGAGATCTATGAAGATAAATTTGGAAATTTGATTGCGGTAAAAAAAGGAACATCAGAAACGCCTAAAATTTTTATCTCTGCTCATGTTGACGAATTAGGCATGCTTGTAAAGTATATTGATAAGGAGGGATTCATCCGATTCAGTTTTTTAGGAGGATTTTATGATCTTGCAGTATTAAATCAGAGGATCACAATTCATACTAAAAAAGGTCCTGTTAAGGGAATAATTGCTTGTAAACCTCCACATTTAATGGATGAAGAAGAGCGGAAAAAAAATATCAAGAAAGAAGATATGTTTATCGATATCGGAGTTGCATCTAGAGAAGAAGCAGAAAAAATAGGTGTAAAAATAGGAGATCCTATTGTCTGGGAAGGTCCCCTCTTACATCTTCAAGGTGATCGATACGTCGCTAAAGCGTTTGACAATAAAATAGCAGTTTTAGTTCTTTATGATGTATTGAAAGAAATAAAAAATTTTAAAGGAACCCTTTATGGAGCATTTACTTTGATGGAAGAAGTAGGTCTTCGAGGTGCTGAAACCTCTATTTACCCTATTGATCCAGACGTGGCAATTTCGCTTGATATTTCACTTGCTGGAGATTATCCAATGGTGAAAGAAGGAAATTCACCAATATTTATAGGAAAAGGACCGGCTATCACCATTGCAAGCGGATCTAGAACGAGTTTACAAGGTGGATTGATATCTCATCCAAAAGTTAGGCAATTTTTAATAGATATTGCTGAAGAAGAAAAAATTCCATATCAATTAGAAATAATGGAAGGTGGTACTACTGATGGAACAAAATTTGCAGTTACAAAAGGAGGCATACCGACTGGAAATATTGGAATTCCGTCAAGATATTCCCATACACCCGTTGAAATTATAGCCTTAACTGACGTACAAAACACTATAGCATTATTGGTCAAGGCAGTAGAAAAGTTACATGAGGCATTTTCATGATAATGGACTTAGTTACCAAAAAAGCTCAGGTTAAAAAAGGAAAAATCGGTATTGGCGTTGATCCTAAAAGAATCAGAATAATGGAGAACATTAAGAATATTGTTGAAAAAAAAAATCTTGCCAATTTAATATATTATGAAAACGATAAAGATTTAATTGAGGACCTTAAAAATAATAGATTAGATGGAATAGTCCGAGGACATTTATCATCAAATACATTCTTAGAATGCATTAAAAGCTCATTTAATGTTTCACATTGTTATAGGCTTGCCCTTTTAGAAACTGCAGGTAATCACGAATTCTTTTTTGCCCCCGTTGGGATTGATGAAGCAAGAAATGCATCTGAAAAACAAGAATTTATCAAGCTTTCTATAAATTTATTAAAGCAATTAGGTATTGATCCAAGGATTGCAATTCTTTCTGGGGGTCGCAGGGATGATCTTGGAAGAGATACGCAAGTAGATAAAACAATTAATGAAGCAGATCAGATCATTTCTTGGATAAATAAAGAAAATATCAAAAATTCTAAAAATTATAACATATTAATTGAGGATGCCATTCAAGATAAAATGAACGTAATTTTAGCACCTAATGGAATGAGTGGCAACCTAATTTATAGAACTCTCATACATTTAGGAAATGGAAAATCTCATGGTGCTCCCTATTTAAACATTAAAAAACCAGTTATTGATACTTCACGAGTAGCTCCAATAAATGAATACGTGTCAGCAATAAGTTTTGCCAGTGCATTGAAATGGATATAATTATGAATTAGCTCTAACATTATACTTTTAACAATAATTGAAGTGAGTGATGATTTCTCATTATGTATGATGATTTGAAAATAATTTTTTTAAAAATTACATTTTTTTAATAAAAAAAGAAATAATTATACAAGTTGTACAATTAATCCCGTTTTTTTCTACAAGAATCCCAATTTTTTTTGAAATGCTTAAATATATATTGCCTCATTTTTCATTCTCTTAATGATTATTGATATAAAAACCTTTTAGGAAAAGGTAAAATGCAATCATTTGATCCAAACTCTTTAACAACAATTTTTATAACTATAATACTTATTCCTATACAACTAATGGTATTTTATTATATTTTAGGAAAGGAATTTAAAAGTATTGAATATAAAGTATCAATTGGCTATATACTTTCTGTTAATGCCATGATAATGCTTGTAATAGTGAATATAGAAATAATGAACCTTGGATTTCTTTATGGTTTGATTATTTCACCTATAATGATAGCAATTCCATATGTTGCATTATATTATATCGTTAAATATATTAAAAAAAATAGGTTTGCTCTCAAAAAAACAATTGATCTCGGCAGGGATGCTTCAATTAACATTGCAAACATGGCTACAGAATTAGCCGCTAGTGCAAATGAAGTGAATGCATCTGCAGAAGAAATAGCATCAACGACGCAAGAAGTTTCTTCAGGTACGTTAACTCAAGTTAAAGAGCTTTCCGATATTAACCAAACTGCAATTAATATTAATGATTTAGCAGAAAGTGTTAAAAATTCTAGTGATAACATCAATAAAATAATGGGAATCATAACAAACATTGCTGAACAGACGAACTTACTTGCATTAAATGCAAGTATTGAAGCAGGTCGCGCGGGAGAATATGGTAGGGGATTTGCTGTTGTTGCTGATGAAGTGCGTAAATTAGCAGAAGAATCCAAAAGTGCAGTGGGAAATTCGAGTAAAGAAATTATCGATATTATAAGTAAAATAGAAAAAACTGTCGAGTTTATAAGGAAAATTTCTAGTGCTCTTAAAGGTGCTCTAACATTAAGTGAAGAAACATCAGCTGCAATGGAGGAAATTAATTCATCAGCTGAAGAACAAACAACATCAATGGAAGAAATTGTGTTAACTTCTAATAAGTTAAGCGAGTTATCTGAGGCATTAAAAAGAAGCTTAACTGGGAAAGAAATAGTTAAGAAATCCATTGAAAAAAAATAATTTGAGTAAGTTTTATTTAATATTTACATCCAATTCTTTGTTTATATGCCTTAAGGTTATTAACGCAAGAGCCACTAACCACGTGAGTAAGGAGATCAAGAACATCCATTCATAAAACGGTGTTGATGGTGGAATTATAACTATTGGGGATATTAAATTCACGAGAAATATCGTGCAAAAGACCTGAGGCAGTATAACCATTTCTAATCCAAGTATTATTACAAGTGCTTTAGGAACATTTATGTTAAACAACGTTTGAACATTCTCTGAATAAATTATGCAGATTAATCCTGTAAAAATCCCTGAAAAAGCTAAAAACGGGAAGAAAAATATTGTGAAAATCGTGTGAAGGTCTACCGGCGATGCTCCTGCTTGTTTTAAATAAAAACCAACGTCCTCAGAAACAAACCCTAAAGAAAATACGCCTATAATACCTATAAACATTAAAATCTCCGCTATTCTCCCTAATACTATTCTCCCTTTTTCCCCTGAATCCCCTGTTTTTTGTGTCACTACTTTCGCTATATATAACGTTGAAGGTATCAAAAATATTGCTGTAAGCATGCATGCATCATCAAGAAATTTTGGTATTGGAGTATAATCAAAAGAACCTAGATCGCTAATATAATTGCTAATGATATTGTATGGACCGTGTAGCTGTGCTACGAACACACCAATAATTATTGATGGAATAAAAATTACAAATATTCCGATAATACTCCATTTTGCAACCTTTGGATTTGTTAAAAAATCATAAAGATCATTCTTTTTTTTGATTAAGGTTTCTTTTAATCCCATTATTTATCTACCCTAATATAATTTTAATCAAAATTTTAAAGATACAATAATAAAAAAGAAAAATAAAAAAAAAGTTTCGATTAAAAGTATCATTCAGGAGTTTTTAATTCCGGAACGTATTGTACCATCTTTTTACCCGCTTCTAACTCGTCTTCGATGCGTTCTCGATGAATTGCATTCATAGCACAGAAAGGTATTTGTCTAACAGTATCTGTGGCGGGATCAACATAACCATAATGAACTAAACAGTGATTTACTCTATTTACATCAAAGTTATATAGATCTTGGAAATGCATGAGACCAACTAAGAGAATATTATTCCCTACCAGCCAATTTGCTGAAGCTTCCCAAGAAGTATTGAATATAGTACCTGCGAAATTACTAATTATTCCCATAGGGTTAGAAAATTTGCCCATAACTTCTCTAATTGGCTTTAAATGTCTAGAGATATCAGCAAAAAATCTTGCTCTCATCATTTCTTTTCTTGCTCTTTTAAAGATTCCTCTTTCAAGAAATCCTTCTTTGCCTTCTCGCTCCCATTTCTTCTCTCGTTCTACTCGTTCATACCATTTCGCGGAAGTATCTAAGAACTCCTCTGAATCAATAAACTCATCAATTCCGATGAGATTCTTCGTTTTCGGATCGACAAACATAAAATTAGCGAACCCACAGTCTTGAGAACATGTAAATTCTACTGGAGGCTGATCAGAAAACCAAGCAATGCATTTTGCAAACTTTGAAATAACAGGTAACGGATATGTCTTACCAACGGCACCATTAGTATATTCAATCAAATCTTTTGCTAAATGAGATGATGTAATTCTCATTTCTTTTAACTTATCTTTGTCATATCTCCCGCACATTGCCATTGGTTGATACATGAGCGTATTTATAACGTCAATATTATCAATACAAAATTGTAATATATTGGTAACCTCATGATCATTCACTCCTTTTGCAATAGTTGGAACAATAATCATATTTTGAAAGTCTAAAGCACGAGCATTTTCTACAACTTTCAATTTTTTATCTAAAATATCAACGCCTCTAGTTTTTAGGTATGTATCACGTTCAATTCCGTCAAATTGTAAATATATGACCGTTCTACTTCTACCATCCTTTGAATTTTTCGGAATCCCAGCGTCGATCAATTCTTGAAAATAATCAATGTTATTAAGTCGAATACCATTAGTAGCAATTTGAATTTGTAAAAATCCCATCTCAATACATTCAGAAATAATATCTGCAAGGTCATTTCGCATCGTCGGCTCTCCACCTGCAAACATTGCGCATACAGGTGGTTGAGGTGTAATAGCTCTCATGTGTTTGAAAATTCTAATTAATTCATCATAAGAGGGTTCATAATTCATTCCTTTTGCTTCAGCATTGGCAAAGCAAATAGGACATTTTAAATTACATCTATAAGTAACATCAACTATGGCAATAGCGGGTGAACTCATGTGATTTGGACAAGCTCCACAATCATTTGGACAACCATTCTTGGTTGGAACACAAGGGTTATCCACCTTCTGCCCATCTATTCGATATTTTTGAGACCATTTAAAATGCTCGGGATTTATTGATAATAAATCTTCAAAATGACCATGTTCTTTACAATTCTTAATCATAAGTACTTCATTTTCTTTTTCAATTATGTCAGCATCTATTGTTTTTTTACACTCGGGGCATAAACTTTGTGTTTTTTTAATGATATTGCTAATATTTATCATCTCCTTACAATCATTTTTTCATGTTCAACATGTTGGGGACCATAAAATACTACCTTGTTAGTCAAAAAAATGTCTAACTCTTTACAAAAAATTTTGAGAGCAAATTTCTTTAAAAACATTTCGTGCAAATTTGCCAACTGGAAATCTTCGAAAATCCATAGAAAGTGATTTTATTTCACTCTTAAATCTTGTAATAGATCAAATATTCCATCACAGAAAGCTCCTATAAATAGAATTATTTTAATAATAAATAAAAATACGTCAAGATTGAAATTAAGTGAAATGAATGCATGAAAAGAAATAAAAAAAATAAATGGTGCATGTTCAAATTTATTTGATCCGATTGGATCTTCTCCACTTCTTAAGTTCATTTCGTCTAGAATGTCTTTCAAAATAAAAATACATAGAAATATATAACTAGCGATAAGAAATGACATATCAATGACCGTTAGAAATGAATATAAAAATAAAATTAATAAAACATAAGAAAAAAAGTATAACGCTCCTCCACAAAGCGGAAATATATAATATTTTAGTCTCTTTTCTGTCATTGGACTCAGTTTTAAATCAAATATTTTTTTAATATGTTCTCAGATTGTTAATATCATGTATCCCATAACTTTATTATTTTTTACTTTCATTTCAAGTTAGAAAAATTGAAGTGATTCAGTTGAAAATTAAATCGATCGAAGAAAACCTTAGTTATAAAGATGGCACGAAAAGAATAGTTGGGATTTACGATACCACATTACTTAGTAAAGAAAAAATAATGCCCCATTTCCATGACGACGAAGAAGAAATTTACTATATCTTAGAGGGTGAAGGTTTGATGGTGATTGGAGACGAACACGAATTCGTAAAAGCTGGAGAAATCGTGTACATTCCCTCAAGAAAAATTCATTCCATAAGTGCGACATCTTATGAACTTAGATTTATCACTGTAACTGTTGATATATCGGAGGGTGAACGCAGAAGAAGAAAGAACGTAGACAATTTAGGATATTTCCTCTAATTATTTTTTTAAAAGAAGCTATTAATTTTTGTAAAGTCTGTTTAGTTACAAAGACTATTGAAAATAAAAAGTAAAAAAACATTACTTTGTGTTGATGTTTCCATAAACAATCAATGATTTATGGTACTAGTGGGTACGCACCGCTTTTTGATGACGTTTAATTCCATCAATTCAATGATCTCAAACAATTCCTTTCATACATCTAAAGCTCGTTTTTTCAATTGATGCTCCGATCGCAACACAATATGTATAGGGTGACTTCATAGGTGTCATATATTTGGTTGTGACACTTCAGCAAAGCGTATCCTTTCTCACGAAATTCATTTTCAAGCCGCAGTTCAAAAAAATGGGTATCGATAGTATGTCGCAAGACATTATAATGAGAAAGAAAAAACAATCGGAAATTGAAACGTTGAATGGTTATTTCTTACAATTGGCAGCTGCAAATAATATAAAGGCACCTTATAATAAGGTCATTTATGAATTAGGGAAAAAAGAATTCAACCTTCCTGAATTTGAACCATTAAGCATCGATAATTTCTGGGAGAAAATTCAAGAGAATATATAATAATATAAAATAAATATGTTTTGAAAAGAAATAAAATAAATTAAAAGAACATTAAAGGGGAATATTTTGAGAAATGTTATATATGTTGAAAGAATTGAGCTCATTCCAAAATGTTTGCAATAATATTTTGCGTGGAGACATTTGGAATTAGCCTCCCGTTCTATTTATTTAACATATTAAATAATAGTTCTTACTTATTGTTAATGTATTTCGTAATTTCTGTAATTAAATTTGTAGTATTATCTTATTTCTCTTTGGTTTATTATAAGGCAGTTGTACGATATAAAAGTCAATCTGATATTTCTAAAGCAGAGAATGATTTGGGATTTAATTTAGGAGCGGGTCTTTTAATTTCAGAAGGAATGCTTCAATTTACTTTCCCATTTATCATTTATAGCTTTGATTTTACTGACCCGGGTGATATAGCTACGATTGGTGTGTCTATTTACTCAAATCTCTTTTTTTTTTACGTTATTTGGGGTGTTAAGTCTTCTCAGTTTTTGTATGGTATCACTATATTTTTCCTTAAAACGTTATAATCTCGATTAAAAAAAAGGAGGTGATCAAGCAGGATATACTTGAACACATAGGAAATGATGTGATAATGAATTATTTACACAATTTCCTTGGAATTTAATTGTCACATTATGAGATCCGGTTGATAGACATGTAATTACTGCATTTAATGTAATACGGGCGCTAATAAAGCTATCTGTTATATTGTTCCCTAAATACGCATAACCTTCGTTATATATTACACCAACCTAAAAGAACCATAAATGAATCGATGATATGGCACCGTTTGGCCATGCTGATGCAATTCCTGAATAAGTTAAAAGGACTGCATCACCCCTAGTAACACTAAAGGTTATATTGCATTTGGGAATAGTTTGTAAGGTGTCGATTGGATCTGTATGAACCCCGTCAATATTGTATGTAGAAAGAAGTGTAGGTTGTCGAGTTACCGAGAGCGAATTAAATATCCCAAGACCTAGACCGGTTGCACCTAAAATCAGCCCAGTCAGCCCAATAACGGCTAAAATAATCATTTTTTTTTTCCATGGCAATCTCATCTCTGAGTATTCTTTTTATTAAAAAAAGAAAGTTGGTGATGTTTAAAAGTAATTTTTTTTGGATTTAAAAATGTTGCAAATCAATATCATAAAATATTGATATTCCTTTTTACTTGGATAAGAATTCTCCGTGCTTCCTCACATAATATTTGACCAAATCTCCTTATTACAAGGAAAATGATTCACAGGAAAGCTAGATGTCTTCATTTACCACGAGAGCAATGAAACTTAATTTCACTTATATTTCATTTTTCGTTTTTTTTTTAAAATTTATTAGGTTTCATTATGAAATTCTGCCTTCCATTAATTTTGCAGTAGCTTCTAAAAAATTCTTAGCAGGAATTTTTGTATATTTTTTCACCATTATTATTGCTTTTTTTTCGCAATTAAATGAACATACTCCACATCCAATACATCTTTCATTAGTCTAAATGGATTAAAAGCATTGAAACTATTAACCAACTTAAAAAATGAAATAAATAAAAATTTAATTGAGTAATGTTCAAGAATTGATAAAAAGCAGATATATATATTCACCACGATATTAAAAAAAATTCACCAAATGTAATCTTAAATAAATTGTAGTAAGTAGTATATTTTATTCTTCAAACTCGCTGAAAAATTTATTCCATAGACTTTAATATGTCATCATTGAATCGTATGAATAATTAAAAATTTCAAAATATAAAATGAGAGGAAGGTTATGATAAATAAATTTGATGCCTTGATAGTTGGTGGAGGCGTTGGTGGCTGTGCGATAGGCGCCTTGCTTGCACATCAAGGATTAAAAGTTAAACTTTTTGATAAAAATAACATCATTGGAGGTCGTTGCACGACCTATGAATATGAAGGGTTTCATATAGATCTTGGCGTGCATCTTTTTGGAGTTGGTGAGAACGGATATTTAGGTGACGTATGTCAAATGGTTGGGATGCCCGATGCAATTAAGTGGGTCATCGCACGAAATCCCCGTCCAATTATGAATTATTGTGGGGAACGAAAAATTTATTCTCGAGATTCAATGAGTGGAATGATGGGTGGAAAAAAGGAAGGGGAAATCAAAAAGGAAGATTCAGAGAAAAAAAAAGAAGGAAAAGAAGCAGCGCGAAAATTCTGGTCAGACTGCATGGACATGCCGATGGGGCAAATTGAAGAGTTATATTATACGAAACTTTCAAATTTTGTTTCGAGGTATTCAAAAGATCCAACGCTTTTGATGTTTGCTACTCAAATTTGTATGCAATATTTTTGTGTGAGTCCATTTGAAGCATCATCGGGTGAATTTATTCGATGTTTCCAACAAGTAACTCGTGCAAAATCTTCTGCTTATCCGATTGGAGGTTGTATTGCTATTCCTAAAGCGTACGTGAATGCAATGGAAAAATATGGAGGGGAAATTCAGATGAACGCAAAAATATCAAAGATCGTGGTAGAAGATGGACAAGCAAAGGGTGTAGAGTTGAAAGACGGCTCTTATCATGAGTCCGACATCATCATTAGTAATGCTGATATTCAAAATACAGTCTTAAATTTGATAGGAGAAAAATATTTTCCAGCCGAATATGTACAACAGGTTAAGAAATTAAAATATGCTACTCATTGCATGGCAATTAAAGTTGCACTAGATGAAATTGTTACAGATCAGAAGTTAATTATGTATATTCCCGTTTCATTCCAAGAAGCAGGTAAATTAATGCCTAGAAAGGGAGGGTTAGAACCTCCAGAGAAGATAGGTGGAATGATAACAAGTCCTACAAATTTTGATCCGCACTTAGCTCCAAAGGGCAAGCAGTTAATCTTTTTTGGGAGTGGTTGCAAACCTGGATTAACACAAAAAGAATATGAGCGATGGGGTGAGGCATGTATGGATTCGTTATTAGAATGCTTACCAGAAGCAAAAGGTCATGTTATGTGGTATCGGACGGATACTCCGACTCTCGTAGACCAGTATGCAGGCGAAGGCGGCAATATCATCGGAGTTGGGCAAACCGTAAAGCAAATTCACGAACGAAGACCATCTCAAATCACTCCAATAAAAGGTTTGTATATTGTTGGTGCTGAAGCAGGCGGTCATGGTATTGGAACCGAACTTGCTGCAAATAGCGCCATGGAACTTTTAGAAATCCTTGAAAAATCAACACCTACTTCTTAATTTTTTTTCAAAAATCTAATAATTTTAAAATATCATATTTTTTGTAAGAAAATTATCAAATACATTTCTTCGAGGATATTTATTTGAGCACCTTCAAAAATGATGAATTGTGGATACCTATTGAAGGGGAGATAATGACTCGGTGGGTTAAAGATATTGATCCTCAACATCCTCTTCCCGAATACCCACGACCACAAATGAAACGCGATGATTGGATAAATTTAAATGGTATTTGGAATTATGCAATTCGATCAAAAAACGTTTCTGAAATTGATAAATTCGATGGAAAAATCCTTGTACCCTTTCCAATTGAATCTGCTCTTTCTGGCGTCAAGAAACAAGTTAAGGGCAAGCATAAGATCTGGTATCAGCGCAAGTTTTCAATTCCTGATAGATGGAAAGGAAAAAAAATATTGCTACATTTCGGTGCTGTAGATTGGGAAACAACGGTTTTTATCAACAGAAAAAAAGTTGGAACACATCAAGGTGGTTACACTCCCTTTTCTTTTGATATTACTCAATATTTAAACCAAAATGAGAATGAATTAACGGTAATAGTATGGGATAGTACCAACCATGAACGAGGAAAACAATCTCTTAGACCATTTATGATCTATTACACTGCGGTATCAGGAATATGGCAAACAATATGGTTAGAACCTGTGCCTGATACGTTCATTGACCAGCTTCAAATGGTACCAAATATAGA
This sequence comes from Promethearchaeota archaeon, assembly GCA_011365055.1. The sequence goes on from RDOG01000003.1 coordinate 73,466, forward strand.
TGATTGTCTTTTACATCTAAAAATAGTTGCTAGTGGGGCCATCGCTTCTGAAAAAGTTGAAATAATAGTGAAGGATAAAAACAAGGAAATTGCCTCCAATTCAGGAAATTTAAATGAATATGTAAGCTTAAAGATTACAGATCCTAAGATTTGGAGTCCTGAATTTCCCTTTCTTTATGATCTTGACATACATCTCATCAAAAATAATGACATCTTTGATAAGGTACAAAGTTATTGTGGTATGCGAAAGATTTCACTTGGAAAGGATGAACAAGGACATGCTCGAATTGAATTGAATAATGAACCCATTTTTCAATATGGCACGTTGGATCAAGGGTATTGGCCTGATGGGTTGTATACTGCTCCAACAGATGAGGCATTACTTTATGATATTGAAATTACAAAGGAATTTGGATTTAATATGATAAGAAAACATGTGAAAGTGGAACCACTAAGATGGTATTATCACTGTGATAGACTTGGGATGTTAGTATGGCAAGACATGCCAAATGGAGGATGGTTTATATTCAGAAAAAGAGGTTCAAAGGGAAAAGATTATTTCCGTAAGGAATTAAGGTCCATGATTTTCGCGCTTTACAATTCACCTTCGATTATAGTTTGGGTTCCCTTTAATGAAGGATGGGGTCAGTTCGATACGATAAATATAATAAATGAGGTACAACTTCAGGATTCAACACGTCTTATTGATGGTGCGAGTGGTTGGTTTGATAAAGGAGTGGGTCATATTCGCGATATTCACGTTTATCCTGGACCAAAAATGCCTGATCATTTGGAAGGGCGTGCTGCAGTAATTGGTGAATTTGGTGGGCTTGGATTGAAAGTAGATGACCATTTATGGAAGAGTAAATTAAAATTTGCTTATAAAAAATACAAGTCCTCTGAAAAGTTGACGCAAAAATATGCTGAAATGATGCAAAAACTCAAATCTTTAATAAGAAAAGGATTATCTGCCGCAGTCTACACGCAAATAACAGATGTGGAAATGGAAATAAACGGAATAATCACTTATGATCGAGACATAATTAAAATAGATAAAAAACAGTTAAGAAAATTGAACTTGGATTTATTTGATCGAATAGAATAAGTTGATGTCATGAATTTTTCGGATGAACTAATAGATAGAATAAAACAAAAAAAGAGTTGTATTTGTCTTGGATTAGATCCTGATATAGATCATTCAAATTTTCCAACGTTCTTAAAATCAAAGCATGATGATAATCTAGCAATCATAAGGGAATTTACCCTGAGTTTAATTGATGAATTGGCTGAAGATATAGTAATAATTAAACCAAATTTAAAATTTTATGAAGCGTTGGGCATTGAACACTACTTAAATGAATTAACTCAACATGCCCATAAAAAAGATTTATTAGTGATTATTGATTCAAAAGGTAACGACATTTTAACTTCCATGGAAATGCATTATAAGGCCATGTTTAATAATTATAATGCCGACGCCATAACTATTAATGCATACATGGGTGAAGACGTGATTTCACCATTTGATAAATATCTAGAAAAAGGGAAAGGATTATTCATTCTGGTAAAAACGTCAAATCCCTCATCAAATGATTTTCAAGATTTATTCAGCGTGAAACTTAATGTAGATGAAAAACTTGAAAGAATTTCTGCATTTGAAGTATCTGAAAAAATATTAAAACGCAATTATATTCGAATGGCTCAATTAGTTAATTTATGGAGTAAAAGATCCAAGGGCAAGCATAATTATTCATCCATTGGAGCCGTAGTGGGAGCTAATGTGCCATCCATTATTGTAAGAAATCTTCGGATGTTAATGCAAGATTCTTTCTTTTTAATGCCAGGGTATGGTGCTCAACAAGGATTGCTTGATTCAATAGATTCAGCAATAAAAGAAGATAAATTGGGTGCTATTATTAATTCATCCCGAGGAATAATGTATGCATGGAACCAACGATTTAAAGGAAAATTTAAGGATGAAGAATATTTGAAGGCTGCTAAAGAAGAAATTAAAATAATGAAAAAAGAAATCAATTTTTGAACCAAAATAAACCTTTTTAAAAAAATTTTTTTAAAAAAACTCATTTTTAATAATTATTTTTTGTATTTTTTATGAAAATTTAATAATGTCAAGAAAAAATTTAGTTTTAGCAAGGTCGTGGTGTTCCGTTAGAACAGGAGGGCGAGAGAGGATTACACAAAATGAAGAAAAAACAAGATTAACGGAACACCACCGCTTTTACAATGGTATTTTTTGTCTTTTGCGCCCCAACGTTTTCATCATTTTGTGTAAATTTGAATACACTAATTCTAGCTAATGTATTTCTATGTATAAATATGAACAACGTAGCATAAAAATTTTTCGCAAATATTTATGTGATATTCGCAAATCCTCGCAAATTAAAGAGAATTTTATCGAAATGATCCGCAGAAAATCGCAATTATTATTTTGATTTTTAGGATTTTTTAATTGATTTTCATAAAAAAAAGGATGTGTTTTTGTTTTTTCACGATTTTATGATTTCTAATTTTTGACATTTTTTTATTCTTCAATCTTGATAATTCTCATGAGAGGGTAATTTAACTCTTTTAAATGGTCCATTTTAAAATGTACTTTCACATTTTTATATTTTGAGACTAAATTTATCGAGAGATTGCGACCCGAAAGTTCATCATAACTATAAGGGTTTGATTGATCATGTTCCGCAGCTTTAATATTGATATTTATACTTTCAATGAATGGTTGATTTTTAAAAGAATCCTCAATTAATTTTTCTAATTTTTTTATTCCTTCGGAATTTTTAGGTAAAGGGAATCCTGAAATTTGATGATATATCGCTCCTAAAGTAATCCCTCCTTCAAAAATTGCACGATCTCTTTCAGTTACAGCGCTATCAAAATATTTAGATGCCTTATCATCATTAACCAAAAAAATCACCTTAAATAGTATTCAATTAGATGATATTTAACCTTATCCTAATTCTGGTTAGAAAAAAAGTCATTTCCACCTTTACATAATTTTAATCAGAACATAAAAAAACAAAATATATTACTTCCTAGAATTCTTGATAAAATAAAAAAATATAAAGGAAAAAGCTATAGTTCATGTATGCCAATTAAAGGTATTAATTTTGATAAATGTACAAATTGTAATCAATGCTTAAGAGAATGCCCTGGTATGGTTTTTGAAATTGATGAAAAAAGAGAGCAAGTGTTTTTTAACCCTTCAAAAATTTGTATATCTTGTGGGCATTGCATATCCGTTTGTCCCGAAGATGCTATTATTTACGAAAATATGAAAGATGAGCCATTAATTTTTGATGGAGTTCGTGATCCAAGCACCTTAATCCCATATGAGAAAATTAATCAGTTCATACGTGCAAAAAGGTCAATAAGACAATATAAAAAACAAAAAATTTCAAGAGAAGTCATGGAAAAAGTTATAAATTCGATGAGATATGCTCCAACTGGTGCTAATCTACGACAAATGAAATGTTTAATAATATCCGATGATGAAAAAATTAAAGAATTATCTGAAATTATTCTAAACAAATTAAAATTGACAATTTACGGGGTATACATAGATACAGTTAAAGAAAAAAAAGTAAGGGGGATAGATCCAATATTTTATAATGCGCCACATGTAATTATTCTCTATTCAAGCACCTCTTTAGATCATGAAAATGCATATATTGCCATGACACATGGAATGTTTGCCGCTCAGTCTCTAGGATTAGGAACTTGTTGGATTGGTTTTGCATATGGGGTGATGTCACAAGATAAAGAAATTTTAAAGAATCTTTTTGGAATTTCAGGAAAAGTTTTAGCAGTCATAACTATCGGATACCCTTCAGTCAAATACTTTCGAACGCCACCCCGTCTTCCATTAAAAACCAAAGGATTAGATGAATTGATATAATGGAAACAAGTAAAAAAATAAAATTATAATATGAGACTGCTTATTCTAATTACAAGTTAAATGTTTTTTCAGCTCTCCATCTTTCAATCCAATCTCTAAAACTATTAAAAAAATGTTAAAAAAATATTTTTTTTTAAAAGATAACTAAATTTTGGATAAATTTATGAAAAATAAATCATTTATATACTCGTATATTGCCCTTATTAGAATAAGCTAGCATTTTTCTATGTAATACTCATCTAATATCTTTTCCTTTTAATTAAAACTAAAAAAGAGTTAAAAAAAAATTTAAAATTAGCTTAGGTTTAACAAATTGATTAATTTTTAAATAATAAGAAACTCAACATATGAAATAAAAAAAAAGAAATATCGGATGATTATGAAAAGCGCTGTTGAAGTAATTGCAGAAATGTTTGTTAAAGGTCTGGAAGTGATGCCAGATGACAGACAAAAAAAGATAATGGAAAAATTGTTTGGTAAAGTGGTTCAACTAACAGTTATGAATTATAATGAAGCCGTTGTTTTTTTCTGCGAAGAAATGGAAGTCAACGGTGAACGGAAAAAATGGATACGATATAAATCTTTCCCTACACCTCTTCTAAAATGTAAAAATTGCGGCTGGAAAGGAAACTGGAATGATTTGCCTCTTCAGAAAAAAGATTTACAACTTCCAGAATCAGATAACGTATTAGCAATAACAGAAAAAGAAGAAATTGTAGAAAAATGTCCTAAATGTGGTTCAGAACGTCATCTATATTGGAAAGATTGGGTTCATCCCTACGCAAATGTTAACTTGTATGTAGCTTCTCAATGGGAGGTAGGAAAATTTGGGACAATAATGATGGGACCTTTACACGTTCGTTTAAAAGCTTTAATTAACGCAGGAATTTCCATGTTAAGAGGTAAAACTAAGATGGTACCTTTTTCGCAATTTCTATTAGTAGTAAATTTTGCATCAATGATCTTATAGATGATGATATGTTATCAATATTGAGTATTGACCCAATTTTAAGCATGATTGGTCCTATATTATTTCTTGGGACCGTTGCACTTGCCACTATTATTGCTTCTTGGTGTGCAATGCTATCGAAAGATGTTCTTGCTATTCTTGCTTCAGGAATAGCGATCGAATTTTATGCATGTTTCTTTAACCTGTTTTATCAGAATATTTACCAAGTAAATCTCTACTTTGTAATCGCACTAACTATATTCGAATGTGGAATGATTGGGTTTTTTATGATAATAAAATTATATTGGGCTTGGACTGACGGCTGGCATAAGTTAAAGAAAGGTCAGTTCAAAACAACAACTTATTAGGTGAATGAAAATATCAAATAATTATACTTATGGGGATATACCGGATGTCTTGTTAACAAAACCCTATTTTCCTCTTGCAAGGCACTTATGGAGATTATATACGGAACTTGGATACGAAGAATTAATCGTAGAAGCTCTCCCAAATATTAGTGTCGATATGATCTACGATGTGTTTAAAGCTCGACTTGATACTAGTATGGAAACAGCAAAAGACGTTTTAGATGGAACAATTACAAATCCTGATAAAAGATTGGCTTGGATGTTGTTTCCTCCTGTCGTTCCACTAAGAGCCGATTTGACACGAGGTACAACCAAGCTATTATATGGTGATTCGCTAGACGTGACTTTTTATGCCATGAATGATCTCGATCAAGAGTTAATTTTTCTTTTTAATGGACACGTAGAGGACGGAATTCCTGTTGACTGGTGGGTTGTTGGTCCAGATGATGATTTACTCGAACGTAGACATATTAAATACGGATTTAAACTAAAAGATGCTTATAAACACTCAAAAGATATGACAAAATGTGGTTTAAAAGTAATTGATATTCTGCGCGATGTTCGAAACGAAAGGACACCACAATGGGCAACCACACCTTATAACATTGCAACCGTATGGGTTTCAGGTATTGCAAACTTTTTGATTGAGCCAAGTATGTTTGAATTGGTTGGCGGTCTTCATGACGGAGTCTGTACGAAGAGACTTTTTGGACTCGGTGACTATTGGTTCGCTTATATACCTTGGCCATCAATGATAGAGATGCTTCTCTATATGAACAGGAGTGATTTCATCCTACGAATGGGAGGCTTGTTAAGTGCAAACCGTTTATGTTTGAACCACGTGGAGGAAGGCATTCAAGGTATTGCAAAGGAAATTCTTGCAGGAACCGACTTTTGGGAGAGAGCATTCGTAAAGACTTGGGAAATGGGATTCCCATGGCCATCTCAATCTCTAACAGCACAACCACCAAATCTTAAAAAGAAATCAACGTACCAAAATGAAGAATTTAACTGGAAATTTTCTGATGAAAAATGGATAACACCTGAATCCATGGGTATGACTGTAGATGAGATGACTAAAGGTCTATTATTCGATATAACACCCAAAACTAAACCATGGAGCGTTGATCCAAGGGATGAACTAATTTCAGTTGGCTGGGGAAAGGATATCAAGATTTATAAAGAAGTCTCATTATAATTCAAACTGAATACCTATTAAGAAGAAAAATGGGAGATAATTGTTTTAATCATTAGGTGAGATGCTAATAAATAAAAAAAACACCTTAAATCTAATTTGAAGAGTGAAAAAAATGAAGAAAGAAGATATAGAAAATGGGATCAAGATTTATCTTGAAAGTTTAAAAAATTCAAAGATGAAAATTAAATTCAAGAAAGATGTAAGTTATTTAAGAAAGATGGATGGCAAGTTTTTGGATTCTTCTAATAAAGTTTGTCATGTATTAGGGAACATCATTTTAACAGAAGATCCTGAGAAAGTCAGACTTTTAGACCCTGTCATTCAAAAAATGGCGGATAAAAGGAGTATAAAATTCGAAGATTTAGGAGAGGTTGATATATAGAGGGTGAAATAACTTGGATTTAAGTGATGTTAATAAGGGAATTGAAACTGCTACTAAATTAATAGAAAAAACATTGGACATTAAAAAGGATATCGAAGATGAATCTATGTTTATTAAACGAATTATAGGAAAATTCAAAACCAAAGAAGGAAAAGATTGCTCAATTATAATTTACATGGGCGTAATGGAAGATGTTAAAGAACTTCGGATAATTGCAAGAGGAGTAAAGAATTTGGCGATACTTCGAGAAATTCCTTTTGACGATTTTGAGGATAGTATTAAAGGTCCGGGAATTAAAAGAGAATAAATAAATTTCTAAATTTTAACAAGAAAGCAGGTTTTAAAATAAATTAATGAAAATTGAATGGATTCTCATTTATTTTTGATATGGAAATCATATCTTTATTTTTTTACAAAGAATTTTTTTAAATATCACGGTCAACAAATTTATTTAATAATTGATCGAAATATATAAGTAAGATTTCTATTTTTATCTGAAAAAATAATTAATAATAAATACAAAAATTATATTTGGGAGAGAAATAATAGTGGAGACGGAAAACATCTACTTGCAAGCATTATTAAATGAGAATGAAAAAGTCATATGGCGCGGTAAACCATCTGAAGGGGGAATAAAAAGAGCCTTGACAAACCCAAATCTACTTTCGTTAATAATTACTTTTATTCTTTTTCTATCTGTAATTATTTTTATTATTAGTATATCAATAATTGAAGAAATTTTTATATTCCGCCTTCTGACGATTAGTACGTTCGTACCTGCAATAGCTCCGTTTTTTATAACAATGACATTTTATTTGATATCCTATTTAATAGGATATAACCCTAAATTCACGGAATATTACGTGACTAATGAAAAAATATACGAGATTTTCAATGGGAGGCAAATCACGCCACTTGCTTACGTCCATGTTTATGCCATCAAGTTCTATGATCTCCCCACTTATACGGAATCACTAAAAGACACTGCGCAAGGTATAACATTAAAATTATATGAATTTGCCACAGAAGACCTTGAAATGTTTAAAATTGAAAACGGGAGAATAAAATTAATTTCCAAAAAGCGGTGGTGGTTCCCAAAACGCTTCTTGTTTGAAGATGTTGAGAACTGGAAAGAATTAGATGACATATTAAAAAATAAAGGAATTAAATTAGTAGCTGGACGTATTATAAGATAAATATTGAAAGCGTTTAACATTATTTTGATGATGGATATCAGAACTAATAAGTCTGATCAATAACGTCTGTCTTAAAAAATCGACATCGAACATTTTATACATTTATTTTTTTGGATTTCAAAATCTTTTGGTGAAGATAAATATTTGATATTAAAGAAATCCTAAAATAATTATCATTCATTATCTTAATCTGTTTGATCTTTTAATTCCTCATATAATTCGAGAAACTCTTTTGACACGCTTTTTGGAGATCTTTGATAATCACATTTTATTCGTTTATATTCATCTTCATCTTTAATTATTTCTTTTAATTTTTCATCTAATTCAGGAGGTATCTTTACATGATCGGGGGAAAATAATAAAGATTGATTTTTGCTAGTTATTAATCTTGAAGGGAAGATTGAAAAATATTTGTCCATTAACAATAAAAAATTGACCTCAGATATTGATGAGCTCCTTATTTGAAATTCAAAGCCATCTGAAAATTTTAATAATAATTGTTTTACAAGTTTAGAAGAATTAGAAATAGCAAGACAAATCATATAATTCATTCTTACATTTATTAATATTGTAGAAAAATTCATATCTATGGTTATAATTCTATTTTTTCTATTGGGATCTTTCGTATCTGTTATTTTTTCCGCAAATTTTAAAAATTCTTTTAATACTAATTGATTTTCTTTAGATTGAGTCCAAATTTGATTAAAAACCTCTTCTTTATTAGAATTTAAAATTATTAAATTGTAAGGAATGAAAGGTAGAATGTAGAGAATTTTAGGTTCCTTAATTATGATAAATGTAATAAGAATTAATCCAATTACAAAAATGCTATCTGCAAGATAAATAAAAATTGGTTCTATTAATGTAAAAGCATATAATGAAATATTTACAGGTCCAGCTAGAATACTACCCAATAGATTAATTTTAGATTCTTTTTTTAGTTCATAAGGTGAATGATAAAATAATTTTATTCCAAAAAACGCAAGAATAAAAGCCATAAAAAAATAAAATGAAATTGCAATAATATTGAATAACCCTGTCCATGTTATCGTTAAAAAACCTGCCTCCTCAATTATAATGGCATTATTTCCGCTAAAAGACAAAAATACAAGTAAGGCACTTAATATCATTAAAATTATGAGTAAATTTGAGTAATATGTTTCTTCTTTTGTGTAATTTAGGCAGATTGCTAAGGAAAGTACCGCTGGAATGGATAATAATGCATAGAATGTTCCAATGATTAAATTAAGTAATAAAAATGATGTAGCTTCTAATGTAAAAAATATTGACTATGATATACATGTTATTCCCCAAAAAGCGGAAGGTTTTAGATTTGTTTCTTTATATTTACGAAGAAATACAAAAAATGATATTAGAAATATTGCTCCAATAATAAAATCCATAATTACTTCGGGTGTTACATTATAATACATTAATTAATAAACCGCCTACTATATTAATTAAATTCGAGATTTTATTTTCCTCCTTTATTTTGAATGATTTTTTTACTTATTCTTCCAAGGATAATATTTAAAGTCTCAATTCTCTCGGGATTTTTTAAAAAAAAAGCATGCATGTAAACATAAAAAATCTTCTTACTTTCATATCTCAGCTTATAAACATGTAAAGAAATAGTTATGATTGTTTTTTTATAGCTTTCTAAAAATCTAAGGTGAAAAAGTTGAATTTATTCGGGAAACTTCACGTCATTCCAAATACTATTTATGAATTTTTAATTACAACACAAAATGATAAGGATGCAAATGACCCAAACTATCCTTATAATATAGCTCCAATGGGAATCGAGTTCAATGATGAAAAAACTTTTTATCTTAGACCCTTTAAAAATACGAAAACTTATAAAAATTTGTTAAAAAACGTTCATTTTACGATAAATGTTTGCCAGGAGGTAGAAATTTTTTATAATTGCATTTTTTTTAAGGAATATTTTAAAAAAGATCAGTTTAATCTTGATGAAAAGACTGAAACACCTTTTCTCATAAATTCAATTGCGAGCATGACTTGTAAGATCATTTCAGAAAAATCAATTTCAAGCGAGCGTGCTCAATTTGAATGTGAATTAGAGTCCTTGGTATCTTGGAATGAATTTTGTGAACCTCCTTGTAGAGCACGCAATCTCGTCCTCGAAGCATTAATTCATTTTACTCGTCTTAAAATAATTAAAGATGGTAAAAGAAAAGAATTTTTAATGAAATTAATATATGAATATCAAGATATAATTAAAAGAATATCAGAAAATGAGACTTACGTAAAAATTATTGATAAAATAGTAGAAAGAATCAAGGATTTTTAATTAAGGGACTGTCCACAATACGTGCAAAATCTCCATCCACCAGGAACGACTTTGTGACATGATGGGCAGACAGATCCTCCTTCCTTTGACTTATCTTTCTTTTTATCCTTTTCCTTTTTCTTATCCTTACGCTTTTTATCTTCATCATCTATCTGATTAATGACTTCTATGATTACTTCCTTCTTCTCAGTTTTCTTTTTCTCTTCTCTCGATGGAGTTGCTGTATAATCTGAAAGTAAAAACGGTACTATCGTGGATTTATCTTCTTCGACCTTTTGTTTTTTAAGAAAATCAATCCAAGTTCCTGTCGGTCCCGTGCTAATGGTTTTTGGTTTATCTTGGATTGGACCAGCAATGAATGGTACGAATGCTCCTTCTTCAACCTCTTCTTCAACATCTGGTATTGGGGTTAGATTACCTCCAAAAGTTGGATGAGGACTTAATGATGGAGGTGAAGAAGAAGATGGAACTGGTACAGTTGGACTTAGACTAAATGGTTCAGGTTCAGGTTGAGGCGGTGATGGCTCAAAATCAATAGTTTCTAATTCAATTGGCGCCATAGAAGGAGGTGAAGAAGTAAAAATAGGTTCCGGTGGCTCGGACTCATTTATTTCATTTACTTCAAGGATTTCTAATGCTTCATCTAAGGAACTTATTAAAGGATCTTCTTCTAATTTAATGGGCTTTGGTGTAAAAATAGCAGGCATTGGAGCACTTGAAGGTGAAGTTATTTTTGGAGGACTAGACGATGGGACAAATTTAGGTTGAGGAGGGGGAGTTGGGGTAATAGGTTTACTAGGTGTTACCACTTTTGGTTGAGGTGGCGTAAATTTAGGAGGTGCAGAAATTGCTGGTGCTTTTGGAGGTGATATGATCGGGGGTGATGGACGGACTTTTACTTCTGTTATTGCAGCTGATTTTGCTTCAAAAACCGGTGGTGGAGGTGTGGGAGTAGATGAAATTGCTGGTGTTGTGGGTGCCCCAGCAAGAGCAGGTATTTTACTTTTTAACAGTTTCGTTCCTAATTGCAAAAATAATGAATGAATGTTAGCACCATTTTTTGCTGATGCTTCATAATAATCGATACCTAATTTATCAGCGAAGGATTGACCTTCAGCGGTTGTAACGGCCCTATCAGGCAAATCACTCTTATTACCAACAAGCATTAAAGGAATTCCACCACAATTTTCTGCAACTTCTTGCATCCACTTGGGAAGGTTATCGAAGCTTTCACGATTGGTGAGATCAAAAATGGCAATAGCTGCCATGGCACCTTTATAATATAGTGGTCTGATATAGGAAAATCTTTCTTGACCACCCGTGTCCCATACTTGCAATTTTACTTTATATCCCTCGATCTCAAGTAATTTAATCGCGAAATCGACTCCAATTGTCATTTTGTAATGTTCTTCGAATCTACCTTCCGCAAATCTGATGGTTATTGCTGTCTTTCCAACGGCTCCATCACCGACAACGATAACCTTGAATAAATAATCATATTCAGACATATAATCGACCAACAAACTGCAATTTGCCTTATTATCTCTAATTTCTTTCCAAGATCTAAACACTAATGAATCTTTTTAACATCTTTATTTTCTTACTGATTCCGATTATAGATTATTAAATTTATTCGTTATTTTATAAATTTGTAAACCATCAATGAAATTAATTTTATGTTTTGAATCACATGATCAAGTCTAACTTGTAGAGGCTTATTAAAAAAAAAGTTTCTATTTTCATGAAATTAATTGGAAGTAAATAATATTTAAAAACGAAAATTTTTAACACTTTAATATTATATTAATGTTCTTCTTGAAATGCTTGATAAAGAGGTTAAATCTTTGACTGATCATATTTTAAATCCGAAGAAAAATGAGAGAATTCTTGCCTTAGGTAATGAAGCCATATTAAGAGGTGCTTTAGAATCCGGAGTTCAATTTGTTTCGCAATATCCTGGCACACCTCTCTCTGATCTAGGTACATTATTTACTGATTTAATGAATTCAAAAAAATTAGATGGTTTCTACTTTCAATGGGCTGCTAATGAAGCTGCTGCAATTCAAGCTGCGGCTGGTGCAAGTTGGTGTGGAATTCCGTCGTTAGTTCCTGCAAAACACGTGGGTATAAACGTGTTATCTGATTCATTATGCGTGATCGCATTAAATGGACCGACTTCTTCATACGGTGAAGGTGGTTTAGTCATAATTGATGGTGGAGATCCCGCGAGTTTGGGATCACATTGCGAAGAAAATGAACGATTTTATTCTTGGATGTTTCATTTAGTGCATGTTGAACCCTCTGATGTTCAAGAATGCCTTGACTGGGTTCCAATCATGTATAAAATTTCAAAAGAATTCGATCTTATTGGATATTTTCGTGTTACTTCCCGAGTTGCTCATGCTCGACAAGATATCATCATCCGCCAAGATTTTCCAGAATTCAAGGCAAAAGAAGGATATTTTGAGAAAAATATACCAAAATATTGTAGTTTACCTCCTCATTGCGTTAATAATCACGTCAGATTGTATGAAAGGATGAAAAAATTTAAAGAAAGTAAGTATGCAAAAATGTTTAATAAAATAATTCCTGGAGATAACAAGCTCGGTGTCATAACAGCTGGCGTTCCCCACGGTTATGCAATGGAAGCTTTACGAACACTCGGTTTAAACGATGTTCCAATATTAAAATATGGGTTAGTTAATCCTATAGACAAAGATATATTAGTTAAATTTTCAGAAAACCTTGAAAAAATTGTTGTTGTAGAAGAATTAGAACCATTCGTTGAAGTGGAAGTCAAAAGAATTGCTCAAGAAGAAGGGATAACAATTCCCATTTTGGGTAATGAAATCATCAGGAAATGGGGTGAGTTAAATACATCTGAAATGATCCAAGTATTGGGGAAATTTAAAGGAATTAATACTAAATCTGACGATATTTCAATTCGATATAACAAATATCTTGCACAAATTCCTCCAAGACCTCCAACCTTTTGTGCTGGGTGCCCCGAACGAGCGCTTTTATATGCATTGAAAAAAGCTACGAATTTTGAAACAACCATTTATGCTGGAGATATAGGATGTTATGTCATGGCATTTTTTAATCCCTTAAACATTGCCGATTTTATCATTTGCATGAGCGGCGGCTTGGGTGCAGCGGTTGGCGCATCAATAAAGTCAAAACAAGATGTCGTCGCAATGGTTGGAGATAGCACCCTTTATCATACTGGACTGCCGATCTTGGTCTCTGCAATATATAATAAAGCTAATGTTTTATTAATTGTGTTTGATAATAAATGGACGGCAATGACTGGCGGACATATGAACCCTAATACTGGATTCAATGCTGCTGGCGAGCTAGTTGACTTCAAAATCCATGAAGTTGTCCGCTCATTAGGTGTGAAAGACGTAAAAACGGTTGATCCTTACCAACCTAAAGCCATGGTTAATGCAATTATCAGTTTAATGAAAAAAAAAGGCGTTAAAGTTCTTATTTCAAAAAGAGAATGCGGTCTACAACGGAACAAGTTCTTGAAGGGAGAGATAAGCAGGTTGGAAGCTGAAGATTGTCTACTATCTGAAACAATATATCAAGTAGTTCCAGAACGTTGTATACGTTGCAATGAATGTACTGAGTTGTTATGTTGTACCGCTTTGAAAATTATTAAAGAAGAAGATAAAGAATACGTTCAAATTGATGAATCCCGTTGTACGAAATGTGGAGTTTGTTTTCAAATTTGTCCAAATAATGCTATCGTGAAAACCGTGATAGATCCGCAAGGGATGGTTGTAAAAGGGAGGTATGATTGATGAAAATCTGGAATGCATTGTTAGTAGGAGTGGGTGGGACTGGTGTCATCACCCTAAAGAGAATTATTGAACACGCAGGATTACAAAATCCGAAGGTTGGAAAAATTTTCGGTGCTGAAAAGCATGGGTTAGCACAAAGAGAAGGTTCTGTTGATGTTCATGTTAGATTTCTAATTCTAGAAGATGGAGAAAAAGTAGATGGGAATGAATATTTTTTATCTGCACCTACCATACCATTTGGGGAAGCTGATTTTTGTATTGGTATTGAACCTTTAGAATTATTAAGAGACGCTAAGTTCATTTCTTCTAATGCCACTGTCATTATGAACACGTATTCAATCTGGCCACCTTCAACAATCTCAGAAGAATTTCAATATCCAACGATTCATCGCATTGAGCAATTAATCAAAGAAATATCCAAGGTTCCTGAAATTATTATTATTGATGCAACAAGCATGGCAATTCAAGAAATGGGATCCGCAATTTATACGAATAACATCTTATTAGGTGTTGGATTGGCAACTGGAAACATGCCCTTAACCAAAGAAAATGTTGTTGAAGCATTAAAGGAACAAGTTGGAAATATAGAAAAGAACATTAAATCTCTAGAAGTTGGCATTGAATATGGAAAAAAAATGTTAAAAAGTAAAAATTCTTAACGAATCTTTTTCTAATCGTGAAATAAATGTCATTTCAATTACAAATAGATTAATATTTAAATAATATTATATTCCCAAATATTTAATATAGGGAAAAATTACAAATATTTCTTTCTCAAATTAATGCAAATCTACTCAATTAATGAGTTCAAATTTATTTTACAATAATCTGCAGATTTACAACTAAAGTCAAAACATTTTAAATAAATCAAAACTTTTTTTATTCACAATTAAAAATTATACATTAACAACTTCGCATAATTTTACAAAAAAAAAATTGGTGAGATAATGCCCAGCCGAGGACAAGACGGAAAATTAGTATTCAAGATAGTATATTGGGGTAGCTCTTTGTCAGGAAAAACGACCGCAGTTAACTGGATGTTTCATAAGGAGGGGATGTCTACAAGCGATAAGCTCCAAAGTATTGTAGATCCGACAGGAAGGACACTATTTTTCGATAGAATGTCTGCTGGTGTCGGAGGAGTCAATTTTCAAGTGTATACTGTTGCAGGTCAAAAACGCCATAAATTTCAACGTAAAACGGTTTTGAATGGTGTTGATGGCATAATCTTTGTTTGGGATGCACAGAGAGATCAAACTGAAGAAAATCTCTGGAGTTTAGATGAATTAATTGGGCATTTAGCGGGTAAATTAGGAAAAGAAATACCATTCTTGGTACAAATGAATAAAATGGACTTGCCAAATTTAGTGGATAAAAATTTCGTTGAAAATGCACTAAGGCAAAGGGATCTTGGGAATGTTACCAATCCTCATGGAATAGAAATGCCTACACAAGTTTATGAAACAATAGCTATAAAGGGTCAGAACATCAAGCGAAGCTTTCAGCAAGTGGCTCGAGATGCCGTGATGAAATTTTACTTAAAAATGAAGCAACAAGGGCAAGGATAAATTTTTTAATTCAATTTTTTTATAATTTTTAACTTATAATTCGAGAGAGTGAGATTAATGAAACCAATCGTATTATATCATACTAATTATAATACTACCAAGATGGCTGCAGAAGCCATTGCTGGTCATTTCAAAATTAATGACATTTACAACATTAATGAGTTCAATCTAGATAAGATTAGTGATTATGACACTATTTTTTTAGGATCAAACATACGTGCTTTTCAAATAGGAAAGCCCATTCAGAATCTTCTAAAAATGGTCAAGAAATCAGATTCCAATCAAAAAGTGTTTCTTTTTTTATGTTGTGGAACACCTGATCCTGTTGGTATTGAGAAGGCAAAAGGTCTAAAAACAAAATACCCTAATATTCAAGATTTTGGGGTGTTCGGTGGCAGGATGACTTTTGCTGATTTAACGGACGATGATAAAGAAATGATCAGGGTAGGCTACGAATTGATGAAACGCGAAATCGAAGATTACGATGACTACAAGGAACAAGATGTCATAAATTTCTGCAAGAAGATAGAAAATAAAATAAAATAACTCTTTATAAATTTTAATTGTTGTTAGTTTTACGATTTCGAGTGTAATGGGTTATTTGTTACTATTATTACTTTCTTCATTTATTATATCTTTTTAATTACCTTCATTTAATAATTTGTTCATATTTATTGCCAGATGGCTAACTTTTTATAAAATCAGAAGGTAAAATCATTCCTTTAGATTATAACTTTTTGTGAGAATCTATTAATAGCGTAAAACACTGGATTACTCCAAAGGTACTATTATTTTGCACAAATTGGGCTAAAAAATTTGAAACTTAAAATAAAAAAAAAAAATTTTAATAGTGAGTATTTAGTCTTCTAAACATTTTAGTTATAATAAGAGCTGTTGCAATACCTGTAATAATTAAAAGTAAAGAGAATCCTGGGATTGGTGGGGTTGGATTATTATTACCTGGGTCCGTTGGATCAGTTGGGTCCGTTGGGTCTGTTGGATCAGTTGGGTCTGTTGGATCAGTTGGGTCCGTTGGATCAGTTGGGTCCGTTGGATCAGTTGGGTCTGTTGGATCATTCGGATCATTCGGATCAGAGAAGTAAACAAAAATCTCATCATAATCGCTAACATTATCACCGTCAGTATCGTTATTAGTCGAATTAGTATCATAAAGCCAAACTTCTTGAAGAAATGTTAGACCATCCGAATCTACATCATCCAAACCACACTGTCTTATCTTTATGGAACGGAAAAAACTATTATCAGCAATGTATGCAATATCTCCAGATACTTTTACATCGTAGGTATATCCTGTAGTGTTAAGATAATCGATTTCTGATGGGGCAGTTGGATCAGTTATGTTAATACAGCGCAAGCCTTGGTTTCCATCTGCAATATATGCCATATCTCCCGAAACTGTCACTCCTTCTGCATTTCCTGAAGTTGAATAGGAACCAATTACTGAGGGATTGGTTGGATCGGATATATCAATGCAATCTAAACCATAATCTAATCCAACGACATAAGCTATATCTCCTGAAATCGACAATCCCCTTCCAAGTCCACCGATCAAAATAGTCTTTCTATCAAGCATGTCTCCAGTGCTTATATTATAACTCGCGAATTGAGGTGTAGAAATTATATTTCCTGCAGCAAATAAAAAATCACCAGAGGGTTCGATATCCCACATGTAAAATCCAGAACGAAAATCAATTTGTGATGGATTAGTAGGGTCACTTACATCTAAAGCATAGGAATATTGCCCTGCTGAAAAATATACTATATCTCCTGAAACTGTCACTGCCCGTGGGTATGAATAGGATGTTCCAAAATTTCCAATATTAGGTGGGAATAATCCATGTATGTCCTTAACAAGTAAACCATAATTAGCATCTGTAATGTATGCTACATCTCCTGAGATTGATATATCATTAATTAATCCTAAAACGCTAGGAGTTTGACCTAAAACTTGAATGTTACTTGGATCACTGATATTAAGAACCGTAAAAACTTTATCCCATGCCAAGTAGGCTCTATTTCCTGAGATCTCAACTTTCATTGCATTATAGTTTGTATAATAATAATCTATTTCATAAGGGGTGATTGGTTTACTAATTTCGATACAACGCAAGCCTTGGACACCATCGGCAACATATGCAACGTCTCCTGAAATAACTACTGCCCAGGCTTCTCCTGTAGTATTATAAACACCTATTTCGTAGGGAATGGCTGGATTACTAACATTTAAACATCGTAAACCTTGTGTCCAATCTGCAATATATACCAAGTCTCCTGAAACTGCCACATCCAATGCTTTATATGATGTGTTATTATATCCAATTTCAGAGGGATTTGTCGGGTCAGTGATGTCAATGCAACGCAAGCCTTGTGTACCATCAGCAAGATACAACACATTACCTGAGATTTCAAACCCCCAAGCTTCTCCCGTGGTATTGTAGGAACCAATTTCAGAGGGATTTGTCGGGTCGGTGATGTCAATGCAACGCAAGCCTTGGACACCATCGGCAACATATGCAACATCTCCTGAGATTGCTATTCCCCTGGCTTCTCCCGTGGTATTGTAGGAACCAATTTCAGAGGGATTTGTCGGGTCGGTGATGTTGATGCTGCGCAAGCCTTGGACACCATCGGCAACATATGCGACGTCTCCTGAGATTGCTATTCCCCTGGCTTCTCCCGTGGTGTTGTAGGAACCAATTTCAGAGGGATTTGTCGGGTCAGTGATGTCAATGCAACGCAAGCCTTGGACACCATCAGCAACATATGCGACATCTCCTGAGATTGCTATTCCCCTGGCTTCTCCCGTGGTATTGTAGGAACCAATTTCAGAGGGATTAGTCGGGTCGGTGATGTTGATGCTGCGCAAGCCTTGGACACCATCTGCAACATAGGCGACGTCTCCTGAGATTGCTATTCCCCTGGCTTCTCCTGTGGTATTATAAGAACCAATTTCGGCCCCTTTAGACACAATTGGTAAATCTGAAGTAGGTATTCCTTCATAAAGATTATTACAAATTGGATTTTTAATGAAATAGTAATTATTGGTAAAATAGAAGAGAACTAAAAACACCGTCAATATACAAAAAAAATATTTTAAAGAGTTATCTTTCAATTTAATCTTACTCCTATTTTTATTCCAATTATTTAACATCTTGAGTTATATTATTTAAAAATTTTCTTCTACTTTAAAATATTTGGAATCTTAAGAAGTGAGAAATAATAAATTTAACACATGTATTAGCTGATTGCAATATTACTCTTTTTTAAGGCTTGAAAATAGGTTCTATTACAAATATCGAAAGAAAAACTTTTTCTAAAAAAAAAATTTTAATGATTAATTTCATTCTAAATTATCTAAATGTCGAACTCCTACAAAATAAATGGGGAGACCTAGCAAGAATACTATAAGTGGAACAAAGTAAAATCCAGTATCATACGCTAATCTTATGTTCCAAGCCATTTGAGCAAATATGAAACCAAGAAACATTAATACAACTAATATTCCAATGGTGAGTAACACGTTTACGGTCATTTTCCCGCTTTTTTCTTTATAAGTTGGATTTAAAGCTTGAATTCCAATACTCATAAGAAGGGTACCTATAGCGAAGATGTTTGTAAACAGGAATAATACGACCCATTCCACGATATCTAAACCTATTAGAAATGTATTTATAATTGTCAAGGGAATTGACAAGATCATTGAAATGAACGCTATCGCCCAAAAAAAGGAATATGCTAACGTTTTTGATCCTTTAGGAGATTTCTTATAAATCCAAACCATGTCTTTTGAACGAAGCATTATAGTAGAACCCAGCATGCTTCCGAGCATTATTGAATACATGATACCTGTTATCAGGATCCAAAATCCCAAACCTATAATGTTAGCTGGAGCGTCCTTCATGGAAAAAGACATTATTAATGGTGTCATGACTGCTACTGCGACTGCATAAATCAGCCTGGTTAAATTTTCTCTTCGTCTGAAAAAATCCTTCAATTGAACTGTAAAGAAGCGTCCAAGGTGATTTTTGGTGAATCGATAAAACGCATTTTCTTTTACTATTGTCATTGTAGTTGATTGAGCTTCAGACTCGAAATTATATATTTTATCCAATCTGACGTATCCTAAGTAAAACGTGAGACCGAAAAACGTTGTGAGGAACAATGGAATGGTTACACTATTAAAAATTGGGAATGCACCTACAAATGTAATGCTTGCACTAGATAAGAATAGTATAAAAATTGTATCTGCAATCCAACTTGTGGGAACGAATTGGAAAATTGCGCGAAATATTGGGTCTGTTAGTAATTCTGGAAAATGAGCTGGAATAATCTGAAGAACAATTTGGGGTACCAATAACATAATTGAAAAGACCATTGCGAAACTTTTTGCTTTATCTTTTCCTTTTTCAGAAAAACCGAATTTCATGGATAACCATGCAGCAAGTATCGTACCGATCCATGTCGCTGTCAAATATGTTGTTAAAATTACTAAAGTGAAGATTATTACTACAATTATTGTAACTTGGATTAATAGACTGATAAGAGAAATGAAAATTGAAGATAATATAGCTACTCCAATCGCCACAATGGGAACTTGGCCCATATATTCTCCAAGCAAGACATCTTTCGCTCGAATAGGGGCACTTAAAACCAGTTCGAGATGTCCAATATTTAGTTCTTGTAACGCTTGACCCACAGGATATAATATGAACATGAAAAACATCATTAACATGCTTATTTGGAAAATAGGCAGTATATAGGGTATTATTAATTCTACGACTCTCGGATCTAATGGAACTGAAATTGGAAGACCAAAATCAGCTAATGCTTGCTTGATTAAGGGGTCTGCAATTGCATGTGTAATTATAGGAATTATAATACAAATTATAACTACAATGGAGGCAATAATGATCCAAAAGCGGGTTCTATTCTTTCTATATTTTGATGTATATTTGCGAACCTCATTTTTTGCGATTGTAATCCAACCAACCATGGCTTTTTGCTCCTATTTTCTCCATTCTAAAAGATCTTCTTCATGAACTTGGCCCATGATTTTCAAATATGCGTCTTCAAGATCTTTTGCTTTCATCTTTGAAATGATTTCAGCAGGACTCCCTTGAATAATTAGCTTCCCCTTTTTAATTATACCTATCACATCACACATATCTTGAGCGTGTTTCAAGAGATGGGTGCATAAAAAGATGGTTTTATCAGCTTTCCTTGCTAATTGTAGAATTAAATCCCGAACCATGTACGATGCTTCAGGATCAAGATTCGAAGTAGGCTCATCTAAAAAAATGACTTTTGGATCGTGTATGATAGCACTCATGAGACAAACTTTTTGCTTCATACCTCTAGAATACCCTTCTAACAAGTCATTTTCTCGTCCTTTTAATTCAAATAGTTCAATTAATTCATCTATACGTGTTTTTAACACGTGCCGTGGCATGCTATATAGCTCCCCTATAAATTCAAGAAATTCAACACATGATAATTTTTCATATACTCCTGGGCTTTCCGGCAAAAAACCCGAAATTAATTTAATGTGATCTATATTTTTTTTCACATCATGCCCATCTATAAATGCCTCTCCAGAAGTAGGTTTAATTATTCCATTCAACATTCTTACTGTTGTTGTTTTTCCTGAACCATTTGGTCCTAATAAACCATAGGTTGCTCCTTGTGGAATATTTAAATTCAATTCATCAACGGCTTTAACCGTTCCGAAATATTTGGTCAATAAATTTGTTTGAATCATTATTTTATCTTTCGAATTTATTACCTCCATATAAATTTTTATTCATAATTTTATTTATTCTATTAAATCTTCAATTTCGCAATTTAATTGCTTTGCAATTTTATTTATTAATTCCATACTCCCAGTATAATCTTCATTTTCTAACTTTTTTAAGTCTTCTACGTCAATACCGATTAAAGATGCAAGTTGCTCTTGTGTAAGATTGAACTGCTTTCTTTTAATGGTTATTACTGGTTCATAGGTAAAAATATCATCAATGGATTTCTCAAAATATCTTGCAATATCATGAGCAATTTTTAAGGAGGGATTATACTCTCCTTTTTCTAAATATGATACTGTCTGGCGAGAAACTCCAACTATTTCCGCTAATTGCTCCTGAGTTATGCCAACTTCTTGCCGTAATGACTTCATATTTGACATCAACTTTCTTTTTATTCTCACAATTACACCTTTTAATAATAAAAAAAATTAATTAAGGATAAACAAATCTTCTATCTTGCATTTTAATTCTCTGGCTAGTTTATAGGCTAATGATAGTGAAGGCGTGTACTTCCCGCTTTCTAGCATTTCTATTGTTTCAATCCTTACTCCAACTCTATCAGCTAATTGACTCATTGTTATATTCTGATCTTCTCTTAATTTTTTTACATTATTTATTAATGGATCATCCTTATCTCTTAATTTTGTCAAGATATATGAGACAAAATTGTCAAAGGCGAGCTCTTGTGGCTTAAATATTTTTTCTTCTAGTCCTGATGGCAAAACATTGTATTTATCTAACATTTCCTTCAATTCTTTTTCAAACTTGAAGGGATCTTTTAATCCAGGAATGTAACCTTCGGGTCTTGCATAACCTGAACCTGAACTAGGAATTGCAGACTTTCCAGCTGTTTCTATCAAGATCGTGTAGATTCCAAATTTTCTATCAAATATACCGTTTAAAATATTAATATTTTGCACTCTTGAGTAAGGAATCGTTATTTCATTCTTTGTAAAGACACCTTGATTGATAAGCAAATGGGAACTCGTTAATTTATAGGAAAAATTCTCCACATACTTATTTTGATACAATTTTGTGCCAATAATCCAAGTAACCGTTGGCACGATCAAAATGAAAATTAGAAAATAAAGGTTTACAATGTGAAAAAATTGTGGTGGATACACCCCAACATTGGGATCAAGCTGTATTAGCAAAAAAATTAACAAAGTACACAAGTATGATGGAATGAAAATAACACAACTTAGTATTATTGCTTTAAAAACTTCTTTGGTTGCATAGATTTTGTCTATCCCTTGCGATTCGTAAAGATCTTTTGACATTTTTTTTATCTTCATCTCCTTTTTTTATGTAAAATATTTTTGAATGTAAAATATTTTTTACATCTCATAATTATATTTTTGAGTTAGTCATATTTAAATGTTAAACTATCGGCAAATTCGAAAATTATTCATAAAATAAAATATGTAATATATAAAATTTGAAAATATATATTATAGTTTGCCGTTAAGAAATGAATTCACTTTGAATATCGATAATTTCCTTGCTTGATTTTGCTTCTGAATATGCTTCTAAAAGTTCTTCATTCAATGTCAAAAAATAGGGTCCCCATTTAAACTTGCTCATTAATTGTTCTGCCATATCTTTAAACCCCAAAATAAATACAGCAGCAGCAAGCGCTTCAGCACTGCTTAATTTAGTTGGTTTTCCATAATTTATTGGATTAGCGGCAATCAAATAAGGAATACATCTATGCACTTCTCCAACACCCATATCTTCCATCTTTGCTTCAAATTTGTCCCAAGACATGTCCAGAACCAGAAGTCCTCGTTCAAGTGCAAAATCTCTATCTTCAATAGAGATAGAACGAATACTAAGAGGATTTAGGATTAATAACTTCCTTCCAAACGTGCCTAGGCTAGCTTCCTTTAATAATCCCATCCGTATCAACTTTTTAGATGTACATTTCTTTGGATCACATTCACTTGCATCATAGGCATATAACTTTATTGGAGCCTCTTTCCATTCCGTTGGAGACTTTTTAAATCGTTTTAAATTTCGTCTGACTCGTTTCAAATATCTTGAACCCAACTTTATTTTATTGTATTTTTTGAGATAAAAAATGATAACCTTTATAATATTACTATAAATTAGGTATTTTAATAAAATATCTTTGAAGGTTAAATACCCTCATCTAGCGGGATAGGGTAGCCAGGAGATCCCGCAGGGCTCATATGAACGGAAGTTCCGAGAAACCCTGAGATCGGTGGTTCAAATCCACCTCCCGCTACCATTTCTTTATTTCTTCACCACAGTTTGAACAATTCATTGCAATAATTGATAATTCATATTGACAATTAGGGCAAATTATTTTATTATCAGGTAAAAAATCACTTAATTTTATGTATCGCATTCCAAGCACGCTGTTGGGGATTTTGATGCCTTCAATTTCAGCAACTTTTTCAATTAAAGGTAATTTCAAAATATCTTTAGGTATTAAGTTATAACATAGACCTTGAATTACTTCTAAGCGCCTTTTATCGGAAATAAATCTTTCATCCCTAAAATAAATACGGTATGTATAATAAGCTGAGTATATTGCGAATGGTATAAATAAAAAGCATAAAATCCAGAGAATAATTGAAATTATGGGGTTTAATGAAATAAATTCTATTGCAAAAATTCCAAAAAAAATACCCATTGATACAAATATCCCAACAGATGTTATGACTAAACGACGGAAGATATTTTCTTTAGACATGCTTTGTTGTTCAGCAATAAGATCTTGATTTTTTTGATCGCTTAAATCATAAATGCCCCCATAATTAACTAAAATATTCTGATTATTACAATTCTTACAAAATTTTGGATTATTTAATGGATCAAAATAATTCAGTCGTTCACAATTAGGACAATAAACGATATTTGAGCGAAAAATTTTCATTTATAGGTTAAACCTCCCACCTTTATTGAAAAATGACTAGAACTTGTTTAATATATCTTTATCATCCAATATATATAGATTTAGATTACAACATAAATTGAAAAATTAGTTTAAAAACAATAGTATTTTTTGACTATTAATTTCTTGATTTCCCTCCAATTTAACAAGTTAATCAAAGTAATGGGGAAAAAACATAGCTTTCATCATTAAAACTACTATTATTGTCATCCCAATAAATATTATAATACCAATCTTCTTGTTTATTCTAGGATTTTCTTTGAGACAATTCGGACATAAATATCTATATGAAATTTCAAGTGGATTTTCCTTCCCATAAATTCATCTATGATTAAATCAAACAAGTCTTCCACATATGTAACATGTTGTTAGAGTCCAGCTATTACATTAATAACATTTTCTTAGTATTAATGTCATTTAAAGTATATTCTTTGATATGTTCAATTCAAAAGATATTTATACTTCTATCGTTAAAACAATTTAATTAATTCAATCAATTAGTGAAGTATATGGTTCTTAATCTGACTATCACATAGCGACTTCTCACATCCAAGTGATAGAAGCATTTAGAATCGAATTTAATGTGGCGAAACCGTAGCTAAGATTATAGTCTATACCTTGTCGGAATTAGAGATATTTACTGTATCGAGGGAATGGGTCATCATTAAATTACGATGGGTTAGTTGATAGTGAAAATGACTCAATACATCCATTTAAGAAAGCTTTATATAACTTGGATAGAAATTAAATATTGTTCTTAGTGAACAAAACAAAAATAGGTGTCTAATATGATTTACAATATTTACTTCGCGGAATAGGATTTCAATCCTGTCCGTGAGGTATGAATTTGCCACGATTAAAAAAAGGAAAAGGAAAGAAAAAGGAAAGATTCGGAAAACAAAAGTTTTATCACGAACGAAGGCGAAATAAACGACATAAAAAAGCAATAAATAGCTGGAAAAAAAATTTTACGGAATTTTTTGACTTCATTCCAGATCTCTATCCTTATTATTTCCTTAAATCGAGAAACAAAAAAACCAATCAACCTTAATTTTTTTATTTGAAGATTGCATTAATTCTAATCCTTATTAATTCATTATTTTCCAAAAAATAAATAAGAAATATCTAATCTTATTTTAGTTTTAATTAATGATAAATTGCTTTAGAGATGCTATTTTATGAAACCCTTGATTCTTGTCGTTGAAGACGATGAAGACTTATTATATGACGAAATTTTGATTTTAGAATTAAATTCATTTGAGGGAATATCTGCATCCAACGGTCAAGAAGCACTAGATAAATTAAAATCAATGAAAAGGATTCCAGACTTAATTATTAGTGATATAATGATGCCCATTATGAATGGATATGATTTTTATAAAATAGTTTCAAGTGATCCAAAATATAATACAATTCCTTTCATCTTTTTATCCGCAAAATCAACTCCCGAAGACATTAGATTTGGGAAATATCTTGGTGCAACGGATTATTTAACGAAACCTTTTACCGAATATATTTTTATTAATAAAATAACTGACATGATTCAAATACATGACAAGCAAGTTAAAATTCAGGAAGAACTTGATAAAAAATTAGAATTAAAGAAAAAAGATTTAACAGATAGAACAAAATATTTAGATCCCAAAGAATCTACTCAATTATTATTAGTTTTTTGGGATGATCAATTAGGACCCAATTTAACACATGTATATCCTGAAATAAAAAAAGACATATTTATGTTACAAAAAATTGCACTTCAATTATATAATACTTCGGTGGGATTATACGGTTTTCATGGATTTTATGGCGCAGAAGGTATTCATTTAAAAATTGCTAATTTGAAAATGGATGGATATATTTTTTTTGATGCCTTCAAGGATGAACAAATGAGGGGTGGGCAACAAGTATATATGATCGGAGTTATTTCACCTCACATACATTATTTAGCTTCAATGAGGTTAAAAGAAGAACTCGCAAAAATCTCACAAGATCTTAAACAAAAAAAGGATATTAACTTGGAAGATGCATGGGAGGCTGTTCTATCTTGTCTTTAATTGCTCTAAAAAGTGATTTATTTAAAATGAGGTATCTGGAATAATGATTGTTAGCGAAATCAGTTTAGAAAAGATGAAAAAATTTAATGAATTACTAGAAAAAAAAGAGACTGAAGATAATTTAATGAAAAGAGTATTAAAATATGCTAAAAAAGGAGAGTTCACCCGTTACACATCAACCTTAGAAGAAGCTTGGAGAATCTCAATTCACGGATTAACTGAATCTCTTCTTTTAACTACTGAAGAATGTGAAAACCGAATCCCTGAACTCCATGTCGATCTAAATTACGTGAAAGATCCTGCTGTAGGATTTGGTATCCATGAAGCGAAAATGCATCGATCTCGAGGTATCTCTTTAGGTTTATTTTTAGCACTTACTAAATATTACGCTCAAAGCTATGTTGATTTAATCAAAGAATCGGATTTTGATGAGGAGAGCAAGGAATTTTTCGAATTATATATTCGCCGTTTTTTTGATAGGGTTGAGATAGGATTTGCAACCGAATGGGCTACATCTCCAAAAAATAAACTTCTGAACGAATTACAGGAAAGAAATAAAATAATGACCAACGAAAAAAATAAATATTTGACAATTTTTGAGTCATTAAATATGCCAGTAATTTTAATAAATGAAAAAAATGAGATCGAAAATGCAAATAAAAAAGCAACGGAATATTTTGAGGGATTATTAAGTCCAGGATTTCATTATTACACAAAATCTGATATTACTAATAAATTTAATTGGCTTATAGAATTATTACAAAAATACTTAAAAACAAACGAAAACGAAAAAATTTTTGAAAAAGAAGTGGAAACGAGATTAGGGGAAAGATACTTTGAGATTAAATTTAGAAAAATGCTAGATATTAGCGAAAAATTTACTGGAACAACTATTATTCTTAACGATATCACGGAATTAATGGAATTTGAGGAATTAAGGAAAAAATTCGTTTCCACCGTTTCTCATGAGTTGAGAACTCCTATTTCTGCAATAGATTTATCCATTAAATTAATTGAGAAATATAAAGAAAAACTCTCTAATGAACAAATGGATAGATTGATTTCGAATATATCGAGAAGTTCAACAACACTTTCAAAGATGGTAGAAGATCTTCTTCTATTATCCCGCGTTGATTCTGCAAAGATAATATTAGAAAAATC
Organism: Promethearchaeota archaeon; assembly: GCA_011365055.1. Next base: position 101,123 of record RDOG01000003.1, read on the forward strand.
TGAAGTCATCTTAAAAGAGAAATTGGATTCTGTTTTATTAGAACTAGACCCAAATCGGCAAGTTAAATCAATTTCATTTGAAATTGACGCTAATGAATTGTTATTTATTAATGCTGATGGATTTAGAGTAGAACAAATCCTTCGAATTTTAATTGATAACGCGATAAAGTATTCGTATGAGGATTCAAGTATTCAAATAAAAATTTTGGAATACAATCAAGGAAAATTTAATCCAAAATCTGTCAAAGGAGTGCTCATTCAAATCACAGATTATGGAATAGGTATAAGGGAAAAAGATATTAAAAATTTATTTAAAAGGTTCTTCAGGGCAGACGAAGTTCATAATATTAAAGGAACTGGTTTGGGTTTATCCATTGTTAAAGAGCTAATAGAATTACATGATGGTGGAATTTTCGTTGAAAGTGAATATGGGAAAGGTTCCACGTTTAATGTATTTCTACCAAAAGAATAAAATTTAATTTATTTTTTTAAGGGTTTTTTTAAATTCCCTCAAAAGAATCCCATTATACATTTTAATGCTATATTCAATGGGGTTTAATTTTTTAAATTTGATAAAATCCAAGAATTTCTGACGATCTTGATTATTCCAGTTTAAAAACTCTCGAGCAGTCCCACAAAAATAATCCAAACTACAATATCCTTCTCGGTAATCAATTCCTTGATTACATTCAGCATGTAAAGGACAAAATACATGCTCGTTAATCATCACAGCATTCATACAAATACCGAATCGCAATTGGAATCTTGGAGCACGATCCCGAAATTGTTCTATAGTTTTACTAATTTTTAAGTCGAAAGTATTTTTTTCAAGGGCTTCCAGTATTTTATTTCGATTTTTGTACCGGTGCTTGCAACAACCCATGCAACCGCCTTCAAATTGACATAAAATCATGTTAAATCACGATTTGCTCATCCGTCATGAAGCTATATCAAGCTTTGCGAGATATATCCATAAAGATATCATATTTTTTCAAAGGATTTATATGATAAAATCAACATAATATATCCGTAGTGGTTCGAAGAGCAAGCGCTGCTTCCGGGTTTCGACCTGAGGAAACTCCCTTCTCCAGCCAGGCAGCGGTGTGGAACATCCACGAGGTGAGAACCTCCCTCTGAGAACAGAAATGATACGTCCTAACAAGATACGATGATGATTCGGAACGACGACGTGGTGACACGGTTGCAAACTCGATGAAGACTTGTTAGGAATAGTTGAAACAGCTCATGACCGTTGGAGCAAGTCCAAGTAGATTTCGGATGAGACGCCTGGGCAACGAAATGGGTAGGACGCATAGCTAAATGCAGCAAGAAGAATCTGGGCAACCTTATTCTTGGAACAGAAAAGGGGTTACTCTGCTGATCGGACCACCCTTTTTTTAATATACCAAGGTGAATGAGTTTAATTAATATATATCAGAATGATCCTTTATTTATTACTATTTTTATTTCCTATATTTACTTATTAATTCTATTTATTTTCTATTTATTACTTTCTCGCAAAAAGCTTTATGTAAAATTGGCTCTTATATAAATTAATTGAAATTGAGAGTTAGTAGTCATGGTAAAACTGACATTATTTGAATAAACATATTGGAGAAGGAAAAAATGCGAGACAAACGATTTATTGCAGAACTTCAGGGCGGACCTCTAAAAAAGCAACAGCATTATCAATTAATTAAATGAGCTTGCGATTGTGCAGAGAATGTATTGCATCTCTTTGGTGAAAAAATAGATGAGCGATTAAAAACTGCACTCAATATTGCTAAAGAGTGGAAACAAGGAAATGCTTCAGTTGGTGACGGAAGAAAAGCTTCCTTAGATGCAATTGCGGTAGCAAGGGAATCTTCAAACCCGGTATCAATTGCAGTGGCTCGTTCGGTTGGACACGCTGTTGCAACTGCTCACATAGCTGATCATTCACTATGAGCTGCGCTGTACGCTTTGAAAGCCGTCAAAAATGCAGGTAAATCAATAGATGGAGAAAGAAAATGGCAAGATGAACAATTACCTTCAGAAATTAAGGAGCTTGTCCTAACTGCAAGGAAAAGAAAAAAGATTTGATAAATAATGATAACTTTGTATTAATTATATTCCAAATTTTTGATAAATCAGATCTTAAAATCCTTCTTCAATAAATTTCTTATATGTACAAGTTCCTGCATTATCTGTCATTCTAGCGTCATAACAGCTCCTAAAAATGACTTGTTTTTTTTCTACCTGAATATAATAAATAAGTTCGTCCCATTTTGATAGTTTCCCAAGAAGTTTTGATAATAATATATTAATTAAAAAAGAAGTTAAAAAAAAGTAACATTATAATTACAATATCCGCAAGTGACTGTTTCTCCAGGTTTTGGAAATTTTGATAACGGAGCTGCGCAGGCAGGACATCTTAAAGCTTTAAGATCTCCAATACTTGTAATTGCACCCGATTCTAATATTCCATTACGCATTTGCCTTCCAAGTTCTGATAAAAATCCTGTTAATGCAACGTTATTTCCACAATCTACTATGATTTTCATTGATTGACTACTTTCACTTACGATGACTTGTATAACAAAATCTAATTCATGTACTTTTGATTTCCCATAATACCACGCATGAGCCTCAAATGTAGGTTTTTCATGTATATCTTCACTTACAAACTTTACATGATGCCTTTCAATAGTGTCTCTTAATATCGTAAATGCTAATGATGGTTCTAATCCCTTGGGGATCGCATAACATCTCTCATCGCTCTTCCTTAATTTAGTTCTGATTAGGTTCGTTAATTTCGCCACGTTTGCTTCTTCTTCCGTGAAAAAAAGTGGACAAACTACTTCAACTTCTATAGGGCTCATGGATTCGACTTTAGGTACGCCCGTATGATCTCTATATTCTAAATTACCATATAATTTTTCTCTTCCGCATATTTGAGGCTCGATTGTAAATCCAATAGTTTTTTCCGAATTTGAGTTTATTTCTCCAATTTGCAGTTCATCGGCTTTCATTTCATAATCTGGTTCTACTCTTCGCAAAATAAATGCTTCCGATAATTCAAGTTGAAACCTAACATTTGTTATCACGTAACTAGAATTATTCGAAATTTTTACTTTAACTCTTATAAATCCACTCAGATGTTCAAATTGTCTTTTTATTTCTATATTTTTACCAACTCTGCTTAAAGATTTTCCTGCATAGAAGCTTTCTCTCCTCCCTGTTGATGTATTTGAAGTTTTTCGAGTAGTCGGTGTAGGATTTAATTTAAATGCTAGACTGTCCCAAAATTTAACAACCAGAATTCCAATAATAGCAGTAATGATGACGGGTAATAGCATTATTATTGGATATGAAACATCAATAATGTCTGTAACAGTTCCAGTATTAGCACCTGCTGCACCTAAAGTAACTTTTATGGTAAAACTCCCAAGTAGAAATAAATAATCGTTGCTAAATCGTATATAATATGTTCCCGTTTTTTGAGCTGTATATTGCATTCTTTGAGTTATATCGAACATACCACTGCTAGAAGTTCCAGTTATTTCTTTTCCTGTTATAAAATAAAATGAATCGCTTATTCTCGTTGTTACCGATTTACTACCCATTGTTGTATACTCAATAGTATAATTTTCTCCTGCTGTAAATTGCACTTTAAACATCATAACTGACCCAAGAACTGTAACTTCTCTCTCAACACCATCTACAGATACAGATCTCGTCGCTATTGGTATGAATGATAAAAATATCGTTGGGATGAGTCCAAATGAAAGAATGATTATAAATACAATGACTTTTTTCTTCTTCAAAAAGTTCCCTCTCTTCAATCTGTTAGAAAAAATTGAGTAAGATTTCTTTATAAAAAATTTACTTTTATATTTATTTACTTTTATGTTTAAATATCAATATCTTTATTTTATATTGTTATAAAACCAATACATAAATTCTGAAAAAATCTATATTTATTTTCATTTTCATATTTTAAAATCCAAGAAAATTAAAACTAGATTTTGGATACATAGATTCATTCCATTAATGTTTTTCATATCATAATTTGTATATTCCAAAATCCTTCGGTGAAGATATATATTTGATGTTAAAGAAATTAATTATTAATAAATAAAAAGTGGAAGATTATGAGTAAATTTGAACGTATAATCCGCGATCCTGAGATTTGTGGAGGGCAACCTACCATCAAAGGAACTCGAGTATTGGTGTTGGATATCCTTGATTGGTTGAAGGAAGGAAAATCATTTGACGAAATTCTAATGAATTTTCCATCAATTTCTCGAGAAGATATTCAAGAAATTATTGCATATGCTAAAGAAATGATTGGTGGTGAGGTTGTTATTTATGGTTCTAAAGAAAGTAAGGTTTCTATTGGATGAAAATGTACCGGTAAAACTTAAACAAGTTTTTATTGATCGTGGAATTCAATGCGTTACTATAAAAGAAATAGGTTGGTTAGGAATTAAGAATGGCGATTTATCCAAAAAAGTGAAACAAGAAAATTTAATACTTGTCACACGTGATAAAGATTTCACTTTTCTCTGGAAGAAGTTTAAAATACAAGTTGTTTATCTAGCGATTGAACCAGCTATTCTTGATTTTATTCAACCCAGGTTAATTCACATGCTTGATGATTGGAAGCATGATCTTTCTATACATTTTTTATTGATGTTACAAAAAGATTCCATAAGGTTATGGCAATAGAATTAATAAAATCAAGTTTTTTTTAAAAACAAAATTTTAAAACATGTAAAACAAACAAGATTAACGATATAAAATAATCAATTTTTTCTATTCAATATGAAATATATATCTTAATCGTGGTATTTTAAAATCCACAGAGTTGGAAAAGTTCATATAGTATAACTTGTTAGAAATTAATGATTAAATTTGGTAAGGTGTCGAATTTGAGTATTTCAATTAAAGATGTTGATGAAAAGACTTTTTTAAATTTTAAAGCTGAAGCAATAAGAGAAGGATTGAAATTAGGCGAAGCAGCTTCAGAGGCTTTTCAATTATGGATAAATTCGAAAAAGCTACGTCGGCTAAAGGATTTCGAACGAATTAAAATTGCAAGTGAAGAAATTGATCAGTTGAGAGAAAAATCAGAAAAGAATTTTAATAGTCTAGAGGTTTTGAAGAAATGGAGGGAAATAAGGAGATAGTTTTAGATGCATCAGTAATTTTAAAATGGTTTTGTGATGAAATAGATAGTAATAAAGCTCTAATTTATAAGGATGGATACGTAAATAGAGAAATTATTATTCTTGAACCAGATTTAATTATTTATGAAATTCAAAACGTATTAAGATATAATAAGGGGTTTTCTATCCAAACGGTGAACAAAGCACTAAAAGAATTTATAAATATGGATATAGAAATATATTTTCCTACTTTAAAATTAATTTCAATTGCTACGGATTTAGCATTTAACCATGATATATCCATTTATGATTCTTATTACGTTAGTCTAGCAAAAATGTTGAATTGTAAATTGATAACTGCAGATCAAAAACTACAAAAAAAATGTTCTAAGTTGAAATTTATCGAAATTCTTTAACCGAACTTAGGTTAAAAAATGAATATATATTCGATATATACGTTTATCGTGGTATTTTAAAATACAAAAATTTAAATTCAGAATTTAGTTTTAATGTAATAAAAATAGAAATAGTGAGACAAAAATGGGGCTCTGGAAACAAGTTGAAAAAGATTTAAATGCGATATTTTCCATTCAACAATTTATGGCAATTGTTGGAATGGACAAACGCGATAAAAGAGAAGCAAGAAACATTTTAAATCAATTTAATAAAACAGGAAAGATCTACAGGTTAACAAAAAACCTATATAAGAAATATTAATTTATTTTTGCTCACTTGAGTTTTTTCACATGAGTATTAAAGGCTCGATTTGGAAAGATAAACACTCAAATGCTAAAGTTTCTATTTTAAATGAGATCGAGCAACAACAACACTTAAAAATCATTCAAAAAAGACCTTATTTTGGAATTTGGAAGGGGAATGTGAAACGGAAACATAATTTCTTGTTTGGAATTCACGTGTATGAAGAATATATTATATTAATTACACGTGAAAATGAAGAATTTACTCGTTCAACTTTAGAAGAGATAAAGGATTTAATTAAAAATCTTCTTATTAGGAACGATTAATTCATTTTGAGGGATATAAATGGATTTCATATTTTTTTCAACATTTTATCAGAAGATTAATAGTGCTGATATTCCAATTACAGTTGGTTACGAGTCGTGCACTCCGAAAATGATAAAATCAATAAATGATTATAAAGGAAAAAATATGATCCATTCAGGAAATTGGTGGAATATTGATCCAAAGAAGAGAACTCCTGAAGTAGTTTTAGAAAATCAAGAAAAATTATTTGTGGAGAATCGAACTATTGGTTTAATGTCATGTAACGTGCCTGCTTCTTTTGAACGGGAAGATTATTGGAATTTATCACCAAGTGTTCGAAAAAAATCGATCCAAACATGTCTTGATAATGCAGATTGGGCTCTTGAACATCAACATAAAAAAACCCAAATCTTATGCTCCTTGGAAGTCACGACATATGAAGAGGCACGTGAATGGTTTCATAGAGCCTTGGATCACGGCCATACGTATTTTTGCCGAGGCGTGGCAGAATTTTTAAGTAAACCTAAGTATCGCAAGGAAGGACTTAAAAAAATTATAGAGTTTGTCATTGGCGCTCAGAAAGTTTTAGAAGGAAGACCATTTCATCTATCAGGTACTGCATCGTTGAATTTAATACCAATTTTTGCCTATTTGGGTGTTACTAGTGTCGATGGAAGCACGCCTGTGCGTTCTGCTCTGGGATTTGGGACCGTTTATCTTAGTTCAGGAAAGGGTGTGAAGGTTAGTAAATTACCAGATGTTCCATGGAAGTGTGATTGTCAAGTTTGTAGTGATAAAAATGAAGATCAGATTTATAATCTATTAAAAGAGGATAGTAGCAAGAGAGTCATGCATAATCTTGAAATTTGGAAAAATAAGGTGGCAGAAATAACTTCACGTTCAAGAGAAGAATTAAAAGAATACATTAAAAATTTATCACGACTAAATAAAAATCTAAAAAATACTTGGAATTTGGTCCAAGAGTGTCTGAAGTCACATAATTTTGAGTAAGACACAAAACAAATAAATGATGTTAAATTTGTTATATTGTTTTTTATTAAATAAATTGGTGTATAAGAGTCAATCTGTTTAATGAAGGTGTCAGAATGGGTAAGATATACATAGATAAAGTTAATAAAAAAGTAGTAAATGCGGTTTACAAGTCCTATGAAAAAGCAGAATTTGTGGGAACTTATAATCGGAAATTTGCAGGTACAAATGCAGAAAAAATCATGGTTAGAGAATATTTTAAAGTATTAAAAAGATTAATAAAAAAGAAATATAAGAAGGTTATTGTAAAACATAATGATCTTAATGTTATGAAATATTATCATCCATCTGTTCTTTCTTTAGATCTCCGAGCTTTCTTATTAGCTTTAAATTCATTTAATTTTGATAAAAAATACTTGATGATTAAATCCGGAAGCATTGTTCCTGCTTATCATAATATTAAGTTGCTTGATATTGATGGAATAATTCATGGACTTGGATACAAAATTCTTGATGGAAACCGTGCTAAAATTCAACCATATAAAACAAAGATTCCTGAAGTACCCATCCTTTATGTTCCTAAGGCATTTGATAAAGACACGTTATTCGTCATTTTTTCGGATGCGAAAACGAATTCATTTTCAGGTGCCACGATCGCGTGCAAGATTGCTGTAGTTGGGACTAGTGCTCAACGATTAAAGTATCACAAAACCTTGGATAAAAAAAATAATTATACAAACATATTTGGAAAATACCTTACCACGTATTCTCAAGCCATGGAACACATTTGTGGAGACGTCGTTTCAGTAATTAATTATAAATATAAAAAAGAAGGCACCACCTGTACCTATTTTGAATCCTCTCTCATTCAAGATCCTTTCATTTTATCTGGACACGGGATTTGCGCTATCGATCATGCAGGGGAACTCATAATGTTTGGTGCTCCAAAATCAAACATGATAAAAGGATATCAAGAAATCTTCAAACATTTGCCTACTTTAAAAATGGATAACGCTAATGCAGAAGAGGAATTATTAAACATACACCGAAACTTGAAATATGACTTTCCAAAATTAGATTTCAAAATATTTGAGTCAATATATCCGGGATTAAAGTTCACCATGGGACGGGAGTGCCAAGATGGATGTTCTGCCATGGCACTTTTTGCATTTAAATCTAATCAAAGCTTTGATCGATTGAAAGATCCTAAAAAATGTGGCAACAAGATACGAATCGTAACAGGAAAGGTTGAAGAACATATTAATCCTAAAAAGGAAGAGTTTACCGTTGCTATTGGCGATTGTGCGATAAAAAATTGCCCAAAGGCTGATCTAAAAATTTGTGGATGTCCTGTTTCACCCTTTGCCTCAATGTTATTTCCATTCCTTATCCCAGGATTCCCCAGCGTTAATCTATTCAATTTTATAGAGATGACAAACGCGCAATATGCTTTACTTTTTACTGACAATCCTTGGATGATCTGGCCTACCATTAGAGATCTTCTAAAATCTGCGATGGGCTTTAAGATCTTTAATAATCAATCAATTCCACATTTCGTATTAAAACTACTTGACGATACTGTAGAGTCACTTCTCCACAAATAAAAAAGGAGAATCAAGTTATTCTAGAAATTTCCTCATCTATTTTATATTTTAAAAATAAATCACATATTTTTTTATTTAATTCATAAATTTTATCATATTTTTTAGTATTTTCCAAGTTTGGGCTTCTTGGCTCCCGTATTTCTATCATATTTTTCTCAGCAACATCAAAATTCTTATATATACCTAACCCAATAGCCCCTAAAACTGCACATCCAAGAGCTGTTGATTCCTCCGTCATACCTTTCATAACTGGAATTCCAAATATATCTGCTTGAATTTGATTCCAAAACGTACTACGAGTTCCACCACCTGTGATTCTAATTTCTTTTAAATCAATCCCTAATGATTTGAAAACCTCTAAATTCTTCTTAATCTCAAATCCCACGGATTCCAATAATGCTCTCAAGACATTAGAACGATCACTTGCGAGCGTGAGACCCGCAATAACTCCTCGTGCGTATGGATTCCAATATGGTGCTCCCGCACCCATAAAATGCGGAATAAAGATGACTCCTTCAGCTCCCAATGGCGCTTTTTCAGCTTCTTCTATTAAAAGTTCATACGGATCTCTTCCTGTTTCTTTTGCTCTCTCTTTAGCCTTTATTCCATAACTATCTCTAAACCACCGAAAAACAGAACCTGTCGTAAAAATGCTTGCTTCCAAAACATATTTTCCTGGAACTGCATGTGCTGATAGTAAGACCCGTCGTTCAGGGTCTTTCATGATGTTATCCGTGAAATTTAATACAAAACTTCCCGTACCAGTCGTAACTTTAACTCTTCCCGATTTGATGACTCCCAAACCAACTGCTGCACATTGTTGATCTCCTCCACCTGTAATAATTGGCGTACCCTTTACAAATCCCGTTTCATAAGCTGCATCAGGTGATACTTGACCAATATTTCGAGCGGATGGAAGTGCTCGTGGTAATATATCAATGGAAATTCCCATTTGATCACATAGTTCTTCACTCCATACGTTCTTTCTAATATCAAACAACATGGTTCGTGAAGCATTTGACCAGTCCGTAACGAATTCATCCGTCAATTTCATTTCAATAAAGTCATGAACCAACAAAAATTTATAGATTTTTTCAAATAACTCTGGTTGATGGTTCTTAATCCATAACATCTTGGTAGCTGAAAAATAAGGATCGATGGTTAAACCCGTGATGTCATAAATTTTTTCTTCTCCAATTTCATTTCTTATCCAATTACATTCAGTAATGGATCTTCTATCTTGCCACACTAAAGCTTTTCTCAATGGTGTTCCCTTTTCATCCACCGGCACGATTGTTTCTCGTTGGTTAGTTACGCATATACCTAATATGCTTGCAGGATTTATTTTACTAGTTTTAAAAACATTTTTAGATGTTTCTTTTACAGCGTCCCACCAATCCATTGCATCTTGTTCTACCCAAGAGGATTTAGGAAAATTTGATTTATATTCTTTATAATCCCTCGCAATTTCTTTTCCTTTCAAGTCAAAAATCATCGTTCGTAAGCCTGTGGTCCCCGCATCAATAACCGCTATATAATCATTGGTCATGATTAAACCTCAGTCATCATTCATTTTAGGTAATCTTAATTAAACGGAAGATTAAATGTTATGCCATAGATTAAATCTTTGTAAAATAATGAGAGTGCGATTAACATGTCAGAAAATATTACTGAAGAAATAAAAAAGCTAGCTCTTGAATTAGGCGCTGATAAAATAGGTATTGCTGATGCGGAACTTGCAGAAGACCCTCCACATGGTCACGGCGAACCCTTAAAGATTCTTCCAGGTGCTAAAGCAATCATTGCGATTGCAGTCGCATATCCTGATGGAGTATTTGAATGTGATAAGACTGATGACTTGATTTTTGGTGGATCTTACGTTGCAACACAAAAAATGATTGAAGAAGAGATCAGAAGAATAAGCTTGAAGTTAGCGAAAATTTTAGAAAAAAAAGGTTATCAAGCAGCACCCTTAACTCCACAACTTCCAAGAGACGAAAAACGATGGACGGGTGTGCTTTCACTTAGGTATATAGGCCAGTTGGCTGGTCTTGGCGAGATTGGACAAAGTAATTTATTGGTTACTCCTGAATGGGGTCCCCGGATTCAAATGGGTGCAGTGGTTACTGATGCACCACTCGAAGCTGATGGACCTGTATTAATAGATAAAGTCTGTAAACATTGTAATCAATGCGTTGAAAAGTGCCCACCACGTGCAATTGCAGGTGATAATTATCCTCCTTATAATTATAACATTAATCGATGTATGTGGGGTGTGAATGGATGGTTTCGACTGACTAAAGTTGAAGAACCACCAAGAGATTGGGTTGAAGCTCGTCCAACTGCACAAATAATGATACCAAAATATGAAAGACAATATCCGCAGATTAAAGAATATCAGGACTGGGAACAAAGACTCGGTTTCATACCATTATGCGCAGAATGCGTTATTCATTGCACGATCGGCAAAAAAGCTGCTGAAAAGCGACGTGCAAAATAAAATTTTTTCTTTTTTCTTTATCTCAAAGAGCAAACCGTTTTCTTTTTTAATTAAAATTTATTTAGTTATTAAAAATATTAGATCTCGTTTTCTTTAAAGAATTAAACCAATCAGATACTCCTATATTTTTCCTACCTAAAATTTATTTTTCATTAATAAATTTATTTTAAAATTAAGATAATTAATCATTAACAGTTTTCCGAATGGTCAAGATAAGAATTTTGGGCAATTATAGGAAATCTCTTTTTTAAATAACAACTAAACATCGTTGGTACAAAAGTTATTATTCCCCAATTTAGTTTGTTTACTAGATTTTTTTGATGGAGGTTCAATTCTATAGCTTTCAAAATAATGTAATCAGTAATTGTATCCCAAATCAAATACGTATCTTTATCAGAGGGAAGATTAGTAATCCATGGAAAAAAAGAAATATTATTTTGTATCATATATTCAAACTTATAAAAGATTTTCCAAAAATGATAAGGATTGAATGTCCAATTAAATCTTCTTTTCTCCCATAATGCTGAAATTCCCTTCCTTAAATCAACATTCCTGATTTTGTCGATGAAATTTTGAATATTAATCTCTCTTGTTGAAATTGTTATAGGATAATTATTCCAGAAATCAGAATTGTTGTAAATATATTCTAAAAATAAAGTTGTAGAATCCCTAAATCCTTTTTTAAGAATTGAACGACCAGTAAATATTATGAGAGGTGTTTTTTTTGGAACATATTTCTCTATCAGTTCCATTAAGGACTCAACTTGGTTATCATTTTTAACCCTTGATTTCATATCAATAAAAATTCCACATCTTCCAGTTCTGTTATTAGCAATGATAGCATTTGAGAAATCAATAAAAAATTTTTTAAGACATATTCCTTTTTTCCGTTTTCTAAATTTATCCCAAAAATTAGGATGATAATACCGCCATATTCTTTGTTTCTTGGAATACCAAACATCTATTTCTAAATAATCTGCAACTTCTACACATTTATGAGTTGCTTTGGTCGAATAAATTGGACCATATCCATCTTCATATCCACAACTATGGCCAATAATTATAGGACTCAATATAATATTTTCTAAATTAGGCACATCACTTTCATTAATCTTTTTTCTTATTTGATAGCCTCTCTCTATATTCTGTCTAGCTGCTTTCATGCGCTTTTTAAGATTTCTATTAAAAGTCATTTGAAGTTCACTTTAAAAAAATTTTTCAAACAGGTTTTTCTATAATCTTATCAAATCGATTGATGAACGTGTCAAAGAAACTATCTGATGCGTATCCCACGATAATTGCAAAAATCCAATTAATCGTTCCACCCAAAAATATGATGTCCAATAAAACATATAAAGCATAGGTAGGAACAATTAATACAATATTCCAAAGCGCCGGTCCTATTCTTACGATGAGCATCTTAACTAAATCAATTCCATTAAAAGTTCTTGGTTCAGATCTTCTAACTTCCTTTACGATATCTAATCCAATATGCAATCCAACACCCGATAAAGCAGAAATCCAGCCGATTAAAAGACCGCCGATCCCCCAAAAATATTCTAAAAACCAAGTAAGTCCAATGCTACCTATAATAAAAAATATAAATCCGGTTAGGTGAACTTTATTATTGTCGGATCTCTTGTTCATTGACCAAATTAAACCATAATTAGGTTCTATTACATTTTCTAACTTCGTATTTTTATTATTCTCCCTAAGAATATCACGAGAATTTAAAAATTCAAGTATAGGCTGTAATTCTGCCTTAGAATTTATAGGTAATGTACGCATAAATTTCTCATCATAAACTCTAAGGGGTTCGACTATGCTGTAAGAATGTGAATTTAAACTATCTTGAATGATGCAATAAGTCTTATAAGGCTGCAGATTTAAAATGAAATTTGATATATAATCTTTCATAGTATTCAATTGTTTAATTATATCGTTGCAACATCCGATTTTGTCTTGAATTTCATTTTGTGTAATGGGGTTATTAAAATTTTTAAAAAAAATCTTAAATGACTCATCAAAATATTGTAGGAAATTATCGACACTAGTCGTAAATTCTTCAAAAGGAGAGAAAACCTTAGAATTTTTTAAAATTTCTCCAAATTTTACTCTAATATCTTGAAGTTGTTTTTTAGAGGAGTTAAATAATTCGTTTAAATTAAGATTTTCAAGATTCTTTCCTTTTTTTAATATATTTAATAAATCGCCAAACAGTTTTAATAAATTCGTATTTTCTACATTAATAGCTCTCAAGTAATCAATTATATTGCCTATTTCAGAAGAAGTAGGATAAGGTGTTTTAAATAATAAATCCCTCAATAATTCCATTATATTCACATCTCCATCTCATATAATTTTCAATGAAGTTTGAGATATGAACTAATGTCATAATATAATGTTTATATATGTTTTTCTGTCACTAATTTAATTGAAATTATTTCCCTAATTTTTCCTTAATTTTAATTTGATTTTATAGGATCTTATTAATTGTTTCTTTTTCATTTGATTTATATTTCTTAAAATAAACTGCATATTTTTCTAAAATGGTTCTTATTTCTTTTCGACTAAATATTCACGGACTACTTCATAAACCTCTTCAAGACTTGGATCTTCAGGGAAATCCCATTAAACAACTTAGGGGACTGTTTTTTAGAAAAAATCGCAAATTAGAAATAACTTGAAAAAAATCAAAGTGTAATAACTCTTAATCCTAGAAAAATTCTCTTTAAAACTTACTTTTTTTTGAGGTTATTAGAAATGTTAGTGATTGATTTCTACCCCGCTACTCCAATTTAAATATCTGACTTGGTGAAATTTATCATATATAGCCTTATCAATCCATAATCGCTGTAATCTGGATAATAAAAAAAATTGGTCATCACCAAAATCTTTGATTGGATTTTCTCGAATGTCTAATTCCTTGAGATGTTTTTGAAAGTCCAAATTTTCTATATATTCTATGTTATTATGCCTCAAATCCAACCTTCTTATTTCATACAACCCCTTTATTGGCGGTATTTCAGAAATTCTATTATTACTCAAATAAAACTCTCGCAAGTCTGACACGCTTTCAAGATTCTCCATTTTTGTTATTGAAGTTCTCGCTAATCCCAATATTTTCAAGCACGGCAAGTCATCTAGATTTTCTATTTTAGGTATCTTATTATTGTTCAAAAATAGCGTTTCTAATCTCTTAAGATTCAAGTTTTCAATTTTTGTGATTTTATTGTACGACAGATATAAAAATTTTAAATTAGGCAACTTGAGTAATTCTATTTTTTTTATTTTGTTATTATTTAAACTTAATGTTTCTAAATTTTCGAGCCCATCGAGATTTTTAATCTCGGAAATGTTATTACAACCTAATGACAAATTGGTCAAGCTCTTTATCTCGTTTACAATGGATGGTATTTCCTTTAAATCCTGCCCTGATAGGTTGAGATAATAAATTTCTTTGTTCTGATTCTTGCGTACGTGCCTTTCTTCGAGATTAAATTCTTTAAATAATTGCTCTTCGATTTTCAACATCAAGTACTAGTTCTTTATTCTCTAATATAAAATTATTGTTCGTAAATGCGATTTTATCGTGGTCTTATAAATAAATTATAGAAGAATTTTCTGTATCTATTTTTAAAAAACAAAAAAATTGTAAAAATTTTGGAAGTATTTAACCGCCCTTCATGATGCTCTTCAGCCGCTTTAGCTCCTTTAACATCTCGTCTCGTAACCCTAGGATTGACGAACCTCCTGGTTTCGCAGAAGCTGGTGCCGCTGATGGCGCTGACATTGGTGCAGTCGTGGGAGGTTGCATGACCGGTGGACCAGATGTCATTGTCGGCGGTTTCATTACTGGTGGTTTCATTACGGGTGGTTTCATTACAGGAGGGCCTGATGTTGGGGGTCCTGTCATCGGTTTCGGCACTGCCATCGGTTTCGGTGCCGAAATAGGCTTCGGAGGGCCTGCCATTGACATTGGTTTTGGTGGACTACTAACTGGTTTTGGAGGTCCTGACATTGGAGCTGGAGGTCCTGTCATTGGAGCTGGGGGGCCACTCATTGATTTAGGGGGCCCGCTCATTGGGGCTGGAGGACCGCTCATTGGTTTAGGGAGATCTCCCATTGGTTTAGGGGGACCACCGGTAGGTGTTGGCGGTGTCGGTTTAGCTATTTCAGGTGATGGTGTTGGTCCTGTAGATGCTTCAACCGGTGTTACTGTTTCAAGAGGTTTTCCGCTCAACAAATTTATTAAACGTGATCGTGAATCTCCGCTTCCTCTGGCACTTATTAAATTACTTCGCAAAGCAGATGAAGATCTTTGAGGTGCTTGAATGCCAATGCTTTGTAAATCCTGTGTTACTTTAGTTAATGAATCCATTAATTGATTAACAGAAGAATTGAGTTCGTTAACAGTGTCACGAAAGTTATCAAGTGCGTTATACAAGAATTGAACGACTCTTTCAACTACCTTATCTTTATCTTCCATAGGTATTTCCAACCATTCTAAATTTTAGCCACGTATATACCGATCTTGATATTTCTAAAATTCAAGATCTACCTATTCTATTACATATAATACTTAATCGTGGTTTCTTTTAAGCTTTCATTTAATATAGTTTTTGTGTAACTTTATAAATAAAGTTGCATTTTTCACAAATTAACATTAGAACTTCTTCTCAAAGTTATTTGGGCTAGATATGATTTTACATGAAATTTAACTAAAGTACTTTATGTTTGAGAATTAAATGAAAAAATTTAGTTATCCTTGAGATTATTTAAAAAATAGCAGATCTATATTAAAATTTCGTGAAATTAGAAATTTTTCACTTAGATCATATCAATATAACACGTTTTTTTTCGTCGATGAAATAATAATTTTTTAAATTCTATAATTAAATTATAAAAAATTTACAAATCAATAAAATAGAAAAAAAATTTATTTAATTTGCGAAATTTATATATTATAGATATAACTATATCGAATAGGGACGATATTGAATTTTATAATTTGGAAAATACGGGGTAAAATTAGATGAGAATTGTGAAATTTTTAGCTCTATTTACATCATTAATTATGATAATTTCCTTCATACTAAATTTATCGGCGTTCAATATTGGTTTTATGACAAATAAATCTTCAATAATAGATGAAGATGAGGAACTTACTTTGAGTATAGATAATTATTTAAATACTGACATTAATCTTATCCCTCCATTTGATGACTCTAATAAGTTGGATCCTTGGATTGATGCATTTTCATCCTTGGATCAAAATGAAAATGGGATAAGCGACCAATTAGATGCAAGACTTGGAAATCTTGCAGTTGAATCATCTTATGATTATAAATTTTCACCATCTAATGAAATTAAAAAAAGTATTCAAAATATTGAGATGGAGGAATCTGAACGATTTACACAGGATCACATACCAATAGTTGCACAGTTTCCTGCTGGTGATATCACATCAATAATTAATCTTTTTAAAGTCCATGGAGGCGAGGTGAATGCAATTTATGACTTTGCAGTCAATGGATTTGCAGGTGCTATTTCAATAGAAGGATTAATAGAATTTAGTAAAGAATTAAAATCTGACGAGACTCCATTTTTCATTGAAGAGGATCAAAAATTTGAAGCTTGCTTGTATTATGCCTCACGTAATATGAATCTCCGTCCCTATGTGTGGAACACGCTCTCGTATACGGGAGATGAATATAGTTCAATTGCAGTAATTGATTCTGGAATTGATGATACTCACAATTTTTTCACACCTGGATACGGTGATGCCGATTTTACAAAAAAAATTGTAGGATGGCGTGATTACGTTAATTTTATTAGTACACCTTATGATGATGCAGGTCATGGTTCTCACTGTGCTGGAATAACTTCGGGATTAGGGAATCCAGAAAAGGATCTGGATGGTAGAACTGTAAGTACTTTTAGTTTTGGATTAAATGGAACAGGTGGATATGCTTTTCCTCAAATATTAGAGCTAACGGCAGCTCGATTCAACGTAACTGACCCTGGATGGGTGGAAGTGGCTTGTGAATATGAAGATTTCACGCCAGATTTAGATTATATTTCGACGTGGGCATATTTGTATCATGGTGAGACCATCGTGGATTCCATTAAAATAAATGGTAATTATACAGAAGATCTTACATATTACGCTACCAGCGGGACGCTTGGTGATTATTCTTTACGTTTAAGAATTAGTATCGTTGATATGGATAGCAATATGATTGTATATGATCCATGTTTCAGGTTCCGAGGTGAAATTCATTGGTTTTTTAATCCACCACTCTTAGGTAGTGGTGATGAATTTAAGGGAATCGCTCCAGATACGCATCTTGTTGGTGTAAAAGTACTTAATGCTCAAGGTTCAGGTTATGAATCGACTATCGTGAGCGGGTTAAATTGGATCATCAGTAATAAGGACACGTATAATATCACAGTTATCTCAATGAGCCTCGGGTCAAATTCTCCTAATATAACTGCTATCATAAATGCTGTTAATAATGCTGTTGAAAATGGGATTGTAACAGTAGTTGCGGCTGGTAATTCTGGTTCTGGTGGGAATAATATTGGTTCTCCAGGTGATGCTGATAATGTGATTACTGTGGCAGCCATGAATTACCGTGATAATGTCACTGATTATAGTAGTCAAGGCGGCGCCTTTGAAAATACGATAAAACCTGACATCATGGCTCCTGGAGGCAGTACATTTGATTTTACAACTTTCTCAGCAGATACTAATGATAATGATGCAAATGGTGTTTATACCTCAGATGCGTTTGGAAATGACACTTATCCTGGGTATGGGACCTCAATGGCAACACCTTGTGTTGCAGGCGCGGCCAACCTTTTGATTGAAGCCATGGGGGGTCATGAAAATTGGAATTATTCAGCTATAGAAGCAAAACGAGTTAAAGCGCTTCTATTAATGACTGCAACTGAGACTTATCCCCTGACAAGAGAAAATAACACACAATTCAGTCCTATGCTTGATCGTGGTGGGAAAGATGCTCATGAGGGTTATGGACGCATCAATATCGATGCTGCTTTGGAAGCATATACCCAAATATTGCCTTTTCAATCAATAAAAAGCGCATGGTTAACAAGTAGCCTTATTAATCCTTTTGAAAAGCACGCTTTAGGCTGTTATGTTAATTTGATTGGTGGAACTAATTATAATTTTCCTTTAATAGTTCCTACTGGTGCAGATTTTGATTTATACATGTATAGTAATACTCCTTCTTCTTATGGAGAACCTATTTTAGTTGCTTCAAGTATTAAAACTGGCTTAGGGGATGATGAATCAATTAGTTTTACGCCCACAGTTTCAGGTAAATATTATTTAGTTGCTAAAGCAATATCAGGTGAAGGATTTGCAAATATTTCATTTTTAGGAAATAATTTTGCTCCAAATCTTACAGATGTAAACGTTAATCCTTCAACAGGCAATCAGACTACTTTATTCAATTTTACTGTTAATTATACAGATCAAGATAATAATTCTCCTCTAGAGATAGACATTTTAATAAATGGAACACATTATCCAATGAACAGAATAGATTCTTCCGACTTAAATTTTACTGATGGAGTTTTATATCAATATTTAATTTATTTGCAGGAAGGAACATATAATTATTCCTTCGAATGTTCTGATGGTGTATTTACAAATTCAACCATTACCTATAGCGGCTTAACGATATCTCCAATACCAAATTCGTACATACCTGTGTTAAGTGATGGAGTTTGTGTACCTGAAAGTGGTAGTATGCGTTCTACATTATTCGATTTTATGGTTAAATATACTGACTATGATAACGATGCTCCTGATTATATCAACGTGACAATAAATAGTTACTCTTACTCAATGTGCAAGCAAGATCCCCTCGACTCAGATTTTACAGATGGGTGTTTTTATCACTACAACACTACTCTAAGTATTGAAGGCGTGTACACGTATTCTTTCTATTGTTCTGATGGATCAACGGTTGTAAACATTGGACCCTATTCAGGACCTACAGTAAAACCTGTTAGTTTATTTGATGGCATGTACGTTAATCATATATTTAACTACGGGAGTGACAACCCTTCGAGTTTTCAATATTCAAAAATTTCCGATGATTATTATGGTGTTATATGGGATATATCGTATTCTAGCTCTTCTTGGGATGTAAATATAAACACTAGATTAATGTCAAATGCGATTGGAATGAGT
Source organism: Promethearchaeota archaeon (assembly GCA_011365055.1). The sequence goes on from RDOG01000003.1 coordinate 120,599, forward strand.
TTTGGTTCTAATACTCATACACCCGTTTGGATTTTCACAAATGTTGCTTTAGGTGACTCAGTTTCCATCGCTATCGATGGTATAGGAGATCATGTTTTTAAAGTAAATAGCACAAAAATATGCAATCTTCCTGGTTATGGTTATGTTGAATTATGGGAATTAGTGGATTTAACTACACCTGGAAGTATTGCTTGGTATGAAGCTAGTACAGGTATTCTCATAAACGGAACCTTCAAATATAATTTTTATGGCTATGAATATAATTATACTTTTATGTTTGTTTCAACTAATGCGATCTTTAATTATATAGATAACGTATTTGAACCTGAATTAACCTCTGAATCTGTTTCTCCCTTAACTGGAGATCAATCAACTCCTTTCAACTTCACTGTAAATTATACCGATAAAGATGATGATCCTCCTGTATCAATCGACGTGTTGATAAATGGCATTCCTTATTCAATGAATAAAGTAAATGAATCTGATTTTAATTACACGGATGGATGTCTCTATCAATATGTGATGTATTTACAACCTGGAAGTTATTATTATTCATTTTATTGTAGCGATGGAGAATTTATAGATTCAACTCAAACATATACTGATTTGTATGTTACTGAGACAAATGATTATGCACCGGCATTAATATTAGGAACGGTTGATCCTTCAGGAGGAAACCAATCAACCGAATTAAATTTTACTGTAAATTATATCGATCAAGATAATAACATACCCAACACTGTGAATGTTTTGATAAATGGGACTCCTTATTTTATGAATAAGGTAAATGAATCCGATTTTAACTATATGGATGGATGTCTTTATCAATATCTGATATATTTACAACCAGGGAATTATAATTATTCATTTTATTGTAGCGATAACAAATTTACAAATTCAACAGAAGTTTATGAGGGATTAATCATTGATCTGGTCAATATTTATGATCCTTATTTAAAAAATCCACGAGTGACGCCAGAAATTGGGACCCAAGTAACTATTTTTAATTTTACTGTTAAATATTACGATGCAGATAATAATTTTCCAGATTACATAAATATAATGATAAATTCGTCGGCTTATTTAATGAAAGCTGGGAATTTTCTAGACTCTAATGCCATGGATGGTAAGCTTTATTACTATAACACGACTCTTGATATCGGTTTCTACCGATTTCGTATATACTGTTCAGATGGATCAGGAATTAATAATACAGATTGGATAAATGCACCTGAAGTAAATCCATTATATCAAAGCACTCCGTTCCCATTAAATCCTCTATCTCCTGCAAGCGATAGTTATATCGTGTCTGGTCATATCAATTTCACTTGGATTAGTATGGAATTTTCAATTGGTTCTGTAAATTACACCTTACAAATTTCATCGACTCTTGATTTTTCAATAATTCTATATGAACAAGAAGATATTGAAGAAACTCCTGACTTTACTTCAGTAATAATTTTATTAAACTTGGTTGAAGGTAAATATTATTGGAGGATCCGTCCTACATATGGTTTATTTAACGGCACTTGGACTGTACCCAGTTCCTTTACAATTATCTCTCAAAGTTCTTCGCCCCCAACAATACCTCCTCAATTAATTTGGTTATTTATAATCATTGGATTATGTAGTATAATAGCTGTGCCTATTACAATAATAGTTATCCGCAAAAAAAGAGGGATATCTACTAAACATAAACCAGTTTCTAAGTTAAAAACTCAAAAAACTTATCAGAAACCAATTGAAATAGACGCGCAAAAAGGAAGTGAAAGTCAGGGACCATTAGAAAGTTCCCAATTAAAACCAACTACACAAGAATTTACCATAGAATTAACAGGATATTACTGCCCATTATGTAATAAACATGTTTCAATTGAAAATTCGGAGGATTCAGAATTATATCGATGCCATGTATGTGGAAGACTTCTTTTCAGGGTAATAAAGTGCAATAATTGTTCTGGATTTATTTTCTATGAACAAATAAATTACTTGAAAGATTTTAATAAAGTTGTTTCATGTCCAACTTGTAACAAAGACTTCATACTAAGAATGAATCTAAAAATCGTACAAGATCCTGAAGAGGAGCCAGTGAAAATTCCAGAACCAGAAATCGTGCAAGATCCTGAAGAGGAGCCAGTGGAAATTCCAGAACCAGAAATCGTGCAAGATCCTGAAGAGGAGCCAGTAGAAATTCCAGAACCAGAAATCGTGCAAGATCCTGAAGAGGAGCCAGTGAAAATTCCAGAACTAGAAATCGTGCAAGAGTATGAAGAGGAATCAGTGGAAATTCCAAAACCGGAAATCAATCAAGAAGAATTTAAAAAAGTTCAGATCCAAACTCTCGATGAAAATGTTGAAAAACGCATTCAGGCTGTAAAAACATTAAAAAAACTGCCTTTAGATAAATCTGAAAAGGTTTTGCTCAGCGTACTGATATATGACAAAAGTAGTTTAGTTCGAGCAGAAGCAGCAATAGCACTAGGAACATTAAAAATAAAAAATTCGATTCCTATATTAAAATCTGTAGCTAAGAATGATGAAGACCCTGAGGTAAGGAGATTAGCGGAATTAGCAATAAATGAAATCCAATCTTAGTAACTCAATCGGCATTTTTTCTCTAATTTTTTATTAATAGCTACTAAATTAAGTAATAATAGTTCATATGAACTTCCTGGTCATTTCTAAACCAATTTTATATCATTCTTTTTCGCGGAAAAACGATTTCTATTATAGAAATTAATAATCTTTATTCAAATAATATAAATTCTTTAAATTTATAATGTTATATATCCTGAATATTTTGGAATTTATCAATTGCTTTTAATTTAAACACTCATTATTTATTATTAATCGATTATATAATTATTTTTTCTTTTTGAGTAAAGATTTAAAATTATTTTTAAAATCCAAGATTAATAAGACCATTTAAATGATGTAATATATGTTTTAATTAATAATAACTTTTAGAAATTAAAAATTCTAAAATATATATTATACCAATATCTTATAGAACACCTCTAGATTAAGTTATAATTTATGCCTTCATATTTCTATAGTACTAATAAATCCAAAGGATTATTTATAATTTAAAAAATAACTTTTAAAATAGAGAAAATTTATCATATATTGCAATTAATATTTCTTGATGGAAGGAAGTTATGATGTCAATTGAATTTAGTGATCAAATATCCAAAGCGGAAAATCGAGTTTTAGATGATTTACTTGATTATCTACGTGGAATGGCTGGTTCGACAAGGAAATTAAACGATATTTTAAACTATTGGTTTGAAGGAAAGGCTGAAGAAATTGAAAAAACTCTTAAGGAATTAATAGAAATGGAGACTTCTTCAAACGAATTAAAATATCATCTTTTAAACGAAATTTCAGGTCAAGTTTTAAATTTACGTCGAGGCGATTTCATGAGGCTCATTTTAAGCATGGCAAATATTGTTGATGAGATAGGTGGAACTGGATATCGAATAAAATTCTTATCTGATTGGAAATCTGATGAAAAAATACAATTACCATTAAAAAGAATTAATGAAAAAATCATCCAATTAGTCAACACGTTAAAAGACATCATTTTTCAATTAAGCAAAAATACTGTTGAAGCAATGAAAAAAGTTAACCTTGTTAGTGAGGGCGAACGAGAAATAGATGCAATTAGAAGAGATTTAATGAATTATATATATTCTATAGATATTGAATATAAGACTTTCATAAAAATAAGAGATTTAATTAATCATTATGAAAGCATTGCAGATCATTGTGAAATAGCTAGCGATTTATGCCGTATTATTGCAGTTGCTCGAAGAGGATCCATATAAACCATGTCCGAAATAGAACTTCAGAAAATAAAAGCTAATTTAATGGGTAATCGAGTTATTATTTTTAATCCTGAAGAGGGCTCCAGGTTATATAAAGAAGGATTTTACGGGAAACCAGTTGGTATTAGAAAACCAAAGACATTTGAATTTGATCGGCCCTTAGAATTATCTTTAATTGAAACCCTCTATTTATTGGAAACTGAAAGAATTGTGATTTTAGATCAAGAAAATAGTAAACTAATTGGAAATGATGAATTTAGAAGCGTAGCTGAACAATATCACAAGAACTTTTTGAATAAATACTTGGTATATAAGGATTTACGTAAAAAAGGTTATGTTGTAAGACCGGGCTTAAAGTTTGGAGCTGATTTTGCTGTTTACATCCACGGTCCAGGTATTGATCACGCACCATTTATAATACACGTCTTGGAAAGTAGGGATAATATATCAGCTATTGAAATGGTTCGTGCAGGAAGGCTTGCAACCAGTGTTAGAAAGAAATTCGTGATTGCAACAGTACCTCTCACAAATCAAATTTCATATTATATATTTACATGGTTTAAACCATAGATTGACATTAATTTTTCTTTCTCCCTAATTTAGGGATTAAAGCTCCTGTTCGTTTTTGGTAGTCACGGTATGAATCCCCAAACCGCCTGATGAGGTCTTTTTCTTCAATATAAATCATTATGGGGGTATAAACCACGATCCATATAATAAATATGATTACTAAGAACCAAGAATTAAGAAAAAACCCTAACGCAATGAAAGTAGGAAATTCACCGAGTGTTTGGGGGTGTCGAATGTAGTTATAGATACCTCCATACATTTCAGTGTCTTTAGATGGTTTCATGGTTTCAGCACCAGCATCATGCTCTCCTTTTATCATAATGGGCATAAAAATGACTAATATGATAATCCCAATGATAATTCCTAAAATATAGTTTGGATCTATCAGCCAATTAAATATTTGGATGGGAAACCAAATCCATAAAAAAAAATTTATTACAGTTACACACATAAAAACGCTCCCGATTATTCTTAAACGTGCACATTCTTCCCATGCTTTTTCACCTCGACTTTCAGATCTTTTCACAGGTTGAATGCTCAGGAGATAGAGATAAGAAAATATTATTGTTGAAATAATCAAGACGATAAAATTAATCCATTCAATCAAAAATAATCATCCACTTTAAATTTTATTTTTATTATTGGAAAAACCTTATTAAAAGTTATAATCCTTAAGCTTTTCTTGAAATATCCACCAAATTTTAACTATTCATTAAAAAATGTTCAAAATAATTACATTTTTTCTGTAAACTTTATTACTTTTTATTTCTAGGTAAACATAGTTTTGATCTCTCGTAATAAAAACACTCAGAACAAAATAATTTTTAAAGCGACAGAAATATAAAACCGATAAAAAATAGAAAATTTAAACAATTTTATTACAAGAAAAAATTACACGGTTAATAACTTACGTGGGATTTCACGTTTCAAATAATATAAATTTATATTATAAAATGGGAGTAATTGGAGAAAATTAATATGGTAAAAACTTGCATTTATGATAGAAATATTGGTAATTTTGTGAATGAAAGCCCTTGGATTAGACCAAACCGTCCTTGGTTGAAGGGAAAAGAAAACTTTAATTTACCTAAAACCTTGAATTATCCTGATTTAGAAGGTGCTTATTGTTTACTTAAAAAAAGTGCGGAAGAATTCCCTAATAACATGGCCTTTTATTTTAAACCAAAAGGGGAGAAGTTTACATTCTTAGAAACATCATATAACGCAGATATCATTGCTAATTCATTAGTAAATGAATATGGTATTAAAAAAGGGGATGGTATTGCATGTATGGTCCCAAATTGCAGTGAATTTATTTTTGCTGTATATGGAATTCTTGAAAGTGGAGGCATTCTCATACCTATTAATCCTTTATTAAAGAAAAAAGAAGTGAATCATATAGCAACTAATGCAGAGATAATCAAGGTTTTCATTGTTGGAGAGGATCAATATGGAATTATTAAGAGAAGTACCAAAGATTTGGACATTGAGGATATTATAATAATCTCAGACAAGGAAAATCTTGAAAAAAGAACATTTACGGAAATTTTAAGAGAAAATCCTGCTAAACAACCAAAAGTGAACATAAATATAAAGGAAGATTTAGCTGCTTTATTATACACGGGCGGTACAACTGGTCTACCCAAAGGGGTGATGCTTACTCATTCCAATATCATATCAAATTCTTTACAATTCATGTATACTGGAGCACATGGGACTGGTGCAGATTCTACTGATGTTTATGAATATGTTGTTTCTCAACTCGGAAAATCAACTGCAATTACGACAAATCCACTTTGTCATGGCATGGGCTTTTTCATTCTAAATAGCTGTATTACCGGTGGAATAACACTTATTATCGATCAATTCGACCCAGAAAGATTACTGCGATTAGTTGATAAGTATAAAGTAATGAGTTTCACAGGAATTCCTGCAATGTATAATTTTGTCATGAACCATCCATATTTTGAGAAATTTTCGGGAGAATCTCTTAAGTTTGCTGGTTCGGGAGCTTCTCCTCTAGCACCGAAATTAGCAGAAAAATGGCAGAAAAAAACTGGATTGAAAGTCGCAAATGCTTATGGGCTTACTGAAGTAACTTGCATGGCGACCGTGCCTCAAATATGGACAGATATCATACCTGAAAGCATTAGTTATCCAATTATAGATACCGATGCAAAAATCGTGGATCCTCCAAACTATATTGATGAAGTCCCATTTGGAACCCCAGGAGAATTATTGGTACGAGGTCCGCAAGTTATGAAAGGTTATTGGAAAAATAAAGAAGCTACAGATAGCACGTTAATAAAGGATAATGAAGGTAGAATTTGGTTACGAACTGGAGATATTGCTAAAATGGATGAAAATGGATTTCTTTATATCGTGGGAAGATCAAAAGAACAGATAAAATATAAAGGTTACAGGATACTTCCTGCAGAAGTTGAATCTTCCTTGTATGATCACCCTGCCGTGTTGGAATGTGGTGTGATTGGAATACCTGACGAAACGGTTGGCGAAACAATAAAAGCGTTTATTAAGTTAAAACCAGAGTACAAAGATAAAATAACTGAACAAGATATCATTGAATGGTCCAAAGAGAACATGGCTGGCTATAAATGGCCTCGAAAAATCGAATTCGTACCTTTTATCCCAAAAACTCCAGTTGGAAAGGTATTAAGACGGAAATTATTAGAAGATGAGCTAAAAAAAGTTCATTATTAATAATTTTTTTTCAATTCATCTAATGTAAACTTAAAAATAAAGAAATTTTATTTATTTTCCAAATCTTTTATGGCTTTTTCTCTAAGACCTCTTCTTAAGGTCTTTCCAACAGAACTTTTAGGAATAGAACTGATAAATTCGAGTTGCCTAGGCCACTTGTAACCTGCCATGTTTTCTTTTGCCCAATCGATGATTTCTTGCTCTGTTATCTTGTCTTTATATTCTGGAGCTAATTTAACATAAGCTTTGATAATTTCACCGACGGTATCATCAGGAACACCAATAACTGCACAATCAGCCACAGCTGGATGATCAAATAGCGTATTTTCAACCTCAAATGGCAGGATTCTATATCCCTTATATTTAATCTGCTCTTTAGATCTTCCAACTATGTAAAAGTAACCACTTTCATCATATCTTGCAATATCACCAGTACTTAACCAACCATCTTCTAACAATATACTCTTAGTTGCCCCTTCATCCTTCCAATAACCTAAGCAAGTTTGTGGACCACGAATTAATAATTCACCCGCTTGTCCAATTTCAACTTCTTTTGAAAAATCTGTTGGATCAACGATTTTTACATCAGTATCGACAATAGGCATGCCAATACTTTCTGGATTATACTTTAGCCAATCAGGTTGTAAATGAGTTGCTGGTGAGCATTCTGTTAATCCATAACCCATTTTCACGATAACTTTTTTATTTTTGAACTTGCCTGCAATTGCTGATGCTAAAGCTGCACCTGCACTCGTTACCAGCTCCAAGCTAGAAATGTCATAATTACCAAAATTAGGATAACTTGCAAGTAATTGGAAATGAGTTGGTACACCAGATATCATGAATGCTTTATATTCTTGAATTGCGTGTAACACGCGTTCCGGATCAAATTTCATCATGATATTAGTATATGCACCTGCCATAGTCGTTCCTACCATGAATAAACCAAAAATGTGACAAAGCGGCAAGACTGCTATATTTATAGCGTTAGACATAAGCGATAGAGATTTTTCCATTGTATATAAATCTAATGCAGCTTGAAAAGTATTCTTTAAGATATTTTCCTGACTGAGCATGACTCCTTTTGGCAATCCTGTGGTTCCGCCAGTGTACATGAGCGCAGCTATTGTAGTCTTGATATCAAAATCAATGTTGGGAAAACTAGCTGGGGCTGCATCCACGATTTTTTTCAAGCTAAGAAATTCATCACCCTCTAATTGTTTCTCCTCTTCAATAACTAATACATTTTTTAATTCAACACCTGCTCTTGCAACTTGCTTGATAACTGACAACATCGATTCATGAACGATGATCGTATCTAAAATTTTTTCTTCCTTATTCGTATTAGATACTATGTGGAGAACCTCTTTTTTCTTCAATAATGGATTAATTGGGACTACAGCTACACCTATTTGCAGACAACCAAAATAACTCCATAAAAATTCAGGCACGTTTGGCATGAATAATCCGACAGCATCCCCTTTTTTCAGCCCAAGTTTAAGTAATGCATTCGAAGTTTTGTTAGCAAGCTCTGAAACTTCAGAATAATTATATTTCCTCTCACTTTCTGAAAAGGGTTCATAAATAACCGCGAGTTGATTTGGATACTTTGATGCTGCATTTTTAAGCAAACAATACAATCCCCTTAATTTTGGGTATTTGATTGATTTTGGAATGTAATCAGGTAGATTTTTATGCCAAAGTCTATTTGGTTCTACCCAAGGTGCAAAATTTTCATAATCAACCATATTATTATAATCAAATTCACATTCTTTCATTTTTAATCCCTACTCTCTATTAATCTTAAAAAATCATAAACCAAATATATTTTATCGAAAATTTAAATCTATCCATTTAATTTAAAATATCGATTGAGCTAAATTCAGCGGATATTTAGTCTTAATATTGAATTAATTAAAAATTAAAATACCAAGCTTTTATAATTTTTTCTGTTTTTTAATGAATTTCCAAAATTCCTCTAAAAAAACTGAATGGATGTTTTCTTTCTTTCTAATTACGTAAAACTTTCTTCGAGGCGGATTTTTAGTCTTTAATTTTAATATTTCTATCTCACCAGCCTTTTTTGCTTTTTCTGCAGCAATATCTGAAATGATACTCCAACCATTTCCCTCCGAAACTGCAGTAATAATTGATTCAGTCGATGCCAATTCTATGTAGATATCCAATTGATCAAGACTTATTTTTTCATCTTTGAATATTTTCTCCATTTCGTTTCTTGTTCCTGATGATTTATCTCTTGATATGAAGGGATATTTCAATAGATCTTTTATTAATACAGAATCTTGGCCAACTAAATCGTGGTCTGGAGGGACTATTACCACTAATTCTTCTTCAGCGATTTCTAAAAAATCAAATTCTTTTAAATCCATACTAGATTCAAATTTACTCCCTGTAGCTGCAAGTTCAACTTTATCTTTAATTAAATTCAACATGCTATTATAAGAATCCGAACTTATAATCTCAAAATTTGCAGTTGGATTTTCTTTTTTAAATTGAATTAATAATTTTGGAAGGATATGTTCACCAGGAATCGTGCTTGCTGATATGGTTAGACTTCCTCGAATCGTTTTTTGTATCTCATCAATTTCCTTGCGAGCTACCTCAATGTCGTCGAGTATCTTTTTTGAAGTTTTTAAAAGAATTTCTCCCTCTTTTGTTAATTCTACACCCTTTAAAGTGCGTCTGAACAGCTTTATATCTCCAAGCTCTTTTTCTAAAAGAGCAATTTGCTGAGATATAGCACCTTGAGATTTATGTAAAAGCTTTGCTGCTGCTGAAATGCTCCCTTGTTCGCAAACCGTTATGAAATTTTCAAAATATTCTATTTTCAAGTTCATCTCTCTTATAAAATCTTATATTAAAAAAATAATTAATGTTTATTAGATTTTTTATTAATTTATAAAAAGAATGTCTAAATGAGATTTAATCTTTTAAATTGCTTCCGCATTCAAAACAGAAATTATCATTGGGTTTATTTTTATTTCCACATCTTTTACATAAAATCCAATAATCCGGTTGCCTTGAATTCATTGAATCTGATGGTTCAGGTATATTTTCTTTCTCAACTCGGGGAACTAAAGATCCACCATATGGTGAACCAACAGTAAATGGGGCTGGTCTGGAAGGTCTAGATTCTTGTCTAGGGGGTAATCTAGATTCTTTTTGATGCTCAATAATTTCCCTTTCTTGTCTCTCTCTTTCTAACATCTGCTGTATTATGGAGTCAGTAGATCCAGGAAGCAATCCGAATAACTCTTCGATACTGGAATGATTCATTCCCATTCCGCCTACTCTATTAGCTTGCTTAAACATTTGGTCGTAAGTTGTATTTTTAAATTCAAATATTGGTCCACTTGCCGTAAAAGATATTTTATGGTAATATTTTGAGGGATTCAAATTCCATTTAATCCAATAATATAATATACACAAACATATCAGAAATATAATGCCAAAAGTTGCAATATAAGAGAAAATATAATCAGAAGACATCCCAATAATATAGGAAGGAACGGGAAAGAATGAAACATTAGGTGAAAAGATCATGACAAACGGGACTAAATATAACAAGGTAAGAATCATGAATAAAATAAAAAATGGTAAAGTCAATACAAGACCTAAGTAAAACCTTTTTCTTGATCTTTTCTTACAATCTGGACATAATACTGCATGTACTCCTAGTTCAAAATTCCTAAAAGTTTGTCTAATCATATTACCCATATTTGTACTACTTATGAGTACTTTTTCTTCCCTCTTATAATCGAAGGACTCTAATACATTTTGATTAGTCTGTGCACAACCCATGCACACATGAGGCCAAGAAATTCTTTCACTCATTTTAAATCTGTAATTACGATATTTCTTTTAAATTTAAATATGCTTGGATTGGCTATTTTTTAATTAATAATAAAAGAAAAAATAAATAAATTAAGGTTATTTATCCTTGAATTGATCGGGTTTAAGCGTTTTCCATCCGCATTTCATGCCATCAAAGTATATTACTTTTAGACCCCAAAGGCTTTGGACTGCAATTCCAATGATTGCAAATACTATCGCAAATACATTAAATCCTGGGAAGGAAGCTGCAAAATATACCACAAACATGTCCGCTAAAGCCAAATCAAGGATGTCATAGATCCCTAATAATAAAAGGTTGATCAGAAAATCAGGGCCTTTTATTGTAATTACTGCTAATACTATCACAATTATTACTAAGAGTACGAAAGCAAAATAATCATTAATCACTAAACCAAACAATAATACCATATCATTCACCTACATCATTAATTTTGCAACTTTTAATGCCCCAAATACTTGTGATATTGGGCTCATGCTGACGTCTCCTTTCAACAGCTTGTATGCTACATTTACTAATCCTTTGAGTCTGTGTCCTATTGGGCCAACCATGATATCACCCATGGCTCCGATGTCCCAATGGCTCCCATAAATCACAACTTTTGCATGTGGATGTACCCACTGCTTGAATGATAGTTTCCTGTTTGCACATTTCGGACATTTAACTTGCACGGTTTTCTTAGTCGGTACTCCTAAAATTGAATCTTCTGCTTTTCCTTTAATCTCAATCTTTTCTTCTGTTACTGGCAATTCACCATAAAATCCTATCCATCCACAATAATGGCATTTAACCCATGGGGTTGGATAACTTTTATATCGTAACCATTTTTTTTTCTCGCCATCAACTTCCATTTCTTCGAAAAATATTACCAAAGCTTCTGTGAGATTTGGCAGCGTGATTTGTGCGATCATACCGAAGAGGTCATCCATTACCTCTTTTCGCTCTTTTTCCGTCTTTGAACGTAAACCCGCTAACATCATCTCTCCAATTACTTCTGCTGGACTTTTCATTTTCTGCCCTCTTTTCGATTTTTTATTTGTTTTTTAGAAATCATAGTTTCTATAAAAATCGATTATAGAAAAATTACTTTTACTCGTATATAAAAGAATTCTTTAAACCCTCAATCTTATTACCATTAAAAAAAAATTCTTAATGATTTGGTAAAGATTATTTTATACAAATTGATGATTTTCATAAAAGAAGATTAGAGATATTAGGTGAATTAATTATGAAATTACTTGAACCAATAATGGTTAATAAAGTAGAATTTAGAACTCATACTCTAATGCCTGCCATGCATACCGGAATGGTAAAAGGCCTTGGTGAAATTACTGACACGTTCACAAATTTTTATTTAGAACGAGCTAAAAGTAATGTTGGCTTGATAATTGTTGGAGGGTGTAGGATCGGTCCACTTACTGCTCCTTTAAACATGATTGCTTTGGATGAAGACAAATATATTCCTCAATTAGGGGAATTTACTAGCAAGATGCATAAATTTGGTGCACCAGTTGCAGCGCAATTATATCATGGAGGTGCTTATGTCCATAGTTTTTCCTTGTTGCCCGAAGTAAAGCAAAAAGGTGGGAAAGCGTTAGCTCCTTCAGCTATTTATTCGAAATTTACGAAGGAAACTCCTAAAGAAATGACCATTGAAGAGATCAAAACCGCAATAAATGAATTCGCCACAGCCGCACACAGAGCTAAAGAAGCAGGATTTGATGGGGTAGAGATAATAGGAAGTGCTGGCTATTTAATAAGTCAATTTCTTTCTCCTCTAAAAAATAAAAGAACAGATGAATATGGTGGCTCTCTTGAGAATAGAATGCGTTTCATGCATGAAGTTGCAAAAGCAGTTCGAGATAAAGTAGGTAAAGATTTCTTAATTATTTACAGAGCTGCTGGAGATGATTTCGTTTCTGGGAGTAATACTTATAAAGACGTTGCAGTAATCATGAAATCATTAGCTGAAGGAGGTCAAGTCGATCTCATAAACGTGACAGGAGGATGGCACGAAACTGGGATTCCACAATTAACGATGGTAGTACCTCGTGCAGGCTATGTTTATCTAGGTGAAAATATCAAGAATGCAGTAGCAGGAACAGGAGTTCTTGTTTCAATGGCAAATAGAATAAATGATCCATCTCTTGCAGAATCGATTTTACAACAAGAAAAAGTGGATATAATTGTTTTAGGGCGAGCCTTAATTTCAGATCCAGAATTCTTAATTAAAGCAAGGGAAGGACGAGACCGAGACATAAGAAAATGTCTTGCTTGTAATCAAGGTTGTTTTGATGCGGTTTTCAGTGCTCAACCAATAACATGTACTGTTAATGCAATGGTCGGATATGAAGAAAAAAGACAAATTACTTCTGCTGAACAAAAGAAAAAAGTTGCAGTTATTGGAGGAGGTCCTGCAGGATTAGAAGCAGCTAGAGTTTGCCGATTAAGGGGCCATGACGTGACTCTTTATGAAAAAACTGATCGTTTAGGTGGTGCTCTTCATTGGGCAGCGGCTCCACCTGGAAGGAAAGAATTCTATGACCTAATAAAATGGTATGAACACATGATGCGAAAATTAAACGTTAATGTTGTTTTAAATCAAGATATAGACTTGGACGTTCTTCAGGAACAAAAATTTGATGCAGTAATAGCTGCAACAGGTTCAAAACCTATTGAATTAAATATTCCTGGAATGAAAAAGAATGATCCTAGGATCGTTCATGCTTACGATATCTTAGAAAATAAAAAACATGCGGGTAAACGCGTGGTAGTAATTGGAGGAAGCGGTGTAGGACTTGATGTTGGATTATATCTTGCTGAACAAGGAGGTTTAAACGCAGAACAAGCAATGTTTCTCATGCAATGGCAAGCTTTAAGCCCTGAAGATGCACTTCAATTAAAATTAAGAACTCGAAAAATCACGGTAATAGAAATGTTACCGAGTCTAGGAAAAGGAATTGGACAAACAACAAGATGGACTATATTGAAAGATTTAGCAATGCATGGAGTTGAAATGGTTACAAAAACAAAGGCAATTGAAATTACAGAAAAACCCTTTGGCGTTTTAGTGGAAAAAGAAGGAAAACAGGAATTCATAGAAGCTGATACAATTGTAATGGCAGTGGGCGTAAAACCAGATAAAGAAACATTTGATAAACTCAAAGCAAATCTTCCTAAAAACATTGAAGTTCTGAAGATTGGAGATGCAAAAAAAGCTAGAACTGCTTTAGAAGCTGTTGCTGATGGATTTAAAGCTGCTTTAAAAATATAATTTACTTATCTCCCCAATTTTTTCTTTTTCCAAGTTTTATATAACGAATTATTCAACAATTTTCCTATTTTTTCTCCGATTCTTCTACCTAATTCTTGAATTTCTCCTTCTACTAATGCTGAGACGTCTGATTTTCCTCGGACTTTTAAAATTTCTAACGCTATTTCTTCAGTTATTTCTAATAATCTCGAATATTCTATATCTTTTAATTTCTGAGTTGAAAATTTGTAAAATGATGCAACATTTTCTATTACTCCTGCAGTCAATATTATCGCATTTGGGTGTTCTTTACACGTATCTAACACATAATTTCCATCAATACTACAAATCTTTTTATCTTTTTTCACTTGTGTATGTAATAGAATAAATTTACTTAATTTTTCTGAATCCTTTTCATTCCAATATAAAGATGTTGGATCTATACCTCCTCCCATCCTCATCAAACTCATGTTTATTCGTTTTTCAATCCAACTATAAGTGTCTACATCTTGTATGATTTCTTTTTTCTCTTTTTCTTCCTCTTTTTTCCTTTCTTTTATCTTAACTTCTTTTATTTTCTTTCGCTCAAAATAATCGCGCTCCATGCGCTTCAAGATGTCGTATGCAGTTGCATATGAAATAGGGGGTAAATTCTCATATTTGATTGGAATTGGGAGGATACCAGTATAAATCGGTGATTTAGTCGTCGTTAGATCCTTTTTTGATTTATCAAAAGATTCGTTTGCTAATCTTGCATAAATTAAACAATTAATATATAATGGATCGTACTTTAAAGATAATTCTTGAATTTCGGATTGTCTTTTCATTATTTTTTCTATAATTAAATCCTCCAATTTTACCTCAATCCATTTTTCCGTGCTTTTTAAATCAGAAATTCGTTTAAATGCCATTAAAAAAATTTCTTTATCTTTTTTTATTTTCTGATATAATTCTACGATTCTAGAATAAAATAACAAGAAATTTTTAAAATTAGAATAAAATAATTCTTTCTCAATCTCAGTTAGGATACTTTGCAAGTTTAAAATTAATCTTAATTGATTTACACCTTCAAGTTCATAAGGAATTAGAATTTCACTATTTAATTGTTTTTCAATTTCAAGTAATTCTTTAATTCGAGCGCTTGATACTTTAATTTCTTCTTCAATTTTTCCTTTAATATAATCTATATTAACCGATTGATTTTCATAAAGCTGATAAATGGTTAATCCCGTTATGAATTCGGATTCTCCTCGTGCTTTATAATTCTGGAAATAAGTTTTTACTTTCATTAGAGCGCCCGTTTCGCTTAACTGAGATAATTCTCTGTCTCCTATATGTAATTCAAATAATTTGTTTTTAATTGGTTCAACAGGAACTGAGAGTGCTTGACAAAAAGCAGGAACTGAATTTACTTGAAAATTTTTAAGAAAATCCACTACTTCATCAAAAGTCATTGATAAGTATTCTGAAAGAAAATTTAGAAATAATTGAGGTCCTTCCAATGCTTGCTTGATTAAACTCGCTTTTATTTTTTCATTTATTTCATTTTCAATTTCATCAATTGTTTTTTGTTCATTATAAACATCTTTGACGTAATTTACAATATCTAGTTTTAATTCTATAGCCGCTTTTTTAGCCTGCAATCCCATCTTACTGAATGGTAAATTTTCAATTAATTTTTTCAAGATATCTGATTCTATTCTATTTAAAGTGACTTTTTGAGTTTCTAATTGTCTTATGTGACCTTTTAATTCCCACATTTTATTTATTTGTTCTTTTAAATAATTAAAGGTTATTAATTCTATGAATTTTTCATCATCCTCATATTCTTTTTTTAATTCTTGCTCTATCTCCAAACTAGTTGCTTTTAAATCACTTGCTTTTACTAAAATATCATTTCTTTTTGTATCTGCTAAATCATAAATTCGACCAATAAAATCATAAAAAAATTGTTCCGAATATTTTCTAAAAAGAGAAATAAGCGTTTTATGAATGAGTTTTTTATTATTATCCTCGTAGATTTGGTCTTTTAGCGGATCTTTACTTTCATTTCTTTCAATAGTATTATTTAAAATTTCTAAATCTAAATTCAATTGCTTTTCATAAATTTCTAATTCATTAAAAATAAAATTTTGAACAATATCAGTTAATTCAGTTAATAAATGATCTTTTTGTGTCTTCTCATAGAGTTTTTCTGCATCTAATGTCAACATAGATTCTGATATTTTAGCTAAATCTTGAGTTTTCAAGCCGACATAATGATAAAGGTGAATTACACCTGCAGCTATTAAATAATCTTGAATTTTTCCACGATTATTTAATAACTCCTTTATTTTCTCTCTATCAGATTCTCTCTTTAATCTTGATGTCAATAATTCTGTTGTTATAAAACGCCTAGCTCCTTCAGCTGCAGTGGTGCGCCGTTGAACACCCGAAATTGAATTCATTTTATATCACTTTTAAATAATTTAAGAGAAATGATTAATAATAATGAATAAATAATAAATTTTTGCGAATAAAATTTATGTCGAAAGCATATTAAAAATCATATCAATATTATTTTAAGGATTAGGATTTTTATGGGTCTCCAAGAAGAAAAAATTCCAGTAGTACCATCCATAATATGGGAACATAATTCCCAACCGGTTAATTCCATGGATTTAGAAATTGCTTCCTTTTTTGCTTTAACTGAATATTTAAGATTAACACATAAAAAATTAAAAAATTGTGAATATGTCCTATTTGCAAAGACCTTATGGCCAATTACACTAGTTCAAAACGGACCTGAAGATTATATTGCAGTAGATGGGTTGAATTTTTATTTATTTCAATTTTCATTAACTTTGAGTCCTACTACAATACATTCAAAAATCAGCAGATTATTAAGAGATTCGGGTGTTTATGGATCAGCTGGTGCCGCATCTCTTGAAATTTTCTTAAAGAATCTGACTGAAACTAATAATCTAATTTTAAATATCGGAAAAGAAGATGAAACAATAAAAGGAATAATTGAGCCAGATGTTATAAGAGGATTAACACCTTTAATAAAATTTCAAGATGAACAACCTACATCAAAGCTTGCTATTATTGATTCGAGCTTTTTAACTGATCAAATTCTTGATATATCTGGTAAGTTTCGAAATTTTATCAACCAAATTGATGGAAATATCAATAAATGGCGGGAATTGGATGAATTGATCGTATCTATAACTGATCAATGGTTGATTAGCTTAATGAAAGATATTGAGGATCAAAATAAAAGATTTGATCTTGAAATTAGAAGAAAAGAAATTGAAGCAAAAGGAAAAATTCCAGATCTACAAGAAAGAAAGACAAAAGAATTCTTTGATTTATCTGAATGGAACTTAAAAGAACGTAGAACTTTAGCAAAATCATTTGTCGAATCAATGGTTCCACTAATAAGTTATTTTGAGGAAATAAAAGACAGAGTCATAAAAATTAAACAAGAGGAAGATCCGGAAGAAGTTTCGATTACTTTAAATAAAGAAATTTCACAATTAGAATCCAGAGAAAGGTTAAATGAAATTATTAATACTGTAAAATCAAATTTAAGTAATAATTCAACAGATTTACAAGGTTTAATTGAAACAGTTAAACAAAAAGAAAGAGAAATTGAAGTTAAATATCAAGAGTTAGAAAGCAGTGTTGGTAATGATCTTCCTGCATTAAAGGAAAGAAAAGAAACAACAATGAATCAAAAAAATTTAATGCGTTCTGAATTAGAAAATTTAACAAATACCATTCGTAATGCAATCACCAATATAATTTCAAATTGTAAGAATGAGCAAAATTATATAAAAAGATGGACAATTCCTGGGAAAGAAGTAAATCTGGTTATGCCTATTTTAAAAGTATATGTTCCATTATATTTTGCAGAACTTGAAAACGAAGAAGGGGAAGAAAAGTTTATTATTTCTCCTCCTGTCATTATCCCAAGAGATTATTCTTTAGTTAATCGCTGGGTTCCATTTGAATTCGTTAGTAGTTCATTTTCTCCCTTAATTAAAGAGAGATTAGAAACAGTTCTAGAAAATAATTTCGAATTACGAAGTAAATTTGAATTTAGTTGTGAAAATAAGAATTTATTTCAAATTGAGGAAATGAATAATAGGATTCTTCGAGGATTTGATATGTTATTTCGTGATAAATTAATGGATGAACAACATTTAAATGAAATAAAGAAAAATTGGTTAAAATTTAAAGAAAAATTAAATAAATAAATAAAAATTTAGAGTTGATATGGTTGCAACCTCAAATAGGTGAGAAAAAAGTAAGTATTGAAGAACAAAAAAAACGGATTTTGGACTTAGAAAGTAATATTATCAATAAATTTAATCAATTGACTGAAACCAACAATAATTTATCCGTTACGGAACATCAATTGGAGATTGTACAATCAGATCTTAAGGAAAAAGAAAATATGATTGTAGAATTAAGAAAGGAAATCGATTCTTATACTAATGAATGCAAGGAATTAAAAGAAGAAAATAAAATAAAAGATTCAAAAATTGAAGAGTTACTTGGAAAGGAAAAAAATTTAATGGAAAAAATTAAAGAAAAAACTGAAGAATTTGCTAGAATGAAGGATGAATTTGCTAGAATGAAAGATGAATTCGCTGCTGAGATCGAAAACCAATTTAAAGATCAAATGGCTAGACAATCTCGAGTTATTAAAACACAAAAAGAAGAACTAGAAGAAAAGAAAAAATTAATTGATGATTTAAACGAAAAATTGGAAAAATCCTTGACTTCTGCTGAAAAAGCAGTTGAAAAAATGAAAGATACTCGTGAAGATTTTCAGGGAAAATTAAAAACAAAAGAAGATGTAGTAAAAGGGAAAGATCAGGAAATTTCATCCTTAAATACGATATTAAAAAATAAAGAAAGTGAAATTGAAAAATTAAAAACAGAAGTTAAAGAATTAAAGAGTCGATCAAGTGGTTTAATAGTAGGAAGGGAACAGATTATAAGTATCATGAATAATCTATTGGATAAAGCAAGAATGCGAGTTCAAATCGTCGTTCCCTCAATCGAAGATTTAAAAGATATCGATTTAATGAAAATAGATAAAAAGACTAATGTAAGAGTTGCAACGTTCATAGATCTTTCAAATGAAGTCCATAAGAACATATTAGATAGCTTTAACATGCCAAATATAACATTTCGTAATTTTAAAAAGAAAGATCGTTGGGGTTTAGAACAAGATAGAGAAGGGCTTATATTAGCTGCTGATTCGGAGAAATCAATGCCCATGGGACTTTTAACATCTGATATTGGGCATATTGAATTATTTTATACCGTTATTAGCGAAAGCTGGATTCAAGGGAGACCTTTATAGAAATCTGAATTAGGACTTAAATATTAAGAAGGATAATATAATTAATTTGTGAAATATTTAAAAAGAATGAAATAAATCATTAGAAATAGGTGTATAAATTGCAATCTGGTGGTCCAACTGCACTTTTAAAAGTATTAGCGGGTATTTTGGAAGATGCTGTTCAGTCTCTTCAAAGAATTGAAGTTAAAATTGAAGAACATACAAAAATTTTTAATCAAATATCTAAAAGATTGTCTGATCTTGAATCAAAAATGACCAACAACTTCGATACGATTCGAGATCAAGGATTGCAGAATCTTGAGGAGAATATAAATTCACAATTTGAATCCCTAGGATTACAAGATTTTGATAAAATGGAATTTAAATTAGATACTTTAATAAACAAATTACAAAAAGGCATCCATATTTTATCCGTTCAAGGAATAATTGGGAGAATCGAAAAATTAGTCACCATACCAATGGGTGGTCGTCCATTAAAAACAAAAAGTGAAAGCCCATCTCAAGAATCAGAGCAAGGTGAACAAGTCCCTGAATCTCAAGCTACAACAACTCAACAAAAACCTTCATCGTCTCAAGCTCCTCCTCCTGCTGAGGAGGAAAAAGGAGATAGTCAGCCTCATTTAATAAAACCTTCATCATTTTTTGGTAGTTGAAAACCATGCAAACTAATGATACTGAAATAAAGCAGATGTTTGATGCAATAATTACCAAGATCGATAGTTTATCTCAACATCTTGAACAATTGAATAAAAATATACGATTTTTAAGCGATACAACAACAACCAATGTGAAAAATTTGAACCTTAATGTCAATAAGTTCGTAATTGCGCTCGATAATATATTTCATATGAATGATTTCGAGAAAATGGCACAAGAACTTGAACAAACAAATGAAGTTGTAAAATATGAATTAGATAAAGCGAATGTAGACTCACTCTTATCAAATTTAGCAGAAAAAGTTTTAAAATTAACAAGTATTTTAGAGAAAAATGGTATTATAGAATAAGGAAGTAGAAGTATTATGGATAGCTCATTATTTCCTTTTATGGCTAAAGCGTTCAACGAGATTTTTAGTAAAATTGATGAATTAACTAAGAATATTGGGACATTAAATGATAATTTAATTAAAAATATGGAAGCTTTCAACAATCAAATAGATAATGCAACTAAGGGTATTCAAAGAGTTTTAAATACAATTGAACAAAATAAATTACTTAAGGATTATGATGCTGCAGAATCTAAAATAAGTAAGTACCTTGATGAATTGAACGAAAGTTCTTATTACATTAACTTTATATCGGCATTAAAACGTATTTTAAGCGTCGTTGAAGATATTGAATTTACCTAGTAATGCTGATTTTGACGTTCATTTAATAAATCTACCTTCCTACACTTCTCAAACACCAAGCTTAGCTTTAGTTTCATTAGCAACTTTTTTAAAACAAAAGAATTTTGATATTTTTTTAAAAGATTATAGTTTAGAATTTTTCAAAAATAAGTTCAAAAATGTTAATATTACTAATAAATTAAACTTCAATATACCTTCCTTTTTTTTATTTGGCGTTTCAAATTGGCTCAATTTTTCAGAAGAATTATTCAATGATAATAAAATTCCTGAGAACTTGATTCAATCTTTATGTCCCGTATCTTATAATCTCTATAAAGATATATTTATAGAATTAAAAAAGCAAAAAGATAAAATTCAAGCCGATTTAGACAAATATATCAAAGAAATTTCATCAATTTCTTCTAAGATTCTGGGATTTTCTGTTAACGTGGGAAATGCTGCTGCATCTTTGTATGTTGCAAAAGCTATAAAGGAGTCGAATTCTGAAAAAAAAATCATTTTCGGCGGTCCTGAGACATTTCTTGAATATAGATCAAAATTTTATCTCACTTTTCCCTATATAGATGCAATTATATTTAGTTATCAGGGAGAAATACCTTTTTATGAAGTTTTAAAATCTAATAAAAATTTGAAAAATATTAAAGGGGTAGGTTTTAAAAAAGATCACGAATTTTTTTTTACTGAGCCCGCTCCTAGTATTGAGCTTAATAAATTACCAATACCTGACTATAGTCTAATTAAAATAAATGATAAATTTGATCTTATAAATATCCAATTGTCTAGAGGATGTCTTTCGAGTTGTGCATTTTGTAATGAGAAATCTTTATTTAACGGATTTTTTAGAAAGTCACCAAGTAGAATAATTGAAGAATTAGAATATTACATTAAAAATGGGTATCATTACTTTGAAACGATTGATACTTCGTTCAATCACGATGTAGGATTGTATAAACAAATTCTAGAAAAAATAAGAGAAAATAGACTAAATATTAAATGGGGCGGAAATGCAGAATGCTCTAAGATGTCAGAAAAATTATTAGAAAAATCTATAAATTCTGGATTAACACATTGTTATTACGGAATAGAATCTGGTAGTGAAACCATTTTAAAACTTATGAAAAAGAATATAAGATTGTCTGAGGCTAATAAAATCATAAAAAAGGGATTTGAGCTTGACCTAGAACAATATATTTATCTAATTGTTGGGTATCCTGGAGAAAATGAAAAAGAGTATCAAAAAACAAAGAACATGCTTCTAAATTACACACCATATATTAAAGATTCTATTATAAGCGTGTATACTTTATTAAATGGAAGTGAAATGTTTACCAATAAGATGTTAAAACCAATTAAATTATCTCCTGATTTACTTAATGCCTTTACGTATGAATCATTAGACGGTATAACTCATGATGTTCGAAAGAAAAGGTTTTTAGAACTCAAAAATATTAAAAAGAATCATTGACTGGAAATAAATGTATTAATATAAACTTGAAATAATATATTTGAATAAGGAATCTAAATTATCAATAAATTAATATAGGTTTTAAAGAAAATCGAAGAGGATTTTTATGGAGAACGAAATTATCAAGCTTTTAACGGAAATTGTTGGCAGTATCACAAAAAATAACGAAATACTAGTCCAAAATAATCAAATACTCTTAGATATTCAAAATCAATTAACCAATATGCCTTCTGGTGGAGGAGGCGGAAGTGCTGATTTTGATAGAATGGGTACAGATTTGAAGAAAACGATAAGTGATCTCCAGAAAGGATTTCAAATTATGGAAATAAATCGTGCATTGAATGACGTCAGGGAATTAATGAGCTATATTTCTGAACAACCTGCACAGACTCCAAGTCCAATAAAAGCAAATTCCAGCGAAGTCACAACACCTCCTCCTCAAGTGCCACCAAAAGGTGCACCACCACCACCACCAAAAACACCTCCGGAAGATGATGGTCATTTGCTTAAACCCTCAGATTTGTTTGGTTAGGGGGAATATTTAAAATATGAGTAACGAAATTCAAGAAATTGCCACAAAACTTAACGAGATAAATGAAAAATTAGACGTTGTCGGTGAAGGTTTAAATTCTATCGTTGATATTTTAACAAATTTAGGGGATCAAGTGAATGATTCCATATCAATTTTAGTAAATAAAGTGGAAGATTACGCAAATAAAGTGACATTACAAGGGCAAACTGATTTCGAACGATCAAGATCAAACTTAGAAGATGTTGCTTATGAAATAAATTCAATAAGCACTTCAATGTTGGGTCCATCGCAAATTATTAGCGCTTCTGAATCATTATCTGGATTATTAGAAATATTAGATACTATTGCATTCGATCCGGAAGAAATTAAATCAAAATTAAAAGATATTGAAGAATTTATCGCAGAAAAAAAAGGGGATAAATAATAATGGCTGATTCAGGAATTCCTTTCATTACTTCAATAGCCAATGATATATATGACCGAGTTGATAAGCTCGCAAACACACTACAGAAGATCCCTGCAATACTATCAAAAATCACAGAGGGATTTCAAGAGAATTTAAATAGATTAAATGAAAATATAGAAAATATGCTTGAAGAATCACGTGGTAATAGAGATCTTACATTAGAGGCTTTTAGTGATTCGATGACTACATTAAGCCAGAAAATCCGTGAAATTAAAAATGAAAATGAAGAAATCTTTAGAAGTGGTGAAATTAAAGAAACTATTGAAAAGCTAGACGATGTCTCTAAAAAACTTGCTTCAAAATATTGGGACATTAATATCATCCTTATTATTCATTCTATTCATTGGATCGTTGATTTATTAAAGGGTAAAATAAAAAATATTAATCTACCTCCACAACTTCAAACTGCTGTTCCAATGCGGATATCAACAAAACAACCAATATTAATTTCAACACCTTCACCTCAAAAAGCTAAGGAAGAAAGAGAAGTAATTGATTCCAAAGAAAGTCAAGATGCTAGAGCATTTGCGAAGGGGAGGAGACCCAAAACTCATGATGAACAATTAGAGGAAATTGAGAGAAGAAAGAAATTATTTGGTAGATATTGATGATTTCTAGTTGGATTAAAAATGACGAAACATTGTCCTAACTGTGGTTCTGAAGCTTCAGACGAAGCTCTTTTTTGTAGGATTTGTGGGAAAAAACTTACAGAACCTAAAGATACAAAAAATGATAGTGAAAATATAAGAAATCTTGAAAAGGAAATTGACGATTTATTAGAAGAAACAAAACCTAAAGAAGAAGAAACAAGTGTTCTATCTCCTCAAACCGAACCAGAAAAAATAACGACACCAAATTATGAAGAATATCCTATTGAACAAGCCATTGAACAGTATATCATTAGAGAAAAATTAGTGAAAATTGAATATAAATTAAAAGAGGCAAAGAAAAAAATAGATAAATTTCTTGAGAGAATAGAGCAAGAAGGAGAAACTCTAACTGAGGATGAAGTAAACGAATTAAAAGAAATCGTTTATAAGATTAAAAATAAAAGAAACTCATTACTCGAAGAAAAGAAACCATTACCATTTAACGAAAATGTTGCAAATCAAATTGAAGGTATAAAAGAAAAAATTAAAAAAGTAAAAAATAAATTCCATACAAAAAAAATTACTAAATTAGCGTTTGAGAAAATTATTCAAGAATATGAGGAAAAACTCAAAGATCTTGAAGCTCAAGTCCCCCATAAAAAAGAATTTGAGAAAAACTTACGAAAAAATTTAATTTTAAGAAAAAAAGAATTAACTGAAAAAATAGAAATTGATAAAGGAAAACTTGAAATTGGAGATATCTCTAAAGAGAATTTCGAGAAAATTAAGAATGATATCAATCAAGAAATTGAGGATATTGAATTTATTGTCAATTTATTGAAATGAAATTAAATTGAGATAAAGAAATGCTATTTTTAAAGATCTACTTTTTGGGTGTAATTAATGAGTCAGAAACCTATTAAAGATCAACTTGTTAAAAAACCTGCAAAAGCAAAAAAACCTTTTAAATGCAATCCAATTTGCAAATTTGGACATTTCCGATGTGCTCAAAATCATTTAGGTCGTAAATTTAAAAATAATAAAGGATGGTTTGTCTTTGAATGCAGATACGTCGAAGATGGATATTGTGAAGGATCAAGTTGTAAATATGCAATTTGCCAAGCTAGAAAAATGAAAACTGATGGGACATGTGGAATGATTACGAAACCTAAACCACAAAAAGATTGGGACGAAGAAGACGAAGATATTGAGGAAGAACAAGATTTATCTAAATGGCAAAAAAAATCGAATGTAAGAATTCAAGATAGAGCATTTAAAAAATTTAAAAAATTCGAGAAATATTAAATGAATAATGACCATACTATCTCAACCCTGCGTTGGGATCTTCATTTAATATATCAGATTCCGAGCACTATCATCGATAGACTTGGTCATTATTATATTAAACTTATATAATAAATATTTAAAATTGAACCTTGACCGCTTTTTTAAAATGAATAATAAGAAATTATGAATTGGTGGTTTAATTATTTAATCAAATAGGACCAATTTCTAAGAAATTATTAGATTTCACGCCTGATTCAATGGAATCTAAAATAGTAGATGACCCTCCCAAAATATTAAGAATAATTTGTCAAAGACCTTTTTTCACGGGTTCTGGAGTAAATCTGATTGAATTGATTAAACAAACTAAAAAAGCAGGATTTGAACAATTTATCATTTTTGGGCATCCGATCGGTGAACCGTATCCCCTAAATAAAATTATAGACCCTAAATTCACCTTACCAGTGTATTTTGATAATGAAATGACTTCAGAAAAAGGTGAAATTAATTTTCCAGTTGCTGGAATGTCGGATAGAATGCCATATGATTCAACAAGGTTTTCAGAATTTGATGAAAAAATGTTAGAAACCTATCTAAGCGTTTTTGCTCGAAAAATAAACAAAGCTATTAAAATCTTCGACCCTAATATCATCCATTCACATCATTTATGGCTTATTACAGCTTTATGCCGAGTTCTTCATCCAAAACTACCAATTCTTGGGACTTGCCATAATACTGCGTTACGTCAATTGGTTTTAGCAAATCAGTTAAGAAATTTCACTAAACCTATTAAATATTTAAATGCAATATCAGTGTTAAATGATAACCAAAAACAATTGGTAAAAAAAGCTTTCAATTTTAAAAACTTAGAGGTTGAAAATAAATTCTATGTAGTTGGAACTGGTTTTAATACTGATATTTTTTATCATCTAAAACAACAAAAGAAATCATTACACAAAAAAATTATTTATGTTGGGAAACTTAGTAAAGCAAAAGGGGTACCAGAACTCATTAAAGCTATTCAAGAATTATTAAAAGAATCTAATTTAGATTTCGAATTGCTACTAGCAGGCTCAGGAGCAGGAGAGGAAAAAGACCAAATTCTTGAATTGAGTAAAGGTCATAAAAATAAAATTAGATTTCTCGGACAATTGAACCAACAAGCTCTTGCTAAATATTTTAGGGAATGTGAGCTATTTATATTGCCAAGTTATTTTGAGGGGTTACCATCAGTCCTTATAGAATCATTAGCTTGTGGATGTAATGCTATTGTAACCGATCTACCAGGTATAAAAGAAACAATAACCAGTACTTGTGGAGAATTTGATCAAATTAGTTACCTTCCTCTTCCAAAAATGAATAGTATTGATCAACCATTTGAAGAAGATATAGAATTTTTTATTAAAAAAATAAAGGAAGCAATTCAATATCAATTGAATCAAGAAAAATTAGCTAATGCTAATCCAATTATTCCAGAAAAAATAAAATCTAATTTCAGTTGGAAAGCTATTTTCGAAAAATACTTGGAAATTTATACAAAACTCTTAAAATATTAATTAATATGATTTGATTCAAGGTCAGTTATTTTTTTGAACCAAAATTCTTATTTACTCTTTTTTTTAATAAAAAATAGCAAAAAAAATGAGTTGAGATCCTTGAGAATAAAGACAATTGCAGTTATCATAGTATTAATTGGACTCGTTTTGATTGCCGTGGGCTTCACGATACAACAACAAAGCCAAGTGGCAGGTTGGGTTGCCGAGCTTATGAGTTAAGAGGTTTTTAAGTGAAACTAGATAAAATTAGAAATTTATTTCAAGGTCGAAATTTGAGAATTTTCAGGTTCATCATTCAATTATCGAGTTTTTTGCTTTTTAATTTCGGTTTTTATATATACATTCAATATTTATTTGTAGGTATCATATTACCCATTAATTCTGGTTTCGGATCTCAATTTACGATTATTCAAGGTGCATGGAACGTTATTGAACGTTCTTTATCACTTGCTATCATCCCGTTTCTTGCTATAGGTATTCTTATTTTATTTTCAATATTATTTGGTAGGCTAACATGTGGTTGGATTTGTCCATTTGGATTCATCCAAGATATGATTTCAAAATTACCTACAAAGAAAACAAAATTAAAACAAGAAACTGAAGGTACCTTTGCTTGGCTTGTATTGATCATAATTGGAATTTCATTGATTGCCGCATTATTTGTTGGTTATCTACCAATTATAAGAGGCGATGTAGCATATTTAGGTCCATTTACTTATGGTTTGTGGTCTCAATTAGATCCCTATAATTTTCTTTTTTCAATCCTTCCTCAAACATTGAGGGAAAATACTCTCAATTTAAGTGTTGGATTCTTTGAATTTTTTGTACAAAATCCAATATTTGTAGTGCAAGTAATCTTTACGTGTCTTGTTTTTGCATTACAATATTGGCTAACCAGAATTTATTGCCGTTTCTTATGTCCAACTGGTGGATGTATGGGATACTTATCAAATTATGGTTTCTTGGGATTGAAACGAGATCCAGTTACTTGTAATAAATGCAGGAAATGTGAAGATGCTTGTCCAATGAATGTACCTATCTTAAAGCTAGAAATTAAACGAATGAGGCATAGATCTTGTATTTTATGTCTTGAGTGTGTTGCAAGTTGTCCAGAGAAATCACTAAAAATAGCTTTTTCCTAAATATTTCGTGAGGAATTATTCTTGCTATCCTTAGATGAAATCGTTAAAGAAATTAGGAATTTTATTGGTGTTAAAAGAAAGCAAGATATTGCAAAAGCTATTAATATATTAACTCAAACTCATCAAGTTCAAGATGGAACAAATGTGATTAAAGCCTTCGGCGAAGATTCCGCAGTAATCGAAATAGAATCTTTATCAAATGAATATTTATTATTAGCTCTTGATGGAATGTGGGAGAAATTAATCGAACATTCCCCTTATTTAGCAGGATACTTTTCAATTTTAGTAAATATTAATGATATTATTGTAAAAGGTGGAAAACCAATTGCTGTTCTTAACATGATGGCAACCAATTCTCTTGAAATCCAAAATGAAATGTTTAAAGGTATCACTGATGGTTGTAAAAAATTTAAAGTACCAATGGTAGGGGGACATTTACATCCAGATTCTACTTATTCTGAATTGGCTGTTTCTATATTAGGAATTGTTAAAAAAGATCACGTTATTTATTCAGATGGTGCTCAAATTAATGATGATATCATTGTTGGCGTTGATTTTGATGGTCAATTCCACCCAAAGTTTGAATACGCCTGGGATACAACGACAAAAAAAAATTCTAAACAAGTATATGAGAAATATAAAGCAATATGGAAGATATCAGAAAAAAAATTAGCAACTGCTTGTAAAGATATTTCAAATCCTGGTATGATTGGAACCCTAGGAATGCTTCTAGACGCCAGTAGAAAGGGAGGCACCATAAATTTTGAAAAAATTCCAATTCCTAAAAAAATAGAAATGAAAAAATGGTTAAAAGCATATCCCGGATTTGGAATCGTGATGACTAGTAACAAATCCGAAGATGTTCTACCAATATTGCTCGACGCAAACATCCATTCTCAGGTAATTGGAAAGGTTACAAACACTAATAAATTGATAATACGAGATAAGAATGAAGAACATTTAATATTTGATTTCGAAAAAATTTGTTTATCTGGAAAATTAAAAAGCCCTTGAATTAAAATGGAAGAATTTAAGAAACTTGTCGAATCGAAATTAAAAAATAGAAAATTTCTAGAAATTAAACACTCAGATTTTAAACCGTCTGCTGTTTTAATGCCTTTTTTTTGGGAAGATAATGAAATAAAAATTATTCTTACAATACGACATAAGGATCTCAAACACCACAGAGGAGAAATCTCATTTCCAGGCGGAAAGCAAGATGATGATGATAAGAATCTCATTGATACGGCATTAAGAGAGACGGAAGAGGAAGTAGGTATAAAGAGAGATCAAATAGAAATATTAGGGCGACTAGATGACCTTTTTACTATTACTAAATATATAATTACACCGTATGTTGGACTCGTGAAAGGTAATTTTAAGGTAAATATTTCTGATGCTGAAGTACATAAAGTCATAAAAGTTCCTTTGCATATTTTTGGAGAAAATGGCTGCTTTCAAGAAGAAACTTGGGAACAAAATAAAACGATTTATCCAATCTATTACTATTATTGGCGACGTAATATCATTTGGGGGGCAACAGCATATATTATGAATGAATTTATTGAGATTATTTACAATTATCAACCCTCTAAATTAAATATTAAGCGAACAGATCCCTCATTAATCAAGAAATTTTTTGGAGAAAAATAATATTGGCGGCCTACGAGGAGAATCGAACTCCATACCCTCATCGGGTATACCGGATCTGAAGTCCGGTGCCCAGGACCACCTGTGCAATCGCGGGCCATTCATTTATTTTTTAATTTTAAGCTGTGAAAATATTTTCTTTAATTTTTCCATCATATCTCTAATATCGGATTCTGAAGAACCAATAGCTGCGTTAATAACTAAATAAGAATGTGGATAGTTATCATGACACGTTCCCCACTTTGAATTTGCTTGAAAAGCACGAGGACCAGTTACTCTTAATGAATAAAGACCACCACCAAGTTTTAAGGGATCATAATTATCAATAGTTGTTGCACAAGCAATTGGATTCTCAACCTCAAGGACTCTTTCGCCGTACTTTGGCATTAAATCCTTTAATAAATCTTCCAATAATTTTCTATTATTTTCTTGTTGAATCCTTAATTCATTATATTTATTAACTCCCAATGAGAGAATAGAAGTAAGAAATTGAACAACTGGTGCGGCTGATGCTCTTCCTGGATAACATTGATTAATTTCCTCTAAAAATTCTTTACTTGGAGAACCAACAATAGATCCTCCTATTGGTGTTAAAAAATTTTTGTCTGTACTTTGGATTATTGCATCGACTCTTCCAGCATCAATAGCTCCTTGTATTTTTTTCATTAACAACTTGCTTTGAGCTCCATAAGCATTATTAATGATGTGAAACACGTCATTTTCTTTAGCAATTTTAGCAATTTTTTTGACATCATCACATGTTCGAGGTGGAAAAAATGTTGTTGTGGAGACAATTCCTAATACTTTTTCATCAATTTCTTTCGCTATATCATCAGGATTGATATAAACAACGTCGCTATCTAAGGTACTTGGAATAATTTTTGGTTTTATTCCAACAAGATCCATTCCTTTTAAAGGTGAATTATGGTCAAGCCTCGGATATAAAATTTTAGTTTTATTGGCCCTATTTCTGGCAGCTGCACAAGATAAACCTAAAGCCATACCTGTTGAAAACGGAAAAATTATTGCATCTTTAATATTTGGAAGTCCAAATTTATTTAACGCGTCTAAAGCTAATTTATTCGCTAATTGATACATTATTGAACTGCCTGGTGCTTTTGGTTGAGCTGCTGAAACTTTACCACTTCTTCCAATTCCATGACAAAAACCTGAAGATAAATCTGAAACTAATGGTGATGATGTTCTAGCTTCTCTTTCTCCGACCTTTATTGCTTTTGGGTCTTTATCGGTATCCATAAAATTAAATATTTTTAGAAGAAATTCAATGATTTCATCATTCCAACCTTCTTCTGGTATCTTTCTATGCTCGAATAAAGTTTTAATTGGATTTAAATTTGAGTCTAATACTAATAATCCCCTTTCTAACATATTTTCTGGAATAAAACCTTTTAATAATTTATTTAAATCACCAATCAAATCTTGTACCTCTTAATTTTTTCTAAAAAAATTTCTTCAGATTCTTTAGGAAGTCGATAAAATCGAGCAATTACTAGCCCTTTAGTGCCAAATGAATTAATAATTGTCCCTTCAATATTTGAAGATGTCCTAACAATCTTATTTTTAAATTTATCTGCACCAATCTTGCTTTGAGCTAATCCTTGAACTATCACGCCATCTCTATGATATAAATCTTTTATTGTTCCTACTTTCAAGTTGAGCCTATATAATTCTTCAATTGGATCAGTTAAAATTTCAGCTACTTTTCCACTTGCTACAATTCTTAAGGACGTAGGAGGTAAATCTAATCTTGAAATTAAAACTGGATCGTTTTTTTCCACAGCTATAATTTCATTTAATTTAATATAAGCAAAAAATTCTTCATTGTTCTTTACTTCTTCTAACAATATCTTTTTATCGTTTTTTATTATGAATGGAAAAAATAAACCTGAAACTGTGGGCATTCCAATAGTCAAATGAAGGGACATTTGTGGTTTTAAGCTTTTTGGATATAAATCGTTTATTTTACACTTAATTATAACATATTTAACTGCTTTTAATGAATTTGGACTGCATAAATAATATCCTCTACTAATTTTATTAGGATCTATACCTGAAATGGCAATACCAACTCTATATCCTGCTTCAACCTCAGATTTATTTTCCTTCATTATTTGAATTGATTTTATTTTTCCTTTTATTTTAATAGGCATTATTTCAACTTCTTGTCCAATTCTCATTTTCCCCCTATGTACTGTACCCGTAAACACAGTACCTATACCTTTAATTGGAAAATGATGGTCTATAGGCATTTTAAAAGCTCCATCTGTTTCTCTGACAGGTTTTTTGAGTACTTTATATAAAGATGTTTTAAGTTTATCAATACCTTCTTTCGTTTTAGCGGAAATTGGAACGATTGGAGCATCTTTTAAACTAGTGTTTTTTAGTAAATTTTTAATTTTTTGAACCATTCCATTTAATTTTTCGGAATTATTAATTAAATCAATCTTATTTAAAGCAATTACAATATTATGGATGTTAAAACTTTCTAGAATTAGAACATGTTCTCCTGTCTGAACCTTAGGACCTTCATTCGCATCAATAACTAAGATTGCACCATCAGCTATAGAAGATGCGGCAACAACACTGCGAATAAGATCTGCATGTCCAGGAGCATCCACTAAGGTAACTTGGTATTCATTCAAATTAAAAAATGAAAATCCAATATCAATTGTTATTCCTTTTTCCTTAGATTGCGGATGTTTATCTAATCCTGCTGTAGACACCAATTCTGTAAGTGTTTCGCTTAATTTTGTCTTACCATGGTCAATATGTCCTACAATTGCTATATGAACAGGTATTTTATCCAACTTAGCCTAATCCCTAATTTACCTAATTCTTAATAACCTATCTTTTAATTATGTTCAATTTATTAATCTTATTCTAAAGTGTTATGACCAAATGCGTGTTAGTTCTCAAAAAATTGATTGTTTAAAGGTAAAATTTAAATTTTAACAATGAACATTTTTTCTAAATCTTCATTAATTAATAATTTAAGATTTTTAATTAAATTTATAATCTTTCTAAATTTTTTAATTATTAAAAGATTTCAAATTTAAATAAAAAGATTTAACATTTAAATGAAAGTAGAATAGAAAATTAGAATCCGGATAAATAAGAGGATTTCTATACAAATTGAATTAAAAAGAACGGAGAAAATACAAATGGTTAAAGTTAAAAACCAAGCAGAAATCCAAAAAATGATTAAAGAGCATCCTTTAGAACAAAGGCGAATCTTCAGCATAACAGCTCATATTGATCACGGGAAGTCTACGGCTTGTGATTATTTAATGGGAAGAGCTGGTTTAATGAGTGCTGAATATGAAGGAGAAAAAAGACTTACCGATTATGATGAGGAAGAACAAGAAAGAGGTATCACTATTTTTACAAGTGTTGTTCTATTAAATTATGAATGGGAAGGTAAGCAATATTTATTGGAAATTAATGATACTCCTGGTCATATTAGTTTTACTGGCGAAGTATCTAGGGCCCTTAGAGGTTCTGATGGTGCCGTAATTTTAGTTGATGCTCTTGAAGGATTAATGACTCAAACAATCACTAATATTGGATTATCAGTTGGAAATGAATGGTGTAGACCTGTCTTATTCATCAATAAAGTTGATAGATTAATTTCAGAATTGAAATTACCTCCTGAAAAAATTCTGAAACGTTTTGAAGAAATTATTAATGGAGTTAATGATCACATCGAGGAAGTCGTTCCTAAACAATTTAAAGGGAAATGGAAAGTAGATGCTGCAAAAGGACAAGTTGTTTTTGGGTCCGCAAAAGATGGATGGGCTTTTACCATTCCTTTGTTACAGAAAAAGAAAATGAATGCTAATGTCGTGCTTGAAAAATATAAAGAATATCTTGAAACTAATGAAAAAGAACCCGTTCAATGGTTAAGAGAGAATTTACCTTTGGATGAAGCCTTGCTTTCTGTGATAATCGAACACTTACCAAGTCCAATTGAAGCTCAGAAATATAGGATGGTGAAATTATGGTCTGGAAATCTCCAAAAAGGCGTTGAAGTTATGAATGAAACTGATCCATCATCCTTCAAAGACGATATTGAAAAATTTACTGCTTGGAGTTTGATTAACATCAGAAAAGATGGACCTCTCATAGGTATGATTACTAAATTATTCATTCACCCTAAAACCAAGAGAGTAACGCTAATTGGGCGTATTTGGTCTGGGACCATGAAAACTGGAGATGATTTATTCTTAATTGGTTCTCGAAGGGTCATTCGAATTAGAAGATTAGGCGTTATGGAAATAGATAGCATTTTACCACTTGACGAAATCCCTGCAGGTAATCTCTTTGCAATGGAATTGAAAGATATTGAACCCGCAGGTGAGACTTTCATTTCTCTTAACTTGAAGGATGCTGAAATTCCTCCATTTGAGGAAATTACATACGTGTCAGATCCTGTTGTTAGCGTGAGTATAAAGCCTGCAGATCCACAAGATTTAAGCAAATTAGGAGAAGTAGTGCGAAAATGGGTATTAGCGGATCCAACTGCAAATTTCTCAAAAGATGAAGATTCCGGAGAATATATTTTATCTGGAATTGATCCCTTACAAATAGAAATAATTACCAAGCGAATTATGGAAGAAATTAAAATAAAAATTGGCATACCAATCACGGTCTACATTGAAAGACCTTTAATGAAAAGTTATGAGGTTAATACAAAATGTACAGAAGGACATAACAAGTTAAAAGCTTATATTGAACCATTAAATGAAGAAACCTTAAAGATTTTAAGAGAAAAGAAGATTAATATGTATCAAGATGAAAAAGTCAGAGCAAAAATCTTAAGAGAAGAAGCTGAATGGGATGCTAAGGAAGCTAGGCGAATTTGGACTATTGAAGGCACGAACATTTTAATTAATGGAACTGTTGGTGTTCAAAGATTAGATCGTATTAAATCTTATTTGATGTCCTCTTTCATCGATTTCGTTCATAGAGGAACGCTCGCAAATGAACCTACAAGTGGGATTAAAATGGTCATTACTGATGCAACCATTCACGAAGATACTTCTCATACACGTTCTGGACAAATTTTCGTCATGGCTATTTCTGCATATAACCTCACTTTCTTATCATCAAATCCTGTGTTATTCGAACCAATATTAAAAATAGACGTAAAAACACCTGTTGATACAATGGGTTCTATTATGGGAATTCTAAATTCCCATAGAGGAAGGATTTTATCAACAGAAACTGTTGGAGGATCCGTGGAAATTCACGGAGAAATCCCTGCCTCAGAAGCTACAGCAAAAACTTCGAGCGGAGAAACCTTAGCAGATGAAATACGTGGTGCAACAGCTGGGAAGGCTATTTTTGGCTATCAATTCGCTAAATTCGAAATGTTACCTAAAAACATGCAAACCGATAGAATTCTTGAGATACGAAAGAGAAAGAAAGCAGAAGGAAAAGAACTTTCTGAAGAATTTCCATCTCCAACAACGTATAAAAACCGAATGTATCCTGAATGGCAATCAAGAATGCCAGAATTTAGAGAATACTTAAGAGAACACGAAAAAGAGTTGATTTTGAAACAAATTCTCGACACTATATCTTAATTTTTATTTTTTTTCGGGCCAGTAGATCAGTCTGGTAGATCGCAGCGTTCGCAACGCTGAAGTCGCGGGATCGAGGCCCGCCTGGTCCATTTTAGTTTGATCGTGTCCCAAAATATATAATAACAAAAAATCAAAACTTTTAAAAGAAAAAAAGGTTTTTAACAACTAGAAAAATGAATTTTTTTTATTGGTTCCATGGCTTAGCTTGGTTAAAGCGCTCGGCTGATAACCGAGAGATCCCGGGATCGAAGCCCGGTGGGACCACCATTTTATTTCATGTCATTGATGTCATTCATTGGTGTGCATTTTGGAAGAATTAGAAAAAGAAAAGGCAACGTATCTTGCCAAGAGGGAAGAACTAATAAAACAATTAAATGAATTAAAAGATTTAAGTGATAATGGGGTGCTTACTGCAACCGATTACTTAAAAAAATATGATGAAAAATCAGAGCAGTTAAATGAAATTCAAGACAAGATAAAACAACTAAGGTACAAAAGAGAAGAATTCATTAAAAAAGCTGAATTTGAAGAAAAAAAATTCAAGGACTTATCGAAAAAAAGAGATTTATTTTCCAACTTAATTCAAATTTCTAAAAAAAACTATATTACTGTTGAGGAATTTACTGACTTTATTTCTCAAGCCTTTGAAATTGAAATAGACGAAATGTCTGACAAGATTTCTAATGAAAAGTTGGATCTCTTCCCTTTGGATGAGCTAAATAATGCAACAACGTATCTGGATCAATACATTGAACAAATAATAACCCCCGAAGAAATCAAATCACGCGCTGAAAAGGAAAAAGAAGAAGAACAAAAACGTAAAGAACAAGAAAAGGCTCAGAAAGAATTAGAAAGGAAGCAAAAAGAAGAAGAAAAAACCACTCCTGAAAAACCAGAAATTTTAGACCGAAAAATTTATAGAAAAAAAGAAGTTCTTCCTGCATTAGATCAAAAAGCAGGTTTTGTAGATCGTTGGGCACTAATGCATGCAGTTAGTCCGATAACAAAAAGGACATATATTAGTTTCACAGAGATCGAACTAATTGTAAAAGACCATCCTAATTTCATTCATAATGAATTTCATCATTATCTTGAAGATTTGGGTTATAAAATTGAGAGTGAAACAATTCCACTTCCCAAAGAAATACTAATTCAAGATAAAATCAATAAAGTATTTAATTTCGCAGCAAGTATCAAGGGAACTATTGAAGTTGAAAAAGAAAAAGTAAAAGGATTTACTTCAATTTATGCTGTCGAAGAAGGATTCTGTACTTTTGCGCATGGAGAAAAAAAACCTTCTATATTTTGCAAGATGAAGATTTCGATGGCTGCAGATGCTGATAACATGTCTTTAGAAGATTTAAAAGCTGATATTAATATAGTTGTTGAGAAATTAAAATCATTTAAGATAAATAATGATAAAAATGGAATATAAAAATCATATTCATATCCAATTTATTATCTAAATATTATTTATCTATTTAATTTTGAGTTAAAAAAAAATGATATATTTTGAAATTCTTAATTGTCTAGAAATTCTTTAGAGCTGTTTCAATTGATTCATCAATTGCTTTTTCAAGTAGAGGTACTTGTTCTTGTTTAACCACTATTTTGGTCATGATTTGTTTAAGAACGTTGCAAATGTCTCTAGTTGTTTGTGTCATTTCATTTTTAGACCATGAATTAAATTGAGATAAATCTTTCTTTGATTTTATCTGCCATTCTCTCATTGCACGAGAAATGAATCCTTTCATGGCCATTTCGCTGATATTTAAATATTTCAAGTATATTTTTGTCGTGTTTTCTATAATCATTTTTTGTTCTTTATCAAGATTAAGTTTAGTATAATCTTTTTCTGCTTCTGAAATTAATTTTTTGTTAAATTCAATATTATAAGTCATTTTTTTTACTCCCCACACCTTTTTTTTAAAAAGTGTATTGGTTTAATAATTCTTCATTTCTTATAAAGCTAAGTAATGTTTTCTAGATATTAATTTCTAAAACAAAAATCTTAAATTTTCTATCAAAAAATTATAAGTCTAATTAAAAAAAAAGAATTTTAAAAATTTAGAAATTTTTAACAGAGATATCAATAGCTTCGTCAATCGCCCTTTCAAGTAAAGGTATTTGTTCTGATTTAATCACTACTTTGGTCATTATTTCTTTAAGGATTTTACCAATATCTCTCGTGATTTGTATCATTTCGTTTTTAGGCCATGACATAAAATCAGCTAAATCTTTCTTGGTTCTTAACTGCCAATCTCTCATTGCACGAGAAATGAATCCTTTCATAGCCATTTCGCTGACATTTAAATAATTCAAGTATACTTTTGCTGCATTATCTATTAATGCTCTTTGATCTTTAGAAAGATTAAGTTTAGAATAATCCTTTTCTGCATCAGATATTAATTTTTTATTAAATTCAATACTAGATACCATTTTTTACTCCCCACTTTTTTTTAGTGGATTAGATACGAATTAGATCAATAATTCGTTACTTCTTTTAAGGTTTTGCAATTAAAAATGAAAAAGAGAAATATTAGCTTAAAATTGATTTAAACAACTTTTTCATGTGATAATATATAAATATCAATCATTTAGAATGTAGAGTAAGAATCATTCATTAGGTGAAAATAATGATAATAACTGAAAAGAAACCTTTTGAAGAAGTTAAAAAACAAATTGATAAATATAACAACATTTATGTAGTTTCATGCGGCGACTGTTGTGCAGTGTGTAAAACTGGTGGAACGGAAGGTGCTAAGGAAATAATTGAAAAAATTCAAGCTGAAACAGGAAAAAAAATTCCTGAAGCTATTGTTATAGAAGCGCCTTGCGATGGAAGAGTATTAAAAAGAGATATTAAAAGAGTAGAAGAGCAAATTAAAAAGTCTGATGCCATTCTAGCGCTAACTTGCGGACTCGGAGCACAATCTATCCATAATCTAACTGGAAAATTCGTGGTTCCTGCTTTAAATACAAAATATATGGGGATTATTGAAGGATTTGGCACGGGTAAAGCAGTATGTTTCGGATGTGATACTTGTGTCCTTGTTGAAAATGATGATGTATGTCCTTATGCTCAAAAACAGAAGTGCACCAAATGCGGAAGAGTTAATGCTTCTGATGCGAAAATGTGCGATCAGTGCGGGAATGCAAGTTTTGATAAATTAGAAATAGAATCCTGTAAGATCATGTAAATTTTTTATAATCTAACAGAACTATAACCTATTTCTCTATTTTTTTTGTTTAATTTTAAATTTTCTTTCTAGTTTCTCATTTCAAAAAGTTTATCTTTAGGCTTTTTAATAAATATTTTCAGAAAGAAAAATATTATTCTTAAGTTTTAGGATTGAAAGAGAATAATGGTAATGTTCAATGGAAAATGACCAGGAAACTGAGGAAATCACTAAGTTAGTCATCGGATATGGAACTTTTATCATAAAATCTGCAAATGGAGATGTAAGATTCAATAAGATCGGTGTAGCAAAGATTAAAGATTTTTTTAGGTTGTATCACCCAAGATTTCAACACCTTTTTGGATATTGGTATCCATTTGCAATTGAAAAAAAACACGCTTCCTTCAAAGCTTTAGTTTATGAAGTTACCGAAAAAGATTTAGTTAGCTTGGATGAATATGAGGGAGTTCCAGGTTTGTTCCAAAGAATTACATGTAACATAAGTTTACATGGTGAGGATAAAGAAGCAGAATTATATATTCCTTCAGACTATACTCAGATAAGATTACGGGAAGATATTGATGAATATTTTTCAGAGAGGGAAAAAAAAGAACTTTATAAAAGAGATTATTGGTTGGAATATTTACAGATTCATCATAAATATTTGGAAGATCTCTATCCCGAATTGTTTATATGAATTTTTTATATATTTTCAATTCTTCTAGGGAAGAAAAAAGTTAATAGTTTATTTCTTTAAAGTCAACATTAAAGGAATTTGCAAGGTGTATTGATATTTTCAAGCTCGACATGGAACTAGATGAGGATTCAATGCGTTTAATTGATCAATTTGGAGTAAGTTTGATAGATCCAGATGAGATTAAAAATACCAAAGTTAATGAAATAACTTTTTTCAGACGCGGTGTTATATTTGGTCATCAAGGTCTCGATTTAATCATAAAAGCAATAAATGAAAAAAAACCGTGGGCAGTTATGTCAGGAATTAAACCGTCAGGATCTTTCCACATCGGCTCTTTTATGACTGCATCTGAAATCATTGCGCTTCAAAAAATTGGCGCACGAGCTTATTATTGTATTGCAGATATTGAAAGTTGGGAAGATAATGGGATTACTTTTGAAGAATCCATTAATGATACTGTTGATAATTTAGCAGATGTTTTAGCGTTGGGTTTAGATATTAAAAGAGCATATATCTGGAGACAAAGTGAAGAAGATATAGTAAAAAAAACACCATATATTATTTCTAAATTTATAACTACAAATATGATGAAAGGAATTTATGGCGATAAATCATTCGGCATGTACATGGCTAATTTAGTTCAAGTTGGAGATATTCTATTACCTCAAATAAAAGATGAACCAATGCCAACCATAGTTCCCGTCGGAATTGATCAGGCTCCGCATCTCCGCTTGACCCGTGATCTTACGAAAAAATATTCCGAAAAATTTTTTCTGCCAGCAGCAAGTTTTCATTTTCTTTTAGCTGGATTAGATGGTTCTCCAAAAATGTCAAAGCGATACCCAAATAGCTATTTTACATTTAACGAACCAATAAAGTCAATCAAGAAAAAAATCATGAATGCATTCACAGGTGGAAGAGATACAGTTCAAGAACAACGGGAAAAAGGTGGAATTCCAGAAATTTGCATGGTTTTGAAATTGGAATATTTTCTTTTCGTGGAAGATGATAAATATATTGCTGATTGTTATAAAAAATGTAAAGCTGGAGAACTCCTATGTGGTGATCATAAGAATAAATGTGTAGAAATAGTAACTAAGTTTATTGAAGAACATAAAAAGAAAAAAGAAAAGTTAATTGATACTGCACGTGAAATTTTAAACCTTTAAATTAACTTAAAAAATAAATAATTATTTAGAAATTTTTTATAGTCTCCATGTAATACTCGGATATATTTAATGGAAAACTCAATCTTATTTCATGCAAACCAAAGATATTGAAAGAAAAATGCAGACCTTGCACTATAGATTAAATGCATATAATTCAATTAAGGGAACTATCTTACTAAGAGATAACGGATTACATATTTCGTCTACCATTAAAAAACCTGAAAGTCTAAAATTAGCTGCAATATTCGCTGGAATGTTCAAAACCGTAAAAAGAATAGAAGACGTTGATGAAGCTCAATTTCGATTAAATAATGGATTAAGCCTTTATATGAAAGAATTACCCTCTAAAAAAGTTATCTTGACTGCTTTATCTGATGAACCCAACTCACGAAATGTCAAGGCACTTATGAACTTTTATTCAAGAATGTTCCAAAACATCTTTTAAGTAACTTTATTACATTCTAATCTTATATATATTTAGATGAAACATGTAATCTCAGCCTCGAGAAGGACGGATATTCCTGCATTTTACCTAGATTGGATGATAGATCGCTTAAAAAAGGGTTATGTAAAGGTAAAAAATCCCTTTTATCCTGCCCAAGTGTCAACGGTATCCCTTAAAAAAGAGGAAGTTCATTCAATTATCTTATGGAGCAAGGATTTTTCCAAATTTTTAAACAAAATATCAGAATTTTCTGAATATAACTTGTTTTTCCATTTCACAATAAATGATTGTCAAGAATTAGAGCCCAATATCCCCAGCTTAAACCAGAGATTGTTACAAATGAAAAAATTAGTGGCTGAATTCGACCCTAAAGTCATTCGGTGGCGATTTGATCCCATTGTATTTTGGAAGGAAAATGGTGAAATTAAGAATAATCTTAGGAGCTTTGATAAAATTTTGGAAACCATGGTAAATTTGGGGCTGAAAGAATGCTTTTTTAGTTTTGCTACATGGTATGATAAATGTAAGAAGCGAGCAATTCGAAATAAATTTGAATATTTAGTTCCTACAAAGAAAAAAAGATTAAAAATAACCAAACAACTTGCCGATAAATGCAAAGAGAAAAATATGGTTATGTTAGCTTGTTGTAATGACGATCTTATTGCGATTAAAAACGTTGAAAAAGGGCATTGCATTGATGGTGAATTATTATCAAGATTATTTAAGGAAAAATGTAGCGTTGCAAGATATGCTACCAGAGAAACTTGCGGTTGTACAGCAAACAAAGATATTGGAAATTATAACGAACAAATTTGTCATCATTCTTGTTTATATTGCTATGCAAATCCAAAAATTTAAAATAACTTATATATATAACACATTTAATTGGGAATCTTTTATTTAATCAAAATTAAAAAAAAAATATTGTTATTGGATGATACATAATTAATAATCCGTTAATAATTTGTAGGAAGTGGTGGAATTTATTAGAAAAAAACAAAAATTTATCTTATTTTGTTTAGCAATAATTCTAAGTATAGGATTTCAGATATCAATACCAACTGTTCAAGCTTCACCTTCTGATTCATATAAGATAGGAATTGGACAAGGATTCATTATTGAATGTACCTTTTCTCTATGGCCACTGGTAAATCAAGGTAAACAATGGAAATATCAAATAATTGCTATGAATAATACTTTTTTGAATAATACTTATACAGGTTTGATATGGCTTGATGTTATTTATGGGAAATCATGGTATAGAAATTCTAGTTCAGATCCTTGGACATTAATTACAGTTCCTACTGATATCATAATAATGGGTAGATATAATGGCTCTAATTATGGATTCTCATATGATGGTGGGTTACCAGGACCAAATTTAGCATGTACAAATTTAACAGCATATTTTACTTTTGAAAATTCTTCTTTATCTTCAAATACAGTCTTGAACATAAATAATTCTGCGTGGAATGGATTAAATTTTTCATATTGGAGAGGCTATACCGATGGTACAGGAGCTAATTTAAATGATTATAAAATCAATGAAACTTTAGAACCAAACACTTATGTTGTTGAACAAAGAAATTATTACACATGGAATGGCTCGAATTGGGAGATTGCTCAATCATTCGAAATGATAAGCTTGTTTGATACGAATACTAATTCCCCTCCCATACCTGGATTTACAATGGTTTTAATTATTACTAGTGTTACTTGTTTGATATCTTTAGCTTTCGTTTGGAAAAAAGTAAAATTCAATGAATCAAAATAAGATTGGTCACCAAGTTAAGCACATTATCATTATTCTTTTTTATATTACTATGCAAATCCAAAAATCTATTTTTTTTTATATATAACGGTTTACGGTGATGTTGCATTATCATTTTAAACTTTAGATTAATTTTCTTTGGATTTTAAATACAACAGTATAGATATATATCAATTAATTATTATTTACCAAAAATGCTAAAATTAACACTCAATACTTTCTTCTTAATTTTCTTGACGGATTCATAACAATCAGGTAAGATTTTATCTATTGATTCTTTTCTATTGCATTTATTAACTATAATAACTACATTTGAGCCCTGAAAGGAGCATTTTCACAAGTTTTTAAATAATACTAGTCTCATTATAAACTTAAGATATAGATTAAAACATTAGGATATGTGTGAATTTAGCATTGATGTCTTCTTTACTCGGTAATCAACAATTAAAATTACTTTAAAAACAAGTAATTTCACGCCTTATATGAAATTGTCCTCTATTTTGTTATTAATTAGTTATAATCGAATAAGAAAAGCACTTTTTAAAAGAAATCTATTAAATAATGAATGGCGTAAAAAATGGCGTGAAGAACGAAATCGAGAGGATAAAAGCAATCCTGAGAACGAATTATATTTAAAACAAATAATAGATGTTTTTCGGAAAAAAATTTCTAATGAAATTACATTAAAAATAAGTCTTAGAATTATAAATATCAAAAATATACATTCACCGTAATATTTATAAAAAAAAAGATCGGAGTCTTAAAAATCTAATCGAGTTCAAGTAAAAAGATTTATTTAGAAGTTTTTACTCCATAATAATAATATCATTTTAGGTGAATAAAATGAGGGTTTGCGAAATTAGGTAACAGTAATAAACTCTTTTTATTAAAATATATTAGCCCTCATTCTCGACGATATACTTTTGGAGATGATTTTATATGACGGTAAAGGAATTACCTAAACGAGTGAATGTTATAGAATTAGAAGATAGAATTTTAAAATTTTGGGAAGATAATAAGATATTTCACAAAGTATGGGAAATAACGAAAGATCTTCCTGATTGGAAATTTATTGATGGACCTCCCTACACGACTGGAAACATACATTTAGGAACTGCTTGGAATAAGATATTGAAAGATTTGGTCATACGATATAAGATGCTTGAGAAGAAAAATCTCGTGCGTATTAACCCAGGTTATGACATGCATGGGTTGCCCATCGAAGTTATTGTGGAAAAGGAATTAAAGATTTCCAATAAAAAACAGATTGAAGAATTTGGCATCGAAAATTTCGTAAATCGCTGTCGAAGTTTTGCGGAGACCAATTTATGGGCCATGAATGATCAATTTAAACGACTTGGGTGTTTTTATGATTGGGAAAAGCCTTATATGACCGTTCATAATAAATATATCGAAGGGATTTGGTGGGCATTAAAGAAAGCATTTGAAAAAGGTTATTTATATAAAGGAGCGAAACCGTTAAACACGTGTCCTCGCTGTGAAACCGCTTTAGCAAAACATGAATATGAATATTATAATGTAAAAGATTATGCTCTATTTGTTAAATTTCCGATCAAAGGTAAGAAGAATGAATACTTGATCATATTTACGACCACTCCGTGGACATTACCTGCGAATCTTGCTGTAATGGTCAATCCTACATATAAATACGTTAAATGTAAGGTTGACAATGAAACTTGGATAGTCGCTCATCAATTAACAACTTTCATTGTTAGTTTATTGGAAAAACAATTTGAAATTGTAGGCGAATTATTAGGTGAAGAATTAGAAGGATTAAGATATGAATATCCTTTAGCAAAAGAGATACCAAGAAATGTCGAATTTGAAAAGGAAAACGATAAAGTTCATACGATTGTCCTGAGTGAAGAATTTGTTACGGTAGATAAAGGTGGAACTGGATTAGTTCATTGTGCTCCTGGTCATGGGGCAGAAGATTTTACAGCAGCGGGTCCACAATCAAAATATGGAATTCCTGCATTTTCTCCTCTTGATCCCTCTGGAACGTTTACAGAGGAGGGGGGAAAGTATAAAGGACAATTTATAAAAAAAGCAGATCCTTTAATAGTTGAGGATCTAAAAAAGAAAGGTTTGGTTCTTTCTGACGATGCTCTAGAGCATGAGTATGCACATTGTTGGCGTTGTAAATCTGCGTTAATATATCGTACAGTTCCTCAATGGTTTTTCAAGATGAGTGCTTTAA
Organism: Promethearchaeota archaeon; assembly: GCA_011365055.1. The sequence continues at coordinate 165,324 of RDOG01000003.1, forward strand.
ATGATTTAATGGTTGAAGAAAATAAAAAAATTTATTGGCAACCAGAATTTGCAGGACGTTGGTTTGAGAATTGGATCCAGAATTTGATGGATTGGTGCATCAGTCGGCAACGATATTGGGGTACACCATTATCAATCTGGGAATGTGATAAGTGTGATGACGTAGAAGTTATTGGTTCGGTAGATGAATTGAAGAAAAAAGTTAAAAATGTACCAGATGATCTTCACAGACCATGGATTGATGAAATTACGTGGAAATGCAAATGTGGTGGTACGAAGAAAAGGATTCCTGATGTTTTAGATGTTTGGTTAGATTCTGGGTCAGGTGAGTGGAGTGTCTATCCATCCGTTGATCGGGCAAACGACTATGATAGCTGGGAAATTGGAGATTTCATACTTGAGGGAAAAGACCAAATTCGTGGTTGGTTCAATACTTTGACTAGTTCAAGCATTGTTGCAACTGAACATCGAGCATTTAATAAATGTTACATGCATGGATTCGTTATGGATGAGCAAGGACGTCCCATGAGTAAGTCAATAGGAAATGTAATTGCGCCAAATGATTTAATACAAGAATTTGGATCTGAAGCACTTCGGTTCTACTCTATTAGGAGCACTGCGCCAGGTGAAGATATGAAATTCGTTCCAAGCGAATTTAAAGATACCGCACGAATGTTAAATATTCTCTATAATACATATGTATTTGCAACTACCTTTATGAAAATGGCTGATTTTAAACCTGAACTCGGAAAATTAAATAAATTACCGTTGGAATCAGAAGATAAATGGATACTTTCACGAGTTAACTCCTTAACTGTTAGAATGAATCAACGTATTAATGAATATCATTTACCAAAAATTCCCAAGTTATTACAACGATTTGTGTTAGATGACTTGAGTAGATGGTACATAAGAATTGTAAGGGATAGAATTGGAAGAGATGCAGCAGATGATACGAAAAATACAGCATTAAATTGCTTATATTATGTGTTAAAAAAGTTCTTAATATTAGCACATCCTGTTATACCGTGTCTCACTGAAGAATTTTACCAATATATGGTATTACCGGTTGAACCTGACCTTCCAGAAAGTATTCAATTGCTTACATGGCCAGAAGTTGATAAGAAACTGATAAATAAAGAACTAGAAGCGGCTGCAGAGATTGCTAAGCAAGTAGTTGAAACTGTGCTTTTCATTAGACAAGAGGAAAATATTAAGACAAGATATCCATGTTTGAATGTTTACATTAAAATGAAAAAAGATATTCCTAAATTAAAGGATTTTCTTAACATCATATCAAATCAAGCTAACGTGAAAAATACAGAAATAACAAAGGATTTTCCAAGGTCAAAATTCATAAAAGTCAAGGAAATCACAGAAGCAGAGATCGCATTGGATACGGAAGTTACAGAAGAATTAGAAACAGAGAGGATATTAGGTGAGATTCGAAGAAATATCCAACAAACTAGAAAGAAAAACAAATTTCACGTCAAAGATTATATAGATATTGTAGTTATAAGTAGTGATAAAAAAATCATCGATTCAATAAGCGTATTATCGGAGAATTTACAACAAAAAATTGGTGCAAAAAATCTAGAATTAACAACGAAACTGCCTGATAAAGCCAAAAATTGGAAAATCAAGGGCTCTGTGACTATTGATAAAATAAAAATAGACTTTCGCTTTCAGAAAGCCTAATTTCTTTCTTTTTCATCAGAAAAAATTCATATGAAATAAAGAAAAAAAAAGTATAAAGTTTTTAAAAATCGATATCTTTTCCAATTAACATGTACTCATACATTTGCTTATAATGGTCGATATCTGGCATTGGCCTGTTCATTGTAGTAGTAGCATCCTCATCCGTGTAAGTTAGTAATTTATCTATGTTTTTTTCTATGTCACCTTTTGTTATTCCCAATTCTGGCAAAGTTAGAGGTCCGCCTGTATCTTTAATTAATTTTTTAACGTTTTTTATTAATTGTAAGCATGCTTCTTTATCATCTTCAATCCAGATGTCACATGCACGTCGTGCTAATTGAGCATAAAATTTTATACATTCTGGGCTATTATTTGAGTTATATTGCATGACATACGGGAGTGCTAAACCAACGCATGATCCGTGCGGTTTATGGAACATTGCTCCAATACTATGCCCAATTGCATGGGCTGAACCTGCTTGCGAATTTCCAAATGCCAAACCCGCAATAGTTGCGGCATTATGCATGGCAATTCTTGCTTGCTTATCTGGGCTTTTTACTGCTTTTTCTAAATTCTCGAAAATCATTCTAACGGCTCCGATGCAGAAATGATCTGAGAAAATATTTTTTGGAGTTGTTGTAAAACCTTCGATGGCGTGAGTTAATGCATCCATTCCTGTACCTGCAGTTAATTTTGAAGGCATTTTCATGGGGAATACTGGATCAACGATTGCAACTTCTGGAATTACTTCTCTTGACGTAGCAAAAAATTTCCTGTTTTCTGAAGGATCGCTAATTACAATTGGGTAAGTAACCTCTGCACCAGTTCCTGAAGTTGTTGGAACGAGAATTAACTTACATTTTTGTTGGAGTTTCACATCAGTTCTAAAAATTTGTAAGTTATGCAAATCATCATCTGGCATTTCATATAAAAATAAGATTGCCTTTGCTGTATCTAAGACAGAACCTCCTCCTAATCCTATGATTAAATCAGGTTTGAATTCTTGACATTCTTTTGCACCTTTTTCAATAATTGGAAGAGGCGCATCAACTTCACATTCGTCAAACAATTTAATTTCAGTTTTAATTTTTTCTAAAGGTTTCTTTAATAGGTCAAAAAAACCTAATTTGACCACATCTTTATCAGTTATTACGAATGTCTTCTTTGCTTCCAGCTGAGCCAGAAAAGATAACGAATCTTCACCAAAAACTATCAACTTAGGACTTGCAAAGTACCACATAATTTTTCACCTTTCCCACAAACTTAATCAAACTTAGACTATTTTATTATTTAAATCCAATTCATCATCTAAAAGAGAGAATAGTAACGAAATTAACCTCTTATTACTTGTAAAAGTAAGGGAAAATTTAAGTATATGACGTAAAAATAAATAATTCAGATTCTACAATTATATTACATCTTGATTATTTATGTTCACCCTGAATTAAAAAAAAATATGAAGTTTATTTTAAAATTAAAGAATTTTGATGAAAAAAGTTTGATATTATCAAATTTTATAACTCCATAAATCATTTAAATATCCACTAGTTGAATTAGTATATCCAAGACCTCCAAAAAGCCAAAAAGTGCCATCTTGAGCTACCCAAGAAATACTTTGTTGTCTAGATCCAGGAATATTATTTATATTGGCAACTCCTTTTTGATTGTATTCACCAAGTTGGTCTACTGAATAGTTACCAGAGACCCAAGTCCAGTTTGCACCATCGAATTTCCACAAATCATTAAGCACGCCTTGAGTCACGTTGTTAAAGCCATTTCCTCCAAAAAGCCAAAGATAACCCTCTTGATCTATCCAAGAAATGCTCTCATTTCTAGATCCTGGCATGTTATTTTCATTAGCAACTCCCTTTTGGCCGTATTCTCCAACTGAATACGTGGAATAAGATCCAGATACCCAAGTCCACTGCCCGTCTGTAATGTTATACCTCCATAAATCATTCAACCGTCCATAAGATAAATTGTTAAACCCATTGCCTCCAAAAAGCCACAAGGAGCTATTTCCGTCAACCCACGAAATGCTTCGTTCTCTGGCGCCGGGAACGTTGCTGCTATCAGCTATTCCTTTTTGACCATATATCCCAAGCGTATTCAAGGAATAAGATCCGGATATCCATGTCCATTGACCATCCGTGATGTTATATCTCCACAAATCACCCAACCGCCCACTTGTATCATTATTATATCCGTAGCCTCCAAAAAGCCAAAGAGAACCATTTTGATCTATCCAAGAAATGCTGCTGGATCTAGCTCCCGGCACGTTTATAGCATCGGCGACTCCTTTTTCACCATAATATCCCTTTTGATTAATATAATCAGATCCAGACATCCAAGTCCAATTTGCACCATCAAATTTCCATAAATCATTAAGAAGACCAGAAGCATTGACACAATTTCCAACTCCTCCAAAAAGCCAAAAAGATCCATCTGGAGTTATCCAGGATATGCTGTCCGCTCTAGCTCCTGGACAATTACTTGCATTCGCAACTCCTTTTTGATTATACACGCCTGTTTGATAATAGGACGAAGATCCAGAGACCCACATCCAATTTTCACCATCAAATTTCCATAAATCATTAAGGTAATGGATGCTATCTATATCTCCTCCAAACAGCCAAAACGATCCATCCGGAGCCACGGAAGATGTGCTTCGATCTCTACCTCCTGGAATATTATTTCCATCAGTAACTCCCTTTTCACCATACACTCCAAGTTGATTAACCGAATTACTTCCCGAGATCCAAGTCCATGAGTTATGAGGAGGTTCTATAGTTACATTCTCACAATTTGAGATTGAACTATTTCCAGATGAATTACCAGCAACTGCTACATAATGGAATATTCCACAAGGAAGTCCTGAATCTGTATGATTACTTTGCACTCCCACATATATTGGTGTAAGACCATTCGTACTTACAATGAGTGATGTATATCTATAAAGATAATAGGTGGTAGCTCCGTTCACATCAGACCAATTCAAATCAATTATACCATCATAATCAGGATTTGGTAATATTTCATCCATAAATGGAGCAATTGGAGGATTCTCAACTAGTGTATTATTACCATCATCATTTGAAGCATTATTAAGATTTAAATTTAGAAAAACTGCGATAAATATAGCCGTAATAATGGTTACAGTAATAAAAAAAGCTAAGGTTATTAAGTATTTTTGTTGCATTTTACTACCCTCTTTTCCTTTTTAATTCTTAAAGCAAATAGAAATACATAAACAAATTTCTGAAAAAAAATATTTTATGAAAGAGATAAAAACTTTTTTAAGATTATTACAAAAACACGCTCTATTTTCATTTTCACATTATCTATTATAAAGCTATCAAGAATTACATATTTACGCGTATTAATTTTACAAAAATATATAAAATCATTTTTAATAGAGAAGATTATCGCTAAATAATTAATTAGATTTTGTCATTAAAAAATCGTGTAACTGGTTTCACGCTTTTTAAAAACAGAAAAATAAAAAAAGTAATAAAATTTGTTAAAATTCTACATTTTCCATCATCGTGATGGTGTTTACTAATTCTACTGCCGCTTTAGTGGCTCGCATGATCTTTGTCATGTCGCCCTCGAGTTTTAATTTCCCAACCATCATACCTTGAATTGGATCTAATTCTTTCTTTGCTACTTTAATCCATTCATCGTAATGACCTGTAATTATAAACTCAGCAGTTTTTGAAGCGTCAACTAATCCTGCTTTACGACACTTTCCATGCCATAAATCCATGTAAATCCTAACTTCTCCCATATCAGGATTCTCTTGAGCAATAAAAACGAAGTCACCCTCCCAAGTGGTTGCTGCTTTCTCATATTTTGGATTATCATTTAAAGCTTGGCAATAGGCTTTTACCCACTCTTCAGACATGTATTTCATAAATTCACTTCCAATCTTTTAAAAACATCTTTTGATTTGAATTATCATAAACATGAAAATTATAGATGTAAGTAAAATTTTAGAATTATTAAATTTTTTATTAAATGAGAACTTAAATGTTATTAAAAAAGAGGTTTTTATATGAGCAAAGAAAGAATGCTTGAAATTATTAGCGAATGTGAGAATCCAGGCAATAAATCGATCGTTGTTTATACGAAGGATTATATATATTCCTTAAGATCATTGGGTGGAGATTTGGAAACATGGAAAGAAGCTGTTTTTGAATTCCCTGGAACACTAACCGAAAAGGATCTTCCTGCATCCAAAGCTCTTGCTTTATTGATCGAGGAACTCACACAAGGGTTACCTGGTTACTTTGAAGAATTGCCAGTAAATAAGAGTCCTGGTGATTTTGAAAAGATAAAAGGAATGCTCCAATAAGAGCTTTAATTTATATTTCAATTATTTTTCTTAAAATCATTCATTTCACAAATTTTTTATCAATATATTTTTCTGCCATGTTTATTGAATCAAGTAATGATAATCCCTTGTTTAAATTTGCTATAATAGCTGCTGATAACATGCAGCCTGATCCATGAACTGAAATATTCTTTCGTTTCTTCTGAAATTCGTGGATTTCGTTCTCATAAACCAAAATATCTTTTAAAGGATCCTCTTTCAAATGACCACCTTTTAATAAAACTGCATAAGATCCTAATTTTTTTATACGCATGGCTGCATCTTTTTGAGCTGCATAATCCGAAATTTTACTTCCAAGAATTTCTTCTGCTTCTGGAATATTTGGCGTAATTAAAAATGCTTTTGGCAACAACTCTTTTATTAAAAATTCCTTTGCATCGGAAATCATTAACTCTTTTCCAGAACTTGCCTTAAATATTGGATCAATTACTAATTTAAAATTTTTTATTAATAAAAGTTTTAAAATATATTCAACTATTTGTTTCGAATACAACATTCCCGTCTTTACGTATTGAATATCATAATAATCAAATAATACATTTAATTGATCTCTAATAATGTTTAATGGAATGTCCAAGATCGAGATAATTTTATCCGGATTTTGGCAAGTTATAGCACTAATGCAGCATACACCATGCTCATTAAAATCTTGAAACGTTTTAATATCCGCTTGAATTCCAGCACCGCTAGAAGAATCAGAACCAGCAATTGATAAGACCGCATTTGGTTTTCTACTCATTTTTTATCACCTATTGCTGAATTTAAAATGATATATTTTCTAATAAATGTATATATCTTTCTTTTTTCTATTTCTTAAAATTTAAATATTAATAAAATGAATGAAAATTGTCAGATCATTTAAAGCGATTTTTAATTAAATGGATTGTAAAAGCATTAATTCAGAAAATTACAAAGGGATGATTAATATTTCAGATATTCATGGACAAAATAATATGAAAAAATCAAAAAAAACCGTTTATATTATAATAATTGTCGCCATATGTTCAATAATATCCATTTTATTACTAAACTTAATTCCATTTTTATTAGATCCTGGATTTGGAAATAGATCTACTCATTATTTAGCTAAATATCACCTTTCTGGGACCCTTGATAATACTACTAGCATCAATGCAAATAATTACACGTGGCAAAATCTAACCTTTTTCAATGTAAATTCCAGTTTAATACAAACTAATCAAGAAAAAACTGTAGAAATGGAAATCTGTAATTATTATCCATATTGGAATGGTACGTATTTTGTATTGTCTTACCAAGATGCAGTAATATATGAATATAATGACTCATTCATTAATTATGTATATTTTAACTTATACCTAAATGGGTCGGCAAGTGCACCTGATCATTATTATTTATATTTTTGGAATTTTTCTTCAAATTCTTTTGAATATAATAGTTCCTTCTCATCGATAAAACAGGTTTATATACATCCAGATTTTTATCAAGAAGGACAAATTAAATATCAAGTGAATGGCAGTTCAGCAAATTCATTTCTGGTTACCAAAAATTTGAGTGTTGATTTTAATTTTTCAATTTATACCGGTAATAATATCGTGTTATATGGTGATCTTGGTAATGGTTATAAAAATATTTTAGAAGAAATTAATTGGAGTTCACCTTATGACATCTTTACAATGTCAATATTATGGTCCAATTCTTCAGACAATAGTAGTTGGTATGAAGCTGAAAATCAATCGACCTTTTCTGGATTTGGTGATAGATATCTAAAATTGAACTTATCGATTGAAGTTTTTAGCGATAATTATTTTTTCAACATAAACGTAACTTACCAAAACTGCAGTTATTATTATTTTAATCTAAATGAAACCGTTTCTGCATGTGGTTCTAATTCATTTGCTGATGTTCAGAATAGAGAACAAATATCATTCAATTTAACATTTTCGATAACTAATTCTACTATCCTCACTGATTCTCAGCTGTATATTTATAATTATAGTTCAAATAATTGGTTATTATTAGGAAACTTTTTCTTATCACCAATATCGAATTTGAATTTTACTCATTTTATAGATCTTATTGGAGGCATTCAAGTTAGATTTATTGCTAATGCAACAATAGACTTTACTATAAATTATAATTTCAATATTAGCTTTATAAGACCTTATTAGGGAGAACTTGCCTTTTTATCTACATATTTATCCATTAATGCTTGAATTTTATGTAGATGTCGAGAAATCTTGATATTTTTATTATCAATTTCGTGTATTTTTCCTTTTTCAATAACAATGTGTTTGACTTTCAAGTCTGGAAAGAAATGGTTTGTTAAATCATCAACTAGAATATGTAAGTGTAGACAATGAGGTGAGCCATCAATGGTTAATATTAAAATATCGTCTACTTTTGAATATTTTATCATCATTGCTAATTTATAACCAACTTGATCGGCCAAAAAAGTTTCTAAACAGATATGAACATGTTTTCTATCTTCTGTATTATATTTTTTGAATATTTCTGGATATTGAACTGGTAGGCAAGTGCCTGTTAAAAGCATTTTTCGGTGCTCCCGTAATTTTCTATCTCCTAAGTTTATTTCCAAAAGACGTGACATAAATGAATCACCTCATGTATCTTGAGCTTAACGTATTATTTATAATTAAGATGAATTAAAATGTAAGTATGAGTAAAGAATCGGAAAACGAGGACGAAATAGAAATTAAATATCAAAAGATGAAAGAGAAGTTTGTGGAAAAAACTCACGCTATAGATGAATTAAAACTTAAATTGGAAAAATATAGGCAATATGCATTGGAAAAAGGTCTCAATTACATTGTTCGATTTGAAAAAGATAATATAGGAATACAAAGAGAACCCATAAAACGGTTATTGAAAGGAGATAAACAGGTTAAAATCTCGTTAAGAGCTATAGATTTTGTTATAGACTTCATTTTTGACCTTTTTCAATTTAAAATAGGTCCTTTTATTGAGGGAAAACTTAAGAAAGATAATAGGAAGACCATTAAAAGTAAGGATTTAGAATTAATCTTCAAGCAATATGATTTTAAATTTGATGAAAGTCTTGACCTTAAAGGCATTCCCAGTGTGCAAACTAAAAGATTACTTAAAATCCTAAAAGTTAATGTTTCAGAAAATGCAAATAAATATTTTAATTACCTTATGAATAAAATAATTATAGATATTGGGGATTCTGGTTATAAAAATCTCCAATTTTCAGATAATAAAATTCTTTCACCAGATCATTTAAAAAAAATCTGTTATAAAATCCTTGAGACATTAAAAATTGAAGAAAATCTCGACACTTTTTTATTAAAACAAAGAAAACTGGGAGAGTTTTTCTAATGTTGGATGTTAAGTTGTATAAAAAGGTCGAAGTTATCATTTCATTTATGAATCATGTGGAACAATTTACCTCCTTAGAATTGAAAAACTATAAAGATCCCAGAAAAGCCATTAGGAATGGCTATCATAAAACAAGCTTGAAAACTGCAAAACGGTTCTTTCGTGGTATGGAAATCAAAAATTTTGAGCCCTTATTTAAAGTTGAAAATGATAGCGTTATTATGAATATTAAATACAACCTCTATCGAGGTATTCATACAGAACATGCTTTGGCAAAAGTAAAAAGAGATGGAATTTTCAGAATCGACGATTCAAATAAACAAAGTAAAAAAGGAGTAGTTCGGTTAACTCCAAACATTATGGAAGCAACGAAATATGCAGAAATAAAGAAGGAGAAGGAAAATTCAATTTACGGCATTGTCGTTGAAATAGACCCAGTAACAATTATTAATGAACTTAATATAGGAAGGTTTGGGTTTGAAAGATATAATTTGGATAGAGATCTAAAAGCTAGTGAATATAAAATTTACGAAATTGAAATACATGAAAATAATCCGATCCTTTACTTATATCAGATGCTAATTGAAATTTTAAAAAACCAAGGTATCAATCTCAAAGAAATTCTTGATAAGAATTTATGGAGAGCCTAAGAATTTCGTTCAAAAATCTTAATTCTAATAATATTCTGGTATTCAATTTAAAATTCTAGCTTTCAAAGGATTATCTAATATTGTTTTTAGTTCGTGCAGAAATGAAATTCCCACACGATAGAAAATCATTATAAATACCTTAGAAAATTTAGAAACTATATAAATGAATATTCTTAAGCTATAGGTGAATACCAAAATATTTAAAAAGTAAAGGTGATGACAATGACACTATCATTAGTATTTTTAATCTTAGGAGCAATAGGTGGTATAATTTCTATAGGATTTGCATTTTATTTATGGATGATGGTTAAAAAACTATCTACTGGAGAAGGAGAAACTCATAACGTCTATAAAGCGATAAGAGAAGGTGCTAAGGCATATATTAAGCGAGAATTCAAGACAATTTTCGCAATTGCCGGAATATTAAGCATAATCATCTTTTTTGCATTAGATTTGAAACCATGGTTATCAGGTTTACCTTCATTTGTATTTCTATCATTTTGGATTGGAACAATAACTTCACTTGCAGCTAGTTTTATTGGAATGGACATTGCAACAAGGACAAACGTAAGAGTAGCCATAATGGCTAAACAAGGTCTTGAGCCTGCAATGAAAACCGGTTTTAATGGCGGTACAATTATGGGAATGTTAGTGTTTGGTGTTAATGTAATTCAAATCGTCATCACCTATCTTTTCTTATATATGATTTTCCCTGGGAATTATCAAGCAATAGTAGTTAATATAGTTGGTTGCGCTTTTGGTGGTTCTTTTACATCTGTTATTGCTCAATTAGGTGGTGGAATATATACTAAAGGTGCTGATGTAGGTGCTGATATCGTTGGAAAAATCGAACAAGGGATTCCAGAAGATGATGTTAGAAATCCTGCAGTTGTTGCCGATCTAGTGGGCGATAATGTAGGTGATTGTGCAGGGAGAAGTGCAGATTTATATGAAACTCTTACATCTGAATTAATATCATCTATGATTTTAGGTTTATCTCTTTTTATTTTACCAGGTTCACCCCTTGGTGATTCTGTAATATTCTTTCCATTTCTTATTAGATTTATTGCGACTATTGCAACAATAATTGGCTATTTCTTTGTGAAACAAAAGAAAAAAATAGAAGCAGGAGAAACAGGACCTTGGAAACTTTTAAACACGGGATTATATTTAAGTTCTTCAATTATTGCTGTAATCTATGTATTATTAGTATTATTGATATTCCAAAGCGTGTTTCTTGTCTTTGCTGCAATATTTGGGATTGCAGCTAATCTTATTATGGGATTTATTTTTGAATATTTCACTAGTATTGATAAAAAACCTGTAAAGACTATAATAGAAGCTTCTGAAACTGGTCCTGCAACAAACATCATTCAAGGTATGTCTAATGGATTAGGTTCTGTCTTTATTCCTCTTTCAATAATTGCTATGATGATTCTAGGAGCATTTGGTTTTGGTGCATTATTTGGCGTATTTTCCTTATCTGGTCGTTTTATTCTAGGAGGTACATACGGAATAGTCATTATGAGTATGGGAATGACTTCTGGAACTGGTATCATTTTATCGATGGATGGTTTCGGTCCAATAGTTGATAATGCAGGTGGTATAGCAGAAATGTCGGGAATGGGTGAAGACATTAGAAAAAATACTGACTTGCTGGATGCAACAGGAAATAGTACAAAATCATTAACTAAAGGATTTTCAATAATTTCTGGAACAACTATTGGTTTCGTTACCATATTTGCGTATATTGAACTAATTAATTCCGAAATGGGTATTACTAATGCCATGATCAATATGGGATTCGTAAATGTTGCTGTTGGTGGTATCTTTGGAGTCATTACCGTGTTTCTCTTTGTTTCATTATTAATGCGATCTGTTGGTAAAACTGCACATGATATGATTGAAGAAGTTCGGAGACAATTTAGAGAAATTCCTGGCATTATGGAATGGAAAGAGAAACCCGATTATGGAAGATGTGTTGATATTAGCACGATCTCAGCCTTAAAAAATATGATATTTCCTGCTTTATTAATTATAATAATGCCAATTGCTGTTGGGATATTCCTCGGACCATTCACGCTTGGTGCGTTCCTAATAATTGCAACTTTTACTGGTGGTGCAATGGGAATCTTTATGAATGTTAGTGGTGCAAGTTGGGATAATGCAAAAAAAGGTAGAAAACATTTACAAGATAAATCAAACCCTGAAACAATTAAAGCGTATCAAGCTGCTGTTATAGGTGATACTGTAGGAGATCCATGTAAGGATACAGCTGGTTCTAGTCTAGGGAGTTTTGTTACCACCATAAACAATTTGGCTATAACATTCTTCCCATTATTCGTCTTTACTTATGGAATTGCCCTTCATTTTATTGGTTGGTGATGATTACTCCTAAATTTAATATTTTTTTTAATATTAAATTTAATGGAAAATAATTTTAAATGGATTGAGATGATATTCCTTATAAAATGACTGAAGAAACAAATAAAATTCTTAAAATAATTATATTGATTAGTCTCTTTTTATCTCCCTTATTTATTATTTTAACCATTTTTATTGATTTGATCATTTTTCCTGTTATTTATATTATGATTTGGTTATCTATTGGTGGAATATATGGAGGGATATGGCTTTGGAAGGCATTAATGAATTCCGGTCTCTTTAAAGATGGTGTCCCTATTTACATAAAATTGATTGGGATCTTTGCATCAGCAATTTTTTTAATATTCATCGGAATGGGCTTTTATTTATTTTATTTCGGCGATCTGGGATTTATGCAATCAATTGTTCACCAAGGTACGATATTAATGATATTTATTGTTTTTTATAATATTGGATATTTAATTTCAATCTTTATGAAATCTGCTGAAAATATGGAAAATATGGAATCTGGATTCAAAATAAAAATCAAGCTAAGTTTAATAGTTCTATGTGTAATGGGAATTTACCTGATAAGTACTTTTATGATATTTTTCTTAATAACTCAAGAATTTTTTTCGCTAGGTTTTATTTATTTTGGGTTAGCTGGAACTGGAATTTGTATAGGATGGATTTTTTGGGAACATCTAAAAGAATCAAAAGCTATTTCTGGAGATTTTCATAAATTATTAAAAATATTAAGCATAATTTTTGAAATTCCAATCATTTTTTTGATGATTCTAGGATTAATTACAAACTTTATGCCCCATGATTTTCTCTTCAGATTCACGCTATTGGGATACTTACTTCTTTTTTACCTCATGGCTGCTTATTTTATAGGTTTAATGCTAGCGACAATTAAAAAATAAGTTCTTACATACTTAATACAATATTTAATTGAGGTTAATGATTTGTATACATCTGAAGATGGAGAATATCTTGTAAAACTAGCACGCAAGAACATAGAAACATATTTAAAAACTAAAAAAGAAGTCAAAATTGACCCAAAGGAATTACTCGATAAATACAAAGAGAATGCTGGAATATTTGTCACGCTTCGAAAAAATATTCCGGATAATACAAGTAATTTAAGAGGATGTATTGGCTATCCATTACCATATTATTCCTTATATGAAGCTTTAATTAAAGCAAGCATTAGTTCTGCAACAGGCGACCCAAGATTCAAACCTGTTACTTCTAAAGAAATGGAAGATTTAATTGTAGAAATTACTATTTTAACTCCCCCTCAAAAAATTAAAGTGTCTTCACCTGATGAATATCCAAAAAACATCAAAATAGGTGAAGATGGATTAATCGTGCGATATGGTGGGTATAGCGGATTATTACTTCCACAAGTTCCTGTTGAATGGAAATGGACTGAAGAAGAGTTCTTAGACCATACTTGCAATAAAGCGGGTTTACCTTCAAATACTTGGAGAAAAGCCGAAGATATTGTGATTGAAAAATTTCAAGGTATAATATTTGAAGAGGAAGAACCAAAAGGTAAAATTATCCAGAAAAAAATAGAATAGGATGGATATTTACTTGGAATTACCTAAAGAAATTTTGAAACAGAGGATTTTAACTTATATTAAAGAAGATTTAGGCTATGGTGATATCACTAGCAATTTTATCCCTAATAAAGATAAAATTATTGAAGCTAAAGTAATATTACGAGAAAATGGGATTGTTTCTGGTATTGAGGAGGCTTCTTTAGTTTTTGAATTATTCAATATCGAAATATTAGATAAATTTCATGATGGCCATACAGGTCTTAAGAATCAAATCTTATTTCATATAAAAGGAAGTGCTCGAGATGTTTTACAAGCAGAACGTTTAGCTCTTAATTTTTTGATGAAAATGAGTGGAATTTCCACTTTTACAAATAGGTTGCAAGCTTTAATAAATGAGCATTCGAATAAGACGAAAGTCGCTTCAACTAGAAAAACTACTCCAGGTTTTAGATTTTTTGAAAAAAAAGCAGTCATGCTTGGTGGCGGAGATACGCACCGATTTCGTCTAGATGACTGCATTATGATTAAAAATAATCATATTAAGATTGCTAACGGAATAACTAAAGTCATTAATGCTTTAAAAAAATCAACAAGTTTTTCTAAAAAGATAGAAGTCGAAGTCCAAAATATGGATGAAGCAAGAGAAGCTCTAAAACAGAAAATTGATATCATAATGTTTGATAATTTTTCTCCGAAAGAAGGAAAGGAAGCGCTTGATATATTTAAAAATGAAGGTTTATTAGACAACGTTATAATAGAATTTTCTGGGAGCATTGATGAATCAAACATTCAAGAATATGCAAAACTACAACCAGATATTATATCATTAGGTGCATTAACGCATTCTTATAAAGCTTTAAATATAAATTTAAGAATTTTATAATTTATTTCGTGAAGGGAATGCTAAACGGTAAAATTCGGGGAGCATACCACTTTTATATAACAAAAGCGATACTTGATGCAATTGGGTATGAGAAATTTCCTCAATATGCAAGAATTTTGAAAGCCGCGGCAGATTTAAAAAATCAGTGGTATGGTTGGGAAGGATTTCTAGAATTTCTCAAGGATATAGAAAAACTTGTAAGTGAAAATGAACTCCGTTTAATAGGGATTAAAATCATGCTTGGTTTAAAAGAAGGTTTTGTCTCTGCGGGATATACTTCGGCAGATGCCATCATTAAAGATTATGATCCACTTTTAAAGAAAAATACTAAAGAAATGTTACCTGGAGAAATACCAAAAACTCTTTATTATGAACCTGGTTTTGCTACAATTGAATTTAGTGCTAGCCAGCCAAGGGCTTTATTAGAAGGGTTTTTAATTGGAATCATCCAGATGTTTGGAAATAAATTACTATCATTTAATTATGTGACTATTAAGACTGAAAACTTTTCAGGATATCAATACAATTTAAAATGGGAATAAAATCAGATCTTTTTTTCAAAAATTATCTTTTGGAGATCGATTTCATCAATAAGTTCCGACTTAGGTATTTCTTGTCTTTTATTTTTTTCATATTTTGGTATCATGGGAGCTATCAGTTTGATATTCAGTGGAATTATTGATTCAAATTTTATTAATTGTTCATGACTTAAAAATAATAATGGTCGATATATTGGAACTCCAATATCTTCTTGAATTTCTAAATTATCTAACTCAATTTCTGATGTAACTAATCCGAGAGCTTCCTCTTTTTCAATTATATATCTCAAAGCATTTTTAATTACAAGTTTTTGATTTTCCTCATTTAAAAATTCATGAATATCAATAAAATAGGTGAGCCATTTCTCAATTGGCAAATATTTTTTCAAGCTATTAATAAATTCTTGTATTAAATTTTTAGCTTTTTTATTTAATCCTTGATCTAAAATAAAAACTGGTGTAATTTCACAACCTTTTCTTAATATTAACCATGTAGAAATTAGTGAACATTCATTAGAAATTAATGAAATAACTTTATTTTGACTATAATAAGGAAATCCTCCTAACCCATTTATTTTTTTTTCAAAAATATGTGCGAGTTTATCTCGCACTTCAATAAAAAGTGTTTTTTTTGGATTTTTTAAGTCAACTTTTATTTGATTTCGTCCAAAACGATTTAGAATCACCGCTCCCATTCGTTCTGCTATTTCTTTCGAGGAATATTTGTGTGTCCCAGACCTTCTAGTTCTTATAGCAAAAGTATCTCCAGGTTTAATGATATTTTCTGCTAATTTTAACACCGTTTCTTCAATGTTTTTTAATTCAGATGTACATTCAATAGCAGGACTAAACGATGAAATTCCAAAAACCTTTGTTAGGAATTTTGAAGCTTTTTTTATTTCATCCGTATAAATGTAAATTCTTCCTCTAGCTGGTAGGATCTTAATTTGAAATTCATTTATTTTCTTTTTCAATTTAAAATGAATATTTTTTTTAAGAATTTGTTCTATTCTCTTCCTAACTTGATTACTTTTAAGTCCAATTTCTCCATATCTTATGAGAATGACATTATAATCCAAGTTGACATCCCGTTAATAATTTATCTTGTAACATCTAATGATTCTGTTACCATTTCACTTACAAAAAAAACTGGACAAAGATGGCCAAAATATCTACATTCTTTATTTAGTAGTTCTTCAGGAATTTTCTCTGGATAATTATTAGGATCAAAATTCTTAACTTGTAATATAAACAATTGTTCTACTTTATGTCCTTTATATGCCCCTTTTGTTAATTGCTCTTTAATAAATCTATTATGTTCAATAGCGTGGTCTCTATTAGGTCCCAAAAGAGGAAAATATTCAACTAATCTTCCATATGGACAATAATTCAAATTCAAGCATGGTTTAGATAAATTTTTACTTCTTTTTTCCCACCAATTAGTGAAATCTTGTTTTAATTCGTCATTCCATTCAAAAGATTCGTAATATTCTGATTCCTTAACGGCTTTCAAAAGAATTCTATGTATTTCTTTCATGAATATTTATTACTAAAATACTGCTAATAAGAGTTCTAATGAGAAAAATAATAAATTGAAATTTCTAATTTATTAACTGATGTTCAAAAAATACTAAATGAGCGTGCAAATAATGAATATTGAAGAAATAGCGGAAGAAATTCGGTTAAAAATAGGTAAAAATAATGTTATGACTGAAGACTTCCATGCCATGACATACTCCCGAGATTGGTCGCCTCGAGATGCACAAGAAACTTATCTTCCCGATATCATAACTGTTCCAAGAAATACCGAACAAGTTGCTGAAATTATAAAAATAGCAAACAAACATAAAATTCCCGTTACCCCCGTTGCCGGCTTTACTGGCATGGGTGGTGGTGCAGTACCAATTAAAAAAGGTATCGTAATTGATACTAAAGGCTTCAATAAAGTCTTAGAGGTTGATGAAAAGAATTTAACGGTGACCGTTCAAACCGGCATGACCGTTTTGAACTTAAATAATTATTTAATTGAAAATTATGATTTATGGTGGCCTCACGATCCCGAATCCAAGCCCTCATCCACCGTTGGGGCTGCAATAAGTACTGATAATGATTCCACTTTTGGTATAAAATATGGAAAAATTGGAGATTATTTGCTAAACGCAGTTCTCGTTACAGGTACGGGAGACATCGTTAGGTTAGGTCATCGAAAAGCTTTATGCACGTCTACTGGTTATAAATTACATTGGTTATTAATAAACGCCGAAGGGACATTAGGTGTTGTAACTGAATGCACGCTCAAGATATTTCCCCGTATCAAAACAAGAAAAGCTAAAGGGATCTTATTTCCGTCTATCAATCAAGCAATTCAAGCCTTAGTGCGTATATTACAAGCAGGTCTATGTATCGAATCTGCTCACGTTAATTGCAAATCACGCTTAGGATTCTATACGCATGCTTATAGGGCTAAACATGGCAAAGATCCCGAAGTCCCTGACTGGGCTCAAGCGCTATTATTCATTTCCTTTGGTGGAGATGATGAAGTGGTTGAATTTTCCATGGATTATGCATTAAAAATTATGAAGGAAATGGGTGGCGCAACCTTAAAAGAAGAAGAGATCGTTTCTGGTTGGTGGAAGAGTAAACATACGTTGGAATTCGAACCATTTAAGCAAAAATGGCCAGATTCCCAACGAAAAAAGAAGTTTGGGTCTGCAGATCTGGGCATACCCATTGGTCGGATTGAAGAAGCATATGAGAAGTATCTAGGCTTTCTCAAAAAATATGATATTGAAATCCTCGGAATGTGCGTGTATAATGAACGTCCAAACCGAGTGAGTCCAAGCATTTCCTTTGCAGTCTTTGTTGATGATACCAATCCTGATGAGGTAAGAAGATTCTACAAGTACGTGAGAGATATGTCAAAAATGGCTATAGATTTGGAAGGTACCATGAGTAGTTATATTGGAGACGGAGATCGATTAGGTGGTTTTAATCGGTATGAACATGGGAAAGCATTAGATTATATGTGGAAAATAAAGGAGATTTTTGACCCAAATAATATCATGAATCCTGGAAAGAAATTTGAAAGTAATTGGATAGATGCAGAATAAAACTGTATATTGATTTAAAATGAATATTTTCATGAGACATAATTAAAGTATATAAGTGAAAAATGATCACAATTAGATGAGGCGTTTTAAATTGAGTATATCACCACAAACAATTTTAGCAAAAATTCTCAGAAGTTCAAGAGCAATTAAAGAAGTCTTAATCTGCGATAAAGTGGGATTAATCATTTCTAAGGTTCTAAGAATTACTCCAATTGAAGGTCTTGGTGCCATGGAGAGTTCGTGCTTTAAGGCTGCAGAAGAAATTACTGAATTTTTAAATCTCGGGAAAGAGGTAATACACATATCAATTTTTCCAAAATTGGCTATTATAGGAATGGAAATAGGTTTAGGTTATTTAATAATTGTATTAGATCATCGAACTCAATTTCTTTTGGATTCTGAGATCATAAGTTCAGCTCTTAATGAACTAGTAAACATGTGGATCAATGAATTAGGACTTCAAGGTTATGATTTTTCTGTTGTAAATGGAGTGAATAAAGCACTCATTCAAATCTCTAAAGGCAAATATAGTCCAATTAAAATTTATCAAGAAGCTTTAGACGATTTTGATATGATTTCAGTCATTTTAGACCAAGTAAAAAATCCTTTGATTAAAGCTCAGTGCATTACAAATGAATTAGGTTTATCGGTTGCTTTTCAGAAACAATCCCAGATTAAGGTTGAAGCCGATGAGTTTGGAGGGGGATTGTTATCACTTGATGCTATTGTTAAAGAAAAGGGAGAAAGTACTGGTTTAGGATCTCCTGTGATGTCCATAGTATTTACTGATACTGAACAAGGTGTTATGACTGCACATGCAGGTACGATGGAGAACGATCCTATAATTTATGAAAGTTTATTTTCTCTTAAAGACGGTTTCGTTCCGATTTTAAGTGAAACAGGAAGCATCATTTCCACACTTTCCAATGAATATAAGGATGCTCAAACAAATACTTTTATTGAAACAATTGAAGATATCGCTAAACAAATTGCTCCCGATGTCGAACCTTCAGTAAGACCCGGTGAAGTAAAAATTGAAGCAAAACCAGCTCCTGTAGAAGCTGCTGCTGCTGTTGATGCTGAACCTGTTAAAAATTTACTTTCTGAAATGGGTAAAAATATAGAAGAATCTGTAACCTATTACATGAATCAGCTTTCTGAATTGATGGAATTAGTTGCTTCAAGAAGCAAGGAACTAAAAGAAAGCCTAGACAGTTATGATCAAGATCTACAAAGTTGGGTAAATACAAATATTGATACATTTAAACAATTCGGGTTAGATAAAGAGGCCAAGACTGAAATAGAGAAATGGAACCAAGCAATGGAAATCATTATCTCAAAACTAGAAAAGCTAGAAGAAAAATAAATTATAAACAATAAGGTTCTCTAATTTGTAACGCTTTTTGAAAAGATTCAAATATTAATTCTTCTTTATTTGAAGCATTTCCCCTAAGTATATGAATGAGATTGATTAAATTATCATTTCGTCTCAAGCAAGTCTTCAAATTTCCATTGCTTGTTAACCTAATTTTATGACAATTCATACAAAATTCAACATTATCATTCGGTCTCACGACTTCCACATTACATGAATTTTTCAAATGATAAATTTTCCTTTTTTGAAGCGCTCTAAATTCAGTAAAATCACCTAATTTTGATAATTTCTTTTCAATTTCGTCAAAATTAACGTAAAACTCATTAAAAATTTCTGGATGGTCTGAAGGTATTAACTCTATTACTTGCAACATAACTTCGGACCCTAAATTACAAGTTAGTTTAATCATTTCATTTAAATCTTTATCATTTAATCCTTTTAAAACTAAATAATTAATTTTAATAGGTGTCAATCCATATTTTATACTTGCTTTTATTCCTTCAATAATGTCATTAGGAGAATATTTTACTTTTGTTCTAATTATTTTTTGATATAAATTTTCATCTAATGTATCTAATGATACATTGATTCTATTCAAACCCGCTTCAGCAAGTTTTTTTGCTTTATTTTTAAGCAAAGTTCCGTTTGTAACTAATGAAATATCCTTAATTGCCTTAATTTTTGATATTTTTTGTATTATTTCATAAATATCCTGTCGGACTAATGGCTCTCCTCCAGTTAATTTGACATTTTCAATTCCAAACTTAGTTGATACTTCCACTATTGAAATTATTTCATCTGCTGTTAATTCTATATCATTTAAACCATTAATTTTATCATGAATGCCTTCATGATGGCAATAAATGCAATTCAAATTACATTTATTGGTAACTGATATTCTAAAATCTTTTAATGGTCGGTTATAAAAATCTTTTAACATTCTATTTCATTTCAAAAATAATTAAGTTATGAGATTTATTTAAAAATACTAAAAAAACTTTTTTATTGTCAATTAAATTTACGAGGAAATATCTTAATATCTTATAATAATATAAGTTATTACTATTTTTTATTGTTTTTAATTAATAGCAGACATTCTAAAATAATTCTAAATACTCTTATTTTTTTTTCTTTCAATCATTTCTAATATTTCATATATGATAGGTATGGATCCTCCAATAATTCCAATAATTTGACCAATAAAAATACTCCAGGATGCTGTAAATTCGAATAAGAAAGGTCCGATCACTATTTCTCCTGCCCCTGTTCCATAGAATCCAATTCCCTGTAAATTAAAATTGAAGATATCTAATGGAAAATCAAGAATTAAATTTAAAAGGACATTAATATCCATAAACCCAAAAATAAATAATATAATTGAAGGAAACATTGTTAAAAACCCTCCAAACATACCTAAAACCGCGTTCAGTTTTCTATCAAAAATATTTACATCATAAAACTCAAAAAGAAATACAGTTAAACAAATATAGATGCCAATTAATAGACACAAACCAATATAAAATCCAGAAGGGGGAATATATAGTTGCGCGTTTTGAAACATATCCAATCCAATCACTGAAAGCCATGATTCAACAATTAAACCACTTCCATTTAAAGACCCAGAAGACAAATTCATTGAAATTGAAAAGATTGGCAAAAAAAGCGTGATAATCCCAAAAATACCACTAAATAGATAAATTTTCGGTGATATTTTTTGTTTTGTTTTTAATTCCATTTTTTTCCTCCTAAATTAAATTTTTAAAATTTGAATTATTCAAAATTAAAGTAAAAATGCCACTTCCCAAAACTATATATATATTAATATGTAAAAGGATTCAATCATTCATTATTTATCAAAATTTCTGTTATAGAAATGGCGAATTTTGGGGTGGAATAATGAAAAAGAAAAGCATTTTTGCTAGTTCATTTTTGTTCATATTTATGATCTTTCTCATCCCTTCTTGCGTAAATGCACAGACTCCTCCTAATCCATATACTGAGATAGAACTTTTAGGCGATATTGAAGGTCTAGAACCTGGACATACAATGGAATATAAATTAGATGTTAGTAATAGCCTGAAAAATTGGTGGAAGAATTCAACCATACAAGATATTCTCTTCGACATTATGAATTATTCTTTGAGCGCCACTACATCTGATTATTATAATCTTTCACAAGAATTTAAAGATTATATTCTTCCTAGGATGAATACGTTTATTGACTCTTTTGAAGATTTTAGAATTGCTACTACTGTTAATTTTGTATCTAGACCAAATGAAACTTCACTTGGAGTAGTAACTGGTCATTTAAATCTTGAAAATTTCGATTTAGAAACCTTATATGAAATAATTTGTTACATAATATCAGATGCTGCATCCCCTTATTCACAATACATGCCAACATATCCTTTAATTTATGATATTTTCACTAGTCTAACAACTAACATTCCTTGTGTACTTTCTACACTTCCAAATATGTCCATATTATTGCCAGAATATCCGTATAGTTATGGATATTATCCTTACTATCCATTTATGCCTTTTCTGATGATGTCATATATGAATCCTATAAATATATACTTTATGTATATACCATATCTATATCCTTTAATCATGTACTCTCCGTATACTTGGGTACCTATAGTTTTCCAGAATAATTGGACTTATTGGACCAACTATCTACAAGAATATATTGATCTTTACAATTTGAATGATACTATTAGTATAGAGACTGGTATTACAACACATCCTTCAACTGATTATGCTGCATTTAATATCAATGCAAGCATCGCGCCAGGGTTTTTAATAAATTCAACTGCGTATGCTTTTATGTATCCATTTTTTAATGACAATACTGATTGGAATAATTGGATTAATGGTTGGGAAAATATAACAATCCGATATTATGTAGAAAATAATACTGGTATAATGTTAGAACAGACATTTGAATTTAATATGGATTCTTTTATAGAAAAAATTGACCAATTATTACAAAATGCATTCTTGCAATATCCACCAAATGAATATTTATTGGACATAATACTTGCCTTACAAGATATTCAAAGCACGGGTGTTGTTTCAACATCCTTAGTTATGACGCAAATTGAATATGTTCCTCCTAATCCCTCAACTCCTCCTGCTGTTGATTATCAAAATATAATTTTTATTACAAGTATTATCGTATCAGTTACCGCAAGTTTGGGTGGAGGAATCGTAATTGGATTCTTAATTAAACGTAGTCGAAGATCATAAATACAAATCTATTCCTTTTTTTTTAATTTAATTTCAATTTCAAGCAAATATTTTATTTCTTGAATTAATAGAGAAAACCATTTTTGACCTTTTCCTTTTGTTGCTTGTAATGGATCTCCTAATATTCCAAATTTATTTAATTCTATCGTTTTCCAATCTTTAAGACGAATACCTTCATAATTTGGATCTAATTTTGGTACTAATTTAATTTGATTTGGTGTTACTTTCTCTAGATGAACCAGATCTGGATATAAATATAACATCAAGGAAGTTTCGAATTCTCCTGCATGACAAATTCCACCAATATCAGTTGTTCGTATTAATTTAAAGTGTTCTTTCATTATGGTATAGACATCAATCAAAATAAATCGATTTAAGCTTTGTTTTTCTAAATCTTTCAAAATCGTCGTGTTTCCACCATGAGCATTAATAATTATTCTTAACTCTTTTTCTTCATAGAATGATAATTTCTCAATTATTTTAGCAATAAATACTTTTTTAGTTAGACTTTTTGTTTCCTCAAAACCCTTATGTTCTGGGGAATAACTTATGGTGATTCCATCATCTAATTCAATCAAAAAGTGATTTGATAGTTCTAAACCAGTTGCTTTTGCTATTAAATAATCAGTATCTGCAGGAAGATGTGGTCCATGTTGTTCATGGCTACCTATTGGAATGATAATTGCTGATTTCAAAAAACAAACTCCTTTGAAATCACACTACCTTATATTGAATCAATAGATTATTACCAAGCTTTTCGTGGGATATTAATTCTAACATTACAGAATCTTTGATTTTTTTAAACCCTTTCCCACCCACAAACGGAATTGCCTCTTTTCCACCTATAATAACTGGAGCTATCGAAACCCGAACTTCATCGACTAATTTTAGTTTTAACATTTCAAAATTTAAAGTTCCGCCCCCTTCAAGTAGTAAAGAATGAATATTTTTTTCTTTTAACTTTTTTAGAAACTCTATTAAATTAACCTTTGGTCCTGAACCGCAAATTAGAACCTCAATACCCAAATCATTTAAAAGCTTTATTTTTTCTTTGGGAGCTAAGCTAGTTGTCCCTATTATGGTACTATACTTATCAGGTTCAACTGTTATAATACGTGCATCCCATGAAATTCTTAATTTACTGTCTACCACTAATCGAGCAGGAAATTTTTTTGGTTCATAAAATTTAATTGTGAGCTTAGAATCATCAGCTGAAATAGTGTTTATACCCACAAGAATAGAATCTACGGATGCTCGTAATAAATGGACACGTTTCCAGTCGGGATCATCAGAAAATTCGCAATCTCCAACTATTGAGGCTATTTTTCCATCTGCACTCATGGCAGAATTTAAGATGACATATGGTCTATCTTTTTTTTGTGGAAAATTTTCCAGTTTCAAATAATCATCTCTTAAAAGCTAAAATTCCGTTCACGTAAGTGTGTGTAATATTTTCTGATTTTAGTCTATTAACAATATAATCGTGGATATTTTCTTCATTTATACCATGTAGATTGGGATTGTGAATATCAATAACCAAAAAATCAGCTCGTTTTAATTCTTGTAATGATCCTAAATCGTGATCTAATCTAATGGCCTTAGCTGCATTGAGTGTAACCATTTTTAATATATTTTTAGATGAAATTAGATTAAACCCAAATTTTGACCTAATTTTTTTTGAAAAAAACTCAATTTCCCTCAACAAATCGGGAGCATTTACCATCACATTATCGGTTCCTAAACATAAATTTATGTTTCGATCGATCATTTTGTCAATCGGTGCAATTGGAAGACCAAAATAACTATTTGCCTTTGGACATAAAACAACCGTTACATTTTTTTCTTTTATTAAATCTAAATCTTCATCACTGGCATGAATTGCATGAACTAATAAATTAGCATTAAATATTTCAAGAGCTCTTTGAATATCTGAACAATTATATTTTTGAAATGATTTTTCTCTTTCTTTTTCTACTTCTGAAACATGTGCAGATAAGATTTTACTACCTTCCATAAAAAATAAAGCTAATTGGTTTAAATTTTCAGTTGAATGATCATTTACAGAGCTTAATCCCAAACCTTGAACAAATTTCATTAATTTAAAAATATCCTCACGTTCATCTCTTGGTCTTCCTAAGATCATCTTTTTTATCTTAATGTTGTTTAATGCCTCAAGGAGAATTTCAACACCTTCAATTCCTCCCTCTCGATAATCTACGAAAAAAGTAGTGCCTGAACTAAGCATTTCTTTTAAGGCACTTTGAATACCTTTTATTATAGTGGCTCTATCCGTTTTTCTTAATAATTGGTGTTTTAATCCATTAGGGGGTTCCACAATTTCACTTAACGTAAGATTATTTCCTCTTTCACGTGCAAACGAATCTCCCACATGCACATGCATATTTATAAAGCTAGGTATGATTAGTGAATTGGGAAAAGATATAATTTCATTCTCCGAATCTAATGGAGAAACTGAAATATTAATTATATATCCATCTTCTGTTTGTAAATAAACATTTTCTTTGTATTCTAAATTATCTCCTATTAATGCTTTTTCTGCAAAAAAAGTAAATGTGGTCATTTAATTTATTCCAAGAACACTATCTTTTCGATATTGTTTCCTGTTCTAATTTTATGTAGACCTTTATTTGCTCTAGAGAGGGCATCTAAAATATTTTGAGCTTTTCCTAGCCCAATCTTTAATTTCCAAGGTGCATGTCTTTCCTCATAAGATGAAATTATTTTTTGAAAGTCCTCGGTTGTAATTGAATTAGGGCAAATACTAATGAAATTATCTCCTCCATTGAAAAAACAAAGGGCACCATATTTTTTGAAATCTTCCATTAGTGTGAGGTAAGTCTTATTTAAATTCAAGAAATTTTCATATTGGGCATTGATATCAGTAGCTATCCTTGTATAAAAATTAATATCAACGTGTGCTACTAATATTTCACCTGAAATTGGAAATGAATGTCCATTATAACCTAAAACCTTCTTTCTGTCTGATTGTGCACTTCCTTTTAACCTCAATGCTTTGGAAGCATCAGCTTCAGCTTTCAAAGGTGTTTCGCCAGCCCCAATTCCCATGGATACTGTAACTGGAAACTTCGTTTCTATTGCATTTAGGATTTCTTGGTGATCTTCAATCGTGAATCCATTTGATATTGCTATGAGATTATCCATGCTGGTAGAAAAAACTATTCCATTTTTCTCACTAAATAATTTCTGAAGTTCTATAAATATTTCAGATAACAAAATCTGAATCTTATGCTCTCTGTTATTGCCCAATGTTTCTGTATAAGGTCCAAAATTATCAATTTGAATCAAAGTTACTTGAATCAAGGTAATGCACCATAATATTATGCTTTTTGTTTAGAAGCTTTAATCCTTTTAATCATTTTTACAACACATTCAGTTGATCGGCGAGCAAAATCTTCAATTCTTTCTACGGCTTCCATTCGAGTCATTCCTGGTCCTGAGACGCCTAATGAAACAGGTTTATTATATTCTAAGGATAAATCAACCATTTTTCTAGCAGCATGTTGCGCAACCACTTGATCATGGTCTGTATCACCTTTGATAACTGCTCCAAGGCATACTACACCCTCAATCTTATCTTTTGATAATAAAGTCTTGATTGCTAACGGCATGTCGAATGATCCAGGGACTGCGATTACCTCAACAACTTCGCATCCCAAAAACTCTGCGTGTTCTCTTGCTTTTTCTAACATATTTTTTGTAATATCATAGTGGAATTCTCCAACTACAATTCCAATCCTCATTTTTTCATCCATTTTTCATTCCTCAAGGTTTAATTGGTCCTGCATCTGGATAACCTTGTCTTAATCCCTTTCCCGCATTTTGGACTAACCATTCCCTGTCAAATAACAATTTTATTACGTTTTGTGCATGCTCCCGAGCTCTATTTTCACATACTGCGATGAGTTCTTCAGGAGATTCTGCTTCATCTTCATGCACAAAACATTCGATGATATGCTTGCCAACCATCAATTGACATTTTATTATTCCTTGTGAAGCTTCATGAGCACATATTTTATCTTTCTCTTCAGGACCAGGCATTCCTAATGCAAGACACATTTCACAGTCAAATTTATCAAATAATATCTTACAAGCAACTGGTAAATCTTTCATACCAGGCACCGTATATCTAATTAGCTTAATTTTAGTTGTATTATTTTCAATTTCATCAATAGCCATTGCTCCCATATCCACGCGGGCAAAGGTAGTATCAGCAATGCCCACATTAATCTTAGTCAAGTTATTAACTCCTAGAATCTTCAAATTCCATAAATGCTTCTAGGATTTCGTTTCCTTCCACCATAACTAATTTATGTTCCAAAGCATATTTTTCAGCATTCTTCAAGGAGAGAGCTTTTCCTGTTTCTCCATCCAACATTTCACATAATACTGTAACGGGCGTTAATTCTCCAATATATGCTAAACTGACAGTTAATTCTGTATGCCCTAATCGTTCTTTTAATAAATTTTTTGCAGCAATTAAAAGATGTGTATGACCGGGAGCTCTGAATGATTGTCCAAATAAATCTTTATATTTTTGAGATGCTCCATTTCTATAAATTGTACCACCAAGTTTTCCAAATTCATTAATTGTTAATGCACGATCTCTGTCTGTAATGCCTGTATAAGTCTTGTTGTGATTTATAGTTACAGAAAAGGAAGGTTTATCACCATAAGGACAAGCCACATCAGGTGCAATCTTATTAAAGATAGTATAATCATTCAAAACTTTCGAATATATTTCCGCCATGAAAGGTAATCCCAATCTATCAGCAATATTTCTGTGCATTGCAACGCATATTAGTCCACCAGCATCGTGACGTAATTTATATACGTGATTAGGAGTAACTTTTTCTGCTAACACGACTAAATCAACTTCTTCTTCTCTCCCATCAACATCATAGACAAGAATGAAGTTGCCCTTAGCTAATTCCTTTATAGCTTGCTCTATATTTTGTTTCATGATAATAACCAAAAAATTAATTCATACTTAATCTTGAGTAATCAAGCTTGATAACACATTTAAATGTTTGCGAAATACTCAATCCTGAGTAATCAACTATTTTGTTATCTTTGATTCATTAAAAGACACTAAATTTTCGATCTAAAATAATTGCATTTTTCATAATCTTATTATATTAAAGATCTTTTTCTCATTGCGGGAGATAAATATCAATGGATTCTAATAAAATAGTTAGATTAGTATTGGGCATTGTTACTATTTTCTATTCTTTTCTCGGAATCTGGTATTTTACCCAAATTATCGATTATTATGGTGCATTCATTGCAGTTGGATTTTTAATTTTGGGTGGCATGATGATATTCAGTGGGATAATTCAAAAATCTCCACAAATAGATCCTACAGAAGAGCCATGTGTTGATTTTGACGAGTGGGTTATCATAGCATGGGCTGGTGTAGTTGCTTTAGGTATTTATTATCTTATACTTCCCGTATATCTTTCAATTTTATATGCTGTAGTTTTTTTCTTGTATTATGCTATAATTAGCACTTCTACTTATTTAATTGAAAGAGTAAGAATAAATCGAAAATACAAACCTAAAAAGATAAAACAAATTAAACCAGAAAAAGAAATGGAAAAATCAAAAGCAGAAAGTGAAAATACAAAAATTAATGTTGATAAAAAAGAAGGAAAAGAATCAAAACCTAACAAAATGGTCTAATTTTAAGAGTTTTGAATTTTTTATTGGAAAAAGAATTTATATGTCAGAAAACATAATTTAGAAAATTAATTTATCTCTAATTAAATTAATTTTCATTGGTGATTACTTTGAAAAATGATGATTCTAATGATGAAAAATATGATCCTAAGAATATTCAATTGTCTCGTTCTCAATGGATTCTTTTAGCAGTATTTGGAGCAATATCCGGTGGGGCTGTTGGCCAAATTATAGACAATGCATATCCTATGAGTGGTGCATTACATTACCATAATGCGATACTTGTTCCTTTTTTCGGTCAAGTTCTCGAATTCGTGTGGTTTGTCCCTATTTTATATATAACTGCAGGAGCTCTCATTGCAATCTTGATAACGTTATTAAGTAAATTATTTAATCGGGAAACTGGAACCGTATTAGATGGATGGATTCGACGGAAACCACGAGGTGGTAACAATCCCAGTTGGATCTTCACGATTTCTAGTATCTTAATTTTTGTTTTGCAGTGGTTTTTAGGCTGTCATTTATCAATTTTTGTCCCTAATGCATGGCTTTTTGCTATTTTAGTTCTATGGGGTCTCTTGATTTGGTGGATCTTTGATGGAACAGATGCTGGTTTGATCTTGTGCCTAATGGTTGCTGCTCTAGGACCTTTAATTGAATTCACATTGATTAATGTATTTGGATTTTATCATTATACTAATCCTGATATGTTTGGCGTTCCTTTTTGGTTCGTAGGTCATTATATTGGCGGAACTCCTGGCAATATGAACTTGGCTCGTAAATATCTCGCGTTTCTACATGACAGAGGAACAAAAAATAATTAATTTTTTTTTATGATCTCTAATTTAGAGATAATTTAATTCTTCAATTTTAACATCGATTGGCTCGAATCCGTATTTGATTAATGTCTTTGTTAAATCATTTTTAATTATACTTTCTAATTCATTTCTTATGCTATTTATTTCTCCAAATAATTTCTCTGAGCAAGTTTTATTAACAAATGAAATTACATTGTTATTAATAATTTCTTGTAATGTAGGAAAATAATCTCGTCCTAACGTTTCCGCTGTTAAAATTGGAGTAATCATTTTAACATTGCATGAAAGCGTGATATAAAAAGGTAAATTCTCTCTATCCTTAAGCTTAATTGATGGTATTTTAAAAATCAAGACCTTTTTTTTAAAAATTATTCTATTGCCTACAAAACTGAAAAAAATATATCGCCCATGACCATCATATAATTTTCTTTTTCTTTTAGTTGTTACTATATGTGCTTCATCAACTGGAACATTAACAATTCTTCTCATCCAATAAATAATCATTATTAGCATTATTACGATTATTATCATTATCATGGTAAAAATTACAATATTAACTACTTCGAAAATTATGGGATCATACAACTGCACTTTTCCTTCTTCCTATTGAGTAATTCTTTTTACTTAATTTTTTATTATCCATTTTTCTCTTTAATATTATTTTCTCTTTGACTTTAATATTATATTAAAGAATTTAATTATCGTTGTGGGTACATTGAAAAAAAAAATAGCTTAAATTAAAATATTAGAATTATGAAAAAATCATTATTTAGGCATTGTCACGATATTAGTTTCTTCATTCAAGGTAATGATTTCTTTTAGAGCAAGTTTCTTAATGGTCCTAACTGCCATGATTGGTGGTATATCGAGTTGTTTTTTCAAATCATCGAGCTTGCAAGAACCTTCTTTCATTACAGTCGCAAGGATAGAGACTTCATTAATATCCTCATCAGAATGTTCCATAACAAAAGTGGTAAAGAAATTTGAACTTCTTAAAGTATTTACTTTATTTTCTAATTCCTCATGCTTATTATCAAAATCTGCTCTCATATCACTTTCTTTGCTTTCACTTTGAACTTTATTTTCTTCTAATTCTGCCTTTTCTCCTTCTTTTATTTTAATCTTTTCATTGACGCTTTCTAGCTTTGAAGATATGTTTTGAAGTTCTAATTTTGGTTCGTTTAAATCGCTCAGGTTTTTTTCGTATTCGTTATTTGATTCTGTGATCTTTGCTTTTAATTCTTCTTCATTTTTCTTTAATTCTTGTTGTTTTTTGTCCAATTCTTCAAATTCTGTCTTCAAAGCTGTTAATTCTGATTTAAGATCATCAATTTCGCTATCTATCTTTTCAACATCCTTTTGTTCTACTTGCATGTGCTTCCAAATCGTACTTAACTTGTTTAAAACCGTATCCATATTTTTTTGGATGGATTGTTGATAAGTATCAAAAGCTTTTTCAAAGGATTCTATTTTTCCCAATATTTCTTCCGAACTCATTAAAAGTCTACCTCCTGTTTCAATAGAACAGAACCTGAGACGCTATCGTATTCAATAGGACCTTGAAGTTCCACGACTTTTTGTAGAACTTTTTTTACCTCATCTTCATTTATGCTTGAAGATAAAACGACCTTGCTTACTTCCATCTTAACATCCTTTTGTAATGCTTTAATAACTTGGACTTGTGCATTTTTCAAATATTCTTTCGTTATGAGCAATCTCATGGCATTAATTCTTCTCTGAAACGATTCAACAAAACTACTTTTTTTATTAAAATCAGATTCTAATTCGTTTTTTACTTTCTCTATTCTTTCGTTAGAACTTTCTTTTAATTTGATTAATTCTTGGACTTTAGTTTCTAAATCTTTTAGACGTTGGCTTCTATTTTCAAATTCTTCCTTTTGTTTTGCTACTTTTTCAGTAGTATCTTTTAACTCAATCTTAATATTTTCAATTTTTTTAATATTTTCTTGTTGTTTTTTGTCTAAATCTTCTATTTCTTCTTCTAATTTCGCATTGTCTAACTTAGCTTGTGAAATTTTATTTTTATAATCTATAATTTCATTTTTCATTGATTCAATTTTTGATAACTTCGATTTTTTTAACTCTTCGAACGATTCTATTAATTTTAGCATGCTATCGGGATTTTCTTTTAATTTTGGAATAGTATTCGTAACAATATTATTCATATCATCAAAATTCATCATAATTTCTTTTAAAGCCGTTTTAACATTCGTAATTTCACTCATGTAAAAACCCCATTAAAAACCAAATTAGTAAATATTATTGTATTTCCATCTATATAAAGTTGACAAATTTAGAAACGACGTCCAAAATATTCAACAATCATAAATGCTCATTAAATTATAAAAAAAAGAAAGTTAAATTATTCTTCTACCCAACCAATTTTATTTTTAAACCAATCAGGCATGGAGAAACAAATATATAGTATTAATGCAGCAACAAACATCAAGATTCTTCCAAATATTAGCAAAATATCTACTATTGGGCTTGCAATAGCCATGACTTCTAAGATATATCCTGAAAAGAAAGCTGAAATTGCGACTCCCATCCAAAAACTCCTCAGGGAATTTGCTTTATTCAGAGATGCTGATTGAACACTAAAATAAAAGAACATTATTGGTGATATCAATCCCAAAGGAATAAGACAGATAAAACTAATCAAGCTAATAGTTGGATCATATGCAACTTCTCCAGCAATAATATCCGAAAGATTTCCACCATATAATCCGTTTATGTTTGCATGAGTTAATATCGAGACATAAATAACTGCGACAAGCGAGATTATGATTGTTAAACCAACTTTTTTCTCAGGAAAGGTATTATTAAAGGAGAAATAATTAATTAAAACAATTGCAGTACCGCTAAATATTAACGCTAAAATTGCCATCATTCTTCCAATAAATTCATCTAATTCAAGAGTAAGTGTTTGAATTAGTAACGTGACAATAGCCCCTAAAAACATTATAAAAGCAAAAGTAAAAACTAAAGTGTTTTTA
This sequence comes from Promethearchaeota archaeon, assembly GCA_011365055.1. The sequence continues at coordinate 198,050 of RDOG01000003.1, forward strand.
TTTTCTGTATGTTTATATTTTTGGAGTAATACTCGAATATTAAGAATAACAAATATTACTATCAATATTATGATTCCATAACCTACAAATTCTAAGGGATTTTGCATGTCAATTCATATTCTATGATTTTTTGATATTAAAATGAACGATATAATAAAAAAATTAGCAAAATATTAAAAAAATCCTAAATTTTGATTTGAGATATTTTAGTAGAGTTATTACGGGTGTCTATTAAATTATTTTTAATATTTAATTCTACTTACAATTACGATATAAAAAGCTAGATCTATATTTATTGCAGGAGAAATGATTAAAAAATTATTAAAAAAGAATACTTAGGATGTGCAATTGAAAATAGTATTAATAAAATAAACAGGAAACGGACAAATCACATGTCGGATAAAATTTTTGTTGAGAAGTTAGTTAAAAAATTTAAAAATAATAATCAATTTGAAATTGAGGAATTAAACAACATTAATGAAATTTCAAATAAGAATTTAAATTTATTATCTAATTTTATATTTCAATTCACGCGTAATTCATTTAAAAACATAACATTTTCAAAGAACATTTTTATTCCTATAACTCATCTATGCAGAAATCAATGTTCTTATTGTGGATTTCGAGAAGAACCTTCTAAAAATGGTCAAATACTTATGAAAATTCCAAAAATAAAGAAATTATTAGAAAAAGCTAAAAAATTTGATTGTAAAGAGATTCTTCTCACTTTTGGTGAAAAACCCGAAGAAAAATATCCTGAACTACACGAAGAATTAATAAAAATGGGATATAATTCACTTCATGAATATCACTTGAAAATATGCAACATGGCATTGGAGATGGGATTATTACCCCATAGCAATCCTGGCTTATTAACTATTAAAGAGCTTGAAAATTTAAAAGAAGTTAATTCAAGCATGGGGTTGATGCTTGAATCTTCAAGTAAAAGATTGTGTGAAAAAGGAGGTCCACACGAAAATAGCCCCTCTAAAATACCAGAGAAAAGATTAGAAATGATTGAACATGCAGGAAACTTAAAGATTCCCTTTACAACAGGTATTTTAATCGGAATTGGTGAAATTTTTCCCGAACGCGTTGCGTCATTAATCGAAATTAAGAAATTACACGAAAAATATGGTCATATTCAAGAAATTATCATCCAAAATTTTTTACCGAAGGAGGGTACTAAAATGGAAAATATGAAACCTATTCCCATTGAACAGTTAATAAGAACAATAATCACTGCTAGATTGATTTTTAGAGATTCAATGTCAATTCAAGTACCTCCAAATTTAACGTTATACAATTTAGATGAAATCTTACAAGTTGGCATCAATGATTTAGGTGGTATTTCTCCCATTACATTAGATGAAATCAATCCTGAAATGAGGTGGCCTTCTGAAGAAGAATTAAAAAAAATTTGTCAAAGAAATCGTTTAAAATTAAAAGCGAGACTACCTGTCTATCCTCAATTTATAAATTCTGAATTTGTATCTCATAAAATTCTTAAAATAATCGAATCGTATTAAAGTTAAAAAGTTTTTAAAACATTTTAAATTTTAATGGGTATGTGGTTACATTCAATCTAAAATAAGATTAATTTTAATAGATGGTTAAATCTTGATCGAACTCTCAAGACAAAATATCGTAAATTCTTTAAAAGAGCTAAATTCTGGAATTAATTGCATTCTGGAAAAAGCTTTAGATCGCAAGAGAATATCTCCCGAGGACGCTTTAAAATTATTTAATATTGAAGATAAATATGTTGATGCTTTATTTGCAGTTGCTGATTATCTTCGATATCAAGAAAAAGGAGATTATGTAACTTATGTTTTAAATAGAAATATTAATTTTACAAACATCTGTACTGTACAATGCAAATTTTGTGCTTATCATGAAAAAGATTTTCATTCTCCAGAAGCTTTTTTTCTCTCCACCGAACAATTTATGAAAAAAATTAGAGAAGCTAAAAAAATTGGTGCTACGGAAATATGCATTCAAGGTGGCATTGCTCCAAATCTTGAAATTAATTTTTACAAGAATTTAATATTGAATATTAAAAAGGAATTCCCAGAAATTCATATTCATGGATTCTCTCCATTTGAAATCTTCATGGCATCAAAAAATTCTAACCTTACTATTAAAGAAGCCATAAAAATTCTTAAGGAAGCAGGTTTGGATTCAATTCCTGGAACTGCAGCAGAAATTCTAGTAGATGCCATCAGAAAAGTTATTTGTGAAAATAAATTATCTGTTTCCGATTGGGTAAAAGTCATTAAAGAAGCTCATCATCTCTCAATCCCAACCACATCAACGATTTTATATGGACACGTAGAATCATATCAAGATAGAGTTGAGCATTTGAGGATTATAAGAGAGATTCAAGACGAAACAGGTGGATTCACGGAGTTTGTTCCGCTTGCCTTTATTAATTTAAATAATTCATTAAATTTAAAATCATCCCGAAATAAAGGATTAGACGATCTTAAATTAATTGCGATAGCAAGGATCTTTTTGGATAACATTCCAAATATTCAAGTTTCTTGGGTTAAATTAGGAGTAGAGCTTGCTCAGAAAGGGTTAAAATGCGGCGCAAACGACTTCGGAGGAACATTAATGGAAGAAAACATATCTAGGCGCGCTGGTGCAACTAATGGGCAATATTTAAGTGAAAATAAAATCAGAAAAACTATCATTGATGTTGATAAAATTCCTATACAAAGAAATACGATTTATGAAATATTAAAATAATCTTATGTGAGATTTTTATCATCAGTTATTTCTAATAGTTCCCTTAAATCTAATTATTATTCCTAAATTGAAATATATATTGCACTGATAAAAACCCAGTTGAAAGTATCAAATTAGCTCTAATAAAAAATAATTTCTAAGCATTTAAAATTAATAAGCGATTGGAATTCTTTCGAAGATGATCCCTAGATCAAGAGTTTTTCAAAACTTGGTTTGTATATAGATCTATCAAAATCTATGAAAAAATCTTTATTAATGAGCAACAATTTTAAGAGTATTAAATATTAAATCTACGATAAAAATAGGTGTTGTTAGATTTGCCAAAGGAAAAAATTGATAAGGAAGATTTTGTGAAGCGGGTATATGAAAATGTGAATGAAATGAAGATTCCATTAATCGATGAAAGAGTATACAATAAAGCGGTTATTGGAAAGACTGCCGTAACGGTAACTTTCAAATATGAAGGAGATGACTCAGTTATCAAAGGGTTCCTCGGACTTGCAGACTATTACCATACTGTTGTGATTCGCAAAGAATATGCGTTTTTCATTCCATGGAGTAATACAATATTTGAATTAATTTGCTAAAGAATTTTTTAAAAATCTAATTTTTTTAGAACTTTTCTTTCAATTAAATATTAAATTTCTCCTGATCACTCTGATATCTTTCTAATTTTAATTCTCTGGCTATTGAATAGAGTTTTTCTCCTCTTTGAACTTTTTAATTAATTAAAAAAAATAAAATTTAGAGCGATTTTCTTTTTATAAAGGTTATAAATGAAGATTAAACAACTTGTCGTAACCCTGAAACAGTGTTTAATAACCTGTTATACATTGTTTTATTAGCTACATCACGTCTCCAGCGATAATAGCTCCAATATAAAATCCCTGATAAGAATGGCAAGATTAATTTCATTCCTTTCTTTAAAAAATCATGTTTATATTGGTCTGCATTATATTCCCAACATCTAATGAATAATTCATATGATGCATTTGAGATTTTTGTCCAATCAGCTTTTCTAGCATTCCTGAGAATGCAATCTCCCAACGGTACGAATAGGACTGGCATTAAAAACACGTTATAATTCCGCATTTCATCGATGAGCTCTATCGTTTTCATCGTATCATCTTCCGTTTCTCCTGGCATGTCCAATAAAAACGAGGTCAATGGAATCCAATCATTATCATTGAGAATCCCACAAGATTGAACGACTATTTCTGGCCATTCTTTACAAGTAAATGGCAATGGTTTCCCTCGCATGTATTTCTCTAAAATTCTAGGACTACCCGTTTCTACCCCTGTTTCTGCTGACATGAATGTTTTTCCATTTAAATGATATCTTCCCTTAATTTGGTGCGATTCATCCCTCCATGCTTCAGAAATTCGAAAGATCAATTCTGGATCAGCAGCTGCGGCTGCTAATGAAATATGTACTGGTTGAACGACGTCTACTCCGGGATAATTAGCAACGGCTTCAGCCATCTCAAACACAGCTTCCCTGTTTGGAACGAACTTCGGACTTCTACATCCATATAATAACATATCTTCAGATATTAAAGTAATGAAATTATTTCCTCCCTCTACATTGACTTTGACTTCGTCCATTATTTTTTTTAAGCTAAATTCTCGTCGTATTCGCATTGTCGGACTACAAAATTGGCAATTTCTTCCACATCCGCGCATCAATTCCACTCCTCCATGCAAAGCTGCTTTTTTTATTTTAGGAATTTTTTCAAGTGCCGATGCGTTTCCTTTGATAATAGCTGGTATATTTTCGCCTTTTATTAAATTGTGGAAAATTTGAGGTGCGATTTCTTCTCCCTCTCCTAAAATTATATGATCAATTCCCAATAATTTCCGAGTATTTTTTCCTGATACCTGCCAAGCACCTGCTCCGCCTACTATTTTTTTTGCATTTGACTTTCTTAAATATCTATTAGTCATCAATTTTCTAAATTCAAATGCATTACAGCATTCTTCACTAAAACCAATGAATGAAGTGTATGTTAAGTCTACATAAGCAAGACCCATTGGATCCATGCTTGTAACGCCCATAACTTTAGTATCTTTTCCAATTACATCCTTAATTTGACTAGGGTGCACAGTGATAACCTCATCATCATCAAAACCATTATCAAGTAGGGATGCTTCAATTTTTCTTAATCCATGTGGGGCAAATTTCGCTCCTTTTTCATCAAAAGGAACTGGAGGATACCCGTAAGATCCGAATTTTGACGTTATACTTTGAAATAAATTGACTGGGAGGGAGGGAAAACCTCCTGTAAATGCAATAAATGGATTCTCAAAAAAATCTGACATTTCAGTTGCAGACGCTGTTAGAACTATTTTTATTCCGTTTTTCATAAATAATTCCTCTTATTATGGAAATTACTAATAGCTCAAACTAAAAAAGAAAATATACGATATCTATTACTTTGAAATTTATATATTTTATAGTTATAAAATAAAAATGTAGATGTATAAAAAAATCAGGTCATTTCTCTAGCGATTCCCACGTAACCTTTTAATTCATTTTTGGAATCTAAAATGGGTGTTACAGTTAAACTGATTAGCACTTCCTTTTTACTTTTAGTAAGAAACGTATGAATTCCTGAATATTTTCCATCTTTTTTTATAGTTCTAAATATATCTTTTATAATAGGCTCAAATTCGCCTTCTCTATAAAATATTTTATTATTTTTACCAATAACTTCCTCTGCTTTATATCCAAAAATTTCTTCGGCGCCTTTATTAAAATTTAAAATCGATCCTTCTTTATTTGATGTAAGAATTGCGATACCAACATTATCGAATATAAGTTGTTGTAATTGATGTGTTTCCCTCAATTTTTCTTCCATCTTCTTTTTTTCAGTTATATCCGAAGAAATATATGCAACTGCTTTTAATTGATTCGATTCAAAAATCAAACTAACGTTATATAAATACCATCGTTTTTTACTTTCATCCCATTTTTCAATAAGCTGAGGTTTTTTTGTTTGAATGGATTTTAATAAAGCACATTCAATACAAGGATTTTCTATCCCATAAAATACTTTATAACACTTTTTTCCAATGATATCTTGATCAATAGGAACATTTGCTAGTAATCTAGCTTCCTTATACGCGACTTTATTTGCCCAGATTATATTAAATTCTAAATCTTGTACAAGTATCATGTCATTCATCTCATTTAAGACGAATGTCAAAAAATGTTCCTTCATTGCTAGAACTTTATTGATTTCTTCAGCCATATTATCCCCAAATGTGTTTTATCGAATTGATATTTTACAAAAAATTTCCTTATAATCTTATTTTTCACTAATGTGGTCAACCCCGTCTTGACAATTTTATTATGTCTTTTTTTACTTTTAAATATGATTCCATTAATCCTAAAAGAATTCACATCAATGAAATATGACTAGTAAATACTAAGGAAATATTGAATTTTTTCTTAATATGTTTTTGTTTACCAAGAATTCCAATGCATTAGTTGATCTAATGATCTTCGTTCTGGGGGTTGTGGTAATTCACCTTCTGGATATCCAAGAGGAATAAGAATAAATGGTTCAATATTTTTGGGTAAATTAAATAACTGTCGAATTTCTTCCTTTTTAAAAATGTCTCCCCAAGCAGTTCCTAATTCTTCAGTATGTGCTGTAAGCATTAAATTTTGAATGGCTAAACTAGCATCAATAATCCCCAACTGACTCCTTAATTGATAATATTTTGTAATCTTTTTATATTGTCCAAAATTTATACAAACAAGAATAACAATCGGTGCATATTTGTAACGTTTATGACCCGTTATTTCTACAATTTTTTCTTTAATATCGTCTTTATCAACGACAATAAATTCAATAGGTTGTAAATTTGCGGCTGAAGGTGCCCATCTTGCTGCCTCTATTACTTTTTTAATTTTTTCTTTTTCCACTTTGAGATTTTTAAATTTTCTTATTGTTCTTCGAGTTTTTATTATTTCTAAAATATCCATTTCTTATCAACTCAAATATCAATCTAAATTTCATTCATTTCTTATTTTATAATTCAAAGTATTTGTTTCTAATATTATTTTTTTACTTTTTATTTCAATTTTTGTAATAACTGATAATAAACAACTAATAGCACCTAAAATTTCTAAAAAAGTTTAAATTTCCACTCAATGCTAATTCTCTTAAAATTTTTTTAATTAAAAAGAATTTTTTGAGTAGTATAATTATCGATAATTTATCATATTTATCAATATAATATTGTTTAAGGATAAATAATTATCAAATATAATTTAAAAAAAATGGTTCATTAATATCAAATAATAATAAATTTTTTTAATGAATGTAAAATCTACAAATTCTTTTACACGATAAAAAAGGTTAGGAAATGTTAAGATCTCTTCTGATATTTTCCAATGGTGGTCATTTCATATTTAGCAAAAATATTGATAGAGAAGATGCTGATGATAATAATCCAAATTTAATATCTTCTCTATTATCTGCAATAAACATGTTTGCAAATTCCATTAAAGCTGGTGATATAGACTCTATCGAAATGAAAAACTATACTTTAGTAGGGAAAAAATCCTCTGATTATTCTATTAGATTTGTTTCCATCATTGATAAGGGAGATAAAGTTCAAGAATGCCGTAATTTTTTGAACACTTGTGAAAAATCCTTTATAAATCGCTTCGCTTCAGAACTAAAAGAATTTGAGACAGGTGCTTTAATAAATACAGATAAATTTAAAGCTTGGGAAGAAGAATTTGATCAAATTACATCAGAAATTGATTTTTCACCCATCCAATCTGTTATGGAAGATATAATTAAAGAAATTTCCTCTCAATTTACTTCTAATAAAGTCAGTCTAAAATCTTCAAATAATCAAATTGAAAATATAAAGAACGAAATCATTAAAATAAACAAAAATGACTTAATTGAGGAAGAGCAACTTCCTGAAGAAAAACCTTTAATAAAAATTGAAAAAGTTAAAAAGAAAAGTAAGAAAAAACAATCAAAGATATCAAAAAAAGTAATTAAAAAGAAAAAAAATAAAATTAAAAAAAGACTCTCCGACAAAATTAAACGCACTAAAGGTAAAAAAATTTCAAAGAAGAAAAACTAAGCAATCAATGAGAAAATTTTTTCAAGTTATTCTTAATTTTACAAATAGAATTTATTTGGTACTATTATATGAAATTAACAATTCTTGGATCAGGTGATTGTTCAGGAACGCCCCAACTAGGTTGTTCGTGCCGTATTTGTAAATTAGCTCGAAAAGTAGGTCAACCCTACACAAGAACTAGATTTGGAATTTTAATAGAGACTAATTTTAAGCATAATGAGGGATTAAAGAAAAAAAATATATTAATTGATACATCTCCCGATTTAAGGTTTCAATTAATAAATGTTGGTGTTGAAGAAATAGACGCAATCTTTTTTACACATGCAGATTATGACCATTCCTCAGGCATATTTGAACTATATAGGACTCATTCTAATAACATGTACAGAAATAGAGAAAAGGTAAAAATAATATCTGGAAAAGACATTTTAGATTCTCTAAATCTTTCATCCCTCTTGAAAATCTTGAATATTAATCTTCAAGAAATCGATCTTTATGAACAACTGAACCTTTTTGGATTAAAATTTCAATCTTTTGGAGTTCTTCATAAGAATAGAAAAAAAGTAGCTTGTAGAGGCTACAAAATCACCACAAAAGAAAATAAAAATATCATCATATCCGGAGATCTTGGTCTAGATATTCCAGAAAGAACCTTTGAAATTTGGAATAACCCGAAACCTGATTTATTAATACTTGAGATGTTTACAAATAGAAGTGTAGATTTTTTAAAGGGAAAACATTTGACCTTAACAGAAGTGCGTAAAATTGTTGAACAAATACGCCCAAAGAAGACTGTTTTAGTGCATATTTCTCATTTATTATCAAAAAAAGTAGAGTTACTTTCTCAAGAATTAAAAAAAATTGATCCGAATCTAGAATTGAGTTATGATGGCATGACATTTGAGTTTTAAATACTTTTTTTTAACATCTAAGGGGAAAAAAATGGAAAAAAAATTCAAAAAATATCTTTTTGTTGATAAAATGGATTATGTGAAAAAGAAAAAACCTATAAATTGCATATTCTGTGACCTTAAATTAATAGAAGATACTTTAATCAAAGAAATTGATGATTTCTTGATAGTTTTGAATAAATATCCATTCAATCCTGGACATTTAATGATTATACCAAAACGCCACATCGAAGATATTGATGAATTATCTGAAATTGAATTCCTTCAATTATTTAATTTATTAAAATTTACAAAAAGAATTTTAAAAAAGACCCATAATCCTGATGCTTTTAATATAGGAATAAATTTGGGCAAAGTAGCTGGAGGGAGTGTAAGACATTTACATATCCATATCGTGCCTCGTTATAACCACGAATTAAATTTTTTGGAGGTTACTTCGGGTACTCGAGTTATTGTTGAAAAATTAGAGGATACGTTTAAAAAGATACAAAAAGAAATAGAAGAAAATCAGTTATAGAAATGACATCTGAAAAAATTGAACGGTTTTGTGGCATTCAAAATTACAGTACTCCCAAAAACCAAATTTATGGGAAATTAAAAACCCGACCTGAGGACTTTATTGTTGAAGAGATCGATTTGGATGGCCATACATGCAAAATATGTGATAATAATAATTTAAATCACGTTCAAGATATTTCCAATAAATTTATAGAATTTTTACTGGTTAAAAAGAATCTTGATACGTATGAAGCAATTAGACTAATTTCTTCAAAATTAAATATCCCTAAGGGTTTTATTAGTTTTGCTGGTATGAAAGATAAGCGAGCATTAACTTGCCAAAGAATGAGTGCGCATAAAAGTCATAAAGAAGTATTAAAATCCATCAAAATTAATAATATTAAAATTTATAATGTTAAGAGTATTAACAATCCAGTTAAATTAGGTGATTTATATGGGAATTATTTTACCATAACTGTAAGGGATATTTTAGAATCCCCTGAAGAAATTACAAAACACGTAGAATCTAAAATTAAAGCTATTGAATCGGGAAATGGTGTTTTAAATTATTTTGGACTTCAAAGATTTGGAGATGTCAGACCAATTACTCACATTTGTGGAAAATTTCTATTGAAAAACGACATTGAGAGTTGTATTAAGACTTATTTATACTATGTTTGTGAAGATGAAGTACCACTCCATAAAGAATTTAGATTAAATTTATTAAATCAATGGAATTTAAAACAAGCTATTCGTGAGATTCCAAGAAACTTGTATTATGAAAAAAGAATTATAGAAGAACTGATAAAGAATGAAGATTATTTAAAAGCATTTTCCATTTTTCCATCAACCTTACAAAGACTTTTCGTAAATGCATATCAATCTTTTATTTTTAATAAGTATATTTCTAAAAAATCCATAATTTTTTTAGAAAAAAAAGGATTTAATTTAAACGATCAAGTTATGATATTGGATGAAATGGGTTTACCAACAAAGATAGTTCAAACCGTCAATTCTTTTAATAAAGATCATTTAATGAGATTAAAAACTCATCATAGGGCTTGTTTAACAGCTCCATTAATTGGTTATGAAACAAAAAAAGTTGATGATATCCTAATAGACCTATTGCAAGAGGAAGAAATTAATATTGAAGATTTTAAGTTTAAAAAATTTAAAGATCTTAGTTCAAAAGGGTTATTTCGTCCTATATTTTTCAATCCTAAGAATCTTCAACTCTTAAAAATTCGGAAAGATAGAATCTTTAAAAACAAAAATAAATTAATTTTAACTTTTAAATTAAAAAAAGGAACGTATGGAACAATTCTTTTACGAGAAATAATTAAAAATAAAAAAAATTAGATTTTATCTGCTTTTTTTTCCATTTCTTTCTTTGTTTTTTCATATTCCGCTGCTCTCTTCTTTTCTTCTTGCTTCTTTTTCTCTTTCTCTTTCTCTAATTCTTTTGCTTTTCTAAGTAAATCCTTTGCTTTTGCAGTAAATTGTGCGGCTAATTTTTTTTGACCTAAATCAACCGATCTGTCTGCAGCTTCACGATATAAGGAAAATGCTCTTTGATAGTCTTCCTTTTCTTCAGCCTCGTCTGCTTTCTGAAGTATTTCTTTTCTTTCTTCTTCTAATCTTGATCTTCTAGCAGCTAACTCAGCTCGTTTTCTCTCTTCCTCTTCTTTAAGCATCCTTTCTATGTGCGTTTCGTGAATTTCTCTGGATTTTGCGTAATATTCTGTCGCTTTATCTTCTTCTTTTAATCTCATTGATAAATCTGCTGCTTTATCGTAAAACTTCATCGCTAAACCAGGTTTTCCAGTTCTTTCAAATGTATCTGCTTTTGTCAAAGCCGCCATTCTCTTTTTCTTGTATTTTGTTATTGGAATTGGGCGTGCTGCCAGCATATAAAAGGCTCCAATACAGATTGGAACTGTAGATCCAGCTGCTAAGTAGAACATTATTGGTATTGATACTTGAAGGGTTACTCTTAAATCGAGATCTGTAATATGTGTTGTTACTTGGTTCTGAACATTGAGTAATGAAAATACAAAAATTATCAAACCAAAGACAATCATAAAAAAAGAAATGAATAATGATGAACCCGAAATGGAAACACCAAGTCTTCTACGAATTAATGATATAACTAATCCTAAAATAGCTCCTGCTAACGTTATAAAAGTAACTAAAAACGCTACAAGTATTAAATTTGCCACAGCAAGACCCTCGCTTGACAATGCTGCGTAATATTCCATAAAAGTACCTGGAAATGTTGAAAATGTAGACGCACCTACAATTAATGTCATTAATGCAAAGATAGTTACAATTAATGACCCTATAAATCCCATCCAAGAGCCAAGAACTTCATTGAAGTTTTTTCTTCTTTCTGACATTTTTTCAAAACCTCAAAAAAATTGTTAAAATACACCCATTAGAGAAAATATTGAACTTTAAATGTTTAGGAGTAAATAAATCCTTGTTTTCTCTCACTTAATAAGAAATTAATTATTCATTTATTAAAATCTTTCGTGAAATTTTTATAGTGATTAAAATTTATGACCTATTGTTTAAATAAATATTGTCAATGAAATATTAGTTTTTATCATTCATTTTCGGTGTAATTTAGTGGAATCCCAATTTGAAATTTGGACTGAAAAGTATAGACCAGAAAAATTAGATGATGTCCTCGAAAATCCAGAAGTTATATCTGTTTTAAAATCTTTTCGTGATAATAAAAATTTTCCCCATTTACTTATAAACGGTCCTAGTGGATCGGGCAGATTAACCGCTATATTATCGTTTCTCCGAGAATTATACGGCGATGCGTATGGATTAAATACATTTTATATAAATTCTAATGATGATAAAACATATTATCAAGAATATTTAGATTATTGGTATGATATGATAAAAATTGAATTGCTTAGGACAAAGGGATACTCAAAAGAACCATCAAATCTGGATTTACTTCATGGTATGATTAAATTATTCGCAAAGAAAAAATCTCTTGGTGAACTTCCTTATAAAACACTAGTTATAAATGACGCACATTTATTGACAAAAATGACTCAACAAGCTTTGAGAAGAATCATGGAAAAAAACGTGAGAACGTTTCGAATAATTCTAATAACAGAATCCTTATCAAAAATAATAGATCCCATAAGATCTCGTTGTATGATTTTAAATTTTAAAAAATTTTCAAATAATTCCATAATTAGACTCATAAAAATGATTTCTAAGGAAGAAAAATTTGAGATAACTGATGAAGCAATACGAGCAATTCTATATTTATCGAAAAGAAATTTAAAAAAGGTTATAAATTTTCTTCAAGCTGGTGCTTCTGTATCAAGACAGGTTGATTTTCCTCTCATTCAAGAAATTTATGAAAATATTTCTCCCAAAATTAAATTTAAAAAAATAATCACTGCTTGTATGTTCTCAAACTTCAATGCTATTCGAGATAATGTCAGAAAATTATTTTTGGAATTTGGATATGATGGAAAACGCATCATCGAAGAATTAAATGAAGAATTCTTATTATTACCTTATCCAGAAAACATAAAGACTCAATTTCAAATTTTCTTTTCGGATGCTGATAATCAATTAAATACAGCACTTTCTGAAGAAGTTCATATTTATTACATTCTTGCAAAGATTTCTAGATATTTTAGAGATGAATTAGAAAAATTAGCAGAGGCTTGATAAATGAAAGGTCAAAAATTGTGGGTTGAAAAGCATGCACCAAAAAAAGTTTCTGAAATGATAGGTAACAATTCCATTTTCCAAAAAATAGTAAATTTCATACAAGGTTGGAATCCAAATAACGAAATTAAAGCAATATTACTAGCGGGACCACCTGGCGTTGGGAAGACTACATCTGTTTATTTAGTGGCTGATCAATTCAAATTCGATTTAATTGAAATTAACGCAAGTGATACGAGGAATAAATCTAGCATCAATGAAATGATAAAAGATGCTTCTCTTGGTCAAAAAACTTTATTTAATGAAAAACGACTCATATTAATTGACGAAATTGATGGATTGGCAGGAAATGCGGATAGAGGTGGCGTTTCTGCAATATTAGATATTATAAAACGAACAAAATATCCCATTTTAATGACTTGTAATGATTTATATTCTCAAAAAATACAATCTATAAGAACTTCAAAAATAATCGAAACCTTAAAATTGCGTAAGGTTCAAGCCACAACCATAGAAAAAGTTTTAGAAAGAATTTGTAAGCGTGAGAATATTGAACCTGATAAAAAAGCCTTACGCATGATAGCAGAAAATGCAGAGGGTGATATAAGATCAGCCATAATGGATCTTCAAGGGCTTTCAGAAGGGAAAAATACTCTAACTTTAAATGATGTTTCTAGTATATCTACTTATAGAAATAGAACTAACGAAATATTTAATGCATTGAGTGAGATGTTCAAGGGGAAGACGGTTCAAGAATGTAAAGATGCCGTATCTGGATTAGATATAGATTTCAATTTAATTGAACAGTGGATTAATGAAAATATCCCCAACCATATGAATGAAATTAAGGAATTAGAGGATTCATATTATGCTTTATCGCGAGCAGACACGTTCCAAGCACGGATTTCGAAAATTATGGAAACTACTGGATGGAGTTTATTACCGTATTCTATCGAATTGATGAGTGGGGGAGTTTCACTTTCACGTACAAGTACTCCATTTCGAAATGTGCCTTATTTTAAATATTTCCCTATGTTTTTTTTTAATAATATTGGAAAATATAGAAGAGGTTCATTAGCTAACGTAACAAAAAAGATAAGAAATAAATGTTATGTTTCAACTGAAAAGAGTAATGATGAATTTTTACCTTTTTTAAAGTTTATTTTTAAGAAAAAAAACGAGACAGCTCAAGAACTTTCTAAATATTTTGAATTAACATCTCAAGATGAACGATTCTTAAAAAAACCGTTTTAAGAAATTAAAGTTGTTATTTCTGCACCATCAGAGGTAACAATGACAGTATGTTCTGCTTGTGCAACAGGTCCTCTTTTAGCATCCATTAAAACTGGATAACCATGAACTGCTCTCAAGCTAATCAATCGCTTTAAAATATTTTCAGAAACAGAAGGAATCCAGCGTGGTGAAAAAGGCAATAAATTTGTTGTTTTAAATATGGTCGCTAAAGCATCATTGATTTGTCTCGGAGCATTTTTTATTTTTGATTTATTTAAAGAATAAATAGTGATTATTTTTTGATTAATCACAAACCCTGCGCCATTAGTTGTGAATGGTTCTATCGCAAAAACGTCTCCTTCTTGAAAACTAGCAGAATGTCGAGTACTTGTTTCAATATTGGGAATCGTTGAACCTGAGTGTAAATCATATTGTTTTAATTTATGACCACTTAAATTTGATATAGGTTTAAGATTAAAAGATTTTATTTCCTTTTCAATAAGCTCTCCAAGAGAATTAATTTTAACACCAGGTTTTATGGTGGATATGGCTTTTATAAGTGCCGAATGAGCTGCTTCATAAAAAACATCATGTTTTTCGGATCCTAGATTTATTGTAATAGCATGATCTGATAAATATCCGTCAATACTTACGCCTCCATCTAATTTTACAAGTAAATATCCTTCTTTAGGCTCAGGTATGACGGTTTGATCGTCTATGGGGCTTGTATAATGAGCTGCAATTTCATTAATATCAATATTGAGAGGAAAAGCACAAGTTCCACCCTTTTTTTTAATTCCATCTTCAATGAAATTTACTATATCTATAATTTTTGCACCTGGTTTTACAATATTAGATCTTCTTACATCTAAAAACACTTGAGCAATGATAGTACCTGCTAATTTATACTTATTATAAATTTCCTCTTCCATAAAAATTTCACGATAAGAAAAAATTATTAGAAAAATAAAATCATAATTTTGTTACGGACATCATTAACATTTCAGATCTTTGGACGTTAGGTATTTTATTTAAAAGATCTTCGAGTTCGTCTGTGATACCCTCATAATCAGGACAGAATACTCTGAATTGTAATGCTTCTAATCCAAAAGCAACATATTCACGTTTAAATGTCTCTTTAATAACCTCAAATTTATCCGGTAATGATTTAATAATATTTTCTTGCAATTTATCTAAATCTACTTCAGTACCTTCGGGTAAAACCTTCATTATAGCCATTAATCTTTTATCGCCCATGGAAATCTTCTCCTCTTAAGAATAACATTAATAATATCTTTCATTAAGGTCCAGTAAAGTCGCATTTAATGCATTTATATTCTCTTGAGAATTTTTTGCACGTCTCGCATCGCCAAATTGTTGTACCTCCACAACTGGGACAACTAAATTTTACAGATTTTTCATTTGGCGATATCAATCGACCACAACCGCCACATATTACTTTGATAACTGACAATACTATCACCACTAATAAAATAATTTTATTTTGTCAATGAAAAATGGAAATTTAATTATTTCCTTTTTTTAATAAAATAAATTCAAGCTAATTTTTTAATGAAATAGAACTCCAAATAAAATGGATGATATCAGATTAAATATTTTAGGACCAAAAATAATTTTCTTAATTAATTCTCCTTGCATGTCCATGTCTCCGATATCTTCCATCATCTTAGTTATACCTTGATTTTCTATTGAACGGAAAAGTTCATCTATTAATTTGTCAGGAATCGAATTTAAGACGAATCTAACAAGCTTCATTAATCTTAATTCATTTAAATATTCTTTAGTCCATAATTTTTGATAATTTTTCATCATCATTTCCGAAAAATCGCCTCTATTTAATGCTTCTACTGCAACATTTCCCGCAATTTTTGCGCATAATCCTCCAAAGACAACACCTCCCCCAGTTGTTGCTTTTACTTGTCCAACAGAATCTCCCACACCCATAAATCCTGGTGCATAAGTCTTTCTAATTGGACCACCAATCATTATTAATCCTCCTCCCTTTTGATAAATTATTCCATTTTTCAATTTTTTTGAAGCAATCGGATGTTTTTTTATAAAGTATTTGATATAATTAATAGGTTTACCAAATCTTGAACCAACGGCTACTCTTGCAGTTGTATCTGATGTTGGTATTATATAAGCAAAAAATCCAGGTGAAATTTTTCTCCCCATGTAAATTTCGACATAGTCTTGATCTATTCTAAGATTTTTTAATTCATATTGAATAGCTGGTACCAAGCTATTTAATCTGGACGCTTTTATTCCCATTTGCTTTATGATTTTAGATCTCACTCCCTCTCCATCGATAATTATTTTCGAGTTAATTGAAGTTTCTTCAATTCCTTTTTTCACTTTAAGTCCAATTGCAGTTTTATTTTTTTTAATTATTGAAAGAACCTTTGAGTTGAGGTGCACTTTACCATCTAAATCCTCTACCTTTTGAATCAGAAATTTATCAAAAATTGCTCTATCAATAACGTATGCTTGAATATCTTTCCTTTTTACAAAAAATTCATGTCCAGAAGGTGAATAAAATTTTGAACCCTTTACTTTATACTGAATGCAATCTTGGGGTAGTTTTATTTTGAGTTTATCAAATCCTTTAACACTTATAAGACCCGCACAGTTAATAGGAATACCAATTTCTTTATGTTCTTCAAAAATATCGACCATTTTATGATTTTTTAAAATTTCAATTGCTGCGAACGCAGAAGCTGGTCCTCCTCCAATGCATGCAACATCAGTTTCATAGTTTAAAGACAATTACTATCATTCCAATAATGTTTTCAAATTAAAATAGCTTCCAAATTTTTAATCAATTATTTCCTTAAAAAATTAATTTATAAAAAATGGACAAATTTACGTGATTTGAATAATCAATTAACTTAAAGAACTCTTGATCGTTCAATGAAAGATTTCATTGACCTAATTAATTTCAATAATTCCCATGCTTTTACTTGGTCTCCCTCTGTTAAAAGATCTTGTAAAAATGAGCTAAACTCTCCTTTATCTACAAACTTGTAAAACTCTTGAATTTCCCATAAAATGCTTTTCATATCCGTTTCAGTACTACTCGTAAACCAAGTGCTGCTTGGAACAGCCAAAGGTTTCGGTTTTATGGTAGGACTTGGCATTTCAACTTCCACTGGTTCAGGAGCTTCTTCTGGAATTTCTTCAATAACTGGCTTTGCAGGGGCTGCAATTAGTGGAGCTCCTGTCATTATCTCATCATTTGCTCTTGCTACATCCATGAAAGCTACACCCGCGCCACCATCAGGAGATACGTAAGCTAAAGTTATATATTGATCTTTAGAATTCGCTGCCACAATATGTCCTTGTCCCATAACATTTGTAGCAACAAGACGTTCTTTAGTGCATTGCAAAATTGAGTATTTAATTCCTTGAATAACAATACTGTGCTCTTGTTTACGCCATGCATTTAAAGTTGAAATTATATCAGCAGTTATGTCCCAGTTAGATGTTTGATAAAGAACGTTGCCGGAACCGTCCATAATGGTTACCGCAGTTACCGTTTTATTTGCATCAAACAGCTTATTTAATACTTTTTCGTAATCTGGTTCTGACATCTTGTATATCCTTTTAAATATTTTGATTTTCCATTCGTTTTTTGGTTCGGTTTAATTCAAACCGTTTTTTAACTGTAAATTCAAGGCATTAATCTTATTGTTTAGTTTTTATTATTAAGCAATATTTATTTTAGTTTCGCATATTTTAAAAATTTATGTCAAATAAATGAAAACAATAAAATCGCTTGATTTTTTTATAATTAGCAGTATTCTGATAATTTTTGTCATAATTATAATTATTAATAGTATAGTTAGTTTAAAAAACAATGTCATATTTTATCAATTTTGTAAAATCTTATAGATTATTAAATTTCTCTAATGTTAAGGTCATTTTTTTGAGATTTAAGAATTTTAACTCATAAAATTAGACTAATTACTTGGATGGAATTTCTTTTTCTCTGGACTAAAATTACTATTTTTAACGGATTTAAATTAAAAATTTTTGATTTTTCTTAAAAATTCGTTCCTAATTTGAATTAATTGAAGCTGATAACTTGAAAAGATACTTTATTTTAATTATCAAAGAACATAAAAAATTCATTCTTCTTCATTTAACACTTTTTCTACTTGTTTTACAAATTTCTTTGCTGGTCCATACATTCTATATATCCAGATAATACCAATGACAGTACTTGGTACTAAAATAAAAATTAAGGGCCAAAAAATAATGATATTAACTCCAACTTGAACGTACAATATTAACATGATAATTATGAGCGCAACTATGGCTGAAATAGCAATAATTTTCATTTGTAATCCACCAATTAGTCTCAAGTGAAGATATGATTTTTCTTCTTTAAGTTGAGTCATATATGCTTTTTTTAATAAGTGTCTCTCATCATCTTGGATGGATCCACGAAAATCATCTAATATTTTAAAGATCCGTTTTCCCAGCTTTGTATTTATATAGGTTCCATCATCTTTTTTTTCTACGAATCCAGTTAGTAATTTTAAATGATAATTCAATTTTCCTGAGGTAATCGTAAAATATTCCATTAATTTTGAATAACTCATTGGTCTTTTTTCTAAAAGTCTTAATATTTCTCTCCTTATTTCGTGATTAAGCGCATTTAAAATTACATTTTCAGATGGTATTGATATATTTATCACCTTATTATATAATATATATCTAAAATTTTAAACTTATTCTTGATTCTTTTTGATAACTTGTCTGTGTAACCTGCCAATCCAATATAGGCTAAATATGTTAAATACTATTGATATCCCCATCATTAATCCTGTAAAAAATTTTATTAGAGGAAAAGGAGGTAAAAGGTTTTCAATCAAAATTGCACAAGACACTAATATTAATCCTATGGAAAGTATTTTTAAAAATATCCGTTCATCTTCTTCAAATTTTTTCTTTAATAGCAAAAATTCAACTCCATTTAACTTATTTTTTTTTCTTTTTAGTTTATTTAGTTTTAAACTCTCTAAATATATGAAAAAAAGCCTTAGTTTTAAGGATTCTTGAAAAAATAATTAAACTAAAATGAAAAAAAAAATTGGCAATATTAAAAATTTTGAAGAATTACATAAATAAAACATCATTTTTACGGTTATTATCAATTTAAATTTTAAAAATAAAATAATTCAGTATTAATTGAGAATCTTAAATCAAATTAGTTGTTATAAGGATAATTAAGAGGAATTTATTGAAAGAATTTAGAAATTTTAAAAATAATTCGTATCTATAATTAGATATAAAAAATTTTAACTTCTCTTAATTTTCTAATATAATAAAAAACTCGTTAATTATTTATCTCTATTCACCAATAGGCATTAACAATTCAATTTTATTTTTAGTATTAGTTATTCTAGATACGTTAATAATACCTTGAATTTCTAAAGCCATTAAATTTTTCGAAAAATCTGAAGGTGTCATTTCTTTAAATTCTTTTAATAAATAACTATAGAGCTCCTGATCGGAGATCACACCTTTATTTCTAACTAAAATTTGTAATATCGTATTCTTTATGGGTAATGTTTTCCAATTTACAGATTTCATAAAAATTATCTCTTAAAATTAATAATAAATGTAAATAAATTACAAAAAAAGTAATCCAATTATGATTAATCCTTCTAATGTAACCTTAAAAATGTTTTTAAAAAAAAAGTCAATGTGAAAAAAAAGGAACGATAAACAATTAAATAGACATTTGCGGAGCACTAGGTTTCGTGCGTTTAAATTGAGTACCAATTCTTCTATACCAAAGTAAAATTTCTTGATTTATAGTCGGATGAATCTTCTTCATGGCTTCTTCAAAATGTTTCATCTCAATTTCTTCTGCTTCCAAGTCTTCTCTTAATGCTAACATTCCTGCTTCTTGACATGCGCCTTCTACATCACTTCCAACAAAATCTTGCGATAATTTCGCTAACTTTTCAATATCGACATCAGTTGCCAGAGGCATGTCTTTTGTATATATTTTAAAGATTTCCAACCGCTCTTTTTCTCCTGGTGGCTCTATAAATATCACTCTATCAAACCTACCATGGCGTAATAAAGCTGGATCTATAATGTCTGGGCGATTAGTAGCTGCAATTATAACAACATCTTTCAACGTTTCTAATCCATCCAATTCTGTCAATAACTGACTAATTACTCTCGAACTGACATTAGAATCTGCTGAAACCATTCCTCTACGAGTAGTAATGGCATCAATTTCATCAAAGAAAATTATTGCGGGAGCTGCGGCTCTTGCTTTTCTAAATACTTCTCTGATTGCTTTTTCAGATTCTCCAACCCATTTACTGAATACCTCCGGACCTTTAATTGCAATAAAGTTTGCTTCTGATTCAGTGGCAACTGCTCTTGCAAGTAAAGTTTTTCCACATCCAGGAGGGCCATATAATAAAATACCCTTGGGAGCTTTTATTCCCATTTTTATAAACTTGTTTTCTAATTTTAAAGGCCATTCAACGGCTTCAACTAATTCTTGTTTTGCATCGTAAAGCCCTCCTACATCTGTCCATTTCACGTTTGGGTTTTCTATCATTACTTCTCTAATTGCAGAGGGCATGATTTCTTTTAAAGCATGATCAAAATCATCATTCAAGACTTGTAATTGATCCAACACCTCGCTGGGTATCTCATCATCCTCTAAATTAATCTTTGGTATGAATCTTCTCAAACATTTCATTGCTGCTTCTCTGCATAAGGCTGCTAAATCAGCACCAACAAAACCATGAGTTACTGAAGCTAAATCTGCAATATCTACATCTTTTCCTAAAGGCATTCCTCTCGTGTGAATTTGTAATACCTCATATCTTCCAGCTTTATTTGGAACTCCTATTTCGATTTCTCTATCAAACCTTCCAGGTCGTCGTAATGCAGGATCTAAAGCATTTGCACGATTTGTTGCACCAATAACAATAACTCTTCCTCGACCATGTAATCCATCCATTAAAGCCAATAATTGGGCTACTACTCTTCTTTCGACTTCTCCAGTTACCTCTTCTCGTTTTGGTGCAATTGCATCAATTTCATCGATAAATATAATACCTGGTGCACTTTTTTCAGCTTCATCGAAAATACTTCTTAATTTCTTTTCAGATTCTCCATAGAATTTACTCATTATTTCTGGACCATTGATTGGTATGAAATAAGCTTCAGATTCATTTGCAACAGCCCTGACTAATAGGGTTTTTCCGCATCCAGGTGGTCCACGTAATAACACTCCTTTTGGTGGGCTAATACCCAGCTTCTTAAATAATTCAGGATGCTTAAGGGGTAATTCAACCATTTCTCTAATTCTTTGTATTTCTTCACTCAATCCTCCAATATCCTCATAAGTAACTATTGGTATGCCTCCAACTGCTTCTTCAGTGGCACTTTCGCTCACTCGTAATATTGTGGATTGTTTAATAGTAACAACACCAGAAGGGCGAGTGGAAATGATTTGAAAAGGAACTTCTTTGCTAATACCAATAGGAATTAAAATAGTATCGTTTTTAACAACGGGATAATTTAATAATTTTCTTCTAACAAATTGTTCGATATAAGGATCTGCTTTGATATTTACTGAGGTTGGAGCTATAATTACTCTACTTGCTATTTTTTCTTGAGCTTTTTTAATACTAACTAATTCGCCCAAACCCACTGTGGCATTTTTTCTCAATCGTCCGTCCATTCTTATTAAACTACGCCCTTGATCTTCTGGATAAGCAGGCCATGCAATAGCCGCAGTCAATCTTTTTCCAGTAATAGCAACAACATCTCCAGTTTGAATGTTTAATTTTTCCATGGTTTCATTATCTATTCTTATTATAGATCTTCCAACGTCTCTTTGCTTCGCTTCTGCAACCCTTAACTTCTCAAAGCTATTTGGATCTTCATCAATATTTGAATTAACTTCACTCAATAAGGACCACCAACAAATCTCAAAACATAATTCTGTTTGTACTTATATTTTTTTTCTTATTAAATGGCTATTAATGAATAACAAAAGAAATTATTTGAATTTGTTGATTATTTGCATCAATTAAATCAAGTTACCAATAAGATTTCCGTATTACAAATAGGACATTTATTAACCTTTAAATTCTTTTGAATTATTGAAAAAATAGACCTTTTTAATAATAATTCGTTACATTTTGGATAATAAGTGTTTTCATAATAGTGATCTGATAAATTATAAATATAGAAGTGATGAATATAATCAATTTTTTCTATTTATCTTAAAAAATCTAAAAATTTCCATAATATAGAAAGATTATTAAATCTGAAATTTAATTAAATTATGAATTTAAAATCAATTGAATGTTATTTATTACTTTATCAACAATCTATTCAGCCAAAATATCAAATTTAGTAATTAACAATTAGATAAACTGTTTTTATTTACAATTTTTCAAAAATTGAATCATTTTCCTTTTCTAATTAAAAAATTTAAATAATTGAAAATAATAGAGATATGGAAATATAAGTTTGATTCATTAGTGGTTTATATGAAAGGGAAATTCAAAATTAATAGGAGTAAGTTATTTAAATTTTTATCCAGCACTTTGCTTATTTTTTTTATATTGCTCTTCGCATTTATATCTTTTTTAAATTTTTCTATCCCTAATCAAAATAATAGCGAAATTCAACTGAATTTATCTAAAAAAAGCATAAATTCTTTTTATGAATTGAATTTAACTGAAAAAGCAGGAATAGAACGACAAGATGAACCAATAACTCTAACGATTTCATCAGTAGAAGAATATACTGCACATAATGATTCAATAAGAGTAATTGATACTGGAATTGGAGTAGAAATTGATTCGCAAGTTTGGTACAAAATCAATTATGCTGACCAAAATTTTGAAAATGATAACAATTGGGGTAATCCCAGTCAGTGGTTAGTAAGAGAATCTTTAAACATGCCAATTGAAATCATCCCTCACTATTTCAATTGGGGAAAAGTAGTTTATTGTCGTGATGATAGCACAAATGACTATTTGCAGTTAATTTATAATTTCCCTTCTTATCAAACCTCTGGGAATGTTTCCTTTTTAGTTAATGCAGAACAAACGAATAAAGTAATTAGAATAGGTTTAGCAGGAACCTCTACCTATGAAACTAAAATTAGTTTTGAATTTGCAGCTGATGGACATTTTAAAATGTCTGATGGCAGCAATAGCAATAATTTAGATATTGATACAACGTATATTGCTAATCAATGGTATCAAATTACGCTTGCCTTTGATTGTTCAACAGATATCGTTACAACATATATTGATGGTATTAAAAAAAGTGAAGATTCTTTTGCTTTTACAAGTACTAATATCAACCAATTTTATATTAGTACCTATCCAGTCTCTCAAAATGCTGTTGGATCATATCTTGCATGGATGGATTATTCATGGGCTCCAAATTTTTCAGCAAAAAGATATGATTATTTAAAATCTTTTAAAGTTTCTTTTTTAGCAGATTTAAATGCATCTACTTCTAAAATATTCAATATAACTTACAATAACGATAGCCTTGGATATCCCTCTTATACTGAAATGATGACTGGAACGAGCTCTATAACAGATTCACACGGAACAGTTTGGGGTTTAGCTACAACCGTGGGTAATCATATAGGAGATGGCGTAACAAGTCCAGAAGGTGCAATAGTTCCTTCTTTTTGGAGTTTTAATTATGCAGATGGACAAGAAATACCCGAATTTGTGGAAAAAGGCTCTATTTTTTGTACCGTATTTCAAGACGGAACTAATTTCTATAAATATATGCAAATTTTTGATAATGGATATACTCTTGTTAGGATGAAAGATGATTCATATAATTCTGAATATTTATTTGCATGTACCGCTGGTATGGGTGCTGATGAGATTCACTATTCTACTTCATCTTCTTGGTCGGTGCGAGATCCATGTTACCTAGGAGGAGGAAGTGGTGATTATATTGATGTATTATCATATGATAATACTTATGATGGAAAATATTTCATAAACGATGATGGAAAATCGTGGATTTTTGCTCAAGTTATCGATACAAGTCAACCTGAAGCAGATGATTTTACAATACGAGCTCGAATTACTGATAACACGGCATTACCTATCGTAGGTAGAACATCAGGTTCTCAAAATTTAAATCCTAACGGTGAATATCAATTCTGGTATGCTTGTCTTAATGGAGGTAGCACTGATGCCTCGCAACGTGCTGCTGTTAATAATTTACATACACAATTAATCATTGCACCACTCTATTTTGAAACTACTAATTCTTGGGGATCAGAAGAACCTCAAAATATTGAAATTTTCATCATTTTGATTATTACAGCAATTATAGTAATTAGTGCTATAGTCGGAGTTATTATTACTTATGGTGTATACAAAAGCAAAAAAAATCAACAAGATGAACAAAAAAATAGGAATAAAGAATTAATGGATGAAACTGATTCGGTAATAACAGTAAGATCCGAATCTAATTATTCACAACCATTGATTAACCAAGAATTAATTGAAAATCCTCGCATTTCATCATATACAATGCAAGGTTCGAATAATAAGGGCTTGCAAATAAAAAGACAATATGAATTGCTTGGTGGATTTATTAGGATTAAATGTAAAATAATAAATAAGTCCGTATTTTTAATATCAAAAGTCCGATTTCACCTTGAATTACCTGAAGCTTTTGTTCTCAGAAAAATAGAACCAAAACTTCAGGAACGCGGAGACCAAATTTTTTATTTAGATACAATTCCACCTGGCAATGAAAAAACGATTGGTTTTACTTTAGAACCTTTAATCTGTGGAAAAGAACAAATATACGGAACAGTATATTATCTAAACTATCTTGGTGAACCTGAAACCGTACCAATGTTACCATTAGAAATAAAAATAGTGTGTCCACTCTTTTTTACTGAAGAAGAAGCAAATATCGCAAAATTAAATAATCTCATGAAATATAGGTTAACAAAGAAGGATGAAAGGAGTTATTCACTACCGAAATATTTACATCCAAGGGATGCAATAGAACTTTTAAAAAGCGTGATACAGCGACATCATTTAAAATTTGTAAGTGAAATAATTAATGATACACCAACATTTGAAGCTCAAATAATATATTACGGAAAAACAAAGATAAAGAAAAATGAATATATCATTTTAGGAATAATAAGTGAACAAAATAAGTTCATAAAAATTATAGTTACATGTAATGATGATATAGAATTAACAGGATTATTAGCAGAATTAGGTTCTGATTTAAGGAAAGCTATTCTAAAATCTGGTTGCATCAATTTAGAGACAGACTTAAAAAATCTTCGATGTCCTGCTTGCTGGGCTCCTCTTGACCGATGTCCAGAACCTGGAGAGGCTATCAAATGTAGTTATTGTAATTCTATGATTTCTTTATAGATTTTTTTAATACAAGATGTCTTCTCTTTTATTTTTTTCTTATTAATTAATTATTAATTAGTAAAAATGAAATCACATAAATCGTGAATTATTCGTATCAATTTACCATTAAAATTTCCTTTTGGCAGTTTGGACATTTATTATCATTCAATTTTTTGTGAATTATTGAAAAAACGGATCTTTTTAATAATAATTCGTTACATTTTGGACAATATGTGTTTTCATATTCGTGATCCGGCACATTTCCAATATATACGTAATTAATACCTTCATTTTTGCCAATTTTTCTAGCTCTTTCCAAAAATTCTATAGATGTAGAAGGATTTTTAAATTTATAATCAGGGTGATATCTAGTTAAGTGCCATGGGGTATCAACACCTAGTTTATCTATAATGATTTTTGCCAATTTTTCAATAATGGCTATATTATCATTTAGACTAGTCACTACTAATGTAGTTAGCTCTACATGAACCCCATTATTTTTAAAAAATGACGCATTTCTAAAGATCTTATTTATATCAGCATGACAATAGTTTTTGATGACTTTTTCATCACCCTTTATATCAATATTGATAGCATCAAGGCCATGTTCAACTAACAATTTTGCTGCATCCAATGTCATGTATCCATTAGAAACATACGTGTTATACAGCTTTTCTTTTTGAGCGATCTTAAAAACATCAAGACTATGTTCTAGAAGTAACGTAGGTTCATTAAAACTATAACTTAAACCGTCAGAACCATGATCTTTTGCCAGCTGAACCAAATTTTTTGGAGAAATAAAATCTCCTCTTGATTTTGATGGATTTGCTTTTGAAATATGGTAATTTTGACACCAATCACACGTGAAATTGCAGGAAAAACTTCCTATAGTAAGTGCATGACTTCCAGGATGAAAATGAAAAAATGGTTTTTTCTCAATTGGATTGTTAGATATAGACGAAATTTTTCCATAAATAAGTGTATATAACTTTCCTTCAATATTTTTCCTAGTTTTACAAAATCCTATTTGACCTATTTTTAAAATACACTTATGTTCACAAGTTTTACAGATTAAAAAATCGTCTTTCTTTTCAAAAAGTTTTGCTTCTTTTATGAATTCATTATTATAATTGATATTTACCATATTTAATTCCAATATGTTTTAAAAAAATTCCAAAGGTTCCATCAGGATGCTGTTCATTCCAGGTTTTAGCTTTTTGCTTATATATTTCACCTTCTTCCCAGGATTTTCTAATAGATTTCTTAAATACTTCCTTCATTTCTTCGGACTCCGGCCACCATTTTTGTGGACACAAGATATCTTTTAAATGATACAAATTTTCTTCCCAATCCATCGAAAAGGGATATGTAGCACAGACCATTGGCTTAAACTCATGAATCGTACAAAGCCCTGTCTTTTCATCATGAAAATAACAAGTTGTCGTTTCTGGGCGATATTTAATACCTAAAACTGCATCTTGATTCATTATTTTTATAATTGGATAAAAACCCATTTTCTCGACAGATCCCTCATAAATTTCTAAGAAATCATATGGATGCAAGTTTGTATTCTCCAGAATTCGTATGGCATCCTCCGAAGTTATAAGCACAACATAACTACTACAACAAAAACCCGTACACTGCCTGCTGCAAAATCCATCGTCAATTAATGACATTAAAAAATTTCCATAAGTTAATTATGTAATACAAAACTACAGACCTTATAACTTTTTACTATTTTTGTGAAAAATATAGAAATTAAAGATTTTAGAATATCACGGTGAGGATATATATTGTATAAATATCAAAATTTAAATCATAAAACGTAAAATTCTTCTAAATAATTAAAAAAAATAAATGAAGGCTGAAAGAATCTTCTCTACAGGTTTTTCAGTTTCTCTATTTTTTTCATATCCTCTTATATATAAAATACATGTCCCGCTTATAAGAGAACCTATGAATATTGTTAATGCAGGAACGTATAGATCAATTGTTACAAACGAAAGAGTAAATACTAAGGCTACTTCTAAGAAATCAGGAACTAACCATCTAAACCCATATTTCTTCTTCCAAATGGTTAAAGCAAGAACACCTATGAATCCTAAATGTAATAATAAATTTCCTTCACGACACAAGGGTAAATATTACAATTCAATTCAATTGTATATACAAAAATTGTCATAAAATTGCATTAAATATGTTTATTGAAAGGTTTTTGTTACTAAATCTACTGCAGGATCAAATACTGCAACATCACCATTAAAATTCTGAAGTTCAGTTTTAAAAGTAGTTTCAAATTCTCTTATGAAGGTTTTTAATTTTTTATTCAAGTACTTAATGGGTTTTCCTTTTAGAATTAATGCAATTTTCGTGAATTCTCCATCATCCAACTCGATTTGGAAATTCTTGTAAGCCAATTTTTTCATTGAAGTGTCTTCACCTCGCGAAATTTCCTTACCAAAATCTTGGATGGCTGTTAAAAATCCAGATATCAAGTCTCCATCAATTTCGTCCCCCTTGGTAAAGTCATATTGAAATATAGCAAGGCCCGACTTTCTATTAATGATCATTAAATATTGTAAAATGTTAATGGCATAAATATGATGAATTTTTTGTACGAAAACATCTTCCTTTTCTGTTAGTTCGCATAAATTTTTAATTTGATCTTTTTTCTCTGGAAAACTTTGTCTATATATTTCAAGTTGATTACATCCGACTCTATTAGTCTCTGATAACCAATTTATAATATTATGTTCAAGATCCATTTGATTTTGGTTGGATAAACTATCTCCAACCCTTAATGCTTGGAGATTCTCATTCCAATCCATTATCTTTTCTATAATTGATGATCCAGGAACGCTGCGCTCTACCTTTACCTTGATTTCATTCAACAATAAAATAATATCTCCAACCTTCCAATTATCTTTTTCTTCGCAGTATTGGAATAATGTAGCAAATCGATTGAATATATCATCTGTATCTAAGATGGTTTGACTTATTTTTTCTATTTTTCCTTCCATTCTTTTATGTAATTCAAAGGTCATTTTAATTAGATTTTTAATATAAGCCAAAAATCCTGTCGCTTGCTTCATATCTCTAGTCCAAACCGTTAAAACAGCAATATTGTTTGTAATTTTCGATTCAATAATCATATTATCGTTTGTTACTTTAGCCATACCAGAATGAATGGTACTCAAGTTATCGGCATCGATATCGATTTCACTTAAATCTAATGCCGAAATTTGGTCATAAACTATTGTAAACGCAGAATCTTGCGATATTTCAAAATGGATCTTCGCTTCACCTTTCTGTAATTGTTTCTTAATTTTATCGATTTCCGCGAGATCAGTAGTCTTTGGAATTACTAAGGGGCATTTTATCCAGATTTCTTTTGGTTGTAAGGTTACAGTGTGAGGATTCCCAAATGGGTCCATATATGTCGCGGATCCAAACACTTTTGACTTGCCACACGTTAGTGGAACTAAATTAAAATCAACTCCTCTTGATTCTCCTGGTTTTAAAATTTCAACCGCTTTTACTCTTTCAGTAACTTCATATTGGGATGTAGGAATTAAAGTAACATTTATATCTGTAACCACGGTATTAGAAATGTTTTGCACTGCGCATTTAAACCGAATTTCTCCTCCAACAAAATCATATTCCCGTTTAATTTGCACCAGATCTTTTGGTTCTTGAGGTACTTGGGGTTTTAACAAATCGGAAGAGCCAGATTGCATAAGATCAGCAGAGGCTGGCTTCTCCGACTTTATTCCTTCGATTTTCTCAAGTTTTATCTCTAAATAACGTTCAATCATTAAATACTTGTCTTGATTCACTTGATAGAGCGTTTTTCCATCTTTATCTACTTTGGAAATTAATCCAGATGCTACCATTGGATCCAGATGATAATTGATCAACTTTTGTTCGATGCCCTCAAGTTCTTTTAATCTAATCATATCAATAACTTGTTCTTGTAAGATCCTCAAAAAAATCTGTTCAGCCTTGTCATTCTTAAGGGATAGGATAGCGTCTTCATTCTTTTTAATAAAATCAAAGGGGAAGAAGACGATGTATTTCAGATGTTTTCTACGGTAAATAAAATTAAAGTTTTCCAACATTTTTAGATGTGCTTGAGCCACATGAGGATTCAGATTAAGAGTTTCTCTAATTTCTCTTAAATGTGAACCAGGACACTTTCTTATAAGATCAAAAATACTCTGTCTCTTTTCATTTTTTAATACTTGGGTTCTTACTAATTTCTTCTCGGGAATTATTATCTTTTTTAATAAAAGATCATAAATAGTCTTATTTATCTCTATATCTGGATAATTCAATTTCTTAATCGCCGTTCTATAAAGCATATCAACGTTTAACGGTTTTTTATTGCTTAAATCTTCAGCAATCTTAAGAATATCAATTGCTATTTGATTGATATTTTTTAAATCATCCAAAGAAAAATACCTCAAATGAATCTGTAATCAAAAATAATTTTCCATTGGATTTAATATTTATTTAATTTATAATTCCAAATATTTTATGCTATTTAAAAAGATAATAAGAATGAGAAAAAAATAGAAATTAAATGAAATTATAAATCCATTAATTCTTTCAAGAAATCCTGTTGGGCTTCTTTTGGTAAGTTCTTAAATATTTCTATAATTTCCAATTTTTCTTCAACGGTTGCATCGATTTTTAAGAGAAATTCTATAAATTCGTTTGGTAGAATCATAAAATTTTGAATTAAAAAGTTATTTAATTCTGCATCTTTTAGTGCTGCAACATTATTTAAAGGAATTTCATTTGAGATCAGCATGTTTAATTTTTCTTCAAGTGATAAACCGGGCTGTTTAAATGCATCCTGAAGTTCTAATATTTTTACTTGATCGACTTCTATTGTTTCAATTTGTGTGTCCCCTAATTTTGTTTTTCTTTGTCTCTCTTCTCCTGGACTTCTTCTTCTCTTACGTACAATTACGTAAGACAAAATACTTATCCCTGCAATTGCTCCGATTATTATAATGATGATAATGATTTCTAAAGGTAATCTTGGAGGGGTTCCGAAGTCAGCTTGTTCTCCAATAATTGCATAATATGAGAAATGAGTCAAGATATATTCAAGATAGTTGCCAGTAGCATTTAGCGTAGCTCCTAAAGCAACCCAATGAGTTCCATTCCAATTGTAAATGTCTAACTCATCTTCTTCAATTCCAGCTGGTAAGTTTAATTCATTATAGTAAATACGAAAAGTTGCATTCACTTCATAATCCGTTCTATTAGTTAGAATTTCTATGAAAATTACGCCATAATTTGGCACATCCAATCCTCCAGGCGTTACCAATGTTATTGTGATACTGATTTGCAATGACACGTTTGAACTAATGTTTATGAACACAGAGGGATTGAGATTGTCAGGCACGAAAAGAGGTATATTGTTGAATGGTGTAATATTGAATGCGGTTCCACTTAAACCAGTAACGCTTGCATTATCAATATTTGATAATGATGTGGAATACGTTCCATTTGAAGCAACAATTCCATAATAATAAGTTCCAATGCTAAAAACTTGGTCCGTAATATAGTTTAATGTAAGATTTTCTATAAAAGTCATCCTCGGTAAATCGAAATAACCGAATAATGACGTATCACGATAAACCAAGTAATAAGTTGCCCATTGAACTTGAGACCAATTTAAAATAATTATTCCATTCATTATGTTATGAGGCGAAATTGGACTTAATTGAGGACCAATTACCCCAAGCACGTTAGCCGCTTGTATATTTGATAAGCTCGTCATATGAGTCCCATTTGATGCGAGTACTCCATAATAATAAGTTCCAATGATAGATACTTGGACAGTCGTGTGATTTGATGATACGTTAGCAATGTGAGCCATCTTGTATAAATCAAAGAAAATAAAGGGTGAATCATGCTGATAAACTAAGTAAAACGTAGCCCAAGATACTTTTGTCCAATTCAAATAAATTTTTCCATCTATGATGATACTCGGAGAAATTGTACTTAATTGAAGTCCTTCAAAACAAGAATTATTTGCCATGGTGTTATTAACGCTATCAATCTCATCGATACACATATTATTTCGCAAAATTTCATTCCAATACACAACGGAGTTATTTGAAACCTCGATAACAATGCCCTCTTCTGTGTTGTCATTTAAATAATTGAACGCAATTTGATTATCATTTGCTTGATATAGTAAAATTCCTGCCTCCTTATTTTTTGAGATATTGTTAAAGAATATTTTATTAAAATTCGCATTACTTACAGTGAATCCATTCCTCGAGTTATTAAATACCGTGTTATGAATGAACGTGTTAGTATCGGCTCCTGTATCAAGATAAAAGCCATCATAATTTTCATACACTGTATTGTTATAGAATTTGCACTTCTGACATAATAAATAAACAGCTTGGGATGAATGATTATAGATTGTGTTATTAGTAACTGTTACGTTCTCTGAGGATCCCCAAACAACAACCCCATCAGTGCCATTATAAATAGTATTGTTGTGTAAGGTGCAATTATCAGAACCAAATACATATATCCCATTCATATTAGTATTGAATATTTCATTTTCTGTTATGTTTGTGAAATCAGAAGCTTCAAGACGAATTCCATTATTTACTTCATAAATAATGTTTTTATAAACCGTGTTGTTATTATTAGTCCCTGTATTTTGCAAGTCGATTCCTTGATTCTTACAATTTTTGATTTCATTATGATATATAGTATTATTATTACATGCAGAAAGAATAAGAATCCCGCTTCCTGCAGTATTTCCTGTTATGTGAGAAATTCTGTTATCCGTACAATTATTATGATTTGAAATATAAATTAAAATTCCAATCCCTGCATAAAGCTCGGTCCCAGAATTATTAAATATTGTATTAGAAGTTAACTTGTTTGAATATGATGCATTGATGTAAATACCTATCCCGCCGTAATTAGCCAATCCAGTGTTATTAAAAACCGTGTTATTATGAAGCGTATTATTATGACAAAGATATAAATAAATACCACTGCCCCTGCCAATAAGGGCACTTGATGAAAAAGAAGCGGTGTTGTTATGAATTGCACTATATTCAACTTCAATTAATTCAATTCCAAAATAATCATTATTATAGAGCGTGTTTTCATAAATCTCTAATTTATTGCCAATTTCAGCATGAATACCCTTTTGATTGTGATGAGCTGTATTATTTAGAATCTTACAATTATCAGAACTATAGAGATAAATTCCATAATATTTATTGTAAAAAACCGTATTATTGATAATCCTGCAATTATCTGATGCGATGAATTGGAATCCACCTCCATAATTCTCGCTTGAACAGTCGTAAATCGTGTTATTACTAACCCTACATTCATGAGATAAGTTTAAATAGATGCCGGTATCAACAATATGTGCCACTTCATTTTCATTTATGGTATTATTCACAGCTTTATTTAAATATACACCATAAACTGAGCAATTAAATATCGAATTATTATAAAGAGTATTATTTCCTGACTCCAGAACATAAATTCCATCTTCTGTGTTATTATACCCACTGATTGTATTGTTTCTTACGGTATTATTTTGGGAATTAGTCGTGAGATCAATTCCATATAAGGATGAATTTTTGATAAAATTGCTTAATATTGTATTATTCATACTAGAATCTAGAGATAAGCCTCTTGTTGTGTTTTCGATCGTATTTTGTTTAATCGTGTTAAAATTACCTTGACTAATGTTAATTCCAAAACCCGATGATTGGAAAATTTGATTGTTTGTAATGTTGTTATTGAGACACAAATTAATGAAATGTATTTCATTTGAATTATTCCACATTTTATTATCCAAATAGGTGTTATTTTTACTATAATTTGTGCTAAATCCATAATTCCTATTATCAAAAACTGTATTATTTAGGAAAATTGAATAATTAGCGCCTTGAATGTGAAATCCTCGAGAATTTCCAAATAAGGTGTTATTGATTGCAGTAAGATTATTTGATGCTTCTAAATTAACTCCATAATCAAGATTATCATATATCCGATTACCAGTTACATTACAATCATTTAAAAGATCTAAAACGAGCCCATGCCACCTAGAATCATAAATGGTATTATTGATTAATTCAGTATCATTAGTAAATTCTACGAGAATTCCATTGCCATTTCCAAATGCCAAATTATTAATTACCGTACAATTATAGGAATCCCCAAGATATATTCCAATACTGGTACTATTAATTACTGTATTATGGGCTGTCGTGCTGTTATGTGAAGCCTCAATTTGGATTCCTTCATCATCATTATTGTATGCTGTATTATTTGTGATCATAGTATGGTCTGGATTGCCAAATCTAAATCCATCATCAAGATTATCATTTGCAGTATTATTTATACAAGTACCATAATCTAAATCTACTAATTCGAATCCATCATCACCATTACTGTAGGCAATATTATTTTCTACTATTGTATAATCACATGTTAAAAAATACATTCCATCTTCAGAGTGAAAATACATTATATTATTCACTATATTTCCATAATATACTTCAGTTACATTAATTCCATTAGTTCCGTTGAACAGAAGACAATTGCGTAAAATAAAATGAAGATTTGTATCATAAATTGTGATGCAATTTTCCCCTAATCCACTTCCATTGATAGCGTAATTCTCAATTATATAGGGATCAGAAGAAGATCCATCGCCAGCACTAGCGAAATCAGCCAATTCAGCATTATTTTTAATTGTAATGGGAGTTGAGGGAGTTAGATTGTGAAAATAATCTAATAATGGATGGTTATCAGTTGAACCAATAATTTCATCAAGGACAAACGGAGTATCCCAATAAACATTATTTACTAAACTTGCCCCTGGATATCTTGATTTATAATCGCTCCAATAATTACCTAATGTTGAATAATTCCAATAATTATTTAAGTTGTCACCGTAAGCTTGGATACCACCAACATTATTTCCTATAAATTCGTTTAAATAAATTACATTATCGGGTGAACTTGATTGTAAGTTAATTCCATATCCTGTATTATTGAC
Organism: Promethearchaeota archaeon; assembly: GCA_011365055.1. The sequence goes on from RDOG01000003.1 coordinate 232,768, forward strand.
AAAACGGTTCCATTTTATAATACTCCAACCTGTTTTATACGTATAAATCCCATCAGCACTATTGTCATGAATCAAGTTTTCGCTTATATTGTGATTATCCGATGAATAAATATATATAGCGTTATCATTATGATAAATATCGTTTTTTCGAATAGTATTATCTAAACCAGTTGCAGAACAATATATTCCTGAATCTGTATTATTATGGATTATGTTTGAGATTAAAGTATTGTTCGTTCCAGAGTCGAGATTAATTCCTTCATCAGCATTAAAAGACACGTTATTATTTGCGAAGATGTTATGAGAACTACTTGATGAGACTTCAATTCCATCATCGGTGTTATTGAATATAATATTGTTTTGAATGTGATTATAATATGCATCCGTTGTAACAAAAATTCCATCATGATTTTGTTCACAATAGTTAGAATCTAATGTAATATTTGTGGAGTCAGACAAATATATTCCATAATAATTATTATTCATGGTATTGTTAATGATGATGTTATTATAGGAACTTGATCTGATGCGAATCCCATAATCTCCATTACCATTAAGCGTACAATTACGAACTACTCCATTAGACATAGTTTGTAATCGAATTCCCGAATAACCTGAGATACGATTAAGTATGGTACAATTTTGAATTATGAAATATGCAGCAGTATTTTCTATTAATATACCATCCATATCGGTAACTGAGTCAATATAATAATTTTGAATGATCCATGGATTACTTGCAGACCCATTACCAGTACCATTCGCGTATGTGGGAAAAGCATTATCATTACTTATGATGAAAGGAACGTTTGTTTTAATATTCAGGTTGATTGGTCCATTATTTTTAATCCTTGAGCTAAGAGAACTAAAATCAACGAAAAGTGTTAGGAATGTTAGACCAAATGAAAAGATTAAGAGAAAAATTAAAAGAAATGAGGTTATCTTATTGATTTTCATGATGAACCAACCAGAATTATTTTATTAAATTATAAGCTGTTCAAATAACTTATAATACAAAAGGGTCCAATCGTTCCAAGAATAACTGGACCCACATGCTAAATCTCATTTCTTTGAAAATTGGAAGTATTTAGAAATAAAAACATTCATTTTAATTTTATACGGAAGATATTTTTATTATATCATTTCATTATATAATCAAGCCAAGTCAATAAATCTGATTCTAAATGTCTTTTTTTCATAACATAAATTTTTTTAATGCAAAAATTTCGAAACGCGTCATACATTTCAATACAAACGCGTGCTTCCCTGATTCCCCGTGAATTTGTTGATCGAACTTTGAAATCTAAATTTATTGATCAAAAATAGTTAAAATTCCAACTCGACTTTCTTTTTTGCTTTACCTTCTAAATAATAACGTATTTTTATTTTTACCAATTCATCATGTATTTTTTGTAACCGTTCTCGTAACACATTTTCAGATTCCTTGGAAATTTTAGGGATAGCTACCTGAGTTGTGATTTTTTTCGTAATTTCTTCAATTGGTATTGGAATATTTTTAATGATTTTTTCAGGAAATTTCATACTTGTAATTTTTTCAATAGCTTCTATCCATGATTTTTCCCATGGTTTACCTTTTCCTCCTATTGTATGAATATTCTGACGTTCTACTTTTATTAAAGATTCTGGACAGGTTACTTCACAAGCTCCACAATAAATACACAATTCTTCTTTGAGAATGATTTTTTCTTTTGATTTTTTAGGAGAATATAAAGCATCAGTTGGACAAATTTTATAACAAACTACACATCCGACGGGATCACATCTATCCATGTTATGAAAAGTTAATTTACCTTCAATTGGGCTTTCAAGATTTTTAATTTTCGCCAGTTCTTCACTTATTTTTATTTTATGATTCTCACAATCATAATGTTTGGTTAATCTAATATAATCATCAATCTCTGTTACTTTTATTTCATTAAAAGTAAATGTTATTGCTTTTGAGAGGCAGAAAGCACCACATAATCCACAAAAAATACATTTATCCAAATTAAATAATTGAAATGGTGCATCAAAAATTCCGCTAACTACAGAAGGAATTGGTCCCATTTCAATAGCTTCAGTAGGACAAATGAGGTTACAAATGCCGCATCCTATGCATTGTAAATTATCATATTCTAATTTTTTTATATAATCCTCAGTTTTCCAGAATAATTCTACTTTATTTTCATCATGCATTAAATATCCTACTGTATATTCTTCTTCATTCATTTTATTTCTTAGCCTCCAGCTCTTTTCCAATTGGGCCTAATTTCTCTAATTCGAATGAAAAATCTTCCACCACTTCTCTAATTTTCTGGCTCTCTGCTGCAGATACACTTTCAATCCTTAATCTCCGGCTATTAATGTTTGCTTCTTCCATAAATTCAGAAATAATTTTATAGCGTTGTTTTGCATGCGTAAAACCTGTTCTATAATGGCAGGTTTGTTCATGGCATCCCGCAATTAATACACCATCGGCTCCATGTTGAAATGCTTCAATTACAAATTTTGGACTTAAAGATCCCGTACAATTTAATCTAATCGTTCTGATATTCGTAGGATATTCTATTTTACTCGTACCTGCAAGATCAGCTGCAGAATAAGCGCACCAATTACAGAAAAATCCAAGTATAAATGGATATTCTGGCTTTTTATCAATTGATCTTACACTCGCAAGGATTTGAGATGGGCTAAAACCAGGAATTCCCAGTGCTTCTACGGGACACGCACCCGTACAAACCCCACATCCTACACAAGCTGCTGGATATATTTCAATTTGATCATTTTTAAATTCAATCGCGTTAAAATCACATACTTTCGTGCAAAGTTTGCATTTAATGCATTTATCTCTATCGATAATTGGTGCTATTGGCTCGACTTCAATCTCTTTTTTCAAAGTAATGCTCGCGGCATGAGATGCTGCCAAAGCAGAATGACTTACTGTATCTTGAATATCTTTAGGCCCTTGAGCACAACCAGCTAAAAATATACCCGGTAAAACAGATTCTGAAGGGCGCAGTTTAGGGTGATTTTCTTGAAAAAATCCATCCATAGTTCTCGAAATGTTTAAGATAGATGCAATTTTTTCTGCACTTTTTGGAGGATCTACGCCTATGGATAAAACAACTATATCTGATTCTATCTCTAACTGCCTTCCCATTAGTGCATCTTCAGCTCGTAATTTTAAATCATTAGATCCTATCTTTTCAATTATTCTACTTACTCTTCCTTTGATGAATCTTATTCTTTCTTTTCTAGCTCTATTAAAGAATTCCTCATATCCTTTACCTGCTGCTCTCACATCCACGTACATTACATTAATTTCCGCTTCAGGATCATGTTCTTTAATTTGAAGGGCTTGTTTCATGGCGTACATGCAACAAACTCTTGAACAAGATTCGCGTCCAATTCTTTCATCTCTGCTTCCGACGCATTGAATAAAAGTGACTTTTTTGATTTGCTTTCCATCAGATGGTCTTAATAATTTTCCATCCGTTGGTCCTGATGCTGTTAAAATTCTTTCCATTTCTAATCCTGTAATAATATTAGCATATTTACCGTAACCATATTCTGATAATGGTGAAGGATCATATGGTTCGAAACCAATGGCATTTATAATTGCACCTACTTCTAATTCTATGATTTCTGGCTTTTCGTCATAATTTATTGCATCTCTTTTACAAAATAATTCACAATTTCTGCATCCTATACAAGCTGATTCATCAATAACAGCTTTTAAAGGAATTGCTTGGGGGAATTGGATATATATGGCTCTTCGGCTTCCAAACTTATTAAATTCATCTTGAACTTCAATTGGGCAATTTGTGGCACAGTCTTCAATACATCCAGAAGTACAATTTTCGTTAATAAAACGTGGTTTTTTTAATATCTTTACATTAAAATTACCAATACTTCCATTAACCTCTTTCAATTCAGCATAAGTTATGATTTCAATATTTTCATTTAAAGAAGCTTCAACCATTAGTGGTGCTAATATACAAATAGAACAATCTAAAGTTGGAAAAGTCTTGTCATACATGGCCATATGTCCTCCAATTGAGGGTTCTTTTTCAACCAAGTATGTTTTAATGCCTAAACTTGCCAATGTCAAAGAAGCTTTTATTCCTGCTATGCCTCCTCCTAGTACTAAAACTGATTGCTTAACTGGTATTTTCTGTTTTTTTAGCGGAAACAAAACTTTTGCCTTTTCTATTGCCATTTTTACTAAATCGATTGCTTTTATCGTTGCTTTCTCTGGAGATGTGCGATGAACCCAAGAATCTTGTTCCCTAATATTTGCTATTTCTAATAAGTAAGGATTAATTCCTACCTGTTCTAGAGTATTTCGAAATAATTTTTCATGCATTTTTGGGCTGCATGCTCCAACTACAACACGTTCCAATCCCTGTTCTTGAACTATTTGCTTAATCTCTTGTAAACCTGGCTCTGAACAAGTATATTGGTTATCTATAATAAATACTTCTGGATCTTTCTTAATTTCTTCTAAAAGTTTCTGTATATCTATAACTCCAGCTATATTCTTGCCACAATGACAAATAAATACTCCAACTTTCAAGACTTCCACTTCGAAAAAAGGATTCTTTCACGTTTCTAAACAAAAATTTACCATTTAATCTTTTTTTTTCAAGTTGAAAAGGCGAAAATCTTATAACATTTTCTTTGATCAACGATAATTGATTTGAAATAAATGTATTTGTGTGATTTATTTGAGTGAAGATTTTAATCTTGAAAGTTTTTTCCATCTTTCTGATGAAATAACAACAGAAGAAATGATGATTCTTGATAATAATAGTAAATATTTAGGAATTCCTACTTTATTGTTAATGGAAAATGCTGGATGTTCAATCGTTCAAGCTTTAATAGAAAATCAAATGGATTTAAAAGATAAAATAATAACAATTTTTGCTGGTTTGGGAAATAATGGTGGCGATACATTTGTGGTTGCCAGACATCTAACATTTCATGGCTCTAAAATCCTTCTTTTTCTATTAGGGGATCCAGATAGAATAAGCTCAGATATCTCAAAATTAAATTGGGAAGCGCTTCAAAAATTAGATTATTGCGTAAAATCTATCATAATTCGGGACTCAAGTCAATTAAAAAGTTGGAAAAAGACAATAAATGAATCTGATATCATAATAGATGGGATTTTAGGAACTGGAGTTAGAGGAAAATTAAGGGAACCAATTAAAACTGCCATTAGTTTAATAAATAATTCAAATAAATTCGTTTGCTCTGTAGACGTTCCTTCAGGAGTAAATCCAGATACAGGTGAGATCATTGATGATGCTATTAAAGCAAATATGACGGTAACTTTTCATAAAATCAAATCGGGTCTGAAAAAATCTACAAATATAGGAAAAATTATTGTAAAAAATATAGGAATACCTCCAGAAGCTGAAGTTTACGTCGGTAAAGGTGATTTATTAAGTTTTAATCAAAATAGGTCCTTAAAATCCCATAAAGGTGATTCTGGTAGGGTTCTAGTTATTGGTGGAAACGAAACATTTTCAGGTGCACCCGCTTTAGTTTCATTAGCCGCTTACAGAACTGGAAGTGATTTGGTCATGACCGTTGTCCCTTCTAAAGTTGCTGCTAGTGTTAGAGCATATTCACCGAATCTTATCGTAAAGGATTATGAGGGAAAAAACTTCAATGAAATGGGTTTAGAATTAACTAAAAAATTAATTGAATGGCCAACTGCAGTAGCCATTGGTCCTGGTCTTGGAAGAGAAGAGGAAACAAATAAAAATGTTATTGATTTTTTATCCATCGTGGCAAATAAAAACATCCCAACAGTTATCGATGCAGATGCATTAAAAGCAATCAAGGATGATCTGGCCATATTAAAAAAAGGAAATTTTCTCTTAACTCCTCATTTAGGGGAATATAACATTCTTTCAAATCAAAATTTAAATGCCAATGATGAGATGAATAAAAAGATAAAGAATATCTTCGAGTTCGCAAAAAAAATAGAAGCTACCATATTATTGAAGGGTCATTATGATATAATTTCAAATGGAAGAAGATTAAAAATTAATAAGACAGGAACCCCTGCAATGACAGTTGGTGGTACTGGAGATGTCTTAACTGGAATAACAGCAAGTTTAATGGGAATGAAAATTGACCCAATGAAATCTGCTTGCATCGGAGCATTTATAAACGGTATTGCTGGTGAGTTAGCTACTAATGATTTAAATGGTAATCATTTATTGGCTTCAGATTTGCTGGATTATCTTCCTAAAGCATTTCATATCTAATTCTTTTTTAATTTAAAAATTCATCTAAATTTTTTTATAGTTTTAGAATAAGATATTTTAAGTAGTTTGACGAAAATTAAAATTTCATGTACATAAAGTGATGAGTCAAAATGAGTCAAGTTTCTTCTTATTATGATGTTAAGGATGATGGTGAGTTAATAGAAACTCCTGTTTCGGGTTTATTAAAAGATATTTTAACCCCAGAGATGGTAGTTCTTGTAGTTAATGATATTACAAAAAAAATTTGGCTCTGGAAAGGTTCCAATGCTAAAGTTAGAAAAAAATTCATTGCTGCTCGCAAATCCCAAGATTTGAGGGGTGAAAAAGGTCTATCATATAAAGTGGAATCAATAGATCATGGTGATGAGCCAGATGAATTCATACAAATGATAGGAGGTCCCGTTGCAGCAAGTGCGCCAGAGGTTATTGAGGAATTAAATTCATTTGTTCAAGATCAACCTGCTTCTACTAAACCTCCAAAACCAGTTCAGCCCGCGCAACTTGCGCCGAGCTTTCAACCAGCTTATTCTCCACCACCACCAAATAATGAACCTGCTCCGTTTCACCCGCCTGCACCAGTTCAACCATCATCTTTTATAGAGATACCGAAACCAATACAACCAACTATCCCCTCACCTGAAAAACCTTCAGTACAAGAATCAATACCTCAACAGACAGTAACTTCTTCTGATATCAATGCTTCAATTCAAAGCTTAAACGTTGAGGAATCAGTCAAGAAGATTTTAGTTCGTATTCAAGCACTACAAGTTCCAGCAGCTTTTCAGAGGGAGCTTATATGTATTGGACCTTATGTTTTTAGCCAGATTGAAAGCAAGAAATCATTTCTTGGAAAAGAAACTGTAGAATATAAATTCGAGTTAATGTCAGATTTGCCTGAAGGCGAATTCTTAGCTAATAATTACATACCTCGTTTATTAATAAATGAAGGAAGAGTTATGGGAATTGAATTATTAAAAACTGGAGAAGATATAAGTCCTGGAACGCAATTAGAGGCCTTCAAAATAAGATTTCAAAAATAATTCGCATTATTTCTTTTTATCTAATAATTATTAGATGGTTTATTGTCAAAAATTAATTACAGTGATTATTTTTTATTTGAAATATCTAAAATCATATCAGAACAAAAAACTTTTATCTTTGAAAATACAAAGAATCAATAAATAAATAAAAGAAAAATAAATAATAGAGGAGATAAAAGATGTCATCACATCAATTATTTGATTTTGCTATAAAAAAGGGCAATTATTATGTTGAATTGGCTGAAAGTCATTTAAAAAGTAATGAACCAAAGAAAGCAAAAGAATTATTATTACAAGCAGCAGAATGGTTTAAAAAAGGCGGAGATATGGAAATGTCTGATTTATGTAAACAAAAAGCTGCTACACTTTAAAAATTAATTTTTAAAATCATTCATTATTTTAACTCAATTTTGCATGTTGGGCAATAATTAAGTTTCATTGTATTTATTATCAAATTACATTTTGGACATTTTTTAGTAATAAAAGGTTTTGTTTTCTTTCCAATTGTCTTTTCACCGCAATTTGGGCAAAATGCACTAATACTTGGAATTTCTGCTTTGCATTTTTTACATTTCAATACTTTCTTCTCCATAAATATAAAAAAAGTTTACGTTTAAACCATCTATTCTTCTGGCTCTTCCCACCCCAGCACTTTTAGAGCCTCTAATACCGCATCTTTGTCAGAAATCTTAAAAACATCCTCATCATCATCATGTCCTGCTACTGGAACAAATTGACTTGGAGCTGGAGTTGGTCCTTGTTGGAAGGGCGTGTATGTGGGTCTAGGTGCTGCCTCTTTAGGTTTTAATGCTTCCATCAACGAACTCTCATTAACTTGACTTGGTTGACGTGGTGTTTCTTCGCTTGCACCTAAATGTTGGAGTGCGTCAAAGAGAGCACTTTTATCAAAACCTACTTCTTCTTGTTGAGGTGCTGCCTCATAAGACATTGGTTCACTGTATTCTTGAGGTTGTTCGTATTCAGGTTGATAACTGATTGTAGTTGGAGGTTCTAGGGGTGTTAAATCTGGTTGTTCCACCAGTTCTATTTCAGGTTGAGGAATTGGTGTTGGATATTCTTCTAAAACTTCAGTTCCTAAAGTTTTTGCTACTTTATTGCTGAACCGATGTAAAAGGGCTAAATAATAACCCATACGTGATAATTTCTTGCAAGATCCTACTACCATGTGAAGTGCACCAGCTTGCGTTAAAATCGTATATCCATCATCCCCGCGAACAATTATCTCTTTTAAGCCCCCGTGACGTAATTGTTTTAATGTTGTTTCACCAAGATTTACTAGTGCTGCACTAGCAGCCGAGTAAACGTCCGCATCAACTTCAGAATTAACTGCACATGCAATTCTTAAGCCTTCACGAGTAATAACTGCACATGCTTCAAGTTCAGTCCTCGCCTCTAATTTTTTTAACAAATCTGTTAATTTATCAGCAGCTTCAGTCGGAATCTCACTCATAATTATCACATCTTTAATAATAAATTATGTATGTTTTTCATATTAAAGGATTAATACAATATACATAAATTTACTTTCAATATCTAGAAATAATTTTTTTGTTTATTAACTTTAATTCTATAAAATCAAATAAAAATGCGAATTAAAAACCGAGATTTACCACTAATTAAGACTGCAAAAAGAAAAGAAAATTAAATTTTCACGAAAATTTTATTATACTTCTGCTCTAGGCATAACAATAATGCCTTGTTTACTTATTTCTAATGGATATCTCTTTAATGAATGGGCAGTTCCTCTTACTTTTCGAACAATCAATGATCTTTTAAGTTCTCCTGCTTCCTCATCCAGAAACAATAATATAACGCCTTGTGCAATAAATTCTTCAATCCCATATCGAGTAAAAACGTTATTTGCAGGGATCTCAGATGTCATGAGTGAAGTACACTTAATTTCTCTTAATAATGCACTTAATCTAAATATTGCGGTTCTAATATTAATGGTTCCTTCAAATTGCATTCCTAAGCCTGCAATAGAGTCAATCACTACTCTTTTTGCCCCAATTTCTTTTGTTGTTCGATAAATTTCTTGAGCTAAAATATTCACGTCAAATCCTCTTCTCAAAGCAAACTTTTCACCTGTTGGTAATCCTGCTTTACTTGAAGCTGCATCAATTATTGCAAATTTCCTTTCTTCTTCTAGTTTCCTAAGGTCCCAGCCGAAATTTTGAGCCTCGCTTCTTAATTCGTTAGGCATTTCTTCTAAAGTCACAAAAATACCTGGCTCATCGTATTTTACAGCTCCATTGAAAAGATATTGCATGCACATTATGGTTTTTCCAGTTCCTGCCCCACCGGTTACGAGAATGTTTTGTCCTGTAAGAAATCCTCCATGTAAAATATCATCCAAACCTGGAATTCCAGTTTCAACTCTTGCATTAGCCATAAAATTCACCATTATACTCCTAATAATTCTTCTCCCTTTATTAATTTTTTAATATTCCATACATTAATTTCTAAAATATCTGGGTCTTTTTTTAATTCCGTTAAAATATTTTCCATTTCTTTGATAGTTTTTGAGATCAATAATAAATATATGCTGTGATCTTCACCAATTCCTAAAAATTTTACATTATAATCATATTTTTTAATCAAATTATCGGATATTTCTTTAGATTTTTTAATAGTAATGTCTTGGACGATATGTCCACCTACTACAATTCTAATAAATCGTTGTTGATCAAAACCAAGTTTTTTAATTGATGTTAAAATTGAAAATTTTTTAATTATTCCAGTATCTCTTAATTTTTTTACTCGAAAATGAATAGTAGTATCTGGAACATCAAGTTCTTTAGCAATTTTTGTAAATGCTTTTCTAGAATCTTCACTAAGACGTTCTAATATTTTCTCATCTAGATCTGATAATTCAGCTTTGTTTTCATCATTTATGGAATCCTTCATAATTCAAGACCGTTATCCTTTTATAATAAATCAATATACCCCAAATTTTGTCAAAAGTTTATCCAATGATTTACATCAATTCATAAAGATAGTCGTAAATAGTAACATTTACTATAAAATTTATTAATAAATACTATATTGCGAATTATTTTTAAAAATTCCTAAAAATTAAGAATTTCTCAATATCTAATTTTGAGTTAAAATTTAAAAATTAAAAAGTAATTTTTTTTTTTTAATTTTAAGGAAAAATGGAAGACCTAAAATCCATTGAGATTCAGGACCTTAATATTGGAGGCATTCCATAAAATGAAACCCAAGCTAATGTATTCACAATTGTCCAAATAAAAATCCAAACAAAAATAAAGGCACCTACGCCCTCCATCAGGATTTTTGATTTTCCTCCAAGTTTTTCATCATATTTTAATAATTTCCATGTGACTAGAAAATAACCAAGATACATTAGCCAACAAGAACCGACAGAAATGCTTTGGGCAAAAAATGTAAAACCAAAATTAACATAAGTATACATCTGTATTGTACCAAATATAGAACAAACGATGGATGAAATTACACCCATCATAAGTTTATGAACATATACTTTATCTTTTAATGGTGCGTTTTTATATTTAATTACGATAGTACTTAAAAAACCTTCCGATTTTTTAATTTGTTTTTCTATTGGCTTTCTCTGACTCATTAAATTTCTCTCAAAGTAATGATTCTCTTTTTGATATATCTAAATTCACTTTTAATTATAAGTCATAAGTCATAGGGTTTTTATAATTTGATATTTGAATGAAGAATATGAAACTTATACGTTTCCCTTTAAGAAAATTTTCTATTAATCCAAATTCCAATTATTTATTAAATAAAAAAATTTAATCTTTTCATAAATATTTCAAAGTTCATAGAAGGATTATTTAATGTTTAAGACAGTTCTTTCCAATTTTACAATTCATGCATTAGTCTCAGAAATTTCAAGTAAAATAATTAATGGGTGGATACAACAAATCTACCAATTACAAGAAAATCAAATATTTATATTTAGAATAAGAACAAAATCAAGCGGTACATTGTCATTATTAGCGCAACCTGGAATTAGGATACATTTAACAAGTTATGAGAGGGAAAAACCAAAAATTCCTACTAAATTTTGTATGAATGTTTTGAGAAAAAACTTAAAGAATTTAAGAGTTCTTGATTTTTATCAATTCAATTTTGATAGAATATGCGTGTTAGAACTTGGAAGGATTAATTGGGAAGAAGAAAAGGAAATTAGAGAAACTCAATTTAAAATAGTCTTCGAATTTTTTAAATATGGGACTTTAACAGTATTGAATAATAAAGATATTGTTAGTTCTTCTCTGCAATATAAACAAATGAGAGATAGAAGAGTAATTCCAAATCGCCCCTATGATTTTGCGCCTTCAAGAGGTTATAATTTCTTAAAGATAACAAATGAGGACCTCAAGAAAATTTTTCAGGATAATGAGAAGGAAATAATTCATATATTATTGAGCAATTTAAACATTGGACCCGTCTATTCGGAAGAAATTTGCTTGCGATCAGGGATCAAAGATATGAAGAGGATGGGTTCAAGTTTAACTAATGAAGAAATAAATAATATTTTTGAAAATATACAAATTCTTAGAAATTTAATTATAGAAAATGAATATTCTCCGCAAGTAATAAAAAAAGATGGCGAATTTATTGATATCACCCCCATTAAATTAGTTTATTACAATAAATCGGAATACGAAATCATTGATAAACAACCACCCACTAATGATGTTGTTGATGAATTTTATAGTTCTCGAGAAAAAACAATTGAACACAAGGAAATTTTGGAAACTCAAGGTGAAAAACATACAAAATTTACAAAAACACAAAAAATTATAGATGAACAGAGAAAAAAAATCCAAGACATGAAGGAATCCATTGAAAAATATCGTAAATATGGTGATTTAATATATCAATATTTCACACTAATCGAAGAATTATTAAAGACAATTAATGATGCCAGACAAAGTAATATAGAATGGGATGAAATTATAAATAAAATAGAAGAAGGAAAAGGAAAAGAAATACCTGCTGCCCAAATTGTAAAAAAGATCATCCCTAATGAAGCATTATTACAATTAAATTTAAATGATGAAACAGTTTCAGTTGATTTTAGATATTCCGCCTCGGAATTGGCTGAGAAATTTTATCGTAAATCTAAAAAAGCAAAATCTAAACTTAAAGGTGCTGAAAATGCTTTAATAGAAACTCAAAAGAAATTAGATAAAGTCAAAATCGAAGTTGAAGAAGCACAAAAATTAAAATCAGAAACTATTAAAAAGAAAAGAAAGAAAAAATGGTATGAAACTTTTCATTGGACTCGCTCATCAGATGATTTTTTAATAATTGGTGGAAAAGATGCAAAAACTAATGAAATTTTAATAAAAAAACATAAAGAAAAGGATGATATTTTTGTCCATGCTGTTTTTCATGGAGCAAGCTCAGTCATAATTAAAACTGGGGGGAAGCCCGTGCCAGAAAGAACATTACATGAAGCAGCTGGAGTATCTATTTCTTATTCTTCTGCTTGGAAATCAAATTTTTCTTCTGCAGATGCTTATTGGGTTACTTCTGACCAAGTTAGTTTTACTCCTCCAACTGGCGAGTACTTAGAAAAGGGTTCTTTCATAATACGTGGAAAAAAAGAACCTTTAAATGATATTGCATTGGAAATCAAAATTGGTTTTATTTACGAAAAGGAGCATGCAATTCCTGTCATGGGTATAGGCGATTCTCTTATTAATAAAGCAAAATTTATTGTGACTATAAGACCAGGTGAATTGAAAAGTTCAGATATTTCAAAACAGATAAAAAAATATTGGTTAGAAAAAATCAAAGAAAAAAATGATGAATCAGCAAATTTAAAAGTAAAAAATATAAAAATTGAAGAAATTCAACAACTTATTCCCAGTGGAAAGGCTCAAATATTCTTTGATAAATAACTGAAAAATATGATTGCGTTTTAAAAAACTTTTTATTTTACTGATTATTGTTAAGAATTGAGACCAATATTCAAAAAATTTTGGATGTCAAAATATGTCAAAAAGCATAAAAGTAAAAGAAGTCGCATCAGAAGAGAATTTTTTTCTAAAATCCAACGATAAGATTATTGATGCTGCTAAAATGATGAAAGAAAATAACATTTCTTCAGTAATAGTGATTTCAGATGAATTTTATCCTATTGGATTGATAACAGAACGTGATATTATTCAAAGAATTGTTGCTGAAGAAAAAGATCCATCCAAGGAAGAATTAAAGGCTCACATGAGTTCTCCGGTTTTAAAAATAGATCCTGATGCTGAATTGGTTGAAGCAATGAAAAAAATGATCGACAATAAAGTAAAAAGACTTGTTTTGATAAAAGATAACGAATTAGAGGGTATGATTTCATATAGCGATATCATTAAAGTAAGTCCCGATTTGTTAGAAATAATTTATAATAAATCTAAAGTCGAAGATATACAAGAATTTGAATCTGAAGAAGATGAGGACGAAGTTGACGAAGATTTTGATGAAAATATTTCCGGCATATGTGAGATATGTGGTGAAGAAAGCGATAACTTAAAAGAAAACGAAGAAGGTCTCTTTGTTTGTGAAGAATGTCTAGAAGATTAACTAATATTTTTTTGATATTTTGGTGTTTTAAATGAAAGTCTCTGAAATAATGCAAACTGAATTGAGAGATATTTCTATTGATAAAGATAGAATGATAAGTGATGCATTGGATATTATGAATAAGTATAAATCAAGCGTACTTATTGTAACAAATAGGGGAAAACTTGTCGGTATTGTTACTGAGCATGATATTGCAGATAGGTTAGGATCATCAAGAGCTGGTAAATTAAAAGCCTCTAGTTTACATGTATCATCAGTAATGGAATCAGTAAAACCAATCTCTCCAGAAAGTGATGTTGAGTATGCTGCCCAAAAGATGTATGAGGTAAAATTAAATGGGATACCAATTGTAAAAGATGATAAATTGGTCGGTTTAGTTACTTATAATGAATTAACAAAGCTTTGTGAAAAAGTAAAAACTATTCCTGTGGAGAAAATAATGAGCAAATACCCTAAGACCATCTCCCCTGAAGATAGATTGGTACATGCTAGAAATGAAATGTTTGAAAAGAATATATCTGTGTTACCTGTTATAGACCCAAATGGCAGAATAATGGGAATATTATCGATTGGTATGATTGCAAGGGCATTTGCAGAATTTCGAGAATCTGTTCCCGCTAAACATCAAGAAGAACGTTTAAGGTATATATTAGTTGGTGATGTAATGGAAGCAGAACCTCCAACGATTAAGCAAAATGAAGAAATTGGCGAAGCTGCGAGCTTGATGTTATCTGAAGGATTAAGAGGAATTCCAATTCTGGATGAAAAAGATACTTTTACGGGTATTGTAACCAAAACCGATATGATTGCATTAGTTAAAAACCAATTTCAAGTCGATTAATCTAATCATTTTTAAAAACTAAATTTATTTATTTGAAAGAGTGCATTCTTGATTAATGAGTGTTGATTTTAAAATAACGGGGAAAATTCTCCTTCCTAATGATATCCAATATGGTACTATTTTTATTAAAAATAAAAAAATTTTCAAAATTTCTGAAAATGAAAATGCATATAAAGCTGAAAAGTCTTTAATCCTCTCAAATGAAATAATATTTCCTGGATTGATTGATGTTCATGCTCATTTAAGGGATTGTGACTTATCTTATAAAGAAGATTTTAGTTCTGGAACGCTTGCTGCAGCTGCAGGTGGTTACACTACTATATTTGACATGCCTAATACAGTTCCTTATACCAATACTGCATCACTTTTAAATGAAAAGATGACGAAAGCTCAAAAACTAATACACGTTAATGTTGGATTCTTTTCAGGAATACCAGAAAAATTTGAAGAATTAAAAACTATTAAACAGCAAGGTCCAGTTGGATTTAAGCTTTATCCTGAATTAAAAGATCAACCATTTGATTTTAATGATGAAAAAAAATTAAACGAATTTTTGGAAGAATTTAAGGATATTAATTCCATCTTAGCCATCCATCCTGAAGAAGCAGGATTAAAGAATGTTGAAAATAAATTAATTAAATCAGGGTTAATTGATGAAGAAGCATATTTTGAGGCTCATAATTCTAATTCAGAAACAATTATCATAAAAAAATTTCTGAAATTTATTCAAAATAAATCAATTAAAGTTCATATTTGTCATCTTACATCCTTAGATTCTCTAAAAATTATTCAAAATGAAAAAAAATATATCAATTTAAGTTGTGAAGTAACCCCTCATCACTTATTTTTACATAAAAAGGAAGTGTTTAAGCAAGGTACAATAGCAAAGATGTTACCTCCTTTACGAGGGAAGGATAAATTAACTTTTGAATTCATTATTAAATCAAAAATCGTTGATATGATTGCTACAGACCATGCTCCACACACATTTGACGAAAAGTCGAGGAGTTTCTTAACTGCACCTAGTGGTATTGTCGGATTAGAAACCTCATTAAAGATATTATTAACTGAAACAAAAAAAATTAACGGCAATTTAATAGAATTAAGTAAATTAACTTCAGAAAATCCTGCAACTCGTTTTCAAATAAAACATAAAGGTAAAATCAAAGAGGGATATGATGCTGATTTTGTAATCATTGATCTTAAAAAACAAGGTAAAATTAAAGGAGATTCATTTTTTTCAAAAGCAAAATTCACACCTTTTGAAAATTATGATTACATTGGAGCTCCAATTATTACTATTATTGGTGGACAGATATTGATGAAAGATAATGAGCTTCAAACAAGTGAAAAATTAGGTGAAATTGTAAAAATTAATGAGTGATGTGAATGAAATTCATTGTGGATTCAATGTTTGGAAAATTAGCTAGATTTTTGAGGCTTTTTGGATACGATGCATTATATTCAAATGAATTTGAAGATGATGAAATCTTAAAAATTGCGAAAGAACAAAATAGAATTCTTTTAACTAAAGATAAGATTTTAACACAACGAGCAGAAAAGAATGGGATAGATACTTTATATATTAACAAGAAAAACATCGCAGAACGGATAGCTTTAATAAAGCAAAAATATGATATCAAACTGACCATAATACCTAATTCACGCTGTCCATTATGTAATTCAGAAATTGAAAAAATTGAAGATAAAGAACTAATTAAAAACGAAGTTTTTCCATCGACTTTTAAAAATTTTAATGATTTTTGGAAATGTACCAATTGTAGTAAAATCTATTATATTGGAGAGCATTGGAAAAAATTTGAGGATCTTTTGAAGGAAGTTTATCAAAATATGAAGGATATCTGATAAATTTATTAATTTTTTTAACTTTACTTTTGTATAGTTACGTTATTTTATGAAATTGACTATAAAATTTATATTTTTTTATTTTATTTATAATTTTAAATTAATAGGATTGTTTAAACAATGGAAGATGTTGAGCTAAAAAAAATCCGTGAAAAAAAAATTAGAGATTTAAAAATGAAAATATTTGCTGAGCCTGGGGAAAAATCAAAAAATGGAATCATCGAACTTAATTCAAATAATTTTAATCAAGTAATTAATGAAAATGAATGGGTTATTGTTGATTGTTGGGCTGAATGGTGCATGCCATGTAAGATGATGGGTCCTGTGTTTGATAAATTATCAAAAGAATATGAAAATAAAGTTAAATTTGCAAAATTGAATACCGATCAAAATCATCAGATTGCAATACAATATGATATTGCAGCTATTCCATCATTTCTGTTATTTTATAAGGGAAGATTAGCTCAAAAGGTAGTTGGAGCTGTGGGTGAACCCGGTTTGAGGAACTTACTTCAAATCGTAAAATGATTCGAAGATCTTTGATCTAAAAACTTTAAAAATAATGATTTTTCTTACATTTTCAATCTTACATAAAAGTAATTCTCAATAAAATTAACCTATTCCATATAAAAAAATCATATATTTCATAACAAAAAAAAAATAAGTTGATTAGACGATATATATTCAAATTATTGTCGGGGGTTGTTATTATGGTAGACGTAGTATATTCACGTGATAGATATGTTTTTGAGTATAGTGATGGATTTACATGTATTAAGGAATCCAGTTCATTTTACACCAAATTGAATAATTTTTTGAATAAATCAGTTAAAATATATCTACCAAACGATAAGATATTAAGCACTAAATTGAAAAAAATTGATATAATTAATAGCTGCTTAGTGACTGGCGGCAAAATAGAAAACCAATTAGCTTTTAGTGATTGGTTAAAAATCGAAGGCAATTTCTAAAATACTAAAATTCTCACCATCCTTATAACATCAAAAAATTATTAAAAAATCACATTTTAATACGTTTTTTATTAGGAATTATTTTTGAGTGATAGTTTATAAAATCTCAAATTATTAGAATTCTCAAAGCTATAATGTGATATTTATGAATTCTCAAGAGAAAGTTAATTTTTCATTAGTATTTCATTTTCATCAACCTGTTGATAATTTCAATCATGTAATAGAGCACGCTTATCAAAAGTCCTATCTCCCTTTGATAGAAAGAATTGAAAAATACCCTAAACTAAAGATAGGCTTACATTATACTGGCTCCCTTCTAGATTGGATTATTGAATTTCACCCTGAATACTTAGATATTTTAAGATCTTTAAGAAAAAATAATCAAATAGAAATCATTGGAGGGGGCTATTATGAACCAATTATTGCTGTTATCCCAGATGAAGATAAAATAAATCAAATCGAACTTATGAGAAATTTGATTAAAGATGAATTTGATCTTGAAATTGAAGGATTTTGGTTAGCAGAAAGAGTTTGGGAACCACATTTACCGAAAATTCTAAATCAGTGTAATTTGAAATATATTTTAATTGATGACTTTCATTTACGAGCAAATGGTTTGTCTGAAGAAGATACTTTTTTTCCTTATTTAACAGAAGAACAAGGAAATAAAGTAGTTGTAGTGCCCATTAACGAACCTTTGAGATATATGACTCCTTGGAAAATGGTGGAAGAGTCAATCAATTATTTAAATCAATTTAAGAATTCTGAAGGAAATCGTTTAATTACCTTGATCGATGATGCAGAAAAAATGGGTGTGTGGCCTGCTGGAGATAGAACGACTTATGATATTTGTTTTGGTTCAGGATATGATGGAACAGCTTGGATTGACAAATTTTTCAACGCTTTAACCACAAATAAATGGATAAATAGCATTACAATAAGTGATTATTTGAACAAATTTCTCCCAAAAGGTTTAATATACATGCCAACTGCTTCATATGACAAAATGTCTTATTGGGTTCTTCCAACACCTGCTAGAAAGTCATTAGAAAGCTTAGTCAAACAAGCTAGAAATAATGAATTACATCGATCTCAAGAACTTCTTCAATTTCTAAAAGGAGGAATTTGGAGACATTTCTTTGTTAAATACCCCGAGTCGAACAATATGCATAAAAAAATGTTATACGTACGAAATAAAGTTGAAAAATCAAAAGAATTAATTAAAAATGAGGATATAAAAAAAGAAATTCTTCGGGAAATTTATAAAAGTCAATGTAATGATGGTTATTGGCATGGTCAATTTGGTGGGGTATATTTCTCGTTTATGAGAGAATCGATTTATAAACATTTAATTAAAGCAGAGAAGATTCTTCAAGATAATCTCAAGAAATTCAATATATCTATATGTAAAATATTTGAAGAGGATATCACCTTTGATGGTAGACCCGAATTAATCTTTGAGAACGAAAACGCAAATTTATACTTGCAACCACACTATGGTGGAAGCATATACGAGTTGGATAATAAATTAAAAACACACAACTTTTTAAATGTCTTTACACGTAAAAAAGAAGCATATCATGATCCTAATTCTGGATTCACAGTAGACCGCTGGAAAAAACATGCATTTTTGGATCATTTTTTACAAAATGAGATTGAAGATGTTGAAGAATTTGCTAAAGATACATTTAAAGAAGCTGGATCTTTCATTGGAAGTACGTATAATTATGAAATTCTCTCTGAAAAAGAAAATAAACTAAAGGTTAAGCTATTTACTAGAGGAAAAATAAAAAAATTTATTGAAGATGGTCTTAATGATATATTTATTGAAATCCAATTGATTAAAGAAGTTTTATTATTAAAAAATAGCATTAAAATTACATATATGTTAAAAAATTTATCAAAAGAAAACTTGAAAACATTTCATTATATTGAAATTCCATTTTATTTAGATGCTGATTTATCAAAATCAAGAATTATATCAAATGATTTTGAAACCGATCTCTTAACTACGACTTCATGGGAAGCTAAAAACGTGCTGATCCAAAATAAGGAAAAAGATTTAGAATTATCAATATCTCTTCAAAGAATTTTAAAGATAAATTCTTATGCTTTATTTACTTATGCAAGTACTGATGGTGGATTTGACTCACTTTACCAAGGTTCGGTTATTGGGGTTCAAATACCAGTAGATTTAAATCCGAATGAACCCATAAGTTACGAAATTAATTTAAAGTTTTAAGGCAAACAAAAATGGAAGAGAATAACAAATATATTTGTATTCATGGTCATTTCTATCAACCGCCACGTGAAAATCCTTGGTTAAATGAGATAGAACCTGAAATAAGTGCTGAACCTTATAAAAATTGGAATGTTAGGATAACAAGAGAATGCTATGGCCCAAATGCATATGCAAGGATCTTAAATCAGAAAGGTCAGATTATAAAATTGGTAAATAATTATGAAAAAATTAGTTTTAATTTTGGTCCAACTTTAATTTCGTGGATGGAGAAACGATATCCCAAACTATACAAAAAAATTTTGAATGCTGATAAGATAAGTCAACATGATAATAATGGACATGGGAATGCTATTGCTCAAATTTACAATCATATAATTATGCCATTAGCAACTAGAGATGATAAAGAAATTGAAATTATATGGGGTATTGAAGATTTTAAACGTCGTTTTAATAGATCTCCAGAAGGGATGTGGCTCTCTGAAACCGCTGTAGATATTGAAACTATAGAATTACTAATTGAACACGATATAAAGTTTATTATTCTATCTCCTACTCAAGCTAAAAGAGTTAAGAAGATTGGATCGGAAAATTGGGAAGAAGTTAATGAATTTTCAATAAACACAAGCCAAGTTTATGAATTAAAAATTCCAAATGGAAAAAAAATTGCATTATTTTTTTATGAAAGAGAAATTTCATCAAAAATTGCGTTTGATAGCATTTTAAATGATGGAAACATATTTATAAACGAAATATTTAATAAATTTGATGATAAAAATAATGAAGCACAATTGATTAATGTTGCTAGTGATGGCGAAACTTATGGACATCATAAAAAATTTGCCGAAATGGCTCTAGCATATGCTCTAGATCAAATCGAATCAAAAAATCTGGCAAAAATAATAAATTACGGATATTTTTTAGAATTATTTCCTCCTAAACATGAAGTTGAGATTAAGGAAAATACCGCTTGGAGTTGTTCACATGGAGTTGAACGATGGAGATCTAACTGCGGTTGTAGATTTAATGGTGAATTAAATCAAAAATGGAGAACGCCTCTAAGAGAAGCAATGAACTGGTTAAGATCAAAGGTTAATGGTTTTCTTGAAAATGAATTACCAAAATATTTTAAAGATATTAAAAAAGCTAAAGAAGAATATATCGATGTAATATTAAATGGATATAAAGAAAGTAGAATTAAATTCATAAAAAAATTCCAAATAAGGGAATTAACAGAATCCGAACAAATTACCGTATCTAGAATCCTTGAAATGTATAAAAATTCACTTCTTATGTTCACGAGCTGTGGTTGGTATTTTGATGATATTTCAGGACTAGAAACTATCCAAATAATGAAATATGCTGCTCGAATTTTACAATTATTCGAACGTTTCCACATTAATTTTAGTGAAGATTACTTGAAAATAATTGAAAGAGCCGAAAGCAACTTTAAATTAAAAGGAAATGGAAGGATTATTTTTAATCAAGTTTTAAAAAATATAATAGGTTTTCGAAAAGTTGTTGCAAATTATGCAATTTGTAAATTATTATTCTCAGTTCCCGACGAATATGACTTTTATATTTATCATATAGAAAATCAAGAGATGGATGTTTATGAATTAGGAAGCGTAAAATTACTAGTAGGATACACAAAAATATTTATTGATTATACGGGGAGAAATCAGACATTAATGTATATATGTTTAAATTATAGAAAAGAATTTTTAGCAAGCGCTAAAAAATTGGAGGATAAAAAAGATTATTTATCTTTTAAAGAAACTATATTTCAAAAATTTAAAAAAATGGGACTATCCGAAATTATACGCTTTATAGATAAGCGTTTTGAAGGTGAATTATTCGGATTAGAAGATTTATTTTCAACTGAACAAGAGAAAATATTAGAAATTTTAATTGATTCTCAATTTGTTCCGTTAGAAGATGCTTTTAATGAATTTTATGAAGATAATTTAAAATTTATGACATATTTGGCAAGTATTGGTGCAAAAATTCCTAAAAAATTCTTAATAGTCCTGAGTTACATTTTAAATCAAAAAATGAAAGAAAAACTCTCTGAACATTATTTTCGATCTCATGATTTTAGACCAATAATGAACGTTTTAGATGAAGCAAAATTTTGGCGTTTAAGATTAGATACAGTAATGATTTCCGATGAATTATCAGAGGATATTGGTCAATTAATAGAAGATATTAAAAAATGTAATTTAGACAATCCGAAATGTTGGAATTATCTTATAAGAACCAATAATTTACTTCAACTTGCAATACAGTATAAGTTATCCATTAATTCTTGGAAGTTTCAAAATAATTTTATAGAAATTATCGAAAATAATATTGAATTATTGAAAAAAATTCTTGAAATTGAAAAATCTGGATTAGATCCTCAATATATTCAAATAAAAAACATGTTATATGAAATAGGAATTAAATTGAATATTGATATCGATAATATTGTTGAATATTTTTATTCTAAAAGAGAAATTAAATTAATGCATAAATTTGCATCATAATATTCGTCAGGATGGTGATAATTTGTCTAAAATATTAGGATATTTTTCCTTAGTACTTCATAGTCATTTACCGTATGTTATTTCTCACGGTACATGGCCACATGGCATGGATTGGCTAAATGAAGCATCAGCGGAGTGTTACATTCCCATACTAGATACATTATTTCAGTTAGTAAATGAGGGTTTTAAACCCCATTTGACGATTGGCTTGACTCCAATTTTATGTGAACAGCTTAAAAGCAAAGTGTTTGTTGATGATTTTCTTGTATATTTAGAAAATAAAATAAGGTTAGCTTCTGATGATAAAGAATTATTTGTTGAATGGAAATCCGAGAACTTGATTAGACTTAGTGATATGTGGAGGAACTTTTATACTAATATCATAAAAAATTTCAAGGAAAATTATAATAAAGACATAATAGGAGCTTTTAAATCATTACAAGATAAAGAAATCATAGAAATAATTACTTGTGGCGCGACCCATGGATATTTTCCCATTATAAGTCAAGATTATAGCATAAGCAACCAAATTTCAGTTGGAGTTGCAAATTATGAAAAAATGTTTGGCAAAAAACCGCAAGGTATTTGGCTTCCTGAATGTGCTTACAGACCAGGTTATAAATGGAAAAATCCAATAATAAAAAATGAAGAAGGATATGAAAGAAAAGGCGTTGAATATTTTCTTTATGAAAACGGTATTAATTATTTCATAGTAGATACCCATCTTTTAATGGGTGGTGAGGCAATGGGCGTGTATGCAGAACGCTTTGAAGCTTTAAAATTGCTTTGGGAAAATTTCAAAAAACAGTATAAGCCTAGCCCCAAAAATATTGAAAAATCACCATATAGGCCATATCTATTATCATCTAAAGACGTTGGAATTTTTGTTAGGGATCCAAGAACTTCTATTCAGCTTTGGAGTGCAGAACATGGATATCCTGGAGATGGTTGGTATCTCGAATTTCATAAAAAGCATTTTCCATCAGGTCATAGATATTGGAGAATAACCAGTAGTAAATCTTCTCTTGGAGATAAATTGGAATACATGCCAGAAAATGTGGCGAGTCGATTGGATGAAAATGCTTCACATTATAAAAATCTAATTAAGGATTTATTATTTGACTTTAACAAGAAAAATAACAACGAATTGGGTATAATAGTTGCACCCTATGATACTGAATTATTTGGCCACTGGTTTTTTGAAGGTCCAAGATTCTTGTATAAAGTGTTGAAATGGGTAGAATCTGATCCTGAGATTGAATTAACTACTTGTGGAAAATATTTTAACGAATATCCTCCTGTAAATGTAGTTCAAATACCAGAAGGTTCTTGGGGTGAAGGTCAAGGACATTGGATCTGGTTGAATGAATGGACCACTTGGACTTGGGAAAAAGTTTATGAATGTGAAACGAAGTTGAAAAAGGTCTTTGAATCTAATAAAAACTCAAAGGATTCAACCGTAATTAGATTACTTGTCCAGATCGAAAGAGAAAATTTATTATTACAATCAAGTGATTGGCAATTCCTGATTTCGACCTGGTCTGCAAGAGATTATGCTGAAAATAGAGTAGCAGAGCATTATAACCGAATTCAAAAATTATTAGAAATTTTAAACAAATATAAAAATACAAGAGAATTCTCTGAAGAAAGTGGTAACTATTTAGCAAAATTAGAGCAAGATGATAACATTTTTGGACAAGAAATTAAAAAGATATTTCATTTAGAATAAATAAAATCGATAATGGGATCTCTAAATTCTCTGTCCTAAATTTTATTTCATAATATATTTCTCTAATAATCCTTTCATAAGTATAAATTAAAATTCCCGTTTTAAAATTATCAAAATTCTTATTTTTTAATTCATCTTTAAAAATAATATCCAATTTTTCATAATAAGATTTAATAAAATCGTTTATTACAGTTTGAATCCAAATTTTGGACTTTTCCAAGAAATTTATCAATATTTCATCTTTAATTTTAGTTGATTCTAAGTACAAATCCAAAATTTTAACATTTTCAAAATTCTTCTTAATTAAATTTTGTTTGATATAGAAAAATGCAGTGATAACTGATGCTAAATCCCTAAATATTAGATCTTTTTTATCCTTTTCGCTTTCTGGTCTGTTTGGATCACCTTCAAAATCTGTTATTATTAATTTATTTGATTCTTTTTCTATAAGGATCTGACCAAGATGTAAATCTTGATGTACTCGAATTTTATACCAATCTATAAAAAGAGGCAAATTATTAAATAAATTCTCTATTTGAGATATTTTTTCTATTAATAGATTATTATATTTCATTGCTTTGATTGAATTGGTTGATATTAAGTAATTAAAAATTTTTTTAATAGCATTATTAAAAAATAAACTATCATTTTTAGAAAAATTTTCAAGTTTTTTGTTTTTATTATCTAAATCAAAAGAATTATAATGAAATCGTATGATTAAATCTACCAAACTCTCGTTTAATTTTATAAGGTCCTTTTTAGTTTTTTGAAAGACCCCATTTTGAAGATAATCATTTAAATTATTCCAATATTTTAATCCCAGATCTGATTTGAAATTAATAAAATCTGAAATTAAATACAATGGAATATTATAATTATCACGGTACTCGCATACTGCAATTGGATTGATAATATTTTCAAATCCATTTTTAAATAAATCAATTAAAAAAATTGGTTCTGGATTATATGCCATTTTTCTATAACATTTTAAAATAAATTCTTCTTTATTAGATAATAATTTTAATAAAAAATTAGTAGTTTGACCCTTATTAAAATCTTTAATTCTAAACTCATTCAATAAGGATTTAATCGTAGGATCTTTAGAAGAAAATGATATTTCTTTTTTTTTATTAGTTACAATGATCAGATTTTCTTCCATATTTTTGATAATCAAACTCAAGTAATGAGAAGAATATTCAGCTTGTATTAAAAATAATTGTTCTAATTCATTTTTTATAACGATATCAGGTTCAAATTCAATTAATTTTTTATCAAAGTAAAACAAAAAAGGTAAAAAGATCCGAGAAATTTGGATTTTTTTAGACTCTTCTATTTTGTTTATAATGAAAAAATAACCTATTATTTTATACTTATTATTATTCTCAAATATTAACCAATCATCTATTAAGATGTCAAAATTTTCTATATTTTGTAGTCCTGCCCATCTTTGTCTTTTAATCCAATTCTTAATTCTATTTATCACTAGTTCTGGTTGGTTCCAAATTTCAATCTTATTCATTTTTATTCTATTATTACCTTTTTCTTTTATTAATACATAAAAGGCATAAACAGTTATTTAAATAAATAGTAATATTTAGCTTATTTAATGAGATTATATCTTATTTAAAATAAATCATATATATCTAAGAATGATCTAGAACAAATTAAGTAAGTTTCAGAAAAAATTGGGGTTATAAAGTTTGGTGGAATGGTGTGGGGTGATTTTAGCAGGAGGAAAGGGAACAAGACTTTACCCTCTTACGAGAGACATTCCTAAACCAATGATTACTGTTACAAATAAGCCAATGATTCATTATGCTATTGATCTTCTACGTTATGCAGGAATAAATAAGATAATTATCGTCGTAAAACATTTTGGAGATAAAATAAAAGAGTATGTTGAAAAAACCGAATGGCATGTAGATGTTCGAGTTCCTAATGTTGATTCTTTAGATACTGCAGATGCTTTGAAGAAAGTCTCTCAATATATATCAAGTAATGAAAATATCATTGTTTCAATGGCTGATATTGTAACAAACATCAATATAAAAGAATTTATGGAATATTCATTAAATAAAAATGCCTTTTCAACGATTAGTATGCTATCCAGTGACATGCCTAAACAATTTGGTGTAATAATATTAGATCAAGATAATAAAATTCATTCCTTTTTAGAAAAACCTGCTACACATGAATTATACTTATCAAGTTTAGCAACAAAGCATTCTTCTGTGTATTTACATACAAATTTGATAAATACTGGACTATATTATTTTAAAAACCAAATTTTAAACATTTTAAATGAAAATAACTCTTTAATGGATTTTGGAAAACACGTATTTCCCTATCTCTTAGATAATAATTATGATTTATTTGGTTACATTTCAAAATATTATTGGATGGATGCGGGTAATCCTAAATTTTATTTGTATACAAATTGGGATCTTCTAAGAAAATGGGCTTATCCTATTGTACCGTTAGGTGAAGAAGTTCAAGAATATAAATGGATTGAAGAAAAAAATACCTGCAAAATACATCAAAATTCAATAATTGATCCACACGTTGTAATTGGAAAAAATACGCAGTTGGATGAACAAGTTGTAGTCGAGAATTTATCATCAATTGGTAAAAATGTATATATTGGAAAAAATAGTCGAATAAGAGAATCTGTAATTTGGGATAATGTAAAAATAGGTTCAAATTGCCTAGTAAAAAGTTCAATAATATGTAATAATGTTGAAATTGAAGATGAAGTAACGATATTAGATTGGTCAATCATTCCTCCTAATTCTAAAGTACCAAAAGGAACGCAAATAACAAATACCATTTATGAAGAAGGTATCATCTAAGAAAATAATATTTCTTTAATTGTTTTTATTGCATTTTTGATAAATGTTTCATCATCTGATTCAGCGCTAAATGTTAAAATATTTTCGTTTAATCGAGGATTTATATTTATCCAACCTTTATCTATTCCAAAAAAGATTTTAATTCCTATTAAAGTATCAATAACATTATATTCAGACATGTATTTTGAAATATTTTCTTCTATTTTAAATTGAAATTTTTGAATGAGCTCTTCATTAACAGGAATTTGATCTTGAAATCTATTTTTTTTAGGAATTTTTTGTATTATTTCACTTAATTTTAATTTATGTTTAACCATATATTCGCAAATTTTTAATGTTGTCAATATAGTATCTGAAAATGGGGCATATTCTGGAAATCTATATTTTCCACTATCGCTTCCTCCGAAACTAGCCCTGCTTGATCTTATAGATGATGAAATAGCACCTGGTTCGTTCAGAACTCTTCTTACAACTCCTCCCGCTTTTTTTACAATTTCATCAATTGTTTTAGTCGTAGATTCGGTGGTAATGATTATTTTTACATCATCATTTTTGATAATTTCTGAAACAAATAGCGTCAGTAAATCGTCTGATTCAATATAATTGCCATTTTCATCAAAAAATAAAGCTCTTGAACCATCTACATCAAAACAGACTCCTAAATTTGCATCCGAAGTTTTAATTATTTTTGATATTCTTCTTATAGAATTTATATTTGGATGAACATTATCTAAATCAGGTTCTTGACTGTTTAATAGAATCAAATCAATATTTAATTGATTCATTATTGGTGGAATAATGCTTCCCATTGGTCCATTCGCACAATCTGCAACAACTATTAAATCTTTTGCTCTAATCAAGTTTTTATTAACAAATTGAGTTATAGCACTTTGATATATTTCTCCCACATCTTCCGCTTTAGATATTCTTCCAATTTCTTTTGGAGGCACGCGCTCTATTTTATTTTTAATTAAGGAATCAAATAAACTTTTTATTTTTTTCTCCGAAAATTCAATTCCTCCTCTTTCATATATTTTAAATCCAGTATTTTCCTTAACGTTGTGCGAATTTGTAAATATGACTCCTCCATCAATAGCAAATCTTTTTATTGCAAATTGTAAAACTGGAGTAGGAACTGCAAATAAGTTAATCACATTTACCCCCGCGCTTAAAGCACCAGCTATAAAAGCCCGCTTTAACATTCTTGAGTCGACTCTATAATCTCTAGCGACAACGATTACGTTATTTTTTCCTGTTTC
Source organism: Promethearchaeota archaeon (assembly GCA_011365055.1). Next base: position 260,974 of record RDOG01000003.1, read on the forward strand.
AGTTCCATAAACTGCACCTAGGGTTGCAGCTATCTCAGGTGTCATTTCTTCATTTGCTTTTGCTACAAACCTTCCATCAACAATAATTTTTTCAGTTATCATTAAAATGTCCCCAATTTTTTCAATAGTTCGTTAATTTTTTATAAAGTTTTTCATATTTAAAAGCTGAAGACTTCCACGAAAAATCACAATTCATTGCATTAATCATTAATTTATTCCATCTTGGTTTATTAGCATAAAGTTTAATACTTTCTTTTATTGTATTTAAAAATTCTACAGACGAATAATTTAAAAAAGAAAATCCATTTCCCTTCTCATTTTTTCTTATATCAATAATAGAATCATTCAAGCCACCTATTGCTCTTACAATAGGAATAGTTCCATATTTTAAGCTTATCATTTGATTTAAACCGCACGGTTCAAAACGTGAAGGCATTAAAAAAATATCTGAGCCAGCCTCAATTTTATGAGCTAATTCCTCATTGTATTCAAGGAATAATTTAAACCTATTTGGAAATTTTTCTTGTTTTTTTGAAAGTAATTCATGAAATTCTTGTTGTCCCGTTCCCAATATGATTAAATAAGTATTTAATTTCATAAAATCGTCAAAAATTTCCATTAATAGATCCAAACCTTTTTGTGAAGTTAATCTAGTAATCATCCCAAAAAGGGGTAAATCTTTATTCGTGTTAAGAGATAATTCAAGCAATTTTTCTTTATTTTTTTTCTTATATTGTAAAGTATCGACATTAAATTGTTTCCAAATAAATTTATCTGAATCCGGATTCCAGATATCATAATCAATACCATTTAAAATGCCATATAAAGAGGTAGATCTTGAAATTAAATCATTTTTTAACCCAAATCCAAATTCATCTGTCTGTATCTCTCGTGCATAAGACTCAGATACCGTGTTGATGATGTCAGAATAATAAATTGCTCCTTTCATTAGATTATATTTGTCCCAAAATTCTATATTTTTCAAGATCGTATCTTCTTTTTTAATACCCAATGCATTTGGAATTCTTTCATCATCAATTCCTTGGAAAGCTAAATTATGAATTGTATATAATACTTTTATATTTTCATAAAATTTATCTTGTTTTAAGACCGTTTTTAATAAAATAGGGATTGCTGCGCTTTGCCAATCATTACAATGAATGATATCTGTTAAAATATTTAATATTTTCATGCCTTCAAGAACTGCTTTACTAAAAAATATGAATCTTTGCGAATTATCTTCATAATTATCGTATATTTCATCTCGATTATAAAATTCATGGCAGTCAATAAAATAATTAATCACATCTGTGTTCTGATTTTTATGTTTGTAAATACCTGCAGTTTCAGTAAAATTACTCACCGAAAAATTGCTTAAAATTTTTTCAAAGTCGAAAAGATCTCTATTAATTTGTTTATAAAAAGGGATAAATACATTAATTTCATGATTCAATTCTTGTATAGCTTTAGGAAGTGCACTTGAAACATCCCCTAAACCTCCTACTTTGGCATAAGGGTACAACTCAGATGCTACAAATAAGATTTTCATAATTAACTTTAAAAAATAATATAGTAAAAATGTGTTGTAATTAAAAAAAAAACATTTGATCTTGCAAACTTGATTGCCATGAAAATATTTTTAGTCTCGATTCAATTCATTCCTCATATTACAGGTGGGGGAGGTATCGTTGTTAGAGATTTATCTTTAGAATTAGTTAAAGCTGGTGATGATGTAACCGTGATTGCCCTAGGTCTACAAGATAAAGAAGAAGAAATCATTGAAATAAAAGATGGAACAGGCATTTATCCAATAAAAGTCAAACGATTTTTTACATCTGATTCTAAAAACATAAAAGATCCTTATCAAGGAACTAAAAAAGAAGAATTTAAACGATTTGAGGAATTTACAAATCAAGTATTAAATTATTTGAAAGATCAAAATGGTATTATTCATCTACATGGTCATTATGAAATCCCTTCTTTAGCTAAAAGAATAAAAGAAGAAGGAAAAAAGAATCCTATAATAATTACTTACAGCGCACTCGAATCCATTGCGCTTGAATCAAAACGAATTATAGATGATTATGCACTTAAATATATCAAAGAAAAGGAAGAAGTTGGACTAAGATATTGTGATATTGCAATAGTAAATAGTGAGAAAGTAAGAGCTCAATTAAAATCTATGTATCCAAATTCATTTTCTGAAAAAAAAGTGATAGTTCTTTCCAATTATGTATCAAATGAACATATTTATTTCAAAAAATTTGATGATAAGGACCTTTTACATGTAAGAAGAAAATATGGAATTAGCGAGACAAATAGATTAATTTATCATATTGGACGATTTGATAAAATAAAAGGTATAGAGTATTTAATCCAAGCAATGGATTTAGTCTCACCAAAGATCAGCGATAATATATCTGTTTTGATAGTTGGATTTTTAGAAGAAAAACAAATTGAGTATTTTGATTATTTATATAAATTAGCTCAAGAGATTACTTCTAAAAATGAGAATCTAGAAATAAAATTTCATCCTAGAGCTATTGAGATTGATGATAGATTATCATTATTAGATACTTGCTCTTTTTTTGTAACTCCTGCTATACTGGAACCTTTTGGTTTAACAACATTAGAAGCTTGGTCAAGAGGAAAAGCGGTAATAAGAAGTGATAATGAAGGTAGCCGATTTTTATTTAATATAAAAAATCACATCCCAACACCATATTTAAAAAAACCTGAAGGATTAATAGTAAATTTTGAATCTGAAAGAACAAAAAATTTATCCGAGGCTATCTTATATTTACTAAAAAATCCTGAAATAACTAAAAAAATGGGTGAACTAGGGCGTAAATTAGCCCTACAAAATTATTCTTGGAAAAAACCTATTAAAATCTATAGAAAAATATACCAAAAAATAGAAAAAAGAAATAATAAAAATATCAAAATAAATAAAAATTAGAACTTATTAACTACCGACTTCTCCATCTTGGTTGTGTTTTTAATAACCAGGCTCTATCAGCGTATTCTCTAACCATTCTATTCGTATTGAAATAAGCTATCAATCGAATTGCATTTTTCATACGTTCATACCATTCTTTTTTCCTTTTATAATACATTGGAATTATCTCTTTTTCTAATTTTCGGTAAATTTCTGCAGCATCTGCCTCATCATCATTAATTTCTGCCTTAGGATCATCCGGTCCTGGTCCAATTGACCATCCAGCCATTCCACCTGATATTGCATATCCTTCTAACCACCAACCATCTAAAACACTAAAATTTAATACGCCGTTAAATGCTGCCTTCATACCACTTGTACCAGAAGCTTCCAAATATCTTCTAGGAGTATTAAGCCATATATCACAACCAGATACTAATAATTTAGAAAGATCCATATCATAATTTTCTAAAAATGTTAAACCAACTCTATAATTATCCCAAAGATAACTAGAAGCTGCATAAAGATCTTTTATTAACTGTTTTGCTTGATTATCTCTTGGATGTGCTTTACCCGCAAAAATAAATTGAACTTTATTTTTACATAATTTCCCAAGTTTATCTAAATCCCTAAGAATCAAATTAGCCCTTTTATATAACGCCACGCGTCTCGAAAATCCGATAGTTAAAAGATTATTCTTTAATAATACCCATGAATGGCTCTTTTGGTAATCAAGTAATTCTTTTTTACAAAGATTATGAAGTCTCATTAATTCATTACCATCAAAAATATATGAATGTTCAAATACTGATTGTTTAAACACCCAATTTGGGAAATTCATTTCATAGAATTCAGCAAGAATGGGATTAATCCATGTTTTAAGATGTATTCCATTTGTAATTCCGTCAATTGGATGGTCTGGAAACATCTTTTGCGTGATGTCCATATGTTTCTTTGAGACTCCATTAACATATTTGCTTAAATTGAGCCCTAATTTGGTCATATTTAATTCATCTACTCCCGCTAATTCTCTTATATTAGAAGGAATAGATCCATTTTTGAATACATCATTTACTAAATCATATGGAAAACGATCATGACCAGCTGGTACTGGTGTGTGAGTGGTAAAGACTGTCCTTTTTTTTACTTCTTCTTCATTTCCATTAAATCGATTTAAAAGCTCTAGAGTAAGAAAAGCGGCATGTCCTTCATTCATGTGATAAGTTTCGATATCTTCGAATCCCAAAGATTCTAAAATTTTTACTCCTCCCATGCCTAAAATTATTTCCTGGGCAATTCTCTGAAAAGGAGTCGCATCATATAAAACTCTTGTGAAATTTTTTTGCCAATCCTCATTGCCCTCAATATTTGTATCTAATAAATAAACTGGAACAACATGACCTGTTATTCCTAAAATTTCATAAACCCAAGCTCCTACTAATACATCTTTTCCTTGAATGTTGATCTTAACTGCAACAGGAGCAGTTTTAAATTGGTCAGAAAATTCCCAACGAATATCTTTTTCAACTTGATTTCCATAAAAATCTATCATTTGGTAAAAATAACCATTATTGTATGCTAAGGTTATTCCAACTATCGGGATCTCAAGGTCAGCACAAGATCTTAGTGTATCACCTGCTAAAACACCAAGACCTCCACTATAAGTTGGAATATCCGATTCCAGAGCTATTTCCATGCTAAAATACGCTACTTTTATTTTTTTCTCCATTTTAATTCAGCTTCAATCTTCTATTACTTGATGAATTGCGTAGATTTTAATAGATATTTTAAAATATATCTTTTTTCGTTAAATCAAAAATATATATGCTTATAAATTACTTCCAAGTATCTCGGATTTTTTTTGCAACAACTTCTGGTGCTTCATAAGATAAAGCTATTTTATGAGCCAATTCGGCAAACCCTCTATCAGAAACATCTAAATTTCTAATAGGGCGAGACCATATATATCCGGATATTCTAAAATAATCTGATTTTTCATTGAATCTCAGAGATAAAATAGTCATGTTAATAGAATAAATTCCCATTTGATCATATGCTTTGAATATTTTGCTAATACCAGTTGCTATGTCCACAATTCTTTCTAATTTGCCTATTGGAAATGAACTATCTATATCCGAAACAAAAAAAACTTCATCTTGTCCTGCAATAGGACAATAGCTCGTCATAAAATTACAACTACCCTGTTTACCTATCCATCGTTTCCCTAATTTTTCTTCTTCTTTTATTAGATCCTGAAAAAAATTCGTTTTATTTTCTTTTAAATAATTATTACCTTCCATTATAAGGTGATATAAAAGAGGATTTGGAACTGGAGTGCAGATTAATTGTAGGTGGGGATGCAGGACCGATGATGCAGAAGGTCTTAAAAAATTCATATTAATCGTTGGATAAAAAATTTGGTCCTTTATCTCTGCTTTCTTTTTAAAATATTGTTCACTTAATTCTAGTGCGTCTGTTAATTGTTGAATGGTAATATCTTTCAAATAAACTGATTCAGCTTCAGTTATTCTACATATTGCAATATCTGCCCAACTAAATAAATTTGGAAAAATTAAAGCTTCATTTTTCTTTAATCTCCCGAATTCTGGGAATTCTGGCGTTTCTTCTTCATAATTTTTAAAATAATGAACACGAGGTGTAAATAAGTCCTTTAATTTGTCTTCCGAAACCTCGAATGGGGTATATGAACTTCTATTGGTGGAAACTGCACTCCAAAACCATTTTAATAAAGGATGAAACCTGATCTCAGTTGTATAATTATCTTTAGCTGTTTTTTTTAATTTTGATGGGAGTTTTAATTTGATTGGTATGGTTATTTTTTTAAAATCAATCATACATTTATCTCTCCCACTTTATCTTTCCTTTAATAATTTTAATAATTAAATTAAAATTTCAAATTATATTTCTCTTAAAATTATATATTATCTAATTTTTATACCTTTACAAAATTTTAAATTAATATATAAAAGATATGAGAGCTTTTCTATTAAATTATAGCATAATTAGAAACGTATTAAGTATAATTGAAAATATATATCAAGGTTAAAAAATGAATCAAGTTGATTCCGACCTTAAAAACCTATTATAATCATAATTTTTCTATACCCCCAGATTCTAATGCATTAATTAATGAAATAATAACTATTGCTGTGATTTCATCCCGAATCTCTTCCCAGGATTTTCCTGATCCAGATAAAATTCCTTTACAGTCGTTCCATGCATTATCACTAAAATCAATATAAATCCCATTTTCTTTATGAAGATATTCCCAAGTAAAAGGGAATAATTGACAAATATTTGGTCTTACCGGATATATTTTACATCTCGAGATTTCTCCTTTCATCTCATTAAAGACACAAATTCCATCATTACGAACAATTTTTAAAAAATACGCTTCCTTTTTTATTCGATAATTATGGTGAATTGATTTTTTAATTCGATCAATCTCTTTTTTTTTGATATAAGTTCTTTGAAATTCATTTATGTCAATTTTTAAATAAGTAGCAATAGTTTTAATTTCTTGGAATGTAAGCTCTATTCCCCTATTTTTACAACATCTACCACAAGAAATACAAGTGAATCCAGATTTAACTAATCTTTCTGAAACAAAACGCTTTAAATTTCCAATATTCAATATAAATCCTTCAAAAGATTAGTAAAGAATAAAAATTTTATTCATTGGATGTATTTGTTATCTTTCTTTTAGGCTTTTTTTCATCATAAACAGTTTGAACTTTTTTCTTTTCGAACTCATCTTCCATTTTATGGAATTTTCTTAATAGTAAAAAGACACTAATAATAATTGCGATAAATGGAACGACAAATGCTAATAAAATGAATTCAATTGAAAATGTGACATAATATTGATTAACTTGATTAAATACAAGATTTTCTTGTGAAATCTCGTATTTATAAACTTGTACGTATATATCATGTCTGCCAATTTCTGCTGAAGCATAAAATGGATATTTAATTTGCATTGTCTCATATGCATTTATTGTATATTTTACTGCTTGGGGTACTCCATCTATTGTGTATACGACATAATAATCAATCGGCACTGTCCTATAATTTGTTAATTTTAAATTCACATAACAAAGTTGAAATTGTTGTGGTGTTGATGGAATATTGAGAGTATTGACGACTAAAGCTGGTTTTAATTGAATATTAAATGAAAAAGTTTCTGAGAAATTGACCCATTTTAATTGAAATTCCCCAGACACTTGTGAATAAATTCCTCCAACATTTATCTTAATCGGAATATAAAAATAATTATATTCTTCTTGAGTTAAATTACCAATAATTTTTGAATATTGAAGATTTGAAGAAAATAATTCTATAGTGAAGGTTGTATTCATTAATAATTTATTATTTTTTACTTTAAATATTGCATATCTTATATCATCTTCAGAAATTTCCTCAGGAATTGCGAGTGATGTAGAATTAATTGAACTAATTATGTTTATAGGTATGTAACTTCTTAACCTACTTGTTGTTTGATAATTTACGAGGGTCTCACCCCAAGTTAAATTTACCCATACATTATGAGTAGTTATGGATGCAATATCAAATACTCGTACGTTAATTTGGATTGTAGTCAGACCAATTTCTAAATTATAATCATTTAAAATTGTAGTATTATATGCATCCCCATAAAGTGTTATTGTTATATTGGCGGCAGCTTTTCTAGTATTTGTTAAGGTGAGATTTAATTGTAATAGATCTCCTTGCGCCACTTGATCATCTGTTAAACTAATGAAATCATAAACTTCCATTCCATAATCAATCCTCAATTGCATGGTCGAATTACTAGATTTGTAAAAGGTTGTATATGCATTCTTTGTCTGACCTTTTGTTGCTGTAATAGTGACATTATATAACCCTAAGTACGTATCATCAATACCAGGAGGTCCAAAAGAGATTGTTGCAATTCCATTTTCATCCGTATAAACGCTACGATTGATATATACCTTTCCATCAGGAAATAAAACTTCAAAATTTACTCGAGCATCTTCAATCGTTGTTGTTGGATATCCTAGCGTATTAGTATCTTCACTTCCAAAAGTAACATTTATAGTAAATCTATCCTGTCCTAAAATAAAACCTGGCCATAAATTATAATAATTTTCCATTTGTTGATCTTCTTTGATAGCTACAGGTGAAATAGGATATAAAACATTATCAAGATAATAATATTCAATACTTGTTTCAATTCTTTCTATGTAATATAACTTCCAATGAGCAGGTTTGGAATCGTTAACTGCATAAATTGATACAAATATGTCTTGAGTATCTGTTAAATTTACTAAATCCACTATAAATGACGAATTCTCAGAATTTAAAGTTGCATTATATTCATCAATTAAACTTATATCTGATAATCCATCTGTAGGATAGCCTCCTATAATCGTAATTTTTACACTCGAATAATTTTGGAATTCTGTTTCATTATAAAAAATTAAGCTACTAATATTCATCCATTCACCATTGGGGACTAAAAAATTTGCAGACTCAAATGTAGTATTATCTATTAACCATGGTGTAGTATTTTCAGTCCAAAAGGTGTTATTTGCTACTTCAAACAAATCAATAAGTGCTATTATTGCCCATCCATTATCATCTGAAGTAATATCACCTGCAGGATAATTTTGATAATTTACTCTATCTCTATAACCTTCATAATAAAGATTATTTTGATAAAAAAAGTTATTAATAAAATAATCATTACAAAATCTCATTATTTCTTCTGCTCTATAATAATAGCTTGAATTGTAATTAGAGGCTTCAAACATCTTTGTATACATCATTATTACCCAAGATTGGGATTCAAAAGCTTTTTGAGTTATATTTTCATCATATCTAAGACTAAAATTCTCCAATAATTCATAATAATAGCCCGAGTTATTTGTATCCCATAATTTTGTTTCTAATATATTTATTATTTCTTTACTCCAATTATAATAAATTTCATTATTAGTTTGATTGTATAATTCAAGGCTGACTATTGCAGCTAATGCATTCACGTCGGTTCTTTTAAATGTCCCGTTTATAAACCAATCTCCTCCTTCTTCAAATATCGTTGCACCAGATAAATAACCCCCCGCGTGAGAAACATTAGTGTCCCAAAAACTTGAATTTATTTTATCAAATGTTAATAAAGCTAATTCGGACGCATTACCTCTTATTGTATTAGAGATATTTAACGTAGAATTCATTTTTAAACATGCTAAAACAACCATAAAATTATCAAATGCTGTTCTAGAACTATTTGCTGTTGTTTTATTTGTTGATTTAAATCCTCCATTTACGGTATCTTGGAAAGTATAATTTAAATAAATCCAAGTATCATTCGCTTTATTTAAATACTCTTCATTTCCAGTTTTATTAAATAATTCTAAATAAGTTATAACTGCCATTGCATTATCAACAACTCTCGTGTAATTAGATTTCGTAGTTGCTCCTCCCGTTACTTCTTGAATGTATCCTGTTACTAATCTTTCAGTATTATTCACAGAATTTGATACTAAATACTGATTTTGAAATTCTAATATCTTATCAATGTAACTATCATAAGTATTGTTATGATATTTATTTACAGAATAGAGCAAGCTACCAAATGTTTCATTAATGCTTAAAAGAGATTGTATTAATAAGAAGTTATCATATGAAGTTTTATTGGTATTTGTTGAAGATCGATGAAAAGAATTATTATACTCTGAAAAAGCGTCCCAATATGTCGTGATTAAATAATTCATAGTATCATACGCGATTTGTAGGTAGATTGGAACATCTCTCTTGTGAGAATATTGGCCCTCCTTAGATCTATAATCAAGATTCTGTCCAAAACTTAAAAATTTAATTGTAAATGTATCCATGGTGTATCCAACGTCAAATTTTACTTGATAATAATTTGAATAAATATTTGTGAAATTAATTGGTTGATAATATCTCGTATCTTTCGTCAAAATCGCATATATTTGAGCATTTTGAACGGGTTGATTATTTGAATCAAATAATTGAAACGTAACAGTTAAAATATCTTCTATTTTTCCTGGAGTTACATAAGAAATCGTATAATTCGAATAAGTAAGGGAATCTAGATTCCTTCTTATCAAGTGAAGTTGTAATAATGCTGAAATCACTAAATGCATGCTGGACAGATCTGTGGTTGAACCTGTAACACTTTGATACCCATATCTTGATGTAGCGTTTATATAACTTCCATATCCCAAAATAGAAGAATACATGTAAGTATTTAAATAAAATATAACTTGTTCTGCAATCATATAATATGTATAATTATTATAGCGTTTGTATAATTCAGTTAAAGCGAGGATTGCCCTTACATTCGGCTCCAAATATTTAAACGTGTTATTATAATACGTGTCATTAGTATATGTGAAAAATGCAAAATATTCATCATCCCATAAATAATTATATAAGTATTCAAAGGTGGAATTTGCAAGTATTTTATAATCTGTTGCATTAATATCATTCAAATCTGAATATTTTAATAAAATATTGATAATAAGTGCGTTATCAATGCAGGTTTTTGCATTAGATATATTTATTTCAGGTATCCATGTTGAACCATTAAAAGATGAATAAAAACCATTATGTATCGAATCATTTAGATTTAAAGTAATTTTTGATAGGGTAATATTTGCCATTTCTAATGATTGCGTTTTTATAATGGAATTTAATATCGAAATATTAGACAGTTCTAAACATGCTAAAATCGCATATAAATTATCATTTAGGTTTTTATTTGAAATATAACTCGTAATATTATTGGATCTGAAGCCATATGACGAATTATCCCAAAATGTCATATTAACATACTGCCAAGTCTCATTTGCAATTTCTAAATAATAAGAATTATTGGTAATTTCATACATTTTTAATGCTATCAAGATAGCATAACTATTATCGATAACTCTAGTTATATTCGAATTGTATGAACCTGTAACATTTCTATAATGTGCAAAACCTGTGTAATTTGTATTGCTTATTCTAAGATTCTCATAAACATAATTGAAAGTTTTATTGATATATTCGGTAAATAAGATTTGATCAATTGGTGTAGATAGAAGTGTTATAGAAGACGCATTTACTGAGGTCTGTAATCCTGTTACTTGCATGAATTCAATCATGCTATTAATTGCTTGGAGACTATCTAAAGTATATTTAGTAGCATTACCTGATCCTGCGAAAGGTAAATAGCCGTAACTATCCGATTCTTTAAATAATAAGTTTAAAGCATTTGTTAATGAAAAGGCTCTTGATGCATATTCTTCAAATAACCTATAAAACGTGTAAGTTTCAAATTTATATGCAAAATTAGAATTGTCTAAATTGATTGTGAGAATGCTTTTTGTCTGATATCGTGAAACATCAATTGTAACGTTATAATTATCAGCCGATTTGTTCAATTCATATATTTTTCCTAAACCATATAGGTTATAACCTGAAAGCGTCTTATAAAATCCACTTGTTGAAATACTTATATTTGAATCGCTTAATTTAGTACCATTAATAGCATATGCTGTTAAATTCGCTGTAAAAGTCTGAAATCCATTATTCAAATATTTTTCATCAATGAAAAGTTGAGTTAAAGGCTCAATTTCAAGATTTTTATCTAATTTAGCCATTCTCACTAATACATCTATCATTAAAGCATTGGTTGAAACGTATTTATAAGTGTTAACTTCTTCACTTATAGTTCCATTTCTGTCAGATACCTCATAATAAGAGCCGAATTCATAATCCCAATTGTATAAATTTAGATAATCAAGAATTTTCCTTGTTAAAATTAAATAAGTTTCGTTATTGGTTTTATCATATAATTCTAAAAATGCTCTTACTGCCCAACTATTTATAGAAGTTAATTTATCATAACTAGCTATATATGTTCCATTGTGATTTGATGATTGGTAAAAAGAATTCATGACGTCATCCCATAAATAATTCATTAGAAAATGAATTGTTTGGTTAATTATAACTTCATAATCAGCTATATTTACATCGGATGGATAATATTCTATATATTTTAATAATGTTAGAATAGCTAGAAAATTCAAATAACCATTTTTACATTCATCGTTTATTCTGGATAAATTATCCCAATCTCTACTTGAATTATAATAAAATCCAAAGGTTTCATTGTCCCATAACTTTTCGATTAATATTCTTAAAGTCTGATTTGCCATGTCTCTTGAGCTATTTCTTATGTCTTCACTTAAATCGGATAGATTTGCAACCTCTAAATTCGCCCAAACTGCTAAAAAATTTGATACCGCATTTTTTTCATAATTAATCACGGATTTATTAATATTTTTAAAATATCCTTGGTATATATCATCCCATAAGGTTGAATTTAGGAAATCCCATGTATTATCAATTGTGGTTTTTAATGTTACATTATTTACAACTTTATATAAATCAATCAATGAAATGAGCGCCTGGGATACACCTTGTGTAGTTGTGTAATTTGATGACGATGTAGAAGAAAATTTTGTTACAAAAGTATCATTTGTTTCATCATAATAATAATTATATAACTTATCGTAAGTTTGATTCACTATTTCAATCAAATTTGTATTATTAAAAATTTCATTTAATTTTAATATAGTCGAAATCAAGTAGAAATTACTTGTTAAGAATTCCCCTCCAATCATCTCGTAATCTCTAGCTGTAATTTCTTCAAATAAATGATTATAGTAAAAATAATTTAGTAAGATGCTTAGACTTAGATTTACTCGAGATAATAAAAAATCAACGTATTTAAATTTCAGGTTCGTTGAAATGGCTAATGCATTTGCATACGTGTATTTTAAAGTTATGTTGGTTCCTTCAAAATCAATTATATAATCATAGGAATTTTCCGTATCGTTATAAAATGTGTTTGTTAAGTTATTATTTAATTGAATAGCCTCTAAATAGTACGAAATGTTATTATTAATTTCGTATAATTGTAATTTGGAAAGCATGATCCATAAATTTGCTTCTAATAATTTTTGTGTGCTTGAACTTGACGCATTAAATAAGCCTCTTTTAGTATCAAAAAGTTCTAGATCCATAAATCGTGAAAGATTTTCCGAAACATCTAGGAAAGTCTGATTTCCATAGTTTGTATAATAGGACATAAACGTGTAAGATGCTAAACCAATAGTTAAACTTTCGTTATTAATAGTAGAAACATTCCAATATCTATTTGAATATTCTGCAATTCCTTGAAGAGCCGTATCATTGTACAAATTACCTATTACGTTATTTAAAATTTGTTCAGCTCTCTTTTTTGCATTAATTTTTGCTTCATAATCAAAAAAATGATATTCATCCACAAGAGTAGCTTCAATATTTGCTAAAACTGCGAGTAAATTATCATAAACAATTTTATTTCCTCCAATTGTCTGATTGGAGCTATAATATCCTTGATAAATATCATCCCATAATATATCATTAATGAAGGTGAGACTATCATTAGCAATGGATAAATACGTAGTATTTTTCTCGTATTGATAAAGTCTCAATAAAGCGATTATCGCTAGCGCATTATCTGAAACGTTCACATTATTTGATAATTCTGTTAAATCATTGGAAATATTTGTATAAAAAGCGTAATAATTAGTTTTATTGACTGAATCTCTTAAATTTCTAATCATAAAATTTGCAATTTGGATAGTTTCGTTTAAAATTGTCGGGTTGGATAAATTTGCAGTTATTAACTCTAAACTAGCAAGAATTGTAAAAGCAGCGGCGCTAGTTGAACGAGAAGTATCATTATTACCTCCTGTTAGATCTAAATGAGTCATAAAACCTTTATCAGTTAGATTTTGAGCTTGTGTAATTAAAAAATCATATAAATCATATGCTCGTTGTAATTCTTCTGGTTTATATTTATAGATTAAAGAAGATGTATCGACCCCGGTTATATCTTGGAAAATATCTGAAGATATTTTTTCTACATTATCTTGAGATTCGAGAGTATTTTTAACCTCCTCGGGCAAACTTCCAATATCTGTTGTGTTATTAACATCAGAATAAGGTATCGTTGCAAAGGGTATTTGAATTAAACCTATCGCAAATGAATTAAATAGCATTAACAATATAACTAATCCCAGATATTTTTTTTCTCCGAATCTCATAGCAATCAAATTATTAATCTTTATTTCTGAATCTTGATTATCTTAAAAAAGTTTATGAAATCGATTCCATATTTTAAAAATTTAAAGTAATTGGTATTATTGTTGTGTTATAAAACCAAATAATAGAGATAAATTAATTAAAGATAAATTAAATAAATAAATATCAAGTTTTAAGAGGTCATTATATTGCCTATGGGTTTAGCTTTACTAGGTTGGACTAATAAAGAAGGTTTCTTTCTAATAGGATACACACCCGATTATATTAAAAATTATTTAGACGATGAAACTGTAATGAGGATAGGTTCCCTTCATAGAATGAGAAAATTAGACCCGAATTTTTTAACACTCAATTTAAAAGATTTTAGAGTGGCAAGCTTTTTTTCTGGAATGAGAACTGCTAAATTTATTATTACTCCAAACTTTACTATTACTCTTCTCCTTGAAAATAATGAAAATCCCCATGAATATGCAAATATTTTACCTGCAGCATCAAGAGAAATACTTGAATCTTTGAGTGGCGATAAACAGCGATTTGATACGAGAATAGCTCGAATGCCCGACGTCATAGCTGCAATTGGGGATGAATACAAACAAATATTACCTAAAGTATTTGATGATATTGTTTCAGGGCGAATTAAAGAGAAATTATCAGTTGAAGAATTACTTGGGGAAGCTGGATATTCAGAAGCTGAGGAAGAAAGTCCTGCAGAAAAAGAAATACGCAGATTACAAGAAATAATCAAGGAAAAAGATGAATCAATCTCAATGCTGCAAAAAATGTTGTCTCAGAAACAACAAGATGGAAGTTTAGATTCGAATTCATTAATTAGTGATATGAATAACACGATCCAAATCTTACAAAAACAACTCTCTGAAGAAAGATCGAAAGTTCGTGAATTAACTAGTCAAGTTCAAAAATTTGAAGCTCAACTAACAAAATATCCCCTTTTAGAGACAAAATCACGTGAAATGTTATCAGAATTAACGATTCTAAAAAAAGAAAATGAAGAAATTAAAAATAAATTAGATGTATATGAATCCAGTGATGAAGCCCGAGTTGATGAAATACTTAAGAAAAAAATGAAATCGGGTGAAGGTTGGAGTCGATTCATCCCCCTTTAGAGGATAAGAAATGAAAGAAATTAAATTTCAAGAAACACAAGAATGGCTTTTTAATAATAATAAGAAAAAAATTAATTCTTTAAAAAAAGATGCAGAAAAAAGAATTGATAAAATAAAAAAAACTATTGATGAGATAAAATCTGCTTGCTATTTCTTAAGTGAGCATGCCGATCAGACTGCTGATGGTCAAAAAGATATCGGAATCAAATCTGCTAAGCGTTTTTCTGAAAAGGTAATTGAAAAAGTAAATGAATTGGAGTACCCTTCGAAAGAAAACATTAATTGTGATATTTTAGTTAATTTTAAAATGAAATTTGAAAGAGTTTTACGTTCAGATTTTTATGATCAAATAGGGCGCCGATTCGTGCGAAAATTAGACAAACAATTCAGACAAGATATTTCAGAAATTAATTATCTTTTAAAAGATGCAAGCCATCAGTTTATGGATCTTCAAGAATTTATTGAAAAGAAATACAAGAAAATTAAAACCATTGAAGATTCTTTTGAAAAAATAAGTAAAGTCGAGCAAATGTTGTCAGATTTATCAAACATAAAATCTGAAAAAAGGGATCTAGAGACAAAATTAGATACATTAAATACCGAATTAAAAGCTAAAGAAGAAAAAAAAGAAGAATTAGAAAAAGATAATCGGTTTGAAAATTTAAAAAAGACAAAAAAAGAAATTGAGCAAATTTCACAAAAAATTTTGGATGTATTTGCACCATTTAGAAAATCTTTAAAAAAATACTCAAAATTTGCAAGATTAGATGGTCTTGAAAGTTATGTTCTTGATCCTGTTGATGCGTTTTTAAAAGATACTGAGACTACTGAACAATTTAATATCATTCTAACAAATCTAAAACAAGCGATTGAAACTGGTGAATTGAAACTTAAAACAAGCGATGAACGAAAAACATTGAAAAAAATAGAAGAATTCTCATCAAGATCTAAGTTAGGGGAGTTAAGAATTCAATTTAATGAAAAAATGGATCAAAAGAAAAAATTACAGGAAAATTTGAATAATTCTGGTCTTTATAAAAAATTTGAAGATTTTGAAAGAAGAATTGCTGAACTAGATCGAGAAAAAAAAGAAATAGAAGTTTCTCTAAACAAAAATCTTGAAGATAATGATCGTATATTAGAAAATATCGCGAATAATATTTCTACACTCGAAGAATTAATTTTTAGGGCTGAAAATAATCAAATTAAAATCATAATGGAATGAATAAAAAAAGATGTCTTACCAATTTGATATCGATAAAAGCCTTATCGAGCTTATTAATACCTTAATAAATCTTTTTAACGTCTATAACATATCATATGATAAAAAAATTGAAGAATTTGTTGACATTCGTTCTATCAACTTTACCGAAATTCAAGATGAATTTTTGGTTGAAAATTTAGTAAAATTAAAAAATTTAGTACAAGAATTTTTAGAATTGGAAGAAAATATTAAGGATCAAATTCTAATCGATAATCTCAAAACGGTTAAAAATATAATGAGCAAAATTCGAAGCAATCATAATTATGCTTACTATTTTTTAAAATTATTTTGGTCCATTAAACATATTATGATGCGAGAAAATATTTTAACTGATAAAAATTATAATAAAGAAATCATAAATTATCATTGGATTTTAAACGATGAAATAATTGAATTCTTGGAATTGTTGATTAACGAGAATTCTATTCCTATAACGTCTGAAAAATACAAAAATATTGATGTAAAATATCAAAAGACAATGATTGAGAATAATCTAATTAATATTAATAAAGAAGTCATAACTCCAACATCTTTAGCAAGAAAATTCATTGATTCCATAGAAATTAGCGAACTTTTTAATTATTATCAATATGATTTTGAAGAAATAATTAAATTATAAATTATATTTTTTCTTCATTTTTTTTATAGGTTTTATGAGGACATCCTCTTATCTTACATTTTTCTTCTTTCTGATATATATTTTTGCAGCATTCATCGCATATCACTTGGTTTCCTCCCCTCACTTGACATAAGTGAATGTTCATTTTTTCTTTTCCACAACTAAAACAAATCATACCTTTGGATTGCGTCATAGATTTCATTCCTTTATTAAAAACTGAAATATAAATAATTTTTCTACTCTTATTTTTTTCGTAACTTGGAGTTTAAGAACAATAGATAAAAAAAATAAGACATTAAAGAATTTTTAAATTAAATTATTTTCGTTTTAAAAGAAAATACTACGTTAAAAATGTTTTTACAACAGCTTTTTATTTAAGGATTTTTATACAAATTACAGATTACACGAATTCTATTTTACCAGTGAGTATTGAACTGAAAAATGAATTATAACAAAAATTTAAATTATTATCTCAAATTTTATTCTATAGAGTTACATATAGCAAAGAATTTTTCGTGAAATATTATGATCCCAATTTTTCCTTTTACTGCAATAGTTGGGCAAGAAAAAATGAAACTTGCTCTTGTCTTAAATGTTATAAACCCATTAATCGGTGGTGTTCTCATCCGAGGAGAACGAGGTACAGGCAAATCTACTGCTGTTAGAGCTTTAGCCGAATTATTGCCCGAAATTGACGTAATTCAAGGATGCTTCTTTAATTGTTCTCCAAATGATTCAGAAGGCGTCTGTGAAGAATGTAAGATAAAATTAGAAAAAGGGTTGGCAAGCATTATAAAAAAGAAGAAGCGAGTGGTAGAAATTCCCCTATCTGCAACAGAAGACAAAGTCGTGGGGAGTTTAGACATAGAACGAGCTATTAAAGAAGGTATTAAAGCTCTAGATCCTGGTCTTTTAGCTGCTGCTAATAGAAACATACTATATGTAGATGAAATTAATTTATTAAGCGATCATATAGTTGATGATCTTTTAGATAGTGCTGCATTTGGAATTAACAAAATCGAAAGAGAGGGAATTTCAATCGCACATCCAGCAAAATTCGCGCTTGTAGGTAGTATGAATCCAGAAGAAGGAGAATTAAGACCACAAATTCTTGATAGATTGGGATTGAGTATAGATATTGTTTCTATAGATGATAAAAAACTTCGATTAGAAATATTAAAGCGAGTAGAAAAATTTGATAGTGATCCAATTGGTTTTATTCAAGCATTTGCTGAACGAGAAAAAGAATTGCAAAATAAAATCGATTTAGCTATTAATTTGATTAAAGGGATAATAATACCTCCTAAATTACAAAGATTAATTGTTCAAATTTGTTTAAATTTACAAGTTCCCACACACCGTGGTGAAATTACTATCGCTAGATGCGCTAAAGCCTTAGCTGCGTTTGATGGACGAAAAGAAGTAAACGAAAAGGATGTTTTGACGGCAGCTCAGTTAGCCTTAGGGCATAGAGTCGATATGACTAATATGAATCAAGAAGATGTAGAAAAGAAAATAGCCGATACCTTCCGAAAAGCTAAGGATCAAGTTGATGAAGAATCAGATGAAGATTCTCAACAAGGTGAAGGGGAAGGTCAAAAAAAAACTCTGACTTGAGTGAAGATTCTCAATCAACGGAACAAGCATCTGAGGGGGGAGAAAAACAAGAGATCCAATCTGAGCTCTCTTGGGCATCACAAGATGTATCTGAACAAGATTCAACGCAAGTTCAGATGCCGCAAGACCAAAATGAGAAATATAAAGATTATCAATTCGGATCTGATGGAAGACCTTTCGAACGTGAGAAAAAGGAAAAGAAAGATGCCGTAAGAGATGACTTACAAAAGTATTTGAAATATCCTGAAGTTGCTCAAGTCTTCGATTTTTGTAAGATGGGGAAAAAATGCGACGATCGACCCATGATTGGAAAAAGAATTAAGAAAAAAGGTGTAATAAATAAGGGAAAATATGTTTCATTTAAAATACCTCGTGAAAAATCGCGCTCAATTGCTATTGATGCTACGATTCGAGCAGCAGCTCCTCATCAAAAATATAGGGAAAAAGGGAAATTAGCTTTAACCCTAAAAATGGAAGATATTCGTGAAAAAATATACGAATATCAAGCTCCTCTTTCTATCGTGTTCGTCTTAGATGCTTCAGGAAGTATGTTCCGAATGCTTAAACAAATGAAAGATGTAATCTTAAATCTTCATGAAGAGGCTTATAAACATCGAGATCGCGTGGGTTTGGTAACATTTCAAGGTTATGATGCAATAATTCTTCAACAACCAACCATTAACTTAAACTTAGTTATTGAGCGGCTTTCCTTTGTCCAATCTGACTCATGGACTCCTCTAGCATCTGGTATTTTAAAAGGTATGGAAGTCTTGAAAATAGAAAGAAATAGAAATAAAGATATTATCCCTGTATTAGCTGTATTAAGTGATGGTGGTGCAAACGTTCCAATATCTTCTATTCCACCACCGCCATTCCACAATTTTCAATATTACAACATGTTAGAAGAAGAGATTATTACAATTTCTAAGCAATTGAAGAAAGATCACATTCAAACAATAATGCTATGGCCTGAACAAGCAAGCATGAGAGGTGAAAGACATAAGCGGATTGCAGAATCTATAGCAAAATTCTCAGAGGGACTATTTTTCCAAATCAAACCCGGTGCTAGTTTGGGTGCTTTATTTTCAAAGCAACATTTTGCTCATTGGAGAAAAAGCGGGAGGCGACAAGGTTACGGTGGAAATTTTGAATCATCATGTGGTAATTATATGTCTTGTTCATGATTTTTTAATATTTTTTTATTTTTGATGAGAGTGATTCTATTGGAGAGGGTTTTTCCCATAAAAATTAAAAGTAAAATGTCTATTAACGAATTAATTTTAGAAATGAAAGGATCTGGTGCATTTGGAGCTGGTAGATTAGCCCGTGCAGTAGACATCTATGAAAAAATGATGAATGATAAAAATTGCATAAAGTTCTTCGGACTTGCTGGTGCTTTGGTTCCAGGTGGAATGCGGCAGATCATTGTTGACATGCTTAAAGAAGGTTATATTGATGTTTTTGTAACTACTGGTGCATCTTTAACTCACGATTTAATAGAAGCTATCAACGTTCACCATTTAAAAGGAGCAAGTGAAGTTGATGATGTACAATTACGAGAAGATGGATTGAATAGAATTTTTGACATATATCTTCCAAATCGTGCGTATGAACAATTAGAAGACTTCATCCAACCAATCTTTAAAAGTATGATTGGAAAGAAATTAACCATTTCAAATTTTATCCAAGAAATTGGTAGCAAAATTAAAGATCCTAATTCTATTTTAAGGGTTTTACATGATAAAAAAATTCCTGTTTATTGTCCTGCAATAGCTGATTCTGGATTGGGTTTACAAGCTTGGAATTTCATTCAAATGAATGAACTTGACGTTCAAGTCTTCGATGATTTGAAATCGCTTATTGATCTTGCTTGGGATGCAAAAATTACGGGAGTTTGTACGGTTGGTGGTGGAGTCCCTAAGAATCACATTCTGCAAGCATTACAATTCTCTTCTAAAACTCATAATTATGCAATTCAAATTACAATGGATCGCCCTGAACCAGGTGGTTTGAGTGGCGCAACGCTGAAGGAAGGCATATCATGGGGTAAAATAGGTAAAGAATCTGAATATGTTGATGTAATTTGCGATGCAACGATTGCACTACCATTATTATTTGGTGCAGTAAAAGAAAGATTACAAAAATAGAGCTTTTAAAACAAATCCAATATAATTTTTGAATTAAGTTCCCTTATATCATTTAGAACTACTTTTTTCATAGGGGTAGAGGTCATTAAATCATCTTTTGTTGATTTTCCTGTTAATAATCCTATAAAAGGACATTTTAACATTTCTGAAACCTCTCCATCGCTTCTATGATCGCCAATCACTACATATTTTTTAATATTTTTAAATTTATCAGCCAAAATAGTTTTTAATAAAGGGGAATTCTTCATTTTTCTTTCATTCGTTGAACCCAAAACTATATTAAAATATTCATCCAATTGTAAATTTTTTATAAGAATTCGTGCTAATTCTTCTTTTTTTGATGTTAAAATTGCTAAATTATAGTTTAATTTTTTCAATTCACTTATTTTTTCTTTAGTTCCCGGTAATAACTTTAATTCCCGGATACCTTTTTGGGAATAATATTCTCTGAACGATTTTACATAAATATTAACATCATTTTTGACGTATTTTGAAAACATTTTTTCAAGAGGAATACCTATCATTGGAATAATTTCTGTGGGTGAAAGTTTTTGGTGACCGTGTGAAGTTAAAGAATAATTGAACGAATTAATAATACCCTCGCTATTATCAATTAAGGTAAAATCTAAATCAAAAATTAATAGTATTTGATTATTCATGAATTCTTCATCAATTCTTCTTCAATGTATTTAATAACATCTCAATTCTTTTAATTAATGGATCCTTATAAGGAGGGAATAACATTATTGCGTCATTAATAACCGATTCTAAAACTTGAAAGATCATTGATCTTTTTTCTCGCTCTGAAATATCCAAGGTTATTATATTTTTAATTATATTTTCTCTTAACAAGTTTACTATTAATTTCTTTTTTCTGACATCAACGCCATTCGTGTTATTCAATTGTAATTCCTCTCAAAATAAAATTTTTAATTGCCTCTATGATTTGAAAATTATTAATGTTTGTATAAAAAAATAAAAAGTCACAAATGGGAATTTTTATGAGACCTTTACAATTTATACGTAAAATATTTCCTTGGTTCGTTCGTAATTATAATCGGCTTGAAGTCCGTGGTATTAATAATTTACCAAAGAAAGGAAGCGCTATAATTGCAGCTAATCATGGTGGAGGGTTAGATTGGGATAATTTTTGTTTAATGTCTGCTCTTGAACGTTTTAAAACTAATAATCCTACGAGGAAAAGGATTTGGCTATTGTATTGGGATGTTTGGAGTGTTGATCATCCTTTCTGGGCACCTTGGGTACAACAATTTTCTCCCATTCCTGTAAATCTGGAAGGTAAAGGAATTCGGTGGGATATTGCTGATAAAGTCGTGAAAAAAGGGGAATTAATTGCAATAATGCCTGAAGGCCATTCTGCCACAATTAAAGAGGGTTATCGCTTGTGGAAATTTTATCCAGGGGTCATTCGACTTCATTTACGGTATGAAGTTCCCATTATTCCTACTGCTATCATTGGTTGCATAGAATCAGCTCCGATGTGGGGATATGATTATAATCCTAAGCACATCCCTCCTTGGGAGAATGAACGTATCTTACCGATTATTTTGCCTCGAAAAATAATCATTCATTTCGGTAAGCCAATGAATTTTGAAGAATATTATAACAAAAAATTGGATACAAATAAAATGTTTGAACTAGCTAAAATCGTGCGAAAAAAGGTTAGAGAAACTATTTCCATCTATTTAAGAGGAACTTCTTGGAAAAAACCATATGGTCAGAAGATAAAAGCATCTTTTTAGCGAATTAATAAATTATTGTAAGTTTATTTTTTGTTTTATTGATATTTCCATTAATTTTTCATATTGTTCTTGATATTGAATTATATAATTACAAGTAAATCCGTCTTGAAAACATATACCTTTACAATCCCAAACACGCCTGCTTAATTTATCAAATTCACACTGATGTTTGGTTCCTCCAGCATAATAGGGACACGAATTCTTTGCTGATGTATAATTTGAAAATAAGGCAGTGATTCTATCTTCAGTACTACGAGGATCCAATTTTAGCCCAGAAATCATCACGTAATAATTTTAAAATGAAAATATTATACTGAGTATTACCGAGATAATACATTAAAAAAAGAAAAAAATTATTCGATAGCAATCATAACATTTGAGGCTTTAATGACTGCCATGGCTTCTTTACCTTCTTTCAATCCTAATCTTTCAGCTGAAGATTTTGTAATGATTGAAATTATAGAAATTCCAACAGGCAATTCTAATCTAATTTCTGAATTGACAGCTCTATCAACTATTTTTTTAACCTTACCTTTAAATACATTACCTGCACTTATAGCTTTCATTTTAATTTCCATCCTTTTCAATAAATAAGGAGTGATTAGTATAGAAAAATTCTTCCTAATGAGGATTTATCATACATACAAATATATATTGAAAAAATACATCGATTTTAGGTTTGTTTTGACATTAAACCATAAAATATCATTTCGAGTAATATTAGATGATTTTTTTAAAATCCTTATGAATTAAAATTTAAAAAACATACTAATTTAATCTTATTTTACTAATAATTTTCTTCAATTTTAGTATATAACCAAAAACTATTACATTGAAAAAAATAAGATAATTTTTCAAAACTTCTTCTCTTTGAAACGTCTCATTAATTCCAAGATGTTATTTCGGGCTTCATGGGGATTCGGAATGCCAGATAAAGATAATAAAAAAGAAGTCATGCCAAATTCTACGCCAAATGTAAGAGGTTGACAAGTCCCATATTTAAAGATCCTAGCAAATGGACCTTGAGAAACTGTAATATCACTAATATCATCATAATCTAACTCTCGATAGGTTATAGTAACAAAAATTCTCATTAAAATGATCCGTTGATTCGTAATATAATATTTATGACCCCGCACGTAAAAATATGCAATTCCTAATGCTACTATCGCAATTATACTTAACACGAGCATGAAGATAAAAAGTCCATACATGATCCAAATTAGTATTCCCGTTGGATCTGGAATGGGAAAGAGATAATAATATAGAAAGATCGACATGAATACAAATGGTATAATTGCAATCCAAATTACTTTTAAAAATAATGATATATATTTACGATAAAGGACCATTATGATTTTTTCTTCTGGATATAAATGAACTTGCGATGGTAATTCTTCTAATGCAATTGCTGCTTCTTCGATTTCGTATTCTGCTACTTTTTCAGGTCCAGCTTCTTCAAGCTTCAAGCGTAATTCATTTATTAAATCGAAAACTTTTATCGGATTAAACACGCCTCTAATAGAATAACTTAGACTTGGAGCCATTGCGCCTTCCATGGCACCTGAAACAGGAACTATTTCTCCAAAATTTAAGATTCGACCAAATATACCTATATTTAACAACATATCTGTTATTCTTGAATAACTTACATTACGCGTAAAGAGAAATATAAATTTTTTATATATTATTATCTTCCTATTAGTCAGGATATACTTATGTGACTTACAATAAAACCAACCTGCAACTAAAATTAATGCCATTAAAACCGAAAGAAGTAAAAGTGTAACGATAAATGCTAATGTTGCATTAATATATGCTATTGGAAAGAAAGCAAAGAAAATGAGTGGCGCAAAAATATTAATGATCACCATAAAAACCGGAATAATTATATATAAAATCATAAATCCAATAACCGCTGGCATTAGCCAAGAGTCATATTTTCGATTCAATATAGTCTTGACTTGTTCTCCCGATTCCAGTTTTATTTCAGACGGTAATTCAATCATTTTTATACCTTTTTATTTATTATTTTCAGTAATTCTTTGGATTTCCTTCTTTACTGCATATGGATCAGTTATTCCTCTAAATGAATGAATGATTTGTGATAATCCAAATTCAACCCCAGCGGTTACAGGTTGAATATCTCCATAATTTTTCCACCTACCAAAAATACCTTGAATAACCAAATAATCTGTAATCTTATCAAATTCTACGTCTCTACGAGTGATAATAATAAATTTCTTAAAAAGTATGATTCGTTTTGAAGTGATTAAGTAAACATGACTTGCACAATAATATTTCCCTAATACTATCGCTAGAATTATTAATCCGATTATGAGGGAAAAGAGAAAAACAATTATTAAAGTGTAAAGGTTTTGCCAAGCAGGAATAAGTATTTGTAAAGAAGTCAGTAATGAATAAATCATGGAAAATATAGAAACAACAAGTATTATTGTCCCGAAGATTGCACTGGGAATGACTGTACTTAATAAGAAAGAAATATATGATCGATTATAAACTTTTTGAATCGTCTCACCTTCTCTCAAATTAATTTCTTTAGGAATTTCGGGCTGCATGTTCAGATCACGCTTCCTCCTCTGCCATTTCGATTAGATCTATGACCGATTCTCGAATTTTCAAGCCATCATTAATGCCTTTAATTGAGAAGAAAAACGTAGCAACGCCTCCCATTCCCATTCCTTCCATTCCTGGAGTCGCAAAGGTGATATTCGCATAATTAAAAATTCGTCCGAATGGTCCTTGCTCAAATTGTGTATCCGTTATTTTTGAGAACTTTAATTCTCTCATTGTTTTATTTACGAATTTCGTATAAAATAGAATCCGCTTTGTAGTAATTAAGAATAAGTGTCCTCCAGCATACCACTTTCCAACAAACAATCCTATTAAAATTATTATTACTGGAATAAGTATAAAAAGAGGAATAAAAACGGGTAATGTATACATGTAAATGTCTGGATCAAATATAAATTCTGCAGCATAAATAAAGATTATTATATCGAGGAATATAGCTCCAAAAATAACAGTAAAAGCCACCGATAAATAAGTTCTGTGGAGGGTATGAACTAATTTTTCCCCTTCGTCAAGTTCTAAGATGTTTGGAATGTCATCATCTATTGGCATCTAACACCTTCCCATATCTATCAATTGATTTAAATTTATATAAAACATCAAAAGGAAACTTGACTCCTGTAAATTGATTAAAACTCGTTGGACCCATTCCACCACTTGAGCCAGAACCACCAAATATAAGACTAGTAATGTTAAAATTTGCTTGACTTTGCCCTTGAACAGGCAATGACATTTGTTGACCCGGCGTGATTGGATTAATGTCTCCAAAATGAAAAACTCTCCCCCATAGACCTTGATGTACTATCATATCCGTTACTTTTTCGATCTTCGTTTCTCGAATATTAATAAAAAGAAACTTCCAGTATACTATAAAACGTTTATTTGTAATAATATAGACGTGACTTCTAGTATAGAAATATCCAATAATAGGAACTACCATTAATCCTCCAATTACACCCAAGATAATCCAAATTGAAATGTTAAAAAATGAGACTATTGTCCACCATGCAACTATTAATATGTTAATTCCTGTAAATCCGAGCACAATAACATTAATAATAATGAAAATTATTAATAGCGATAATAAAAGAATTCCTATGTTAATTAAATAAGGCAAAATAAGTGCTGTATATTCTCTTTTAAACCGAAGTAAGATTTCCTCATTTGTAGGAATGCCTACCCCCTTCGGCAATGATAAATCCGACATCATTTACAATTGAGCATTCTAGTATTAAAAATCTATTTAATGGGGAACTATTAATTTTAAGAATTCTTGAATTTTTTTGTATATTAAATCTCTTGTATTCCTAAACACTTTTAGTCGCTCTTCTTTAGTGCCAACGGCTTCTGCAGGATCGTTTAATCTCCAATGTATGTTTATTGTATTTCCTGGAAATATTGGACAAGATCTTTGAGCATTATCACACGTAGTAATCACGTAATCAATATTCTGATTCAAAAATTCTTTTATATGTTTTGGATATTGTCTTGAAATATCAATTCCAATTTCTTTCATAACCTCAACCGCAAATGGATTTACTTCTGAAGCAGGTTCTATCCCGGCACTGAAAATCTCGAAATAATCTCCTCCGAAATAGCGTAATAATCCCTCTGCCATTTGGCTCCGACACGAATTTTCCGTACATAAAAATAAGACTTTTTTCTTTTTAATCATCTTTTTATCATCATTTCCTAACTAATTTCTAAGATTTTACCGAATTGATGACATGGTGTAAATTTTCGTAAATTAAAAAATAAAATAATTTCTTTAACTAATAATTTGAATAAATAAAATTAATTATGTTTTCTCCATCTTTTTCTAATTTATAATAGCTCCATCTGCCATCTTTTCGTGCTCGTATCAATTTATTTTCTTTTAATACGCTTAAATGGTACGACATCGTTGATTGTTTTATACCCAACGCTTCATCTAATTCACAGACACATAACTCCCCTAATTCTTTTAATAAGACAAGAATCCTTAATCTGTTTATTTCTGCAAGGCTTTTAAGAATTTTATTGATTTTTTCAAATCTATTTTCTTTGAAATCACTTAAAACTTTATTTAACTTTAATTTCATATCTTTAGAAACGGGAGAACATGCATTACATCTCGTTTCTTTATTTATATCCTCCAAACGTATTTCTACTCCAAGATTAATACTTTTTCAATATATTGATACGCATCAATATATTTAAATACAAGGTTTAATTTTTCAACTATGGAACATATTGATGTTTATCGATTTATTAAATAATAATTTTTGTGAAGTTAAATGACAGCTGAAATAGAAATGAAAGGAATCGAATCTGATTCTGGAGGAAAAAAAGGCGGTTTAAACTTCTTTGAAAAGTATTTATACATATGGATTGCCATTTGTATCGCCATTGGGATACTTTTATCACAAACAGTTCCTTATATAAGTCAAGCAATTGATTCGTTACAAATTGGAGGAGTATCTATACCCATCGGTATTTGTTTATTTCTAATGATGTATCCTGCTGTATTGAACCTTAAAACTTCAGAAATAAAAAAACTTAAAAATAAACCTTTACCGATCATTCTAACTTTAATTTCAAATTGGGCAGTAGCTCCTGTAATAGGTGCTATTTTAGCACGAATTTTTTTAACTGATACCCAACTTATAATAGCTGTTATTTTATTAGCTTCCTCTCCCTGCACTGCCATGGTATTAGTCTGGGGATACCTTGCTGAGGGTAATCAAGAACAGAATGTCATTACTACAAGTATCAATACAATTACTATCATTATCGGATATGCGGGAATGGTAACACTTCTGACAGGAATTCAAGGAATTTATATTAATTGGGTTGCACTTCTAGTTTCAGCAGGAGTTTTTATAGGTCTTCCAATAATTGTAGGATATATTACTAAGAAAATTATCATACAGAGAAAAGGAGAAGGATGGTTTCTAGATGTCTACAAACCAATCATTGGTAAAGTGGCTATCGTGGCATTATTAACTACATTAATAGTTTTATTTTCGTTAAATGGTAATACAATGATTAATAATCCCATGCAATTAGTCTTAGTTTCGATTCCACTGCTCTTAGGTTTCGTCATTGTCGTTGGATATAATTTAATTGTAACTAGAGTTGCGAAATTAAAATATAAGGAAGCCGTCATTACGGTAATTATTGGCTCATCTTCACATTTTGAAATTGCCATCGCGACTGCTGTAACTTTATACGGTGTAGGTTCTCTTGCGGCATTAGGTACTACCATGGGATTATTCTGGGAAATCCCGATCATGTTGGGTCTTGTCTATTTGGGCAAATATTTGAGAAAAAAGAACTTCTGGGAATCAGATTAGTAAATAAGTTCTATTTTTTATTTTATTTTTTATCTTTAATCCTCAATATTGACAGTCAATAGATTTTTTTTCTAGAAAAGCCATAAGAATTATTTGTTTTTTTTTAATTTTTAAATTTTTTAAATTTCATTAAATGGTTGGGGGTATAACGAAAATGGAGTATAAACCATTAAAATCACCCTTCAAAACTATATTAAGTGGATTAAAAGATTCTGTCGATAAGAATCCCGACAAAATCGCCATCACTTTTAGCTCAAGAAATGAAGAATATACATATAAAGATCTATGTCAAAAAATTTTGAAATTTGCAAACGGTCTAAGAGATTTAGATATAAAAAAAGGCGATTTTATAGGTATTATTTTAGACAATTGTCCTGAATTCATAATAGGATTTTATGGATCACTCCTAATTGGTGCTATATCTTGTACTATGATAAAAATTCTTAGACCTGCTGAAATTGTAGATATTTCAAAAAAAGCGAAATTTCGAGCCCTTATTATTTCTGAAGATAAACAAGATTCTTTAGAACCCATCTTAAAAAGTACTCCTAGTCTTCAACACGTGATTTCTGTTTCTGAGGAAGGAATTCCTAATACTTCTCGGTTTTGGGATATTGTTGACTTATCATCTTCTATACCAATAAAAGTAGATATTAAACCTAATGATTGGGCAACAATTAATTTTACCAGTGGAACTACCGGACGACCAAAAGGAACTATACATACTCATCAAAATTATTTATATGCTGCTTTAGCACAAAAAGAAGCTGCAAAAATAGAATCTGGAGATAGTATAGTTCTTACTTTGCCAATGTATCATATTTTTGGATTAAGTATCGTTAATTCGTTCCTACTTTCTGGTGCTCATATAAATATGCTTCCTAAATTTTTAGTTCAAGATTGTCTTAAGAAACTCTGCGATAATAAAACAACAATGTTTGCAGCTGTTCCATCAATGTACAGTATTTTATGCGATTTACATAACATTAAGGATTTTATA
This sequence comes from Promethearchaeota archaeon, assembly GCA_011365055.1. The sequence goes on from RDOG01000003.1 coordinate 290,539, forward strand.
GGCTCATTCAGTCCAAAAATAAAAACATTCATCTCTGGAGGTGCCCCATTATCTCTCAATTTAATCAGAAGGATGGAAAATACGTTTATTGATACCAATAATAGAAAAATTCCAATTTGTGAAGCTTTCGGTACAACTGAAGATACAGCATATGGAACAATAAATCCTTGGTATGGAAAAATTAAGCATGGATCAGTTGGAGTTCCAATGCCTGGTGGGAGAATATTATGTGTTGATGATGAAGGAAATCCTATTCCTCTTGGAGTACGCGGTGAAATTGTGGTACAAAATCCTGGAATAATGATGGGTTATTTCAAATTACCCAAAGAAACTCGTAAAGTCTTAAAGCGAGTAAAAGGCGAGAAAGGAATATGGCTTTATACGGGTGATATTGGAATAATCGATAAGGAAGGATATGTCTTCATAGTCGATAGGAAGAAAGATTTAATAATTGTTGGGGGCCAACCTGTAGTTCCTCGTGATGTAGAAGAAATTTTAATTAAGAAACCTGAAATTAGCGAAGTTGCAGTCATTGGACAACCTCATGCAAAAATGGGTGAGACTGTTCGAGCATTAATTGTTTTAAAAAAAGGGTCAAAATTAACTGCTGATGCAATTAAGAAATGGGCTTCTGAACAAATGGCAGATTTTAAAGTTCCTAGGGCCATAGAATTTACAGATTATTTAAAGAAAAATATTTCTGGCCAAGTTTTGAAGAGTGAATATAGACCAAGTTTTGAACAGATTAGAGGCGATTAATCCTCTATTTTTTTTTAATTGATAAAAGTAAAAAATATTTGTTTTTATCAAATTTAGCTAGTATTTTTAATAGATTTCATTAATAATTTATTTTAAAAAAAGAAATGAATGAAATTCATTCTTTCCAAAGCTTAATGATATATGCTGTTAAGATTATAATTATTGGAAGTTCTATAACAAATTGTAGGATGATCCAATCGAATAGGGTAAAATCTAGTGCACCAGCTATCTGACCTCCAAGAACACTTGCATATAACGGATCAGAAGGATTAGCATATGGATTATATATTTGAAAAATAAATACCATCGTTCCTTCAATATAAGCGCTTACAGCAGCTACAAGAAAAGCTATCCATGGAATAATTTTAATTATTTTATTATCTTTATCCATATCATATTCCTCCTATAGTGAAATTTTGTCCCCATAAGCCTGGAATTAAGCTTAATATAACTGTTAATCCACCAACGAGAAGTATAGTTCCAATTTCCAAAGCAAATAAAGTTGGAATGTATGTCCCAACAGTTTTTTTTACTGACCATCCTCGAGTTTCCGGTAATTCGGTAAGTTTCTCCCAATATATTGCAAAACAAGCAATTAATACAAACCAACCTAGAAAATTACTTAGTGGAATGGATAAAATCGCCAACGCTTCACCTGGGCCATTTAACCAGTACCATTTTTGTAACCTAGTAAATACAGGATCGATGAGTAAATCTAACATCATCGCCAATAAACCTGTAAGAATGGCTTTAATTAATAACCATTTAGTTCCTTCTCGTTCATTTAACAAGTAATGAATGATTTCAAAAGCTGAATAAGCAAAAACGAACCACATGCAACATACCATTATCGGAACTGCCATGAACCAGAAAAGATACATGTTATAATTAAAAAAATAAGTACCGCCTATATGACCGCTTGTTTGAACAATAGGTAATGTTCCTAAATAAATCATTGCATTTTCTTCAAGACCTGTATAGAGAAAAGATCCAAAGAAAAACAGTAAAATTTTCCAAGCACCATATTTTTTGACCCCATGATAAATCAATAACACAGTTAAAATATAGGTAATTACTTCTGCAATTATTACGCTAGGATTTGTGACTGCACTAAAAAAATGATCTCCTTTGAAAAATCCAAAAAACAGCGTTAAAAAATCACTTGGATAGGTTGCCATTATAAACTTCCCCATGAAAATATTAAGATTTAAATTATTGATATTGGTTCTTTATTTAATTTCCTTAATAATAATTTTTTAGCTATATGAAAAATTTCCGAGTTAATTAACATGAGAATATTGACAATTCATAGTGATTATTTAGAAGTCGAACCGAAGAAAAAAGCAATAAAAACAGCTGAAGATTCATCAAAAGAGATAATTAAAACCGATGATTGTTTAGTATGCTTTATTTCAGTGGAAAAAAATGATGAAGTAAATATCAATCTTGCTGCTGAAAAATTAGTAGATAATATTATTGAATGGTCCAACCAATTAAATGAAAAGAATATAGTTCTATATCCTTATGCTCATTTAAGCTCAGAATTGGCATCGCCAAAATTTGCTATTCCTATATTAAAAAATGCTGAAAAAATTCTAAAAGAGAAGGGTTATTCGGTAACTCGAACTCCTTTTGGATGGTATAAAGCATTTAAAATTTCATGTAAGGGGCATCCGCTAGCAGAATCTGCACGTACTGTTAGTATTTCAATAGAAGATAAAAAGAAAATAGAAACTAAAGCTGATGAGGTCTCAGAGGCATTAAAGAAAGAAGATGAATTAACTTCAAGTTGGTTTGTCTTAACACCTGATGGAAAAGAATATCCCGTGGAAATAGTGGATGGTAATATCAAAGGATATGATGTGAAAAAGAAAAAGAACTTAGGAAAGCTTATTGGTTATGAAATGAAAAAGGATAGAAAAGTTGACATAGAACCACCTCATGTTGAGTTAATGAAGAAATTAGAAATAGCGAACTATGAACCTGCTTCAGATCCCGGGAATTTGCGATATTTGCCAAAGGGAAATTTTATTAAAAGTCAAATTTGCGATTATACTACCGAAATGACATCAAATTATGGTGCTATGATGGTAGAAACCCCAATCATGTATGATTTAAATCACCCAACTTTGCATTCTTATCTGAACCGATTTCCTGCAAGACAATATCTCGTAAAAACACCAAATAAGGATTGTTTCTTGCGGTTTGCTGCATGCTTTGGACAGTTCCTGATTGCTAAAGATGTATATCTTACTCATAAACATCTACCTTTAAGATTATATGAATTAACAAAATATAGTTTTCGAGTTGAAAAACGGGGCGAATTAACTGGATTGCGCAGGTTACGGTGCTTTACGATGCCTGATTGTCATGCAATGTGCAAAGATCTTGATCAAGTGAAATCTGAAATGTTCAAACGCTTTGATTTAGCTAAAAATACTTTAGAAGGGTGCGGTTTGGGTCTTGAAAATTTTGAATTTGCCCTAAGAGTTGTCAAGGATTTTTACGAAGATAATAAAGAATTTATCATGGCATTTGTGAAAATGATAGGAAAGCCAATTTTAGTAGAGATGTGGAACCAGCGGTTTTTTTATTTCATTTTTAAGTATGAATGGAACTTCATTGATGCATTGGGTAAGGCTTCTACGCTAGCAACAGATCAAATTGACGTTGAGAACGCAGAACGATATGGTATTACTTTTATGGATGAAAATGATGAAAAGAAACATCCTTATATCATGCACTTGTCTCCAACTGGTGCTATTGAAAGGGTTGTTTATGCTTTATTAGAACGAGAGCATATACAAAAAGAAAAAGGCATTAAACCACAATTATCAACATGGCTTTCTCCTACCATTTTGAGAATTCTACCAATAAAAGAAAATCACGTTGAATTTGCAATTAAAATAATGGAAAGCATGGAAAAAGAAGGAATTCGTGTGGATGTTGATGATAGAACATATACTATTGGAAAAAAAATTAGGGAGGCGGAGTCCGAATGGATTCCATATATCATTGTGATTGGTGATAATGAAGTAGAAAATGGTGGAAAGTCATTTAATGTGAGAATTCGAGGGGAAAAAGTACAAAAAGAACTTTCTCCACAAGAATTAATTAATAAAATTAAATCTGAAATAACAGGAAAACCAAATAAAGGAATTCCTTTACCGAAATTATTATCAAAACGACCAAATTTTATTTAACATGGGTGATTTCTTATACCAGAAAAAAAAGTATTGATTGCTTTTGCTACTCGATATGGAGGTACCGCATTAATTTCACAAGAATTAGCAAAAGAATTTGAAAAAATTGGAATAATAACAACGGTATATGATTTAAAAAGTGACAAATCTAAAAACTGGCTCTCAATTGATGAATTTGATGGTATAATTGTTGGTTCTAGCATCAAGATTGGTCGCTGGATGAAGGAACCACAAAAGTTCTTGAAAAAAAATAAACAATTACTAGCAAAGAAAGATAAAATTCTTGGTATTTTTGTAAGCTGTGGTACAGCATTAGAAAATTATAATGAAGCGGTTGAAAAATATTTAGTCAATTTCAAGGAAAAAAATGGCATTCCTGCTGATCTTTATGATACATTTGGTGTTATTGTTGACCTAACTGATCCCTCTAATCCCGGTAAATTTGCAAGACCCTTGTTAATTGAGATTCTAAAAGATCATGCTGCATCATTCGGGCTTGAAATCAATGAAAATGGAAGATCTGATCTGATTAATTTAGAAAGGCTTCAAACATTCGTAAAAACCTTCGCAAATTTAATAAAAAAGTAGTTTTAATTGAGAGATTCTACCCAGATAGGTCCTGCATACACTGTACGATGATTAAAACCAGAAATTCGTATAAGATAAAAATCTCTTCCCCCCGTATTCAAGGTGTCGGGATCAACAGGATTTTCACTAAATCTATTGATATAGTAATATCCATTTTTATAATAAAATGTATCATACGATGTTCCGTTAATCATTTCCGTATCATTTAAGTTTAATTGAAAAACAGGGGTATCTATCTGTGTTTTGTTCCAAATCTCTCCATTTTTAATGACCTCGATTGTAGCTTTCCATTCAGGTTGCCATCCAGGACATACAGATGCTGAAGTTCCTTTTACCGGAGATGCTGCCCCATCTTGAGCTAGAAAAATGCTAATATTTCTCTGTGTAGTGTTTGTTGCAATTGTAACTGATGAACCATCGCCGACAAACACACCATTAATTGAAAAATTTAAGTATGGACGACCATAATCGGAGCATGCATAGATACGTTCATTTTGAAGTCCAGTAAATATTCCGTCTCGGGTGAGGCTCGTTGCCCGAACTGCAGTTAATCCGTTAGAATAGGGATGTCCGTTACGTGCATGATAAATTGAAAATGGCCATTGATGCCCGATATATGCATCAGTATGACTTAAACTATGGCCCGGGTGCCCATCATGGTTATCTCCATTTGCACATAATGACATGTTTAATCCCATCTTAAAAGCATCTATTATACTAGAACCAGGGACGATTTCATTGGGAATATCCACGGATCCCCGATAATTTCGCGGATCATGACCATCATATAAACATTCTCCATGAACGGATGTTACTTCTGCAAGTTTAACGTACTTAGGGTTAGTATAAGTCCAATCTTGTATAAATGATTCTCTAATAGTGTGATGTGGGATTGCCAGAGCTCCTTCTCCCGATGCAGTATAACTATCCAATGCACTCCACAAGTCGTTAGGTGTTAATTGAATGTTCGATGCAATGATCGGTACATGATCCCCGCTTACGATGCACGTGTAATGACCAAAATTAGTAAAAAGTGAAGGTGGATAATTAGTAGTCCATTCCACTCCGTGTAAAGTAACGAAAATATTTGGAGAATAAAATCTATTTGTAGCTGTCTCAACGAGTTCATATGGGATATAATTAAATCCGTATGTGCTCAGTTGCTCTCCGTGATCTGTTAATGAAACATAATCCAAACAAGCTACTTTTTGTGCATAAAAATAAGAATGTTCGGCATTTCCTGATCCATCAGAAAAAGATGTATGGCAATGAATGTCTCCCCAATAAATTTTTGATTCAGAACTTGTGAAATTATCAACAATGATTGGATTACTCCAGTATGTATTTCCAGTTACACTATCATTAACTAATAAATAATGGATTCCCGTTGTATTAATTCTGACCGTAAACTCATGGATTCCGTTATCCCTTCCATCGAAGATTATATATCCCGGAATGAAACCTTGACTGATTAATTGTCCTGTAAAAGTATATGCTCCGGGAAGATTAACATTTGGGGATAGAATTTCTGTTAATGTCGTCAAATTATAAGATCTAATCGCAAATTCAACATAACCCTGATAATTTGCACTTACACGTTCGTATGCATCCCAAGCTTCTACTGTGATTGAAAATTCTTGAGTTCTATTAATATTCGTAGGAGTGTGAACCCATAATAATCTTGGATTATTATCAAACATCACCATGAAATTTATGTTCACAATCGACCATAAAACAAGAAGGAGTGCTATGATCGCCACTTTTATGCCTATCTTTATAATAGAGCGTTTTTTATGGGTATATTGATCATATCGCTTTTTTATGAATTTTGTTACCTCAATATGCTTATTTTTACGTTTGAAATAAATCCTATTCCCGAGATGATAACCAATGATTATAAATAGATAAATAAACATTACCAAAATCCCAAAAATCAACCATAATACTCCTATAGTTTCTACAAAAAAAGTAGTGAGCCCTGCTGTTATCGAGAGAATTAATCCATTTAATTTCCATGCGGGATCTTTGGAAAGAAAAAAGAAAATACATCCAATTAAAATACCTGTCCAGCTCCACCAAAAGAGAACAATTGAATAAATAGATATCAAATAAACAAGACTACGTGCGCCTCTAGCAATTAATATTCCTCTTTTGCCTAAATGAGAATCAAAACCTGATATATCTGCTTTAATTTGTTCCTTATCGGAATCCACCTAATCTACCTATTTATTTTTTTTAAACGCTTTCCTGCCTCTTCGAGAACTTCATTTTTCTTAGCAAAACAAAACCGAACTAAATGTTTTATAGGATTAGATTCAGAATAAAAAACACTCATTGGTATTGCAGCTACTCCAATATTCGTTATTAAATCCTTACAGAACTTGATATCATCTGAATACCCCATCCTTGAAATGTCTGTTACAATATAATACGAACCTTCAGGGATATAAGTTTTAAATCCTGCATCCTGTAAAATAGAATTCAGTAGATCTCGCTTTTCCCAATAGTCCTTTTTCAAATTTTGATAATAAGATAAATCGGATTTTAATGCATCTACCATGGCAAATTGAAGAGGTGTTGATGTACAAAACGTAACAAATTGATGGACTAATCTTATCTTCTTAGAAATTTCTCTAGAAGCCAAAGTATAACCTATTTTCCAACCAGTTAGGCTAAAAGTCTTAGCAGTTGAAGAAATTGTAACAGTTCTATCTCTGAATTTAGTTAATGATGAAATTGGTACAAATTTTTTTTCATAAATAATATGTTCATATACCTCATCCGTGATGATAAAGGAATCTTTACAAATGGAACATATTTCTTCAAGCTCTTCCTTATTAAACACTTTTCCCGTTGGATTGTGTGGATTATTGATGATCACGCATTTAGTCCTTTCATTAACAACAGATTTCAATTGATTAAAATCAATAGAATAATCGGGATCAATACGAACAAATCGAGGTATAGAACCCGTGAAGTTACAGAGAGCTTCATACGCATCATAAAACGGTTCAAATAAAATAACTTCATCCTGAGGATTTAAAAGTGCAAATAAAGTTGAGAAAATAGCCTCTGTGGCTCCTGAATATATGGTTATTTCTTCATTTACATCAAAATTTATATCGTACATCTTACTATATTTGTCTGCAATAGCAGTTCGTAATTCTGGGATGCCAATACTAGGGCAATATTGGTTTTTACCCTCGTTGATAGCTTTTATTGCTGATTTTTTTATGAAATCTGGACCATCAAAATCGGGAAAACCTTGCGATAAGTTGATTGCATTAAATTTTATAGCCAAATTGGTCATTTCAGAAAAAATAGTCGGTTTAATCTTATCTAATTTGCTTGAGAATTTTGCCATGACATTACCTCTAATTCTTTATTTATTAGAAGATAAAAAAATTTTTTATTACTTTTTTTAGGATTTTAAAACCCAAGAAAATTAAAACTAGGTTTTGGGACATCTAGTTCATCTGGATTATGTTTTTTACACATATATTATTGAATTCCAAAATCTTACGGTAAGGATATATATTTGATATTTAAAAATTCACTAACTAACAAGTTTAAATTTATAATTTATGAATTATTTAATTAGTGATGATATTGGAAAAAAATAGGGAGCAATGGAATAAAATATATCAAAAAGAAACGAAATTACTACCTATTGATAATGATATTAAAGAAATAACGATACTATTTAAGAAAAAAAATGTTAAAAAAATACTCGATTTAGCTTGTGGATCTGGAAGGCACGTTTTATATCTGACAGAAAACGGTTTTGACGTGCATGGAATTGACATATCTGATAAAGGAATTGAGATTGCTAATTCATTATTAAAGAAAAGAAATCTTTACGATCATCTAAAAGTTGGTTCGATGTATGATAATTTGCCATTCGAAAATAACTATTTTGATGCAATTATTTGTATTCGGGCGCTTAATCACGGAACAATTGAAGAAATACGTAATGGAATCAAGGAAATTGAGAGAGTTTTAAAGTCTCATGGTATTTTATATTTAACTGTAAGAAAACGAATATCAAAAATAAAGAGATTACCATTCAATGAAATTGCCCCCAGAACTTACATGCCTATAGAAGGGGATGAAAAAGGAATTATTCATTATCTATTTAATATAAAAATTCTTAGAAAGGAATTTAAAAATTTTTTAATAAAGAAACTTTGGATAAAATATGGTCCTAAAAGTTGGGAAGCCTATTATCATCTACTAGGGGAGTTAAAAGAGAAGAATACTTTTCAACTTTAATTTTTACCTCAAAAATTGTTCTGTTTAAATTATTTTTTCATTCATTTAAATTATGTTTAAAGGTGGCTTACTTGAGATTTTTTTTATTGATATCCTTAAATTAATCTCTCAAAGAAGCGGAAAATCATTTACAGGAATAGGAATATTACTATATGACCAAAAATTCTTTGTTAATGATTATTTTTCTGATTTAAGACCTTCTTATAAGCCTCCTAAATTAAATCTTATAGGAAAGGAAACTATTATCAACTACCTTTTAGATATAACGGATGAAACAAACTATCTCCACGATGGTTTCATATTTTTTAATGAAATAGGAAATTTAACACATGTATCTCAATATTTCGCTCCAATACCTAGAGGAAAAATAATTCCTAATGAGAAATATGGAACAAGATATCGAACTGCACAATATGGTTCGTTATTAAGAGGAATTATTCTGACCGGGACAATTAATCATGATAAAAAATACCACATTTTTAGAAATGGTAAATGTATCAATAATCACCAATAAAGATCATAAAATTTGTTCAATTTGATTCAAAAAATCTTCAAAGGTTATAAAACGAATGGTCTTCATTCCCATCCGCCTAGGATGTATTAAATTTATTGGATTATCATCTATAAATACACATTTATTTGGGTGTATCTTAATCCTTTGAATCAAGGTTTCATATATCTTCCTTTCAGGTTTTCTTGATTTTACTTCAAATGAATAAATTATGCCATCTAAGATTTTTAATGTTTCAATAACTGGATTGATTTTTTTATAGATATTTGCGAGATTGGATAATAAATAGAGTTTATATCCTCTTCTTTTCAATTTAAATAAAAAATCAGCCATTTTTTTATCTAAATAACTATTTATTTTATAACTTTCAATCCAAATATCTTTAAATTTTTGAAAATTACCTATACCTAGCTTGTTGGATATTATATGCCAAAATTTATCACTACTTAATTTATCTTCTTGTAAAAAATTTGTTAAATTTTTATATTCCTTTCTAACCTCGTCGATTTCGATGTTAAATTCATTTTTTATTGAACTAAAAATTGAGTGAGTTGGATCAATTCCAAGCACATTTCCATAATCAAAAATAAGTGCTTTAATAGTAGAAGTTATCATTAATTTTCACGTAGAAACTGTATGAATCTATTTTTTATTGAATATAATTTCATTGGTCTTGCTAAATCTCTCCTTCCTCCTAATTCAATCTTAATTCTGATAAATATGGGTCCTGAATCCATGGTAGAAGCTATTAACGCATTCTTTAATTCATTAATGGTATCTACTTTATATACTACTTTATATCCAACTAATTTAGCAATTCGATCTAATTTAGAACTTTTTGAAATTGTTGGTTCTTCACTACATGATGCATATGCGCCGTTATCAAGGATTAAATGAATTAAATTATTTGGAGCTACATGTCCTATAGTTGCAATTGCGCCCAAGTTCATTAGGATACTTCCATCACCCTCTATAATAAATATTTTTCTATTGGGTTTATTAATTGCTATTCCCAAACCAACTGATGATGCTAACCCCATTGAACCTGGAATGTAAAAATGTTGTTTGGAATCATAATTTTCAAACACTTCTCGTGAAATTAGACCTGTTGATGAAATGATAACATCTTTTTTAGTAATTAATTTCATAATTTCATCTAATGAGTTTTTTCTATTCACTTATTCCAACCTCTTTTCAAGAGAATCACGACAGGAACTTGATTTATTTCCATTTTTTCAAACAAAAGAGACAACTTATTTATTATATCATTTCTATTGCTTTTTTCTATTACAAAATATGGAATATTAATAGATTTAAGTAATGAAATCGTAGCTTTTCCGGTTATCAGATGTTGTGGAGCATCTTCTCCAGGACAACCTCTCCAAGTAATTGATAAGAAAATTGGAATTTTATAGGGAATTAATAAAGAAGCTATATCATTTGAACAATTAAATAAACCTGAATTTTGCATATATACTACGGGTTTTTTACCTGCTAAATATGCACCAGCCGCAATACCTATTGCTTCAGCTTCACGAGTAGCAGAAATATGAATAATGTCTGGATCATTTATTAAGTTATATATAATATTTTTTTGAACCCCACAAGGTACCCCTGTAGCAAAATCAATGCCATGTAATTTAAATACATCGTGTATTTCATTGGCATGTTCATTCAATTTATAATTTAATTTATTAAATATTGCTTTCATTTAAGATGACTCCAAATTTAATTTAGTTCTCTTTTTATATCTAATTCCTTAAAAACTATATAAAGACCAATAATTTACGAATCGGTGATGAATTGATTAATAATTTACAAGAATTGAATGAATTGGCAATCTCTTATGATCTCCCCTTCGAAGATGTCCTATTTATTAATTTAAACCGCCAAGGAATCATCACAGATTTAAATTATGAAAGAATAAGATTCTATTTCTCGCCATTAAACAATTCTTACTTTGAAAAATCAATAAAACAGAGAGTAAATGAATATTTTTTTGCAGTTCCTACTCATTCTGGATTTTCGAATTTCTATTTAAGAGGTAATAGACTTTTTTTTAAAAAAGAAGAGATTGGAAAGGTTCATAATATTCACAATGATACTTGTGATTCGGTTTATCCTAGAAGAAATGGAACGGTTTTTAACCTTAATACACAATCTAAAAGTCTTTGTAGAGGCTGTGCATTTTGTCATACATTTAAACAATCTGCTAATGATATCATCAATTTGACATCAAAAGAGTTTATAGGTGAACAGATAATCAAATGGTTAATAAAATATAAAATATCCAATCTATCTAATCTCTTCCGGGTTGATGTCGTTACAGGGTGCTTTGATAATGAAGAAAAAGCATTAGCTCATTTATTTTTTGTTAGAAAAATCTTTTCTAAATTTGGATTTAATGGTGAAATCTTTTATTATGGCTCCGAAATTACTTCTAAAGTAGCTTTTGATGAATTAGAAACAATAAAACCGTTTTCTTTTTGCCTTTCTCTTGAATGTTTTAAGAATAGGAATAAATTATTAAAAAAGCAGAAGGGAATAATTTCATTAGAAAATGCAAAAAGAATTTTGGAAATGTCTAAGAAAAGAAAATTTGGAACTCAATTCTCATACATATTAGGATTAGAACCATTGGATTTTATGATTGAAAAAATGAAAGAATTTTTACCTTATATTAATCGTCTACCTGTTATTAACATTTTTCAACCACACACACCTCATCAAAAAAAAATGTTAGATAGTAATGCTTTAAGGTTAGAATATTTTCTAAATGCAAGAAAACATTTAGAAAAAATATTTCGAAATAAAAATTATAAACCTCGGACTTGGGGTAATTATAGATGTTTATGGTATTTAAAATTTGGAAAAGAACAATTATTAGGATCTCGGCTACCTTAATTTTGAATTAATCAAAAAGATTTCCATTATGGAGTAATAAAATATATATCTTTACCGTGGTATTTTAAAAAAAGAAATGAATTGTTTTAAGACTTCTGTATTGATTTATAGTCGAAGTTAAATAAAACGGTTAATCAATTTTTTTTAATCCAATAAATAAAAAAATACAACCAATTATACAAATGAAAGGTGGGAAAAGAGTAATTGGTTGGAAAATTATTGCATTTTCTACGATATAAACCCACTCCGGTACCACTCTTAATAATATATAATAATTTAATGCTTCTGCTGCAAAAATTAAAAAGAAACCAAGACCTATAATTAGAGATTTATTCCTTAATTCGTCTGGTGAACGATCTGCTACGTAAAAGAACATAATAGGTACTATTGCCGCGCTTAATGCAAGAAAATAATATGGTAAAGTCGTCATTAATGGGCCAAATAATAAAGTTCCAATTGCTAATGCAAAAGGTATGATGGAAATGAAACCTCGACTCTTTAACTTGGAAGCCCGCTCAATTCCGATACATAATATACCCAGTCCTATAAATCCTACGAAATAGCCTAACATTTCTCCAGTAAAGAGCTCAAAAAGAGGAAATCCCAAGATATTAATAGTAGGAAACAATTGTTGATTAAAAAGATAGAGTCCAAAGAATCTAGGACCGAAGACTAATGTGAACAGTTCCCAAACAGAACCAAGTAACATGCTTAAAAAAAATATTCCTGCTAGAATTTCAAAAATATATGGTGATTCTTCATCGCGTCTTTTTTTAACGCGGATAAAATAAAGGATCATTAATGCAAAATAACATCCTAGTTTTATAAATTTCAATAAATTCGTTAATTCAAAACGATAAAAATATTCCAAATTAAATGAAAAACTATTAATCATAGATTCGTTTTTTTTTTTTTTTTTCTTATTTTAATCTTAGCCCTCATTCATAAGAAGGAAATTATTGTAGATTTTTTTAAAAATAGGTATTTTTTTAATTACATTTTACGACCTGCTGCAACATCAATGACAATTCCTGTTATATAACTGCTCATTTCAGATACTAAAAACAGAATGGCGTTCGATATATCCTTCGGCGTTCCCAATAACGCTCCTTCTCTCTTTAAGATAAGATTTTCCTCAACATTTTTCCTCAATTTTGGATTATCAACGAAATCTTTTGTTAAAGTGGTTTGAATTAGACCAGGTGCAACGCAATTAACTCGAACTCCGACATATCCCAATTCTTGAGCAAGCGTTTTTGTTAATGCAACTGCACCCGCTTTTGCTGGAGAGTAATTTGATTGCCCTCGATTACCCTTATATGCTTGTGAAGATATCATTACTATATTTCCTGATTTCTGTTGTTTCATTATAGGAACAACTTCCTTACAAAATCTCCAATACCCTTTTAAATTAATATTCATAACTAGATCGTAATCTTCCTCGGGCATTTTATGAATCATGTTATCTTTTATTATCCCTGCATTATTTACTAGGATGTCTACACGCCTAAATTTATCCATGCAAGCCTTTACAGTATTTTTAACATCTTCATTAATAGTCACATCACATTTAATAGCGATAGCTTCACCACCTATCTTTATAATTTCTGCTTCTACTTCCTTAGCTCCAGCTTCGTTTATATCTGCTATTACTACTTTAACTCCTTCTGCAATTAAATCAATGCAAGTTTGTCTCCCAATTCCACTTGCTCCACCGGTTACAATAGCAATTTTATCTTTTAATCCTAAATCCATGTTAAAACCTCACATGAAAAACGATACTAAATAAACAATGAAGGATATATTTATAGATAATATAAAAAATTCCATAAGAGACATTAGCGGGGATTAAGTATTTAATGAAGTTTGGAATAGACCTGATAGCTAAAACTATTGCATATGAAATAGAAGCAATTTCCCAATGTAGAGTACATGTTGCTATCGCAGATAATGAGGGGAATTATTACTTTGTAGATCCTGTTTATAATGAAAAAAAGGGACTAATTAGCACTTTAGTGAAAAATATTTTTGAATCAATTAATGTTGGAGATGATTTAAAGCCAATTTTAAATGAAGATATACTATTTTTTAAAACTACGCCGAATTCTATGACAATTCTTCAAACTTTAAATGGAAATATCGACCAATTATATGCATTTAAAGAAATAATGAATGATCATTATCAAGATATCGAAGATTATATTGCACGTATGGGTCCAGCTCAAGTAATTGAATATGAATCCCACAAATTAGTTAAACCTACCTCACAACCACAGAAATTAATGTCATTTAATGAATTTATAGCAACTGAACAACAATCTATTAGCTCAGAACCGTCCCTTATCATTGAAAGACCGGAAACTGATATTACGAGTCATCTTAAGGATGTTCAACAACTTGAAGAGTCATTAAATTCAAGTAAGGATACTCAAGAAGGTGTAAAACCTGACCGTAAAGTGGTTTATTCAACACCTGATTCTGGTTTTCTTTCAGAACTAAAAGCAAAACTTCAAGAAAAATCCAACGAAAAACCAGTTAAATCTGAAATAAAAGAAGAAATTTTAAAGCCTGAACCTTTGAAAGATCAAAAAAGAGATTTGCTGAAAGGAAAATCTGAAATAATAGAAAATCAATTGTTATCCAATAAACCAGTAATTGAAGAAAAAGAATTATTGACAAATATTAATGATAATGCACAAGAAAAGTTATTAACCGATATAATTGAATCAGAAAAAGAGGAATTATTAATTGAAAAACCTATCCCTCATTCTGGATCATTAATAGAAGAGCAATCCGATTCATTAGAAGAAAAAAAATCAACTGAAAAACAAGAAATTAAAGAAGATAAAATAGTACTAGGGGGGGAAGTTCACGTAAGTAAACAGGCTAGCGATTGGGTAAAAAGCATACAAAAATTAACAAAGAAAGAAAGAGAATTGGCTGAAAAAGAAGAAAAAAAGGAAAAAAAACCATTAGAGAAGCCTGATTTACAAGAAAAAATACTTATTGAAGAAAAGAGCCAAGTGATAGTTGATTCTTCAACTGAAAGAACAGTCGAAGAAGAATCCGATCATAAAATAACAATTCCTCCAAATTTATTAGTTAGAAGAAGCTTTTTTAATGCTATAAAGCCTAGTAGAGATAAAATCCCTAAGAAAAACGTTAAATTAACTTTGAATGAAACCGTGACGATGGAAAATAGTAATGGTAAAAAAAGTTTACTTCAAATAATGGAAGAAAATAGTTTCAATTATTCTAATTTAATTAAATATCTCGATAAATTATTTAATGAAAAAATAATTACTTTTCAAGATTATGAATTCATAAAATTAGAATGTCCTGAATGTAAAAAAGAAGCGTTTCTTTTCATCCCAAAATTTCTCAAAGAGAATTGTACAAAATACATGCGGGCTCAAGTCTTTCCTTTAGAGTGCGATCACACCTTCATAACCTTATTTGATAAGAAATTAAAAGTAATCATAAAATCTATTGAAAAATTATTGAATAGAAAAGATTATTTAGATTTTACTGACATAAATATTGAAAATTTGATCGAATATTTTGGACAAGATATGATTTTTTATATTTTTCATCATGTTTTTTATGAAAAACATATCACATTTATCGGTGAATGGGATGTTATTCAATATATAGTAGCATATATTGCATCAATTTTTCGAGAATATGCAAATAATCCTGTTATAAATTGTATAGACCGAGATGAATTCGTAAATAACAGTAAATTTTATAAAGATCATCTTATTATTGATTTAAATTCGTTAATTTCCTTAGATCCTAGTGATGAGGAGCTCACGTTTGGTTTTCAATTATCTTTGTTTAAAGAGGGCTCCCAGTCATTTGAAAACTTTTACAGAACACACATGCGGGGAAAATAAAGATTTAAATAAAACCACATACAAATTCGATTTACATACTTTAAAAATTGGTGTTATTTATGAAAATTATTGAAATTGAAGGGATTGGTGAAAAATACGCTGATAAACTAGAAAAAGCTGGTATTAAGAATGTTGAGGATTTAATTCCGCTTTCTAAGGGAGATATTGATGAGTTAGCTAATAAAACCAAAATTTCTAAAAAACTTATTGATAAATGGCAAGAACATGCTGATTTAATGCGAATTAAAGGCGTTGGACCAGAATTTGCTGAGGCACTCAACACGATAGGAATTGATTCAGTTAAAGAATTAGCTCAAAGAAATCCGCAAAATACTCTGGATAAA
Organism: Promethearchaeota archaeon; assembly: GCA_011365055.1. Next base: position 307,016 of record RDOG01000003.1, read on the forward strand.
ATTAAAGAAATGGATAAGGAAAAACCAAATATAATTAGAAGAATTCCAAGTTTGGAAAATTTAGAAAAATGGATTGCAGAAGCAAAGAAGATTAAATAATTGTATTGATTTTTTCAAATAATCTTCTCTACTCCTTTTTTTATTTATCGTTTACTAGTATTATCTATTTGAAAGCTTTGATTTTAATACTTACAATATTCTTTGCATGTTGTTTTAAATTCTCAGGTGCTACTGAAGCAAGCTCAACAGCAGTTCGCTTGGATTGAATTTTTACGTTCTTAAGTCCTGCTTTTTTAATTTTTTCTATATATTCTTCTTCCAATAGAGCACCTGCAACACATCCTGCCCACGCGTTTAAATCCTCTTTAATCTCGTTCGGAAGTTCATCAGTTAATACAATATCTGATACGCACATGCGACCACCCGGCTTCAAGACTCTGTAAATTTCTTGAAAAACTTTATCTTTATTAGGACTCAAGTTAATAACGCAATTTGAAATTACAACATCTATCGAATTATCTTCAATAGGCATGTTTTCCATTTCACCCTTAACGAATTTCACATTTTTTAATCCCATTTGATGTGCATTTTTTCGAGCTCTTTCAAGCATTTCATTAGTCATATCTAATCCAATTGCTTTTCCTGATTCACCAACCTTTTTAGCGGAAAGAAATACATCAATACCTCCACCTGAACCAAGATCTAAGACAATTTCGCCAGGTTTTAACTCAGCAATAGCAGTAGGATTGCCGCATCCAAATGATATATCTGTAACAGTTTCAGGTAAATTATCTAAATCATCCTTCGTATATCCGATTGTTTGAGCCCATTCTTTTTTGCTCGCAAGATCGATGTCTAAACTTGAAGGACTACAACAGCTAGTAGTAGGCGCGCAACAACTTGTTTCACGTGCCTGAACTAATTTTGTATAGTGTTCCTTTACATGATCTTTAATTTTTTCATCATCATCCTTAATTTCATGTATTTCTGAATCGGTTTGTTTATTGATAAAAGCTAAAGTATTGGAAAATGTAGGACAACAAGATTCCGATTCTTGAATTTCTTCTTTTTTTTCATGTTCTTCTTTATTACTTACCATATTATTCCTCCAAAAATAATATTTAATAAACTTTATCATTAACAATTTTTAATTGCAGTATGACTAGTCCTCATTTGAAGAAGACTTTGAACAATGCTACAACTTTCATCACGTAGTTCTTTTTCATAAAGTTCATTGAATTTATGAGCTACTTTTACCCAATTTTTTATGATTTCATCTAAATTAACTAATTCTTCATCGATTACATCTAGTTTTTCATCTGAATTTTTATTTAAAATATCCATCTCTGGTATTTTTTTCATCTCCAAATTAATTGAATCACCATATTGGTTATCCTATATATCGGTTGACCAATATAAAAACATATTGGTTATCCAATAATTATAAAAATAATATCTTGTAAATAATATAGTAATGACAAATGAAAAGAACCGTTTCTGTAAATCTCCTGATTGTTGTAATATGAAAGGGATGTTACAATTTTTAATTATGTTTATTCTTTCTAAGGAACCTATGAATGGTTCGCAAATCGCAGATGAAATTGGGAGAAGAAGAGGGGATAAACCTACTCCTGGAACTATTTATCCTGCATTAAAAGAACTCTCGAAAAAACATATAATTAATTCTACAGAAGAAGGAAAACAAAAAATATACTCTTTGACAGATTTAGGAAAAGAAGGGCTTGTAGAATGCAAAGCATGGTTTAAGCAAGTTTTTGGTGACATTTTACAGTAAAAAGTTTTATGTTCAAGTAGCTATACTTAGTTTGGTAGATTGTATGAGTAAAATAATCAAAGATCTTGATATTACTGATACTGCTTTTACAGTTTTAAAAGAACGATACTTGATAAAAAACGATAAAGGCAAGATTATCGAGACTCCTAAACAAATGATCCGACGGGTTGCTTCTTTAGTTGCAAAAGCAGATTTAAAATATGATAAAAAGGTCGATATTACAAGTATTGAACAACAATTTTTTGACTTGATGAGCAATTTTTATTTTCTTCCCAATTCTCCAACGCTTATGAATGCAGGGACTGAGATTGGGCAATTATCTGCTTGTTTCGTTATTCCGATTGAAGATAATTTAGTAAGTATTTTTGAAGCCGTAAAAAAAACAGCCATTATTCACCAAACTGGTGGAGGAACTGGATTCAGCTTTTCAAAATTAAGACCAAAAGGAGATATAGTAAGAGGTACTAGTGGTGTTGCCTCGGGTCCAATTAGTTTTATGAAGGTTTTTGATACGACGACTGAGGTCATCAAGCAAGGGGGACGACGAAGGGGTGCAAACATGGGCATTTTAAATGTTCATCACCCAGACATATTAGACTTTATTATATGCAAGGGAGAAGAAGAGATCTTAACTAATTTTAATATCTCTGTTACAATAACTGATACATTTATGAATGCCGTTAAAAAGAATCAAGGATATGATTTGATAAATCCCAGAACAAATAAAGTAGTTAAACAATTAAATGCAAAAAACATTTTTGATTTAATAATTCAAAATGCTTGGAATACTGGAGATCCTGGTATCGTATTTTTAGATACTATGAATAAATTTAATCCAACACCAGACCTTGGAAAAATCGAAAGTACTAATCCATGTGGTGAAGTCCCTCTTCTCCCCTATGAGTCGTGCAATCTGGGTTCTATAAATCTATCAAAACTAGTAAAAAATAACAAATTTGACTTTCAAAAATTAAAAAATATCATTAAACTAGCAGTTCACTTTTTAGATAATGTTATAGATGTAAATCTTTTTCCATTTCCTGAGATTGAAAAAATAACCAGAGGGAATAGAAAGATTGGATTAGGTGTTATGGGTTTTGCTGATTGCTTGACTAGACTTAGAATTTCTTATAATTCTGATGAAGGAGTCGAATTTGCGAGAAAAATTATGAAATTTATCTCTGATGAAGCAAATTCAACTTCAATTCAACTTGCTGAAACCAGAGGACCTTTTCCCAATTATAAAAAGAGTGTTTATTTTAAGGATAAAATAAAAATAAGAAATGCTACTAGAACAAGTTGTGCTCCAACGGGTACAATTAGCTTGATAGCAAATTGTTCAAGTGGGATCGAACCTATATTCGCAATAGCTTACACCAAGCACATTTTAGACAATATCTTTTATGACATTAACCCTGTTTTTGAAGAAATAATTAGAAAGGAAGAATTATATTCAGAAAAATTAATGAAAAAAATTGCTGATTTAGGGTCAATCCAATCTATTCCGGAGATTCCAGAGCATATAAAGTCCATTTTTGTTACATCGTTAGACATTAGTCCAGAATATCACGTGCGAACACAAGCTGCGTTTCAAGAATTCACCGATAATTCTGTATCTAAAACAATAAATTTTGATGAAAACGCGTCTATAGATGATATTAAAAAAGCTATTTTATTGGCATATGATTTAGGGTGTAAAGGTATAACAATTTATAGATATGGAAGTAGAACAGGTCAAGTTTTACAACTTGGAAAGCAGCACCTAGATGAAAAGGAAAAAATGAAAGTGCAAAGATGTCCACAATGTAATTCCGATCTAGAAACTAAAAGTTCCTGCATTCTTTGTAGACAATGTGGATTTAGCTCATGTTTAATTTAATTAAACAAGTTCCTTTATGATATCTGATACTCTACTGCTATATTTTTCATCAAAGATTTCAATTATTTTCATGAAGTTTAAATTTTTATTTCCCAAAACGCCTAAATAGAAATTAAAATTTTTAAATTTCTTGGAAAAGATCACAAAACTATATTTATCATCTACGCTTATCTCTAATTTTAAAATCTCTTTTTCTCTCTTACTTAATTCATCTAAGATAACCATAAATTCCATTAGTGCTGTATTTAATGGATTTGCAGCATCCAGTTCCATAGCTGATTCTCCAATGATTAAACTATTTTTTTCGTATAATAGAACCTTTTCTATGCCCATTTCTTCAGCAAAATCTGTTAAAGTTAAATCCAATAGATCAAACTGTGTTAAAAAGGCTTTTATACCCGTTGAAAATCCCCTAATTAACGATTCTCTATCAAAAAGTGACGTTTGAACGATTTTAAAATCGAAACCAAGGTCTTTTGAAATGTTCTTGAAACGCTCTTCTAATTCGATGAGTCGCTTGGTCATTTTCTTAAATTCGCCTTCTTCATAAAAAATTAAATCTGGATCAAACTTGTGTAAGCATATTATAAACGCGGGTTTTTCTCCAATTAACTTATAAACTTCAAGAATATCTTCATAATATTTAAGTGCCTCTTCGATCCTTTCCTTTCGCTCTTCTTGAACGTCTATTATGAAAAAAACAATGTCTGCATCAGCAAAAACATTTGCTTCTTCCCTAAAGTAGGATTCTCTATAATTTACCTGACCGCCACAATCCCAACGCGCAAGTTTAAAACCTAATACATTGGTATATGTTAAATCTATTCCAAGTGTTGGTTTCATATCTGTAATATTCTTACGATCAAGCGCATTAATAAAAGATGTTTTTCCTGCATTATCCAAACCTACAAAAAGCACTTTCTTATGACTCAATTTAGAAACACCTTCTCTATAATAAGTTCTAAAAATTTCTGTAAATGTTTAACAAATAATTAATCTAAATTGTAAATATCTCTTTTTTTCAAAACATGTATTTCATTTTTACAATAAATAAATAGCAACAATATATAAAAATTGGTTCAGCTTTTCATCCAATAATTAAACTCAAGACACAAATCTGCCCTTGTTTGCTCATTTATCCAAAAATAATCAAAAAATTCATCCCATCTATATAAAGAAATAACCCCTTCAAGTAGGGATTTCTTAGAAATCTTGAATGAAATATCAAATTTCTTTTGTTTCTTTCCAAATTTCCCATCTGGAGACTTTTCTAGCAGATTCACGAGTATCGACAAATCTCTGGGTTCAAGGAAGATATAACCAAGTATTTTATCTCCTCCAAAGACCATCATTCCCTTTCCTTTATCTTTTTTGACAAAAGTCAGGATAGTACCATTTTTACCTCTCAAATAAAAATTTCCTCTGCTAGATAATTTCTGTGGTCGTTTTTGATAATAATGATGATATTGCATGATAAAAATTTAATTTTAAAAGAATAAAAAGCGATAATGAGATTTCTATAAAACTAATAAAAATAAAAAAAGAGATTAGATTTCAATTAATTTGTATTCCATGTTTCCGACATTTAATTTTTTAGCTGCATCTAATTGATATTTCGGATCTGCATTAAACGTGCCTTCATACATTTTTGCAAATTTATTATCGAGTGATGTACAAGCACACTCTTGATTCAAAGGTGCTTCATTTATCAGGTCAATACTTGCTTTATCAATAGCTAAGGGATCTCTAGAAATTAAAATGCCAATATCTGGAACAATTGGATTATCTGAAGAAGGAATACAATCACATATTGGTGTGACATCCATCAATAAATTAATGTATCTTATATTTTCTTTGCCCACATAGTCTTGAGCCGCTTTAAAAATATCCACCATTTTTTTTGATCTATCTTCAGCATTACTCCATTGAACGGTTAGTGCTTTCTCAGGACAAATCTCAACACAACCAAGACATTTCAAGCATTTATCTTTGTTTATGACAATTTCTTTGGAAATTGCATTTACAGGACAAAGATCTATGCATTTGTTACAATTTGTACATTTATTTTTGTCAAAAACAGGAAATTCACTATCCATATGAAATTCAAACTTCGAGGTTTTTGCTCCAAATCCAACTGCAATATTTTTTAATGCTCCTCCCACACCCAATCCTGGATGTCCTTTAAAATGAGCTAGGCTAATAACTTTATCCACGTTTTTCAAAATGCTTGCTAAATGTACTTTCTTTAATTTAAGCCCATCAACATCAACGACAAAATCTTCCAACCCTTTTAATCCATCTGCAGGAATCAAGGGTGCTCCACAAGTCTCCGAAGTATATCCATTATTTCTAGCAATCTCTAACCTTCCAATTCCGTAACTTCTTATTGCAGTTAATCCTAATCCTGCTGATTCTGTTATAAATGGGAATGCGCCTTTTTCTTTTATTTTGTCTACCAATTTTTTTACGTATAAAGAACGGATAGTTCGAGTAGTTCCCCAATCCCCCCAATGCATTTTAACTGCAACGGAGTCCATGGGTTTTAGGTCATTTAAGATGCCACTCTTTTCTATTAAGCGCTCAAATTTAAATAGCAAACTTACACTGTTATTAAAATAAGTTGCCTCGCCTTTAGATATTTTCTCCCAATCCAAAATTGCTCGAGAATTTGTAAAATATACGTCACTCATTTTCATAACTCTCCAAATTAATTTTTAGTTAACTTAAATCTCTCTTATTATTAATAACAAGTAAAATCATGTTAAAAAAAGTTATTCAAAAATGAGAAGATTAAAAGTTTATTGGATTGCATTTAATGCTAACAAGTAGGGATTATAAGCATTTTTACAATGTTTTTAGAACAAGAATTTTCAGTAAAACACGATTAATTATTAGGTCATTAAATTAATCTTTGATAATTGAATAACTTGTTAAAAAAAAATAATGATAAAAGTTTATTAGATTGTGTATATTATTGGAATCAATAATGAATTATAACATGCCTAGCATTTTTTGGTGATCCTTAAATGCATGATTATAACGATATTCCTGATGAAGTAAAAGTTAAACAATACGTTCCACTGATGCCAAACATATGGCAAATTTTTAGGGAATTAGGATGGGAACGGACAAAACAATTTATTGATGAATGCGAAGAAGGCGTATACGACTTTTTTGAAGAACGTCTAAACGAATCTATTCAAACTTCTAAATTAGTCATTGAAGGCAAGATCAAGGAACCTGAGAAAGTCTTGTCCTACATATTGGCAGTTCCAAGTTTGACGATTCGATCCGATATTGTTCATGGAACTCAGAAACTGCTCATTGGAGACTCTACAGACTTGACGTTCATTGCTCTTGATGACTTCTCCCAAGAATTGTTCGTATTTTTGAACGCTCATATCGAGGATGGAGTTCCCGTGGATTGGTGGCTCGTGAGACCTGATGATGAATTATTAGATCGCCGTCACATGAAGTTAGGAATAAAAATTCGAGAAATTCCCAAGAAAATGAAGGATTTTAAGAAGACATCGATACGTATGTTGGACGTTTTACGTGATATTAGGAATGAACGTACTCCTCAGTGGTCATCTGCAGATTATTTCGTGATATCCGTGTGGGTTAGTTTTGCCTTGAACGTGATCTTTGAACCATCGAATTATGAATCCATGGATTCAACTTATCAAGGATGGGCTGCTAAAGAAATATACGGACTTGCAGATTATATTTTCCTCTTATATCCTTGGCCTGCAATGATAAACATGATGTTCATGCAAGGAAAGGAATCTTTCGTACGAAAAATCGCAAATTTGACCACGGAAGACCATCTTTACTTTCAACCCTTCGAGCAAAACACACTTGAGAGAGTAAAAACAACACATGCAGAAATATTTGATATTTATAAGAGAAACATCTTGAATCAAGGCATTCCCTTTCCTATTCAAAGCATCGAATCTGGAATGCCAAACATAAAAAATAAATCTGATCCAAACACGAGATTTGAAAAGCAATATAAATCTGATAATTTCATCAAGGTAGATGCCATGCAATTAAATTTAGAAGATGTCTTGAAAGGTGTCTATTGCGATATAACTTCTGAAACGAATCCCAATGATCCTATAGATCCATCAAAGGTATTATCTACTGGAATTGGAAGTAATACTCAATTTAAATGAGTGAATGAATCATAAATTCATTCTTTTTTTAAATCTTTATAAGATTGAAATTAAAAAAAAAGATGAATGCCAAGATCAACTTTTTAGTCTACAAATTGGGACTAAAACCTTATTGAAGAATGCATCTTCACCAGTATACTTATTTTTAAAACTCTCTACTATTAATAATGGTATCAAAGTTATTCTTCAGGATTGGAATATTGATGAAATAAAGTTCCAAATAGACATTTATCTAAATACATTTTAATTAAGAATTCTGGAGGAATGAAATATAGAGAAAATTAAAAACTCATTAAAAGAAAATGAGGAAGAGGAAATTTTATGGTCTGGAAATCCTGACAAGTTTGCCTTAAAAGAGAATTATCTTTTTGGCAGAATATACATTCTCGTGTTTACATTATTCCTGATTTTTTTTATATTGGTTATTATATTTAACGTGCCATCATATATAGGGATCTTTATAGGTATGCCACTCACTATTGGTGTTATTATTATGCTGATTTTTCTTTTTCGTTATTTATACAAAAGGCGCCATTATAAAGACGTGTTCTATGCCATATCAACTCAACGTGCTTATATTCATTGTCCTTTAATTTATGAGGCCTCAAGAAAGATAGGTGATAGTATGGAGCGAATTGTGACCATTGACGATGGTGATACTAGTCTATTTTTTTATAAATCTGCGATTAAAAGAAATGAATCGGTAGTATCCATGGATCTTTCTAAAATCAAAGAAATCTCCATAACACCAGGACAAAGAGGATATGATTTTTATTTTACATATGAAGTAAATAAGAAAATTATGAAATTTAGATTTGCAGCCCTCGTTCGAGGATATACTGAATTGCTAGAAACTCTTTCAAATATGCAGTTTAATTTTCAGATTATCGAAAGTTGACCTTTTATCTCTTTTCGAAAATAAAAAAAATAAAAAAATAAAAATAATAAATTTGAGGGCATTTAATTCAAATAAGTCGGCATATAATAATCAAAATTCAGAAAAATCCAATTTCATGTTGGATTTAACTTCATGAATGATACTGGCGGCAGAATATGCCGTTTCTGCTTGTTCAACTGGACCATATAACAAGAAATCGGAAAATAATTGTGCTGCTCCGATGAGTGCCGCCTCTCTTACGGGGCGTTTGATTTTCTTTAATTCGAATTTAGAAATATGATATGATACGTTAGCTGGACCACATCCTACGGGATATCCTAGCTGATTTTTCATCATAATATTTGCTTCTATCGCATCTGCTAAACTAGCATAATCCGTTAAGACATTATCTATTAACAAGCTTTTTATCCCTAAATCTTTGGCTTGTTGAATTAACCCTTTTTTTCCTTCTTTTAAACCTGTGGTCACTAACATCCATCTTCTTGATGCATCACATACTGATGATGCGGAATCAAATGAAAAAATAATAGCATGTTGCACTTTTACTTTTTGAATCAAATCTAATTCTTCTGGTGAATTTAACCATATTGAATTATAGATGATCCTATCGATGATTCCCATCTCTTCTGCACGCCTCAATCCTTCCATGCGAGAATCAAAGAATCCATCTAAGACGATGGGTCCAGGATAGAGATCTACAACGAACTCAAGATACTTCACTGTTGCTTCTGGTCCCTCAGAAACCACATCAAGTGCACCTGGAATTAAAAATTTATCTTTTTCATATTCTATCACTTTATTGATTAAATTTTCTGCTTTTTCTTTATCAAAAATTCCTCTTACATTATCTTCAACTATATCATGACCCGTGTAGAAAATGCTACCTATAAGCACTACTTTATTTTTGCCTGGCGGTCCACCTATGGTTACCCCAGAAATATTATAGGTTTCGTATTTTGTCATTTTTATCCACATCTAAATTATTTAAAAAATTGAATGGGATGAATAATCTTGAAGCTTTTAAAATTTAAATAAATTAGCTAGATAATTATAAATGGGGTATTTTTTCATTCTGATCATCTTAATCAAAGGTAATAAAAATGAAAGAAGAAAATTATCTACTAAATAATGATTATTGGTTTAATTATTGCTTGGATATTGATCCAAAGATAATAAAAAAAGTGATTAAAGAAATATTCATCGAAACTAGTAAAAATCGAATACATTTAGATATTTACGATGAATTCACCAATAAATCCAAACCAACCATTTTATTCGTTCATGGAACGGCAGTTTATAGTCGTTTTTATGCAGAATTTCTATATAGTTTACATGAACAAGGTTATCGAATAATAGGGCTTGATCTTCCTGGTCATGGCCTTAGTGATGGACGACGGGGGCATTTCTCAATTGAGGAGTTAGTTTCAACTATAAGCGAAGTAAATTCATATATTATTGAAAATTATAATGAAGATGTAGTCTTAATAGGTTCAAGTCTTGGTGGTATTTTGACCTTATATACAATTGCTTTTGATGAAAGGTTTAAAGCAGGAGTCTGTGTAAATACTGCATTGTTAAATGAGAAAGAGTATCAAAAGGAACACATTAAAGTAAGGGGAATCTATAAAATATTAAAACCTACTGTCCCTTTCTTTTCAAAATTATTACCTAGATTGAGCATAAGTGTATGGGCATATTTAGATGCTAAAAATCTGGTTAAAAACCCTGAATCCATTGAACTTATTGATATATTACTTCAAGACAAGATTTTAGCTCAAAAATATACTTTGAAATCGTTAGCAACACAAATGAAAGCTGCACTAAATCGTCCAGTTGAAACAATCGAGACTCCTATAATGCTCTTAAATGGAAGCCATGATATTATATTTAGCGTTGATTACATGCAAAGAATTTATGAACGTTTGAAAAATTCAAAAAATAAAAGAATTGAAATCATTCCCAATTCTTCTCATATGGTATTACTTGAGAATCGAACAGAATCAATTCAAAAAATAGTAAATTGGTTATCTAATTTGGAGTAAGTGTTTTAATTATTAATCTATATATTTTTTTAGTAGGTTCACCGCAGGAGGGACATGTTTTAGTTTTATAACTAATAATTTTATGATATTTTATAAAATAATGATATTGTAAATTTATAATAAGAATAAATAAATGATTTTTATTATCGGTTATAACAGTTTTTCCTTTATGATTGTTGGATGAAATAATAATTTTCCTAAAAACGTAAGAAACATAAATATTTCTAGTTGGTCTACTTTTCTGTTTTGTTCTTCTACTTTTGTTCTCCCTGGAAACGGTTTTGATGTTAATAAATCTTCACCTTCCGTCGTTTTAGAACGTAATGCTTCTGATATTTGTTGTAAATCTATTTGTTTCTTCTCCTTACTGATTGTAAAACTTGATATTGTTCCATCTTTATCCACCTTTGAAATGGTCGTTCCTTTTGCTTGTTCCTCCAGTTCTTCAAAATATGATTTTATTTTCGGTTTTTTTACGTCTGAAACTCCTCCTTCTTTCCATTCTTCAGCCATCTCTTGTTCTACTTGCGAAAAAGTAGGTCCATCTGTCTTTAAAAGCTCTTTTCTTATATATTTTACTTCTTCTGGTACAAAATCTGCTGCTGCCTCTCGTGCATTATCTTTTAATTCATATTGTACCTTGTGAAAGTCCTTAGGAATGACATCTTCTGCATCTCTTATTGCATCCTCATCGAACTGATATTTTATTTTCTTTATTTCCTCAGGAATTACATCCGTAGCAACATCTCGAGCTGTATCATTTAATTGATATTCTACTTTTTTAATTTGACTTTTATCAATTATTACAGAACCACTATTTTCCCACTTCTTTTTTAATTCATCATCAATTTTTTCATAAGTATAACCTGATTGTAGAATCGGTTTACCTTTTTTGATCTTACGTCGTTTAAATTCCTCTGGAATGATATCTTCTGCTTCCCTAATTTTTTGTCCTAAGTCTTCATCATAAACAAGCCTATTTTTTCTGTCATGTGCAAGAGACTTTAATAAATCATCGTCTTCCGCAACTAATTCTTCAGTAGTACCATATTTTAAAAAACTAGGGGAATTAATCTTTTCTTTATAACGCTTGACATCCTTATATTCTTCAGGTATGATATCATCAGCTTGTCGTATGGCATCTTCATCAAATTCGTATCTAATTTTTTGTAAAGCTTCTGGCATGTAATCTTGAGCTGCATTTCTAATAACCTGCATGTCAACTTCTATTTTTTCTCTTTTCCTTTTTATTTCTTCCGGGATGAAATCTTCTGCAACGTCTCTAATTTTATCCATATCAACTTCTAACTGTCTTCTCTGAGCCTTTAATTCTTCTGGGATATAATCACGTGCTTCTTGTCTAATTTTTTCCATGTCGACTTCTAATTCTTTTTTTCGGAGCTTTAATTCTTCTGGAATATAATTATCTGCGGAATCTCTTATTTTTGCCATGTCAACTTCAAGCGTTCTTCTTTTAGCTTTTAATTCCTCTGGGACGTGATAATCTGCTTGTTGTCTAATGTTTTCCATGTCAACTTCTAACTGTTTTTTTCGTTTAGTATATTCTTCAGGAGTATAATCACTTGCACTATCCCTGATTTTTTCCATATCAACCTCGATTTGCTTCCGTTTTTCAACTAAATCCTTTGGAACGTAATTATCTGCACTATCCCTAATAACTTGCATGTCAACTTCGAGCTGTTTTCTTTTTTCTTTTAGATGATTAGGAACATAATCATGAGCACTATCCCTTATTTTATCCATGTCAACTTCTAATTCTCTTCTTTTTTCTATCAGTTCCTTAGGAATATAATCATCTACACTCTCTCTAATCTTTTGCATGTCAACTTCTAATTGATCTCTTTTAGCTTTTAGATCTTTTGGAATATAATTATCAGCACTATTTCTTATGGACTCCATGTCAACTTCTAATTGTCTTCTTCTGGTTTTCAATTCTTCCGGAATCCAATCTTCTTGCGTATCACCTGGTCTCCAATCCTCAATTTCTCCCTTTTTTTTAGACTTTCTAAATGGCGCACTGGAAATTAAATCTGGAGCTGAATCTCGAATTGCTTGTTCATCAAATTCCATTTGTCTTCGTTTTTTAATACCCTCTGGAATATAATCTTCTTGATCTTGAGGCCCCCCTATTCCAAATGTCTTCATGCCGGCTGATTCTTTTTTTGGAGTTACATAACCGACCATGTCTGGAGCTGAATCCCGAATTGCTTGTTCATCAAATTCCATTTGTCTCCGTTTTTTAATACCCTCTGGAATATAGTTTTCTTGATCTTGAGGCCCCCCTATTCCAAATGTCTTCATGCCGGCTGATTCTTTTTTTGGAGTTACATAACCGACTATGTCTGGAGCTGAATCTCGAATTGCCTGTTCATCAAATTGTAAATTTCTTCTTTTTTTAACACCTTCCGGAACATAATCTTGCTGATCTTGTGGTCCTCCAAGACTTGAGGATTGTATTTTTTTCGTTCTGCCAGTTTCTGGTATGTATCCAACCAAATCAGGAGCTGAATCTCGAATAGCTTGCTCGTCAATTTCTAAGCTACTCTTTTTTGGTATTGTATCAGGAACGTATCCAACTACATCAGGAGTTGCATTACGAATCGCGTGCTCATCATATATTTTTTGACCATTTCTGCTCCAATCTTGGTATTCTTCTTTTTGATTAAGCAATTCACCTTGATTTAGAACCTCTTCTAATAATTCTGGCTGCTGAATTAACTCTTGTTCTTGCTGTAATAAATTAATATTTGGATTTATTGGTTCTTGAGATTGAGTTTTCCGAACTTTAAGAGTCTCTGCTGTACTCGCTAGATCTATTAATTCATCTAATGCGCCTGAAATTTTTTCAATTCCTTCTTCAGTCTTTGGTATATCAAATTGATAAACTTGTTCACCTGCTATATCTTGAATAGATTGTTGTTCTTGATATTGTACTGAGGGTGTTTGACCTTGACTCATTTGAATTTGACAATTATAACAACAACCATTAGTTTGATAATAACACGACGTGCAAAGAAATGCGCCACAATGCTCACAACTATAGTCTCTCACTGAACTTGGAACTTCATTTCCGCAATAATTACATTTCGGCAATTCAACTAGCTCCTATCTAATGAAATTTTATTAAATTAAAATTTAATTTGTCAAATACTAGGTAATATTAGGGTTTTTAAGCTTGAAATTTTTTACCTATAAATTAATCTTTTAATTAAGCAATTAGTTATATTTTAATGACAATGTAAAAATTTTTGTCGAAGTTTAAAAATAACACAATTTAATAAATAACAAACGATTATTGTATTGAAATTGAATATAAATAAAAAGAGTCATTAAAATAAAATAGGGATAGAAAATAGAATTTTGGAATGGTTAAATGCTACACGAATTAATTTTTCTAGAAAAAATCATTAGTGGTGTTGATGCCCGACGCATTATATTACAGACCTTGCTAGAAGGTCCAAAGACTGGAAGAGAGTTACGCTGGGCGTTGGCTGATGGATTTGACAGAAGAATTGATGGTGTATCTGATGCCTTGTTATATTTTAACCTCCAATATTTAGAAAATTATAACGTGATTTCTCGTAAAAAAGAGTGGAAATCTAAATACGCTCGAATTAGGCCTGAATACGTTCAATTAGTGCGAAGATACTTTCATATTAACCCTCCAATTTGTATAGTTGGTGCTCTTGACAATGATTCAACTCACGTTAGGGATGTTCGTATGAAATTGCGAGTTGAACAAAAAAATATGCCCCTTCCTAAAAGATACGAATTTATTGTCGATAAAAACCTAAAAAACAAATTTTCTCCACTATTTGAAAGTGTCACGTTTAAATTTCTTGACCATGAAATATTTCATAATAATGTTAATTTTATTTATGACTTTGTAAAAACAGAAATTATCATTTATAAAAAGGGTTCTGATTCAAGCTCAGCTAAAACCTTGATAGAAGAATGTGAACCTATTATTGATGTAACTTGTGGTTCAAAAAGTGCCATATTGGCACTTCAAAAAATTGCCCATAAATATAACCTAAGATGTTTCTACATCGACCAAGAAGAGCAAATAGTCTGGATTTAAGTTAATTTTTACATTTTAGAAGAAATAAAAATTTAAAAATAAAAAAGTAAGTATTTTTACGATTTTTCTAAAATTAAATCAGATAATTTTTTGAAAAAATGATTTTATATTGTGAAGTCATTATGAATAGTGACTTACCTAAACACTTGCTGCAAAAAATGATTGAAGATGAAGATTTGTATTTTGATCTGAGGCTAATAGCTAGAATGAAGTTGAAAAAATCAAGTAAATAGTATAATTTTCAAATGCAAATTATCTCATTGATTAAAATAAAAAAAAGGATAAGTTTGGAATTAATGGTTCAAAATTCCTAATAGCATAATATATGATGAAGATGCGAAGAATGAGGTCTCCCCAAATAGTGCGGTAGCCATTGAATGTGGTCCAAAGGACTTTGAAGGACTATTAAAAAATGAAGGATTTGGTCCATTATTAGACGAAGCAAGAAGGGAGCTAGGAAATAGCAAACCTAGAATCGGACGTTATATTGCAAAAAAAATTATCGAAGAGGGAAAAGATATCTCGAAAACTATTAATAGCGCTATAGATTCGGTCATAAAACTCGTTTCTTAGATTTTTCTATTTTTTTTTCATTTTTTTGGGTAGCAAAGTTAAGTGGTAGATCTTATCTCTTTTTCCATTTATTAATACACTTGTATGATATTAGAACGTATATAAATAAATTTTCGAATGGCATCTTCCAGATTTTTGACATTCATTATTTCCTGCTATCATTCCATAAAAAATTAGATCTCTTGCTACTGATATTCGGGAATAATTTCAATATCAATGAATTTCAAAGTCAAGACATTGTTCATTGATCCTTATTATCAAGATAAAGTTTGGAAGGATGCTTGATATCATCTCTTTTATTTTCCCTTAGGTACCTGAATCACGGATGACATGCTTCCCAAGTACATTATCACCTTTATAAGTCAATGGGTTGAAAGTAGGCTGTCATAACATTTATATCATAACATTTATATATGAAACAATTTACTTGGTGGGCTCAAAAACGGAGGTCATTATTCATAACAGAATTAATGGGATTATTTCGCAATGCATTACTTGGAATCATCATGCTGGTTAGTGGTCTTGGATGTATTTGTTGGATCGGAACGTGGTCAGTAGCATGGACTTGGGAACTCACCAACATGTTCTATAATTCCGCTCTTGCAAGCTTGATCGCTACATCGTTAAGCGTGGTGCTCAATCCTTTTGCCATCATTTTAGGTCTATCTATCTTGTACGTGCGATACCAATGTGCACTGGAATCCTAGGATGATACATGAATTTAAATATGATATTAATAAAATTTTATTGGGAATACGTGGGTCTTGCATGGTGAACGTCTTGCCGACTTATTTTTCAGAATTTCCCTCTTCCTCTCCTATATATTCCCTCTTGACGGTAAGACCATTAAAATGCAGGATCTTGTTAAATAAACCAAAAACCAAGAAGTGCAAATGTTTTTAAGTATTAATCAAAAAAAATTAAAATATATCAAAAAGTGATAGAAGGGAATTATTTGGTAGATGATGATACGATAGATGACTTAGAAAGAGAAGTAGAATATGTAAAGGATGAAATAGATGATTTATCAAGAGAAATTCAAGATTTGGAAAAAAATTTTTCAAATTTTAAATCAAAATTTAATTTAGAAAGAGATTTTCAAAATTATTTAATTCCATTTTCTTATGAAAAACATATGGGAAATTTCATCACTGAAATAAATCAATCACGACATTTTTCAAATTACGAAGAAACAATTCTAAATTATCAGAAATTAAAGAAATCGCTTAAGATTTCAAAAGATATTCCTTTCTTAATAACAAAAAAATATTTTCAAAATCAAAAAGAAATTCTAAAGATCCGAAATTCAAAATTTCTTAAAAATTCAATCGAATTTTATAAACAAGCAGAAAATGTATCTGATGAATTAAAACCTATTTTCTATTATTATTCTTCTTCTCAATTATTTGCCTTTCTCATCAATTCATTGTTATACTATAATAATCCTCAATTAACTCATGGCATTAAAACCAAAAAAATGTATGATGCTCATAAAGTTGCTGTGAAATTTGAACCTGTTGGATTTTTCCAGCGAATAGTTGACTTTCTCACAATTTTTGGAGCTCCATCTTGTTTTAGCATACCAAAGTCATTTACCTTAGAAAACCAAAAAAAATATACAAAAATCGAAAATAATAAGACAAAAGTTTTAGCAGATAATAAGAAAGGTTTAATTCCATACACCACAGGAATTGAAATATCTATGGCAGATTTAATTGAATTTAAACCATTTAAATCAAATTATTCATTTCTACAATATCCAAGCTATGGTTCAATTAAATTTTCTGAGGTTAATAATTTACTGAGAAATTATATTATTCTTTTTTTAGCATCAAATTTATCTAGATATCAGCCAAATACTTGGGAAGTAATTTTACTAGGAAAAGAAACTGATTTAATAATAAAAATTAAAGAAATCTACATGTCGTTTGGTTCTTTTTATGAATTTGTTTTAAAAATTCTGAAATTAATTAAGGAATTATTACCATATAAACTCTTATTTTAAAAATATATTAATTATTTTTAATACCTATAAAACTAAGATAAATTTAAATAGTTCCTTAATCACAACAATAATTAAGAGGAAGATCTTGGGAGTTGAGAGATCGCTAGGTTGGCTCCATTATGGATGCCCAAATGGTCAGATCTCTCAATTACACCCAGTATTCACTTCTTCCAGTTTTATATTGGAGCAATACTTCCTTATAAAAACCCTATATGGTAAATACTCAAAGATGTAAATTATGGATGACTTCATCTTGAAATTGGAAAAAGAAATATCCTTATGGTCAGACTTTCGCAGGGCTTTACGGGGAGAGGATCGGAAGTACTTTGATCACGTCGTGGATTTGATGCGATGCCATCCCAAAGCGATCCAGAACAAAGATCATCCGTTATTAATGCCTGCATTGTTTATGAGCGTGTTGCTTGAGCAAGAGAGACAATTAGAATATATTGAAAAAAAAAAAGAATTTAACTATAAATAAAATAGTGGGAAGAGATAAGAATGCCTGAAAATAATAGCTATGAGCAGAACAAAATTAAATGTCTTCTTTGGTGTTCCCGTCATTGTTGTCTTTGCGATAGACAATGTGATATAGATATTAACGTTCATCATCTTATACAAAAAAGTAAAGGTGGAAATGATGATATAGAAAATCTAATGCCTTTGTGTTTAAACTGTCATTCAAAAATAAACAGCTATAACAAAGATCATCCTATTGGCAATAAATATAATATTGAGGAATTAAAAACCAGAAGAGAACAAATTTATGAAAAATACACACATCATTTGGTACCTCCAATAGATTATAAAATAGATGGAAAAGGAAGGATATTTCCAGATATTGGATTTACAATTCAGCATCTTAGTGATTGGCATCCTGTTCATGTAAGAACTGTTATTCGTGTATATTTGGGGGGAAAGGAAATAAAATTTGATGATCCAAGTAAATTATATATTGGAGAAGAAGTCTGGATCCTTAATCCGCGGAGAATTATATTAGGCCATTTTAGACTGTCTGATGAGGTGATCGAAAGCAGTGACCGACTAAAAATAATGGTCTGGGCTGAATTAATAGATGAATATGGAAGACTACATAAGTATTTACCTGAAGGTTATGTTTTTGAAAGAATAAAAAAATATTGGTTTTTAGAACCTCATGAAGCGATTAAATAGGTGAACATGGAAGTAATATTTTGAAAGAAAAGGGTATAAAATAATCAATTTTATTAATGAATTACGAATAAATGATTTTTTTTTACCTTCACTAAAAATAGATTATACTTTAAGAAATTTACATTAATGGAGGCTCACCTAACCCGATTACATTACTTTTCATTCACATTTTATTCGAGGTTATTTTGATATTAATAGTATCATTACTTGGGACATAATCATTACATCTGAATCTGAGGATTTTATATGTGGTCTTTCAAGACGTTGCCCGAAGAAAGAATGGTATATTATGATATGGTATAGATGGATTTATTATTTCGGGAAATAGAACATTAAAAAGATTTATTAAATTCATTTATAATGGATCGAATTGAAGTATTCGAGATAAGGAAAAGTACATGAAATGACAGAGGTTAATACGTCGAAAGACACCTGAAGATGTTTATTACATTATTAAAAAACATGGCTCTTTAAATCTTAAAATTCTTGCTGCTGAAGTTGGTCTAAAATCCTATTCTACTGAAAGTTACCATCTTTATCGATTGAAAAAACTTGGAGAGATTGAGATCTATTGGGATAAAAAACAGCAATTCGTGAAATTAATTAAAGATATTCCTTTTCTGCCAGAAAAAATAGAATAATATTTCAGTCTACGAGTTGAAGTTGGTAAGTAAGACTCATACATATCCATTTTTTATTTATGGGATATCAATTTGGATTTTTAATTTATATTTATAGTTGTATCATTCTACTTAAGAGTAAAATAGCTGAGATCAAGAGCATTATGCTGTACATCGATGTAATAATCATATGATCAATAATAGATCTTATCAAATAATGTTATGCTCATGGTAGTTACCTCTAAAAATCTTGTTCCCATTGCTCATTCAAGTATTCGGATATTTCTTCATCAAATTTTTAATTTTCTCTCTAAATGTCTTCATCTTCCATAGAAATCACCGAATTTTTGAGATAATCATTGAATCCCGTAACTTTTGAATCATCATGCTCATCACAATTGGCCATTATTAATTTCCCGACTTTTTCCCTTAATTCTTCATCATTTGAATATACTTCATGCAACATTCCACTAAAATCTGTAAATTTAAGAGACGTTAAATCTTTCATTGAAATTGTTCCTTCTTTTTTTTTCTTCAGTTCCTCATCTCCAACGTAATATTCTTTTCGTGTATCAAAAATGCTCATACAATTCAAACCAAATCCTTTCATAAGACCAAACTCAAAAATCACGCTTAAACTGGGTGTATTTTTATCAACTATAGCGTGTTTACAAGTTTGTATCATTCCACATATCTTACACATAATTTCTTTGGAGCTTGCTTCTTCTTCCGCAAACTTTGGAACCAGACCAAAATATTCTGTCACAGACTTGATTAGGTTTAACTTTTCTCTTTCACTACATAACATTGCGATGAACACGTTTTTTTCATCATAATTGATCTTAATCTGTTCAAATTCTGGGCAATTATCATGCCCTATCACGCATTTATTTGGCTCTTTAATAGAAGATTCCTTTCTTAATGGAAAACTTTGTTCGACAAGTCTCTTTAGTTCAGGAACTTTTTCTTTAACATAAGTATTTCTTATCTCTTGTTGCCCGTACTTAATCATTAAAATATATTCGTTCAAAGATGTTCTTGTATTATAAATGATGAATTTCGCATAACCAGAAAGGGCGACTCGTATTGAAAAAATCCCGTTATATTGCATCCAACCAGCGCTATCCCCGATTTCTGTAAAAATAATATCTATTTCATTTTTGATTTCTTGAAGTCTTTTATTGATCTTTCTCACGTGGTCTGGGTTTAACACAAATTTAAAGAAATTAACAAATTCTTCATCACTTTCAAGCATTTCAAAAATGATATTCTCAAGAAACCTCAATTGATTTTGTGATAGAGAATTCTTAATATCGTTTTTCCAATCATCTAAAAAATTTTTCTTGTATTGCGTTATTAAGATTAAAAGATCCTGATTATTATCCTTGAATTCATTAAAATACTCTATTGTATCTGATTGATCATACTTAAAAAATCCAAAAAACTGTTCTCCCCTAAATTCCTCATTAGGTATGCGATCTTTCAATTTTTTTAAGACGGATTCCATATAAATCCCTCTTTTTTACTTTACTTTTTTTATTTATATCTCAACATATAAATTTTATTAGATAATTTTATCTAGTTGTCTTGATATTAAATAGACTTAATTTATTTGTCTTTCATTCTGATCGCATTTATTGGGATAGTCTTTGAGAATGTCTATAAATGATCAAGAATGATCATTTCGATTACAACTAATTAATCTTACAAGTTCCTATGGAACTATAAATTGCTTGTATTATTTCCATTGGAAATATATTAAAAAATCAAAAAAAATAGCTAAAGATTAAGTTTTTCTTCGTGTTAAAAAGAACAGGGGAAAGATGCGACCCAGTATTAAAATCGCTGAAATGAGATAAATCATGCCGATATGGATGAATCCTCCTACAAATACACCTACCAATCGCCCCAGATTATTGATCGAGATCAAGAACACGATGCTAAATGCGGGGATCTTTACGGATGAGTGCTCTACGAAGAGTGTGTACACCAGCATGATTGTCGCCCCACTGACCGCACCCCAAAGCACGTATATTATCACGATATGGCTAAAGGTCAGAACTTGCATTAAAATCAAGATGCTCATGAGCAATGATAACATTCCACTATACATTGAAATTAAGACTAATCCTACAACAATTCGTGAGGTCATTTGTTCCTGAAACTTGTAAAATGATATCATTACTGCAATGCTAGCAAGGAACGTAACCAAATAAATGATGGCTATGTCATTTAATTTTACGTGGAAAATAAGACCAAGATATGGTTCAAATGTAAACTCTAACATCCCGGCATCAATATTGAATAGAAAACTGATTAGTATCACGAGTAGATATTTATGATCGCGAAATAACGCTTTAATTACTTGCCAATCCACGTGTTCTGGTGTTTTAGCAAGATGATCAAGATTGATACCTTTTTTTATTTTATAGAGGATCGGAATAAAACATGATACCACAATCCCCATCACGAAATAACCGATAGGATAACTAGCTTCAAAGAAACCCACGAAGAAAAAACTTAGCAGACCACCGAAGACCACGCCAGAAAACATGCTGATGGAAGCTTGCGCGCTGGTCTGTCGCTCTTTACTCTGAACAGCAATAGCATCTACCGTGGCATCCATGATGACCATGCCGATACTCTGGAAAAACAAGATTACGGCGAACACGCTCAGAAAATTCTTGATGTCAATGCAAAATAATGCCAAGAACACGCCATTAAAGACCAAGCCAATGAATAACCAGCTCCATTTCTTATCCAAAAACAATGGAAGCTTGTATCTATCAATGAAGGGAGCGATAATTATCTTGAGTGCGAGTGGGACCAATCCAATCGACCCGATCATCCCGATCGTTATTGGATGGATCAATAAGACAGTTCCTAAATAATAACTCAAGACAGTAAAAATGGCATAGGAAACCCACGCCTCCAACAAATAGACCATGAATATGATTATATTAATACGTTTCAGATAATTATTTCCTTTTCTTTCTTTTAAGATTACTTCCTCGAACATGTTTATTCCCCATCTGAATTTTTAATTTATGTGCTTCAGCAAGTAACTTGCATCTTTTAAAGTGTCTTCACCATCTTCATGTTGTAAGATTTGACTTGGGGATTAGATTCTTGGACCAATTTCATGCATGGATTATTTTTTACAAGAATACAAAGTCATCTCAATTAAAACTAAAAAAACAGAAAAGTTGAAGCCAGAATTCGGAGAATTTATTTTTCATTCTTGCGTACTTTGAACCAATCACCTAAAATATCACGAATGATATCCTGTATTTTTTCATAACCCTTCTCTTTTTGGGCCTTTTCAAGTTCTTCTTCCATTTCATTGGAGACTGCTACATAAATCCTAGGCATTACCTTAACAATTCATTTTAGTTTTTATAAATATAGTGAAGTCACTTCTTGTCACCGGGAGTACACTTGGGCACACTTTTATATATTTTGATCACAAGAATATATTAGGCAATATAAACTCCCCGAAAAAATTTGATGGTGAAAACGAAATGAATGACACTGGCCTGATAAAAATATTGTATGAAGACTTGACACCTGAGGATAAAATGACTTATTTAGGAATATATTTTGACATTTCACAAGCACGTCCGATCTGTCTATGGATGGCTTTACGGAAGCTAAAGCGTGATTTAGATAAAGGCTCGGTGAAAGCACGTGATATTATTAGACGGATCCAGAATCATTAGTCAAATCCTCAAGTTACTGGGTGCTCCAGTAGATCTTTTTCTGGGATTTCTTGCCTGATTCATCCCTTTTATTTTTTAACAAGGTGAACTTGCGTGTTGCTACCCGTGAGGCGACAATGATGGGAGCCAAAAAATATATAAATGAATGTTTTTACCCGACAAGATTTGATAACTTGAACCTCGTGATAATGGTGGAGTGCTGTTCCATAATCCTCACCCGTTATAAACGTGGAAAATTAGATAACATGATTAAATGCATTTATCAACTTGCTCAAGATGCTACACCTGCCCCATCCATCATTTTTATCGGTTTTCAAGTGGTCTCTCATCGTATATAAATAATAATTCAAGATCTTAGTGGAGGAACTTAAATGTATTTAGTTACAGAAAAAGAAATGAGCGGAAATTCTGAGCTCTTTGGAACCATCAGACACGCATTGAAAGAAGTCAATTGGCATGCCCAGTTCTGGGACCAACAAGTATCCAAAACAGAATGGGATCACGTGGCTTCACTAAAACAGTTGATGGATCACCATGCCATCAAAGCGTCCAAAGAGTCATGCTTGTTATTTAGCCATAAATACGTGTATTTCGTGGCAAAAGTCATTGCCGCAGGGAACGTGACTCATAAAAGCATTTTAAATGCGATGGCTGCATTTAACTTGCCTGATCTCAAGAAAAGCGTGAATCGCTGTCTTAAAAAATTGCTGGCACGGGACTTGATTGGCAAGCTCGTTCTCAATCAGAACGGTGGCACGGGATCAACCGAATATTTTATATCGGAAAAACTCCAAGAAGTATTACATTCAATTCCCATCATGCTTCAAATGGAGGAAGACACTCATGTTTAAACGAAAAGTTGTATTGGTCACGTACGTGGTCTTGATCATGCTCATGCTGCCAGTGCAAGCGTGCACTGCATACTCGACGAGTCAATCGACTGCAGAATCGAAACCACCAGGAATATATAATGAACACTTAAACACAGGAGATGAATCTGCATATTATAAGATATATTGTTATAATTCTGCAATTATATATGTAAATATTGCATTTAATTATCCCAGCGATCTTCTATATTTACAAATTAGATATCAATTTAATTCTACCAATTCAGCAAATAGTGCAGCATTTCAGAACGCTTCGATGATTTGTAATGATACGGGGTTTTATTATTGGAGAATCAATGACGCAAAAACAGGGTTGGGGGATGTTGATTTTGAATTAAACATCACCATAGTTGGTGAATGGGCATTAGATGCACCCGCAACACCACAACCACAAGTTCCAGGATTTGAGGCACTAATCATCACTTGTACATTAATAGTCCTAATTGCATTGAGTTTAATTTTGCGTCAAATACCAGTAAAATCACCCCTTAAAAATAGTTCTTAATATTTTTTTATTAAATTGAATGCAACTAGCACGTTAAAAAATAGGAAAATGCATTGAATTTTTTTTAACAAATCTTAATTTTTATAAAATGAAAAAAAGGAGATATTACACTCCTAAATATGAAAAGATGGGTTGGAAGACGAAATTGTTAGTGATTGCAAATAAATATAACGGTCCTTTCGCAGCTTCGCTATCAATCCACATGCACTTGAACACGTCATCCATCGTCTCGCACGGGCTCATTTTAATTAACACGTAGTCAAAGTGCCGGAATGCAAACACGGTCGCAATGGTCATTCCTTTTACTAAAATTTTTGTATTCGTCATGAATTTGCCGACCGTTGATTGAGCAAAAGTAGTCATCCCTGAAGAGGCAACTCTAAATCCTAATGAAGTGGTCGTGTCCTTGGCAGCATCTAATACTCTATTATATCTTGCATTCAGGAACTTGGTTAGTTTATTTAATCCCAGCATGACTACTTGACCTGCAACCATGAACATGTCATCAAGTGTTAAGGCATTTCTGGATGCACCAAAGTCCATTGCAAAGCCCTTGATCATGTTGATTACCTTATTGTTAAATAACTTGCTCATCACGGTTCCAAACTTGCCCATGATGCTTAATTTGCCCGTGCTGTCAATGATCACCTTTCCAAACAAGTTCTTGGTCGTGGTCACAGTCCCTTTCGAACCACCCATGGGATTCCAGCCGAATAGCGCGACCATCTTTGCCATGTCTATCGTGGAACCTAACAACCCGCTTAATGCTTTCGCTTCAGATTTTCGCAACCCAGACGCCATGTCATAATAATCAAACTGTTGATAAGCGTGCTCCCAGTCCAGCTCTTGCGTCCAACCAGACGCGATGCCCACTGAGAGCCCGATCACGGTTGCTCCAACACCCCAAGCCACGTTCTGCCAGAAATTAAACTTGGTCACGTCAACGCTACTGAACTCCCCATGTCGCGTGATGGAATCGTAATTCATGATACCTTGGATCCCGTATAATATTTGATCCCACCCCATAGTGGTCAATCCTATGAATGCAGGAATGCCAAATCCTGGCACGAATGCTGCGCAGGCGATGCCCGACACGATCATCACGACACCCGCAATTACTTGAATGGTTGCTCCAATTAAAGCACCGGCTGAGCCTGCAGATTGCTTCTGCTGCAACTCGACACCATGCCAGATGTTTGAAATCCGGTCGGAATAGGTTTCATCCTCTACTAATGGGATGGCTTCATACATTAAATCAATCAAGCGATATTCACCATCTTGCCGGGCATGGACCTTGATCACGATATAAGGTAATCTTGACTCCTCCAGCGTCGAAAGTGCTTGGTCTGAATACAAGTTATGGGAATTATAAATTTCGATGTTTTCAAGATGTTCAAAACTGAAATGGACGGACTTGTCCTTAAAAAGTTGATAAAAGTAAATTTCTTCCGACATGTTCAGGATGGATCCACGAAAGTCGTGGACCTGTATTTCTAACTTGATCTTATCTGTACCTTTACTCTCCAAAGCGGATAATTCGGGATCGGATAACACCAAATCAAATTGAAAGTCTGTTAAGTGAAGGACAGGATAACGCGTCAAGCTTCCTTTAAAATCGTTGGTTTCCCAAGCGATATCTTCTTGGGTCGGAATCCTATATTCGACTTCGTCATTCCAATCAGTCCAATTGACCCAGTCTTCGTACTGTGATCGTGTCTCAAAATCAGTCAGATAATCTTGATAATTTCGACTCGTTCCATATTTCAATCCAAATTCAAATTCGGTCATTTTCCCTTGACGCAAGTAGTCATAAATGTATTCTTCTTGCCAAATCGGGCACGCATCCGAATAATATGGGGAAACTGCTTCATAATTTGGATAGTAAGACTTCTCGTACCAGTCTGCACCCCACTTGTTTTGCTTGACAATTTGCCCGGTTTCTGGATGCTCCGTGTAGCGGAAATTTTTTCTGGTTATAGTGGGTAAAAGATAACTAAATCCATTCTTTATATCTTGTAATTGGTCACTGGACGTGCCATTGACCACTTCATAGTACCAGATCAAGTCTCCTGTCAAGATGTTAATGGATTGATGTTTCCATTCTTCGATCAACCCCGGGCAGTCAAGAATGGCATTGCTTTCGTAAATATTCAAGTTACAACTATATAATTCTTCTATTTTTCGCATCTCAATCATATAGGTTGCCATGACGGATAACCAGATCGAGATATAAATATCATATAATTTCATCTTGCTTGCACTTGCATCCCAATAATACCGGTTATTTTCATCATCAAGGTAGATCTGGCGAAAGCCATCTGTCACGTTGAAATATGATAAGTTTTCCACGACTGTTTCAAATTGCGCTTCGGTCAGGTACCACGGAATCGGGTTGAATACTTCTTGATTAAATCCTTTAAAAGTTAGAAAATTTTGGATGCCGGGCATGGGTATAAAGCCCCAATATTGGTTATATTCTATGGCTTCGGAGGGAAAACTGTCCAACACGCCATTAGGTTCTTCATCATTATCGATGGAAGTCTTGAATGAGAACAATTCACCTTGATTCCCCGACCAACTCAAATGCGCGTTATTACGTGTTTCATCAGGATTCAGGAACCCTTCCAAAAAGATGTAATCTGACATGTCATCTCTAACTTGTAATTTTGGATCATTCGAGCCCAGCGGTTTGGTATATCCATCTATAGACATGGGTAACTTACCGTTAGCAAACCAGGTAGAATATGACATGCCCCAGGAGACCAGCGGGTCCCATTCAATCACGTCATATCCCAGTAACTTTTTCTGGAGGTTTTGTATGCTATTTTCCACCTTGAAACTAAATCGCTCGTTAAGATCGAACAATAACACATCTTGGAGCAAGAATCCCAGAAGATAACTGTTATTAAGATGGCTCTTACTGATCTCGGTGCTCAATCCGTATCCGAAAAATCCCCCATACCCCTGATTACTCTGGACCAGAACAGGCACTGTAGTTCCTGAGTAATCACGATTACCATGTTTATAAAAGTTTATGCATTGACGATTTTCCCCTAACATTGCTGCAGCCACGCTTAGTGCGT
The DNA here is from genome assembly GCA_011365055.1 of Promethearchaeota archaeon. The sequence continues at coordinate 334,475 of RDOG01000003.1, forward strand.
GAACAGGATCAAAATCGTCAGTGATCAACCCCTCGGGCAAGAACTTGTTCCCAATCTCGGTAGGATTATATTCCCCAGCATCATACACGGATTGGATTTTCACGTTCAAAGGAATCACGTGCTTCCACAAATCCGTATCCATATTATCTTTCGTGATACCTGCTCGGTTCACGGCATATTTCAGCTTCACGCTGTTATCAGTAGTCTTTGGTACTATTTTAACCTTATAACAATGCTTACCATCCATCCAGAGTGGCTCTTCCAAGCCGAGAAAGCTCAAGACCACGTCTCCACCTTCTTCAATGAATTGCATCTCGCCTTCATAAATTTCTTCTTCCATGTAGCTCACGTCCCAGATCGTCACGGTTGCGTTTAATCCTGCAAGATTGCTGCTTCCTGGAAACTTGACCAATTCCAGATTCCCGAAATATGCAGCTTCCATGCGGAATTCGATGGGTTCATTTTGAATCCAAGTGAAATAATGATCTTGCGAGATCTCGTATTCCATGCGCCCTTGGAATCCATAACTGTTGTTTTTCAATTTCCATTGTAAGGGCCAATATTGGGTCCAAATTTGAACCGTAGGATCAAATTGTATTTTAAATAACATGTCAGTCTTGGAAATGCTGGTGTTGATCACAATGGGATCACTGTACCAAGGGGTAGCAAGCAATTCCGTGGCTGTCGGCTGCCCCTCCCACGCAATGTTAGTAACGATCCCCGAATCGGGATAGGCATTCCATCGATAATTCGGATCATCGGGATAATAAATACCCATGTATTGGGACCCTTGCACGTCGTTCTTGTCTTGCTTTGTATCGTAACGTTCGAATTCAAACAATTCATAAAATTGATACCGATATATGGTGCTAAAAGAAGCATGACACGACATCCAATTCATGTAAATGGAAGTAATTTCTCCTGGGAGAAGTTCAAAATAAGTATCCTTATCTTTATAATTATTTCCAGATCTATATATTTCCATATACCCGTCATTTCTATGCGTCAACTCGTAATAGGTTAGGGGACTACCAACTGGCGTGCCGCTCCAGGTCCCTGGATCGGGATCAACGTCAATAGTAGCCGATGATGATGCTTCGAACACGTTCGAGATGCCTGCTCCAGGTCCATTTGCAAACTTGAAGGTAAAATCGTTTTCGCCATTAAATGGAGCCACGTAATAATCTTCTCGAGCTCCATTGTTAATGAAAAAAGTGCTGTAATCAACATCTAGTACTTTTTCCACGCCAAGGAGAAAATCGGTTGCAGATGATGTGGTACCATCTTCATGCACCACTCGGTGGAATGGCCGGTCGCCCGAAACATATATATTGGCACCCGCATCAAGAAAGCTTTCCACCGCGCTATAATCGTAAGGAATCGCTTGTACATCCGCGGGATTTTCATCCGTATCGATCCATGCCTGCGCCAGCACGTCGGGGAGCAAGTCTGAAGTCATGATGCAATGCCCGGTCACGTAGGTGGGATAGGGAGACATGACTCGGATGCCCTCCGAATTATCCACGACCGCAGTAAAGATGTCCCGAAGCATGTATTGCTTCATCGCTTCCGCTCCTGCCACGAATGCATTCTTACCCGTTTGCAAGCTGAGATACGACTTGGCATATTCTGCTTGTTGGCGGGAAGCCAGCATGTCTTCGTAATAGCCAAACCCACGGGAATTGTTTATATATCTTGGATCGTAAAGATAGCCGACCATGCGCCCATGTTGTGGTAAAAACGTTTCTATAGTGAACGGGTCTGCACTTGTAACTGCGAGCGAAAAGAATGCATCACGGAAGTTATCGGGATCACCACCAAAAGACTGGCAAGCTTTTAACACGTCCGGAAGTTCCACCAGCCTGATGGCAAGTTGGTGCACGCCTTTCTCAAGATATATCGAGACGTGATATTTTTTCATATAATTGGGTTCCTCAGTAAATAGCGTGTTATCATGTTCGTAATCGCAGGACACGTCCACGCCATCCACGTAAATCCGTGCCATGGCATCATGCAAAAGATCAATGGTCTTGTTGGACCCTCCCGCTGGAGTCCATAACGTGAAATTATAATAACCTGACGTGTTCACGGCAAATTGCGACACGAAATATTTTCGGTATGCTGCTTTCAAGGCATCTTGCCAGTCATCATATCCTGCCACGGCACTCGCTAGAACCACCTCGCCTTCTTCAGTTCCTGCTTTTAGCTTGTCGTGCGTAGCCATCAATCGCGTTTTCACGGGATAAAACCCATCTTGAAACGTCAAGTAATTACCCGAAATCGTGCTTAACCTTGCCAAGTCATACCCATAAGAAAATGCAAGTTCATCGTGAGCATACGTCTGGAGGACTCCTCCCACGATCAAGTTCTCGTTCACTTTTTCCCCACCGTAAAAGAGTGGTTCAGTGCTTGAAGATATGAAATCTGTCATGTAATACTTAGAAGTTAATTGTTTCACGTTAAAATTATCAAATTCTGCCCAAAGCGCCCTCGAGAAATTGTTAAGCCAATCAAACTGCAAGCTAACCGAAATCTGGTCGCCAAGATTCTCAGGCACCCTGATCACGGTGGCCAAGACAGAATTCTTGTATAAATATAATTGATCTTGCTGTATCAAGATCTTGATAGAATCGGTTGCCTGGCAACTTTCTCCCTCATAAACTAGTTCCCAATTATTTTTAGTTCCATTATTCAACCAGGTAAACAATCGTAATTGAGTGCTGGTTACTGATCGTCCTAGGATCCTGATTGCGTGCTCGGAGAGGCTTGGTACCGTGTCAGTAGCACTGGATATGATCAACGAGGAGTATGCGTAACCCGCATCCGTGCCTTGTAGGTTCACGCTTATTTCAACTGGACCATCCGACCGCGAGATGCTCTTATTTAGCTTTAATCCAAGGGTTCCCGGAGCCGTGTTTCTATAATCATAATAAGTATCATCCACGGGTTCGTCATACCCATCAATCAAGAATTCACCATTAAGACTCGAAAAATAGAACCAACGACAAGATAAGTGTGCATCATATTGACTATACAAGTCGGTATCATCATGGCGAAGAATCTTATTAACGTATACTTTAATAAAATTTTGATTTCCTGCGTGCATGGAATACTCCAGCCTGATGTGATACCACTGATTCGCGGAATATGCTTGCAGCGTTCTAGTTTCACCCCAACTTTGATATGACGTGAAATATCCAAGCTTGAAATATCTTGTTGAATCTGCAATGAATTGCACGCAAAAACTATTCGTTTCGTTATCTACATCTTTCTTTGCATAGTTGATCAAATAAAACGTGCTCGTGGTCTGGTAGGGATATATCCAAAACTCTTGGATGATTTTCCCCTCATTCATGTATTGAACGTTAATATCATTTGAAATCAAATATGGTGACCCCGTTACTGGATTAGACGTCTTTTTCATCCTGACCACCGTGTCTCTTCCTTCTGCTTCCGCAAGATCCGTGATTTCTCCGCCTGATCCGTCTTTTTCATTCCAAAACGTCGTGCTACTTGAATATCTAGAAGTATTCAATTGATATTTTTCCGAAGCTTGAATGCGAAGCTTGCCTTCCACGGTTCCTGCAATGTCAGATGTATTTAAAGACAAATCTTGATGAATCATGCCTTCTCCATTATCATCCCATTCATATGGGATCCACTTACCGGCATCAAAACTGGAGAAATCTTCTTCAATCACCGTGGTATCGATTCCTGCAACAACAACCTCATCCGTTTTCACGACGGGTCTTGCTTTAATGGTCAAAGGCGTTATGGACACGTATTCATGAATTTGAAACAAATCCAGAGATGCATTACAATCAAAGATAGACTCATTCACGAAGAAAGATAAATTTCCCCAATAGACAGGTGCATCGAGAAGCTCGACTTGTTCATGCATGATCGTGTCTAGATTCAAGCTCCATGAATGCCATTCCGTGCAATAATCATGAAGAACGTGCTCTTTCATGCCATCATCAAGATACGAAGGTAAGTTCACGATACGAACCGTTCCGTTTCCCGAAATGAGTTCCTTGTTTCGATTATCGTGATATTCATCTTCCCACGAGAAATCCACGGCATCCACGTACATTTTACCGACATTTGATATTCTAGAGCCGAAATAAAATGATCTTAAGCCCCCGCCATCCATGACCACGAAATCTGATGCATCCACCTTGAGAACGCCATCTAACCACATTTTGATTTGTCCGTTCATGGTATCGCCATCATCCACGTCCCACCAGATTTTAACGTGGTACCATTTATCAGGTTCGTAATCACATAAATAATTGTTATCCGCAGCCCAAGAGCCGGCATCATAAGTATTTTTATAATTGAAATACAGATCTCCGTCTGGCTCCGCATTTAACCAGAAGAACCCTTGAATCATGGCGTTTTGGTAACCAAAAACTTCCCAATTATTATTTATATCATCGAAACTAATCCAGAACTCCCATGTCCCTGTATACTTGTCGGAAACCGTTTTGATCAACCCGGGGTTCCACATGTCAATTCCAGTTCCTTTATTAGATGTGAGTTCCACGACTTTCTTGTGTCCATCCATTTCATTTATCACGCTAATATAGGAATGTTTCGTTTCGGGATAAGAAGAATAATGTTCCCAGCCATCAGGAATGCTTCCTATAGGATCGTGCGTGAAGGAATATTTCCCATCATAATGGCCTGTTGGATCTTGTGAATAATTAAACTCGAAGCCATATACCGTGTCATTCCTACAAGTTATTTTTATGATGAGATCATCAATGCATTCACACGTTGATCCATCGAAATATTGCGTGTTGGAATTATTCACGCCATCAAGTTGAAACAACTCCAACTCTCCCTCTATCGTGAAATTATTCACTTCACCCTGTAGGATCCAATCCGCAGGAATTGCTTGATATAGAATTGAACTTTGATTGGTAAGAACATTGATCTCCAAGTTATTATTTTCATTAACCGTAAAATTTACCGTGGGAAGAGATGAATTATAGATTGGCAATTCAACAAATACTTCGTGGCACTGGTGAATGGTAGCAATCTTTGAGATATAGTCACCAGCTGTTGAATTAATGATTAGAGTTTTATTAACGCTATTATATTCCGTGCCTACTTCGACATTTTGGTATCCATTTCCTTGCAAGCGTGCAGATACCAAATCGTGTTCACTTAATGTTAGATATTGGTTTTGAGTAGGAAGGTAGTTATTACTTGCAGGAACAAAATTGCCCGAGGTCAATCCTTCATACACTTTATGATTGTCGCTAATTAGAATATAATTTGACCATTGAGGGGTGTACCCATAAATTTGTTTGAGATCGGCGATTCTGTGCTCATAATATTCTTCATCATCAGTAATGTCAAAAGAATCAAGATAAAACTTGCACGTGCCAGTATCACTCCCCAGCAAGCGTATTGTTTGAATATCTATGGGAACTCCGTTATAGAACTGAAGGTGATTATCAGAACCGCCGGAGTCTTCATAAAAACTAATCCAATCATTGGTTGATATTTCAAAAACATACCAAATGTAATAACCGCCAGTCGTGTTCACCTCGAATTTGTATCGGTTCCATGATCCAAGATGAGTTGCTGCTTTTGTTCCATTTTGATAATATAAGTCCTTATCGGCCGTATCCCAAAAACGATAATAGGTACTAGTATATTTAGCGAAAGAGCACGGATTATTATCGGAATCTCCAAATCTCCAATAGAATTGACCGTTTAAGGATTCAATATATAACCAATATTCAAATTCAAAAGTAGTCATGGAATCATAATATTTATCCATGTATGCAAAATTGCCACTAGTTGCCGATGTATCTTCAAATTTCACAACTTTTTTATGTCCCGACTTTTCTGCAATTATATCTATATAGGCATTGTTTTCATATATGGAATCCCAATCAGGATCATCAGTATCATCATACCAAGTATAATTACCGAGGTAATGCCCATCCTCACTGGTTAAAGAACTCTCAAAATCGTCTAGATAAGTAGTAAACGGAAATTGCGCTTTAGTATTTAAAAAGTTATATTCTTTCCCAAAAAAGAAGTAAGCAGAACTGTTTATAGTATCATTTTGATTGGGGTTCCATTGTATCTCAATTGAAATCGAGTTATCGATGAGCACGGGATAAATTTCATAAATGCTTGTATTAGTAAGGATTTTTAAAAATCGCCCTAATACATGTTCCAAATCAATCGTGATGGATTGATTATCAACACCTTCCATGTAATACCCTTGCACGTAATTTTGATCTTCATCCATGATGACGCAGCTGAGATTATAGGGTGTAGCCGAGGGTATGACGAGCTGCACTTCCTTGAACAAGTAATCGCCACCCATATCTAACACGATGAATGGATTCGAATCATTAGGTTCCCAATACGTGTTGTTAAGATTATCAATGGTTTTGTTTGCAAAATTAGTATTCTTATAGGATGAATAATTATACAGGACACCTTTTTTAGTCAGGAATACATGGGGAGTTGTCAAGTTCCCAAACGTGATGTTGCTCACGCCCACGCCAGAACCAAAACCATTGTTTAAGAATACCCTGTCCAATCCTTCTGAAATATTATGATAGTAAGGAGCTACGTTTACGTCAAACATGGATAAGTTAACGGTCTCAGAAGTGTTGGTCCACGTGACTTCTCGGATCACGTGTAACGTACCATCACGATATGCCGTCAACCATTCCGTTAAATTTAACTTGTCTGAAGTATATTCAACCTTCCATTTTACAAATTCCAATGAATGCCAAAGTTCCTCAATGTTCGTGACAGTTAAATTATATTCATCATCAAACCCAACGATTCCAGCTATCCAACCATCCAAGAACACGATAGCTAGATCATCAAGTTGAAATAATTCCACTCCTGTCATGCTTGGATACATGACTTGTTTATACACGTGATAAGTCTCATTAACGATAATACTTGATCGCTCTATTTGCGTCAAATAAGCAAATACCAATTTCGTACTATTTACTAAATCAAAATGGTCCAGCCATTCATCTACAATTCCAATATCAAATGCAGAATTGTTGGTACCTTTCAACGTGATGCCAAATTCAGTATTTAACTGGCTAATTGAAACAGCTTCATCCTGTAAATCTATGAATGTTCTTATTATGGAAGCATCTCCAGTAATGTTCAAATATATTTGATCCTTGACTTTGAGATCATCGAATAAATAAGCAGTTCTGACTAACAAAGTCTCATTAAATGATGAATTTAAGATGGAATTAAAGACTCGAAGATTCCCTGTATCTGTTAATAAAAACTCATCATATAAAATGCCATCCTTTTCAAGTTTTAATCCAAAGGTAGGCCAATTATAGGTCGTAAGAATGTTCGTGACAGGCTTATTTGTTAGAGTAAAGTTTAACATGTAAATGTCATGTGACACGCTCTGATTTCCAATAGTTTCGAAAAATCTCATGCCTATAGATTTCAAGTATCTTCCATCAAACCCGGATAAATCAGCACTCATGAACCATGTCCCATTTTCTCGCAAGCTAAATCTATCAATGACTTGCCATGCATCGTTTTCGTTTCGTCCTATTATTTCTCCTGAAATAATAGAATTGTTATAAAACGTCACGGTTCCTTCTACTTCTATTACCACTTGATCCCGAGCTAAATTAGAAAGATCAAGGGTTATATCCGTAGAATTAATTGTATACACGTGTGTCGTATTCACATTCGTGAAATTGGCACTGAGTAATTTTAAATCATTGTAAAATTCTAAAAACTCGCCTGTATTATTTTCATAAAATAAAAATCCTTCCGGATTTTCACTTGGCATGGAAAAGACAGTACCTTCTAATTGCCACAAGAGTTCTTCTTCCTGATAAGTATCTGGATTGGCTATCATGTATGATCCCATGCTTCCTGAAGCAAAACCATAAATGATATTTTTTTCTTCTCCATCAAGCAAGATTTCATTATCTATAATTGTTAATTTCTTGGGAACTTGCTTGATTCCTCTCAAGAAGATAGGATTAGTACCGTTATTAATGAGTGTAATTTTCGTGATCACTGATGCACCACACATGTAATGATAATGTTGTTGTCTTAATCGATAGAATAATGCTTCCACATCAAATACCCAATATTTGAAATCCGTGCTTTGAAGAGTCATGTTATGATACCAGGAATCTTTTTCATCATTGATACTTAACGATTCACCATCAATTAAATTCAATGAAAGCAACCCATCAAGTTCAAACTGGATGATCAGCTCACTATTTTCTGGAACTTTTAATGCCATTAACACGTCATTCTTACTCACGGAAAGAGCCGTAGAAATCTCAATGGATGCATGTTCGCCAATTTTTGCAATTGAAAAAAGATCCGACGAATCTTCGGCGATTTTGATATTACCTGAAGAAGTATTTGTGATGGTGATGCCTTCTTTAATGGTCATCTCCTTAATGGTAACTGGTTCCAGACTTTGAACTTGAATGGATTCAATCACGATTTCCTCGTTCCAGGAAATTGTATCAAATAATCCTAATAATATGGTACTTTCATTATCGGGAGCCCAATTCTTAGTAATGTTCATCCCATTATTAAGAATAAATTTGACAGTTAAATCCAAGGTAGAATTGGTTTTCAAGCAAAACATGGAATTATTCCAAACTTGGATCCCTAAATTCCAAGTCTTATCCATGATGGTCTCATTTTTTATAAAAAATCTTGATATCAAGGAGTCCGGACTCCAAACTTCGTGCATGGAGGGGGTATGATCTATTAACATGTTTTCTTTTCTCATGACATCGATATTTTTTCCAATCTTATACCATGCTGAACCGATAGCATACTCAATCACGCAGGCATGTGTCATTGCTTCCAATCCTTCTATGATATGAGAAGAAACATTCCAATCTGTTGTATTGAGATAAACCAAGTCATCTACTTTAACAATAACTTGTTCGACTTGATCGATCACGTCTTCTTCGAAATTCCAGCTAACTTTTATCATTCCTTGAGAATTTACTTGTTCAACATCCATCATAACGTAAGCTGATGTATCATTTACTTCCTCACAATGATAATTAAGAGTCCCAATCCTGTTATCATAATAACCTGGAGCATCATCATGATCAATGGAATCTATATATAAATCAGTATAGGCATCATTCGTCGTGTAAAATCCCGAGTAATCCAAGTTCGTGGGGGTTCCCCAAAATGACAAGATACTTGAGTTATACTGGTCATGTAATTGTTGATACTCCTGATCATCGCATGCTAAATACATTTCCCAATGATCCGTGGTATTATAAACGATTTTTACTCGGTTCCACGTGTTGGTCCCTCGCAAGGCTGCGGTACCATTGGCGAAGTAAAGATCGTGGTAAGAACCGTTATAATAACGCCATTGATCAGCAAAATAGAAATAAATTTCATTGCCCCACTGGACTTCACCGTTCAAATATTCTACCAGTGCAATTTGAATGTAGTCATGATCCGTGAAATACATCCAGAATTCATAAACTCCGGATTGACCTTTTTCTCCTTGGTATCTTGACATTCCACATAGATTTGTAGTTGAGTTATCACTCATGTGAATGACCTTCTCATGTCCATCGTGAGAAGCAACCACCGAAGTAACCGTGGAGGACACTTCATCACAATCAATCCACCCCGCTGGAGACTCTCCAACCGAATCTTCACACCACGTGAAATTTCCTTCAAATTGTCCTTCTTCAGATACGTTAGTAACAAGTAGATCATCGTGATATTGATCGTGATAAGGTAGTTGAAGGAGCGTCTTAAAATTGATTGGTTGTTCTTGATTCACGTCCAAGAATTGCACTGCAACGTTCCAATTATCAATTTTATAATTTTCTGAGGCTACTCCTGCCTTTATTAAAAAGTAATTAATTCCTGTTTTCAGGAATGCAGGAACTATCGACGCATGAATAGTCGGATCGTATTCCTCGTGAATTAGCTTGCCATTTAAAAATACCTTCATCACGCCATCATGACTGATGTTCAAGTAAATGACTTGATCTTCTTCTGCAAACACGCTTGTAAATGCATACCCATAACAATACCCGGGTGGATCACCATCAACCAGCTGATTAAAATTCCCATCAAATAACTCCCACGTGATAGGATAATTGACTCTCCGAACGAATTGTTCATCATAATACGTTCCAAACAGCAACTGATCCGTCTCAAATAACAAGGAACTCATGCTAACTTCAGGAATCGCTAAATAATCCATGGCAAGCTCCATGTAGTCGGTCTCTCCATAGAACGAAACTTCCTTGTTTCGTCCATCATTATATCCCGGGGCCCAGCTCCAGTCAATCGCATCAATGAAGGTATTTGCATCCAAAGCTCGTTCACCCCATGTACGTATTCTTATAGTCGTGATTTCTTGAACCGAAATGGTGGCAAACTTGAATTGCCCCTCGTAATTACCATTGATGTAGCAAGTGTAATGATATTGAGGATTGCCATCATAATTTGACGTGTCGCATGCAAACGTAAGCTTCACGTGATACCAAGTGTTTGAAGTGCAGCCTGTCAATATAGTTACGTCACCCGGCACATTTCCATCCCAGCAGGCAAAGTAGTTACTCACATATTTGATATCAGTTATCGTTGCAGTGCCAGACAGTAGTTGAACTTGGCATAATCGTTCGTAAGTGTAAACAGAATCCGCAGCAATCCAAAATTCTACCGCTCCATGTGTAACAGGTTCTGTAAAATTATATCTCAAGTCCACGGCACCAGTTGCATTATTATCGTAGACTTGAAGCACGTTTTCGTGTGAATTAAATGATGAAATAATCTCCGTTTTAGAGTTCGGTAGCAAGGTATAGCTTGATGAGTTGAAAAACGTCCAGCCGTCTGGGATGTTTATTCCGGCAATCTCATTAAAAAACGATTCCGCACCTTGATAATGTCCTGCCAATGTTATATATTCAATTGCATCTAATTCTAGATCCTTGTTCCTTCCCTCATAATAACCGGGAGCCCAGCTCCAATCGATTCCATCAATATAACTGTGGACATCCATGTCATAACTATTCCACGTGGACACGCGAAATACGCTCACGTTGTCTATATCGTACTTAAAATCATATGGACCATGCCTAACACCGTCAACATAAACGGAAAATTGAAATTTTCCGTTCCCATCATGATTTGAATCGTCACAAGCGAAAGTAAATTTAACATGATACCATGCTCCAGCTTCACAATAATCAACGATATAGGGATCACCAGTTGCATGCCATACCGACATGTCATCTTGGAAGAACGCAAGTCTTGTTCCAATATCCGTATTTTCGTAGCCATCCATGAGACCAAACTCTGCCAATCGTTCATAATGACTAACGTCATCTGCAGCAATCCAGAATTCTACCGCTCCATGCGGTGCCGCTTCTGGCAAGTCATATCTCAAGTCAACCATTCCAGTTGCATTATTATCGTAGACTTGAAGCACGTTTTTATGTGAATTAAATGATGAAATGATTTCGGTATTGCAATTTGGTAACAAGTTTGCACTGGAAGAATTGAAAAACACCCAACCACTTGGAATGCTCATCCCTGGGTCCTCATCAAGGAAAGATTCTGCACCTGCAAAATGACCCGTTAATGTTGAATAGGTGGGATGGGATGTCTCGATGTATTTGATCGTGACTTTCATGTTTTTAAGATGTAGATTCTTAGAGATGACACCACCAGGAGTCACGAACATGGTAATCTCAGGAATCACGTGACCACTTGCATCCAAGTTGCATAAATAAGAGCTTAGATCAGCTCCAGAGGCTTTAATAGTCGCCACGTTTTCAGCATATTCTGCACGATCATTCCAATGAGATCCGTCCACAAAATTTATTTCATCCACGTACCACGTCTGCGTCAAGGAAGTGTCTCGTTCAGCAATGTAGAAATATTCTAACCCATCCAAGTCATCCACGCGCCAGTTGGAGCCTGACTTTTTCAGGGATCCATCCATGTAAAAAGAAATATTATTAAAGTTATCGTTTCCGTGGCCATTATAATCCCATGCTACTTTATAATGGTGCCACTCAGTGTCATACGTGCCGCAATTAGTCTGTATTTCGTACCAATTGTTTCCATAAGTTGATTTATAATTAAACCAGACTGTACCATCATTTTTGAAGTGGATCCACCAATAAGCTCGTGCCATGCCAAGATCTTTATCGTAACAAAATGCTTCCACGTGCCCAGTAGTCTGAGCTGCCTTAAAATAGAATTCAATCGACCCGTTCATTTGTCCCCGCATGATGTCCTGACTAAATAAGTACTTGCCAAGTTCAGGTTTCCAGGACGTTCCTCCTGCTTGTGAATACATTTTCACGACTTTTCCTCGAACACCTGTGTCTTGGAAGACCTCCACGTATTCTGGAGATGTTTCATATATATTCCATTCGCTTGGATTGTTACCCAATTCATCCGTTTCAAAATCATATATTTTGTGATTTTTTTTCGGTATTATATCATGATTTATGAGGGTATCACTACTCCACTGCTCTGAAATGAAAAGATCCGTGAATTCTTGCTCGTTTTCATTAGCATGGGAGTCAATGCCATAATTTAACGAAATTTCCGTGACTGTTCTATTAGCCGTAAATAGGTTTCTTGGATCACTCCACGTGCCTGCTTGAATGATGGCATCAGTCAAGTTGAGAGGCGTGTTAAACATTACTTCATAAAATTCAGGAAGCAAGGTTGCATTGGTGTTACTTAACACGACCTTAAACTTGACGTGCTGAACACTGTCCCTGACATATTGCACCACGGGAATCCAGTTGTCGTATCCTCCAATGCTATCAGATACATAAACGTCAATTTCAGTATTTGAAGGTTCAAAATCATTCGCCCCAGCGGCGATAATATTTTTTGCTTCATCCCAATTGATCACTTGGGAAATGTAATATCCTGAACAATCAAGTAATTCCTTGCTACGTCCCTCACGATATTGCGTTACCCAACTAAAATCAATGGAATCGACCCAAAAATATTGGTCTGTATCAGCAATGCTCGTAGAAAATTTAATTCGGTCTGGCACGCATGCGGGAGCGGTGTTAAAACAATTATATTTTCCTTGGAACTTGCCATTAATGGTCAGGTTAAATTTAGAGATTTGGTTTTCATCCCACCAATCGAGCTTGAAATAATACCATTCATCAGCACTATATGTCTGAATTAATATAGTAGTATATCCATCCAACGCTTTAATCCATCCGTCAGTGTCAAAAAAGAGCCTGCATTTATGGTACGCAGACGTATCCATCAAATCCATGTATGCCGATTCACCAGCGTTTTCATCCATGCGTGCCCACCATTCTGCAGTCCCAGAGCTTTTTGCGCTTCCAAACAACCTTTCTGCATATGGTCCCTCATAAATATAATTATCCCACAATTCCATGACGTTTTTATGCCCATCAAGTTCAGCAATGACCTTCACGTCTGTCGTGGTCGGTTCGCCAGGTTGGAACAAGCTCCATAATGTGTGACTGGGATCTGTCCCGATAGTATCGTAATAAAAACTTTCAAATCCCTTGTAATGACCTGCCACGTTTGTCGTGATCATGCTATCACCAATAGCAACATTATTTGAAGATCCCACCAAGCTGGAAAACCCGCTTGCGATATTAATTTGAAAATCTAGGGCTGATTCGGGAATGGTAATGTTCAGTTCCTTGAGTTCACAATTGATATTTTCAAAAGCAAACGGACCCAATCCTTCATATTTAGTTATGGTTCCGTTTTGAGTCTCAGAAATGATGAAATTGTTTCGTAAATATTTTAATCCAAAAAAATTACAATAGCTTTCATCCGTGACAAATTCCACCATGATGGGATAGATTCCTTCTTCAAGATAAACCTGAATGGGATTTTTTTCTCCGTGAATCCAGAAATTAAAATCTGTCATCCCTTCCTTCATTGGAATGAACGTGTAATTACCAGCAGAAAATTGCGTCAATGCATATACTTGGAAGAACACGGAGGGATAATTAATTTCATTTGAAACAACATAAAAATCGTTTGCACTCAAAATCACGGAATTCTCCGTGATAGAGATGGGATCAAACATGCGGTCAGGTAAAGTCTGATATCCTCGCATCCATTTCATGGAAAACATGCTTGCCGAATGTAAGGTGCCAGAAATCGTGATGTTATCAATATTAGCACCAGATAAATTGACTTTAATAACACGTGAAATATTCGAGACGAACAATAGTGCATCTTCTTCATTGTCAAGATCCACGGTTCCAAGCACCACATCTTGATGAGTTCCTTCATGATTAAATGACAATGTCACGTTCGCAGTTCCTGAAAACAGGATTTCTGCCTCGAATACCATCATGGTCCTGTTTATCGGAATGGTTGCGTTTACGATGGTATTTACCGAACGATTCAAATTATACGTTCCAAGTGATCCTAATGCGACATCCCAGGTGCCATTAGGCATTAGCACGACTGAATCATTATATGTTAATGTATAAATTGAAAATTCATCAAATAACAAGTATCCAGGACCTTCCTTTTCAAATCCAAATGCAGTCAAGTTCCCTGCATTTCCAAAGAGTTCCCACAAATTAAACGTAAACGTCGTCCACTCGCTTGATCTTGTAAATAATGAAATGGACTTCATGCTCGATGATTCCGTGACGTTCACGATAAAAGAAGCATTTCCTGAACCCGTCATTTTTGCACTAAACGTCACGAACGTGGTATTCACGGGCACGTTAAGGGTTGAATTATCAAGGATCCTGCCCAACATTTTATATCCATTATATCCAAACACGTAATCTTGATCTTCCTGCTGCACCAGCACGTTTGCAACTAAATGAAATTGATCCAAAATCAAGAGTTCAGATTTAGCATTTACTGGAGCAGTAAGCTTTATGGTCACGTTTTTTGAATTGCGGATGTAATCTGAAAATTGTTCGCCAAGGTCGATCACGTCCTCAAACCACGGGTACGATGCGTCTTGACCATCTTCAAAAATTTTCACGTAATTATCCGACGTCTCATTATAAATTTCAATAGTAATGTTTTGGGAAGCATCGTGCCAGCATGCTCCAAAATCAAGATAAAATAACAAATTTTTTGCGCTCGTGATCGTGTCAAGCGTGTAATTAAAAATCACGGAAAAACTTCCTGATGCTTCTAGCGTGCCATACATGACATCACCATCGTAATAATAATCATCTGTTTCCAGCCAACACGCAAAATTTTGCCCGGCATCTGTGGCGTTAATCAATTCCACGGAAGTCACGTGTGCGGCAGCTTGTCCGGGATCCCAGGCATTCCATGCATGCATTCCATCGTTAATGCTGACGAGCGAATCTTTCTCAAATAAATAACTTGACACGTTTAAATCAATGTAATCGGCAGAAAGCGCCAACCAGGGTCCAATTGCTCCTGAGGTCTCCATGCTCTCGACTTGAGAAAATGGATGGAGATTACCATTAAGAACCTGCTCGGAAAATTCTTGGGATAATAAAAATGCTTTGGAACAATTAACCAACTTTAGAACCGTGTCATTTTCCATGGTTTCGCAAGTACTCAATTCGGCATCATGACTAAATAGCGAAATGCCCAGCCCACCACTTCGAGCCATCAATAACCAATCTTCTTTTTCTACAACGTGTTCTGCAGATTCCATCATCACTTCGAGTTCAACTTGAGATGTTACTTGGTCTTCCATTGCAAGATCTAGTTCAATTACTCCCGAGTCCCAGATGGTCAATTGCACGTAAGCTGCAACTCCCAAAGCACCAGTTAAGGTAATTAGGAATTGTACCAGCGTGCTCGTGACATGATCCGTTTGCACGATGTTTTCCACCGTGGTATAATCTGATTGATTTATCGAAATTTTTAGGTTTGCATCCAACCCGTTCACGTCAAACATGGGTCCTGCGGTCAAGTTTGTCCGTAATTCGACAAGTTGCCCGTTCAAGTAGATGGTAAAATCATCTTTTCCATCATCATCAACGTCTTTTTTTATGACGGAAAAATCCTCTACGGTATCTTCTTGAACATCAAGTGAGCTTTCTTGTCGGTCGATCCATTCATCTTGCATGGACTCAAAGGCATCTTCAAGCACGGTCCCTGTCAAGACGGTCAATAAATTTGATAGCATGATCTCGTATGGAATGTCTGGACCTGTATTAATCACTGAAAAGGAGCCTTGTTTAAGCGGAATGGTTACTGAATCGCCAATGGCAAGTTCATCATTCTTCGCATGCACTTCAGCACCCTCAGGAAGCGTGGTTAAGTCCACAGGACACGTGACTTCATAATTTAATAACGATTCTAATACCGTATCTTCTGTTAGAATGATCCCAGGTATCGATAATTCCGTGGTGTAGATCGCCCCGAGTGCCGTCAATTCTCCAAATGATGCAAATTCCCGTTTATATTCATCAGGATCAAAAGACATGGATTCCACTTTGAATAAATCAAAAGACACGGAATCGTTCACACCGATAACGGGAGATATTGCAATAGATAAATTATTATCAGATAAATAGTTTTCTAAATATCCAATTTCCCACCGATAGGTATCATTGACATTGATAAAGGTTGATGCTTGGCCTTGCACCAAGAACTCATCCATGTCCACCCAAGAATCGTGCACGTGATCCTTCACGTAAAAGTTCAACTTGCTTGCTTCATTATTCATTGGAGATAGAATGCTCAAGATACGCGCATTCATCGCATGTTCGGGAAGGGTGAAATTAAATACTTTCATTTGTGGAACTAATGCAATAGTCTGCAATCGCACGGTATCAGCAAGATAGGGACCAATCGTGATGTTAAGCACGTTTCCAGTTACCACTTTCTCAAATGAATAGGTAATCATGTCCAAATCACCTTTAGTATAATCATAAAATCCTGCCTCTAGGGCTTCTTCTCCACATGCATCTTCTGCACTAAGCTTGAATCCATTTTGCAGGTTTAGAATTACTTGGTAAGCATTTCCCGCTGTTACATTCACCGTAAACGTGCTCGTATTATATAACTCCACGTAATCAAGTAACCTGTCTATGGGATCATTTACATAACTTGCATTAAGGTATATTCCTGCATTAATTACTTGTCCATCTTGATACAAGGAAACATTTTCAGAGATTACTCCTTGATAAAATTGGATGCAGGGATCGTGAATGCTCAAGTTTGGAAAATGAATCAGATAAATTTTATCAGGTTGTAAGGTTCGTGATAATTCTACCATGTAAGTATTATTTCCATCCGTAATATCTTCTATCACGAATTGGTCAAGATATAAACTGGTCGAGACCTCGTCATACTCAAAGGAGCTGAGTTCAAGCGCATCAATTTCATGAACTTGGCCGATCAGGTGTTCCACGGATGAACTCACGTGTTGCTTGATTCGATCTTTTGCATAGCTTGTCTCCCAAGAATAGTCATATGCATCAATATATATTTTATAATTAGCATATCCAGATGCAGTGTTAAACATTATCTTATCGGCACCATTAGTATTGGTATTTCGAAATGCTAAATCCGAATATGTCGTGCTTCCTATCGTCACGTCAAACTGGTCAATTGCACAATCCCAGTCAATTCTAATGGCGTACCACGTATTGGGATCGCTTGTCGTGATGGGTTGCCAGCTTGTTGTATAATAGCTAAAATACTGAGCATTAATACCAAACGTGATGACGGGAGTGCCTTGCCCATCCCCAAATAAATTACAGTAAAAGTCCTTCGTATCATCAGTAGTCCGCACCCAAAATTCCAAGCTTCCTTTTGCTTGGCTGTCAAAGGTCTGGTACATGCCACAATTAGTACTGCTACTTGTATCATTTAACTCTACTACCTTGCCATGACCTCCGACTTCGTCCATGACTTGCAGCGAGCAACCAGTGGATTCAGTAACATAAAATCCGTCAGGATGAGCATGATTATCATCACTATAAAACGAATATGCTCCAACATAATGTGTGGCTGCATCGTCAATCCCGCCATCAAAAGAAAAAGTCAATTGGTTCACTGGTTCGCTAAATTTTACTGCCATGCCAGCATCTTGATCGGGTGAAATCTGTATCGCCGTATTGGTACCATTTGCTAATTGATAATATTTGGTCCCTTGATCGTAAAATGGACCATTAGAACCATTCACGGTGGTCCAACCGAATGCTTTCATGCAGTCATACAAAGTATCTAAGGTAATATTGGTCCAAGACTCGTAATCTTCTCCGTATAATTCCTGACCGAAATCAAAATTTATGCTACTATAATAAGTACCGTTAATATCTACCGTTTCTTTGATTTGATCTCCCAGATCCAGCGTAGCGCCATCGATCGATACCAAGTCATTCAAGTCATAACTCTCTCCAAATACATAATCGCTTGGAGTAAATCCGCTTGGATATGATTCATCCATGGTCTCTTGCAAGTCTAGATTATCCAAGTACACGGATTCATTCGAGAGACTCTTGATGATCAAGCTAGATATGGTCCCTCCATAAGGTGCTTTAGAATGAAAAACACCATCAAGGTACGTGTCTATTGAATCCGCTTGGTCTGAATTCTCGCAAAATGCGAGGGTCACGTGATGATACCCTTCATCAAGATACAAGTTGATGCTTGCCGTGCCGGTCCCTACTGTTAATGTATCAGAACCGATCCAAACGGATACCTTATTATTTTGATGCATGAATTCTAATCTTGCGGATGCATTGGCAGCTATTTTCACGTCAAGTTCAAAAATACCCTTATATAAAGTATCAAATGTCTTTTTAATCTCTCCAAATTCTTTCACGTCCAATCCCTGCGACTCGTCCTTGCCATGACGTAGCGCTAACGTGATGTTATAAATCCCATTGGTAACTTCGTATTCATTATATAGAAAGGTTTGATCTTGATACGATTCAAAATCGTCGGTAAAGGAATTGTATTGCTTTCCGTAAATATAATCTTGAAACTCTTGCGAAAAATACGAGGCAAACGGGTAAACAATTCCATCTTTTAACACGTATTCAAACGGTCGAATTCCTTCGGAATTCCATAACAATTGCCCGCCGTTTTTCAAAAAGGTCTCCACTAAATTTTGCCCATTCTCAAAGATTTCTGCCGGAACAACGCCTCCACAAATCATTAAAATTCCCTTTGACGTTTGAAGCGTTCTCAAGATTCCTTCATTATCCACGAATTCCACGTCTTCGAATCCTTGTAATCCTAACTCCATGGCAACAGTCATGGCGGGTTCATAGGTCGTGGAGTAAATCCTGATTGGCACGTTCAGTTCATCAAGTGATTTCATGCTATTGACAGGGGCACCAGTTACCAAGATTTCCTTAGTGATCACGGTACTGTTATAAAATTCGGTCTGGTTCCAATACGCAGAACACGTCTCATTAATTTTAAACTCGTGTTCGCCGGTTGCATTTTCGAATATGAATGCACTAACATAAAATTTCCTGTATTTTTCTTGCAAGTTCCACGTGGGATACTTGTTGAATAATGACGTGGACTCTTGTTCCAATCGTAAAATTAAATCAGTTCCATTTATAACCGAATCACCGTTTCTATCAGTCAACGCGGTGTGGTTCCCTATGATTTGTAATGTACCATTTACCATGCGTCCCGCCCCTAATCTTAATGCTGTATAAAAATATCCTTGCGGTTCGATGTCATATTCGTGCAGGTTGATGCATAACTCGCCATCCAACGGGATGTCTCCATCAGCATCTGTTCGCAAGGTAACCGTTCCTAAATACGAATTATCATCATGCACGCAGGTATACGTGTACACCAAGACGGGATTGTTATTTTTTTCGATACGTATTTCATAAGTTTGATTGGCTTGAAGTTCCACGGGTGTATCTAGGAAGCCCATTAACAAGTCGGAATCATCCGTCATGTTCTCGAAGCCCTGCAAGTTAAATTCTCCATCGCCCAATTTTTGGCCTTGATAATACAAGGAATAGCCGATGGGATCGAGGAAGGTGCCATTATAAGGATTTTCGAAAAAGAAGGGCATTTGGATTGCGTCAATGGTGACCGTTCTGGGAGCCTGAAATGACTGTAATAATTCGCCATTGCGCATGTTGAGTAATAGATCTTGCGATCGTTGGTCATTTAACACGATGAGATTGTCCGCCCGATATTCATCATTGAACGCTAAATCGATCCCATCCATTTCCCCATAGGTAGCGTTGTAATCAAATTCCCAGTCATCCAAAAGGTCTACTTGATAGTTCCATTTATCTTCTAATACAGCTTGCAAGGCAATAGATCTAGCTACGGTCTCTTCAATCGTTCCATAATCTTCATCAGACACGTTAAGGGTATCTTGGTAGCTCGTGTCATTCAATAAATACATCGGCCACATATCCACGGTGGAAGTGATGAGCGCATCGCCATATTGATGTTCTATTTCTAATTGTTCTGCGTTGTAGGTAAGCGTGAGACTGGTTAATTGTTCAAGTAACTCTGCTTCGTGTTCGGAGATGGCAGGACACTTGGAAAGAGCATGGTATATGATGTTAAAGGTCCAAACGAAGCGCGTGATCGATTCCACCATGGGAATCAAGACGTCTTGTTTAAATTTCTCATATTCAAATTTACCAATTGGTGTTTTAACTACTTGGTTTTGTTGGCTATTGATTACATCTTCATAATACGAATTGGTTCGGTACTTGTACGATTCGTATCTAATACAACTAATCTCGTTTCCTTGGGCATCAATGTAAAACCCTTGCTCTCTAATTTGAGTAATTTCATTAGAGAATTTCTGAAAGTTTAACCCAATGTCTGCAAGCGTCCATAATTCAAAAATATTTTTTGAATCAAGATTATCAATACCTAATACTTTTTCAATATATTTGCCATATTCATTTGCATGTTTATGTTCTTTTATGACTTGGAGCTTATCTTTAAACATTTCTTCAACTACTGACCAAATTCCAGATTTTATTCCTCTTTTCTCCTTAAGACTCCAACCTCTATACTCTTTCTGCGTTAAAAATGCATTTTGTGTCGGGTTTTTCGTAAATTCAATCCAATCCAATATTGATTTTATTTTTAATGATTCTTTTGCAGAATTATCGTAAATCTCTATCAATACATTCTTGTACAGATCTTTTACACCTTTTCTACCTGGTCTGTATGACATTTGGGGTGTTATTAATATTCTTCCATCAGTAAGTGCATGAGACGCATAGGTTTCGTATAAAACTCTCATTATGGCTTCAGAGATTCCATTTAAATCATTTTTTTTGAATTGAAGACCTTCCCCAGAACTCTTAATGCTTTTCACTTCCTTAAACAACGATGATAACTTCAATATATCTCCAAAATTTTGAAACTTGGACTCATCTTCTTTTTTTATGGGCTCCTTATAACTGTTCAAAATCTGATTGACAACCTTTACCACTGTTTCTTCTATCTCTGTTACTTTATCCCCACTTATTGGATCTATACCATATTTATTAATTACTTCTTGTAATCGTTTCTTGATAGGGCTCAGCAAGTCTTGCACGTTTTGATATTTGGCTAAAATTGCTTTGAAATTTGCATTCGTACCGAAATCATCAAAAACAAAGAATTTCAAACTCGTTTTGGGCTCTGCATTTCTGCTAAACGCATCAAAAAATTGTTTGGTAACGGGAATATCTTGCGTTCCATCCGTGGACTTGATTTTCACCTCGTATTCATCTCCCATCCACGTAGTGTAATACTTCCCTTGCTCTTCCTTCATCTCGCACAAAATGCCCAAGCCAAACCCATAATCTTCTACCCGAAATTGATCCGATTCCTCTTGTATCAAATAATTCTTCTGTACCTGTTCTCCATCGCTTGCCAGTTCAATCTGCAAGGTCAATACTTTCGACGGATCTTGCACCCCTCCGCACAAGTCCCGGAATAACTGCTTGAATTCAGGATATTCCATGAGATCTCGAATATCCATCGATTGAACGTTCCTATAATAAAGCGTGTTATGGTTAATCCAAGAACCTTCCCTGATGGCATCCGGACCATCCTCTCCATTCGTGTCGACTAGCATCTGGCTTGATCCCCCGCCCACTAGCGGTACCACGATCAACTTGCCATCAATGTAGGTGAGCGTGCGTAAACAATGATAGATGTTGCCACCTTTCTTTATCACTGTCGTTCCATCTTCTTGACTTGTTTTTTTATGAAACATGCTTGCCTTTATACTTGAGGCAGTTGACTTCGCCTCTTGTCTGGTAGTGACTCCATACGTCATGGATTCAAATTCTAATTTATTATAATTCCCATCTAACGCGATCTTGCCCTCAGCGTCATAAAAGCGTACTATGTATCTCCCATCCCAATACGGTTTGGTAGACCCGGCTTCAAGAACGTTACCATATGTGTCCACCTCATATTTACCTTGCCCCATGTAATATTCCCTGTTGATCTTAATCCTCTTCCCTTTCATAGCATATTCATCAAAATGATCGATGTAATCTTTATATAATTTCTTCAATTTATCATTGGGCGCATCTCGCCAGAGATCCCACAATCTAGCCACGATCCATGGCTTGTTTGCATCCAACACGTTGCTCATCAAGCTAAACCTGTGTTGGTCATTGGACTCAATTTCTTGAAATTTCGTGTACCTTTTATTGCTGACATCAGTGCCTGGTTGGTCGTATCGGCTCTTTTCCAGCTCGCATTGTCTCTGTAAGTACTCTATTTCTTGGATCAGACGCGTTACTTGGTCATTTTCCTTGACTATCCAACTTCCATCCCGCGTTCGTTGTACGTTGCCCGTTGCCAGCAACAACTTTTCAAGCGTGAGCTCGTTTGACTGCTTGAAATTAATCAATCTAATAGCAATGACGTTTCCCGCAGCATCGAACTCGGGCACGATGTCACAAAATTTCAGATATTCAATGGCTATTTCGGAGTTTTTCGTTAATTCTATGCGTTTTCCATTTCGGTTTTTCAATAGCTCCTTTGGCACGTTGCTAATATCAATAGTCTTTAGAGGTCGTCCATCTGTCCCAAGGATCTTGATAGTGTATTCCTTTTCGTTCAATCTGTCCCCGTTGACCGTGAGGGTAATTTTTTTGTTCTCGCCAATTTTAACTTCAATTTTCCCTTCTTCTACTTGGGTGGAAAGGACCCACGTGTTTTCTTGTTTCGTGACCGTTGCAGTTTCCTTTATGAAGTTGTTGGCTAAATGTTCCAGACTTATCGGTCTCGTTGCTTTCGATTCGGTACTGTAGATGGTCCCATGCTTTTCATCAAAAGACTGGGCAATGACGTAATTTTTACCGTTGAAATACATGCTCCCGATAAGCGTCCCGTCGTATTGGCTCAAGTACTTATACAGTTTATCAGGTTGCCCAAACAGCTCCCGTTCAAAAAAGACCGATATTTTTTGGAAATCGTTATATCGCCGATTCTGCGTCGAGGAGACCACTGACACGCGCTCCGACCTACTGTCCAATTCTTGGACATCCGCCCGATCGCTCAACACTTTCAAGAGTTTTAGTGCAGCATTGAATCCCAATTGACTTTGATCCATTTCCGAATGCTTAGTCACTAACAAATTAAAGGATTGGACCACGTTTTCCTTGAGTTCTTCCTTTGTATACCCTTCATTATCAGGCTTTCTAATGACAACCAATTGCACCTGCCCGAATCCCGAACGCGAATCGTCTTGATTAAACGTGTATCTTTCCGCTGCGTACATGAGATACGTGTTTTTCCCATCCTCATATTTCAAAATCAATCCTTCATCACTAAGATCGACGTGTGCCATGTCTTCTCCTAACCGGATGGAATAAATTCCGAGTTCGGCTTGCGCCTCAAAATGTTTGTTCATACAGTCTCCGAGCTTTGCTTTTAGGTCTGTTTCAATGTCTTGCATGTTTTTATTTTCGGAGCAGAATTTTGCCCATACCGCCCTTGACAACGAGTTTGCTAACTTGTAGGCGTCCTCCGCGTTGCCGTTGCCAGTGTCCCGAACTTGAGGCGTGACGGAATCGATCTTATATCTATCTGCAATTTGTAATTGGCCATCCAAGTACTTGGATTCTAGCTCTTTAATCATTATATATTCAAGTTCTGCAAGAACTTCTCCAGTCAAACCAATTTTTGCTTGTTCAAATTCCTTTTTTAGAAAATCTAATTCTATCATAACTGTATCTTTTTTCGTTCTTGTTATTCCATCAGAACCCTCAACGATTTTATTTTGATCAATTATACCATGCGTTGCATCAAGTGATCCTTGCTCATCTCCAGCTTTTTTAATAATTTCATTAATCTTAGAATACATCTTGAATAATGCATTGAAACTATTTTCTGATAATCCTTTACCTTTATATTTTTGTAATATTTTTATGACTTCATCATATTGCTGGGCATTCGTTAACGTTCTTGCATCATACCCCCCATCTTTCTTGACTCCATCCTTTAATCCATGCAAGACCTTTCCATCCTTTTCCGATAAAGCGAAAGCAGGTAAGGCTCTTAGCATGCCAAATGCATTAGCAACTCCTTCATCAGGATCAAAATACTTGGTTATCAAACTTAACGCCCAATCATCTTCTATCCTTAGGTTCCCCAACACGACTAACTCAGGCAATGACCTGCCAACCTCTCGCAATTCTCCCAAGAACTTCTTGAGGCTCGTTGACTCTCCTGCAAGATTCAGTATGAAATGACCCCGATTCTGCTCAGATCCCGTCTTGGCATCTTTTGAGTAGATCAATTTTATGTATTCCTTTAACACGTCATCTTGCTGAATCTTATTACCTTTAATAGAAGATAGCGAGCAATCCATTTCGTCGACCCCAAAGGTAATGCTAAACGGTTTCTTTACAAAAATTGGAGATTGTCCAATCTTGCCTTCAGGTTCTTGACTCAAAATTTTAGCGTCCACCAAGCCACTTGAAGTGCTAGAACTAAACACTCCAACGACTCGACCAGTTTTTTCCACCAGTTCCACGCTAAATCCATACTTTTGAAAATCATTAATATTATTTCCAAATGCTTCTTTTACAAGCGTGTACCCTTCATCTTGAAGACTCAATGCACTAACTAACGCATTTATCTCTTCTTCAAGCCTCGATAATTCCGTCCCTACGGTCCTAAAGTGCCCATCATTATCCTTACACGTTTCGAAATATTTTTCCATTTTCGCATTTAATTTATTTTGTATGGAAGTTCTATCCAACACATCAACGTTGAGATTTTTAAGCACGTCTCCCACGCTCTTGGGTGTAGTCAAAAAGCCGACGGTCGTTGTACCACCTAATTCTCTCACGTTATCTACATTCGACCTCCAATCCTCGAACTTTTCTTGCCTTAAATTCGTATCCATTGTCTTGTATTCTTCGTAAAAACGAGTACGCATCAGGTCCATGTCAAAAACCTTGTTTTGCGTTGGAGATTTCAGTCTAACATAATCAAAAAATCTTTGAACGCCCGTGTATTTTACGGATTCAACGTCTCCAACATCAGAACCGTACCTTTGACTTTGAGGCGATAATTCTTGATTTGCATCACCATCGCCAACGGGTTGCTGGATGGTCGGCACGGACGGAATCTGAGGTAGAGCCGGTCCTTGAGCAGGATTCATGACCGACTGCAAGTATTGAATCATTGAAAAAAGATTCTCTTGTCGATAACTGGCAGCAGTTAAAGATGCACCTTCCAGTTCCAAGTTGGCCATCATCTCAAGCTCATTTCCTCCAGTAATAACGTGGTCTCCGAACATTATACCACCAGTTGCAGCAAAGATGCTCATCAACTCAACTACAATCAACAACCAAGCTTCAGTCTTTCCTTTAGATAACACGAAGCTTATCACCAACATCATGGCAATGATCATGATGACGAATAACGTGATCAAGTCGATGGCTTGTTGTGGTGCTATGGGAACGGTACTTGTGCGTACTTTAGAGTCACCTTCCTCATAATATTCGTATATTGTATCTATACTCCCGTTAATCACTATGGTTTGAGGTGCGACCTTAATCAGACCATGTGACCGTTTTTCATAATCGGCAAACACTTTTTCAATCATTTTAGCTTGGTAGGTAGACTGAAGAATTCCAAAGGCGCTATCATCACCATCACCAATTTGAAAGAGTGTGGGTTCTTTTTCCTCATAATCCGAACTTTCTGTATATTGAAGTAATGCCATTTCGTAAAGATTCTGTTCGTCTACAACCATGAACGTGTCGTTTACTTGTTGTGCTGCCATGTAATTCAATATAAGTCTCGCATCGACTCGATCAAGACGGTGTAAGTTACTCAAGGTTTTCGTCACGACTAACGTCATGCGCATGGCATTGCTTGCCTGCTTATCTTTTAGTTTGTAACATCCTTGCTCGTTAAATTCCACTTCAGAAAGTAATTTATTCGTCAATTCATCTAAATTGAAGATCCTCGTCATTAAGGTGTGGGACATGTCAAATTCCCGATAAGTGACGTTCATGACCAGTGCCATCAGTTCAGATACATAATACATGTCATTAACATCCATGCCCAAGATCACGTCATTTTGATAATACGGAGTTTCTGAGTCCCACGACAATTTAATCTTACCTGCAGAAGCCTGAACGTCATGACTTAACCCAAAATTCAAAGATAAATTAGATAAAAATTCACCGAATTGATCCCCTAACAAGATTTGCATGGTTTTCAAAGCATAGAAACGCATTTCAAGGTGATCCCTGAACAAATTTTCTCGAGTTAACACGGTCTGCTTCCCCTCCCGGAGAGTTGCTAAGAAATCATATGTGGATTCTATTGATATGAATTCCACGAACAAGTCCATGTTAGCTTGCAAAAATTTTTTTCCCTCAGGTAATTTTGATAGCAAATCTGCCACGAGATAACAATTTATAATATTGGGAATTTCGCCCGTGCCTACCCGCGTTTCCTTAAATCCATGATATGTTAAATATTGCAAATAATCTAACATCAATTCCATGTCAACCTTCTCTAAATCTTCCGAAGACAGCGCGTGATACCCGCAATACGTTGACACGATAGATGCGTTTTCCTCGTATAATTCTTTAAATCCACCCAATGGATCCAAGTACTGATCTAAAAGATCCGCATATTGATTCTTAGGTGCCACTATAGACATGCGTTGTGGGGCAAACATGACGAAGGTAAAAAATAAGACAAATAACATCATGATGCCAAAAAATTTAACCATTCGTTTTCCTTTCAAGTCGTAATAAAACACTATGATCCCTATTAAGAAAAATGAAGCTGATCCGAATCCAAATATTGAGAATCCCGCTAGCGTCCAGCCTTCATACGTGTGCACATATGGTGTCATAACAAAATAAAAATTTATATATAAACCAAACATGATGCCCCATATTCCAAATTGTAATGCATATTGATAAACTTTCCATTTAGTATCTGATTTTTCATTCTTTTTACTTTTACTTGAATTCTTCATGTCAAAAAACTCCTTAGAAAGGATTCGGAAATTTACTTCACGCGAATTTATATATGAAAACTTACCATACAACATCTTCCTGAAATGCTATAAAAAAGCCGAGGGGGCACGATGCCACTACGTTTGCGCAATTCCAGCCGAAAGTAATTTAAGCATGAATCATGGTAATAATTGTTAGAGTATATTTCAATGATAACCAGTAAACTGTTAGTGATGGTCACAAGCGAAGAATATTTCAAGCTTCATAATAATGTAAATGCAAGGGATGACCATCAGGATCTTGCACGTTAGGAAATAAAAAAAGTTGTGGGTGCGTCAAATTGGTGGATATAATTATAAAAGATCTTGAAGCAGAAGAATTAGATTTGGATCATCGCCGTATAGAAAGAATTTCTGACATTAAAGGGCTAGATAGGATGCAGAACTTGCAAGAACTGACAATCGCTGACAATTTCATTACCAAAATTTCTGGTCTAGACAATTTAATTAACTTGAGAAGTTTAACCATCGCGGGAAATCCCGTAAAAAATTTTGTAGGATTAGAAAACTTACCCAAGTTAGAATTCATCAATGCGAATGCTTGCCGCGTTTCAAGTTTAAAAGGCTTGAAATCTTTAGAAAAGTTAAAAATGATATTCTTATACGATAACAAGATTTCTACAATCTCCAATTTAGATGATTTAAAAAGCTTAGAAAGGTTAGATCTAGCTTCTAATAACATAAAAGAAATAAGTGGATTAAATAATTTAAAAAATCTAAAAGACCTATCGCTAAATGGCAATAAAATTCCTGAGATTAAGAATCTTGAAGGGTTGTCTAACTTAAAATCCTTGGATTTAAGTTGGAATCAAATTAATGAGATTAAAGGGCTTGATAAGCTACAAAGCTTGGAAAATTTAGAATTGAGAGGGAACAAAATCAAAAAAATGACGGGTCTTTCCTCATTAAAGAACCTTCAACATCTAGATCTATTGGCTAATGAGATCACTGATATAGAGGGGTTAGATGACCTAGAGAACTTAAAGACTCTTATATTATGTTTCAATAAAATCACAAAAATAAAAGGGTTAGAATCTCTTAAAAACCTAGAAATATTGGACCTCGCTAATTTTAGAAGAAGTCCCATGCCAGGAGATGAACCATACGATGGGTTCGACAATAATAACGAAATTACCGAAATAAGTGGTCTGGATGAATTAATTAATTTAAAGGGATTATATTTGACCAAAAATCAGATTAATGAAATTAAAGGCTTATACTCCTTGATTAAGTTGGAGAGGTTGGATCTCGCTGAAAATTCAATCACCGTGATAAAAGGATTAGATAACTTAACACGTTTAAAAAAACTCTATCTCGAGGGTAACAAGATCACGAACATAAGAGGGCTTGAAAATTTACAATTGCTTGAGGTGTTAGATTTAGAACACAATCCCATTATTAAAAGCGAGTTGGAAATCATTAAAGATAATTCCAGATATTGTTACACAACTGCTAAAAAAGCTGTACAATATAGTAGAGAAATGAAACAAATTGAAGAAAATGAAGGCGTTAGCGTTTGATACTTCGCTTAGGTCATTAAAACAATATAGAATTAATCCTTGAATTCTGCGTAGCTTCCTTCTTTCCCTTGGTCGTTACTGCAAGATACCCGTCTCAATATATTTTATTAACTTTTTAAAAATAAATCTTCCTTTGTTATATCATATTCAGAAATTGGTGCTAAAGCTTTGCATTTTATGATAAATGGATGTAAAGGAGATAAAATTATTGAAAAATTTCAATGACGTTCAATTCTTTATAGAAATGTATTGTTTAAATGAAAATGAATTAAAGATCGATGATCATCAATAAGATTGTAAGATTAGATTTGAGCGATAAACTATTAACTTCCATTCCCAAAGATTTATCTTACCTATTCTCGCTCCAAAGGTTGATCATGGTCAGAAATCAGATTAAACGCATTAAAAACTTGTCTTATTTATCTAATTTAATTGAATTATGTATTATTGACAATAGAATAAAATATATTGAAAACATTGAATCTCTTTCTTCATTGGAAGATTTATCTCTTATAAATAACAAAATCAAGGTGATCGAAGGGCTTGAAGGACTCGAAAATTTACAATAGTTGAACCATTGTAATAATTCTCTTTCAGAAATAAGCGGTCTTGAAGGCGTATCAAATCTAAAAGCACTTTTATTATCGAATAATAGGATATCTCATTTGATAAGATTCGATCATTTAAAAGAATTGAGGGTTTTGGCATTAAATGGCAATAAGATTGAACCCATTTTCACAATCTTCACAATAATCCAATTGATATAACGCGATACAATGATATGAAATTGAGAATGTTGAAATTTTTAAAACTTTTGACTCTTCTTTTAACTCCAGATCTCATACCTCATTTTTTTAATCATCCACATATTCATCGATACGTATCTCCCTTTGTCATATTCGTCGATAAAACTTGTAATGGGTTCCAATTTTAATTATATTTGCTCTATTAGTTCTCCATAATACAATAAAATTTTTCAGCATTTGTTAAAAAAAAATATAAATAGAGTATCTTTAAATTAGTGTAATTAATAAAAAAATACTAAATATTAAAATCTAATAAAACTAAAGAATGGGATTAAATGAAGACATTTGGGTTTAAGATTGTAACAATAGGTGAACCGGCAGTAGGAAAAACCAGTTTGGTTCGTCGATTTACAACCGGTAAATTTTCAGAAAGTTATTTAAAAACCATTGGTGCGGATTTTACCATAAAATATTTGGATTACCCTGATAAGCGGGTCTTACTTCAAATTTGGGACATTGCAGGAGCAGAGTAGCCATTTTGACTTCTCTACTGAGACACCCGATTTAAGTGGATCCGACGAGATTATTATCAGGAAGCCCAAGGTGCCATTTTAGTTTATGATATCACCAGAAAACAAACTTTTAATGAACTGGATGAATGGCTAGAGAATTTAAGAAATTATTGCGGCGATATTCCTTGTATTTTAATGGGTAACAAAACTGACATGGCAGATAAAAGGGAAGTTCAACCCGAAGACGGTAAAAAATATGCAGATGAGAAAAAATTACCCTTTTTAGAAACTTCGGCAAGTTCTGGAATGAATGTCGAGGATGCTTTCAAAAAATTATCTGATTTAATTTTAGAAAAGAGTTAGTATGTTTTGTTAAAAGCCCTCGTGTCATTATTATGCAAATATTCTAAGTTAGTTTATTATTATTTTCGATCTATTTTTAATGTTTTTATATGAGAGCTAATTAAAGAATCTAAAATATGTCAAATTCTTTTAATTATTAAAATCGAGTGAATTACTATTAACAAAATTCGACCTTTTATCAATCAAATTAGATAAATCATTTATTAATAAATAACTTTTATTTTAAGGCATTCATGAAATTATTTTTTAAATCCATAAACTCCAATTGATGAAGTGATTCCTTAATATCTACTTTATTCATCATCAATTCTATTAAGATAGTTTCCGAATTATGATATATCTTCTTTAAGACTGCCCGAAACTCCTTATTTTTTGTTATGTTATAAGATTTCAAACCTATTGCTTTTGCAATCTTACTTAATTCAGTTGACATCATACTTGAAAAAACTTGTTTTAAGAGAAATTCATCATATTTCTTAAAGTTAAAAACTAAAATGATAAGATTTTTTGTATTATTTTCAAGTAAATTAATGATACTGGTAATAAGAGATTGAAAAGTATCTTCACTGATAATGATAAAGGTTTTTTCACTTCGAACAATAGAAATACCTAAACCTAAAGCAATGGGGTCAAAATTTTGATCCAATAAATAAAAAGTTCTTTCTCGATCAAGTGTTTGGTGCATTAAATTACTAATAAAACCATATTCTGTAATAATTATGTCCTTCTCATTAATCATTTTACTTAAATCAGACATTATTTCCGATACTTCCAGATTATTTACCCCCATAATTCATTTTCAACACAAAAAACAACTGGAGCTTTAATTGTTTCTGCGAATTGAATGAAATCCCCAAATTTATTAAGGTTTTTTTCTTTTTTAATAACGAAAAAAGGGATGTTAATCCCTCTTAATACTCTTTTTATTTTCAATATTGTTATTGGTTCAGCAAATAAATTAAACTTCTCTCCTAAAAAAATAGGTATTGGTATTTCCTTTCTTTTTAAATCATTTAAATTTCCTAAGGAATTCATGATTGCTAATTTTGAGAAGATTAGAATCCCTTTTTTTCCGCTTAAATAAATTCCAAGTGCAATACTTATGGCTTCGGTAGGATTTGAAGCAATTAATTCTCGAATTTCTTTATTTTCTTGAAAAAAATTACAAAACAACCTTTGAGATATTATTCTATTTGAAAAGATCACTGCATCGTATTTCAATTTTTTAATTTGATAAATTAATTCGTTCTCCAGAAATTCTCCCACCGAATTTGATGTAAAAAATTATTCTTATAAACCATTGAAAAATTCTATCTTCATAAATTTATTCTTTAATTAATATTTACTTTGATGATAAAAGTGAATAACTCTTTGTATAACCGTAACATGACTCACTATCGTTACAATTATTAACCCTATAAAAGGAAAAAGTAAAATTGATGATACAAATATTATAAATAGACGCTCTGTCCTTGCACCTAAACCAACATCTAAACTCCCTAACTTTTCTCTTTCCCCCATAGACCTGGTATAACTAACCATGGCAAATCCTAACATACCTAAAATTACCCAAATATAAAATGGAAATAATATAAATAAGTCTAAAGGGTAGACAAATAAAAAACCAATTAAAAGAATCATGTCCGAATATCTATCTAACATGGAATCTAATACTCCGCCGAAAAATGTAATTTGACTTGTCATGCGGGCTAATCTTCCATCTACTCCATCCAGTAACATTATCCAAAAAAGAAATACGCCAAAAATTATTGAATTAAGAGGGTATGGAAGAAATATAAATAATAATGTTGCTAGAATGGCATTTAAAAATCCAAAAACTGAAACCTTATTGGGTGTGAATTTCATTTTTAAGAATAATTTTGTGATCGCGTTTACCATTTTTCCTTTAAACAAGTTTTTTAAGCGATATTTTGATGCCATATCTTTTTTAATCATTTGTTTTGATTTTAATTCTGCATATATTTCAGGCGTGTCTACATCATACCATTCCATATGAGAAAGATTCTGCGCAAAAACATCATTTTTTTCTTTAATGAATAAATTTATGGCATCAATTACACGAGTTTCATTTAATTCAATTGCTTTCCGGACGTATTCAAATATATTTTTATTTAAAATCATGATGGGAATGGGAGTCACCCCTTTACAAGGATTGTTTATGACTAATTTATTGAATCCTAAGACTTTAATTTGTTCTGAACTCGTTTCTTCTTTATCTTGAATGAATAAAGTATTCGTTCTTGAATTTTTCTTGGCAATTGAATAGGGTATATTTAATGAATTTTTTTTATAATTTCTGAGAAAATCCGAAAGAAAATTTTGTTGAAACATTACATCAGAAGGACAAAGTATAAAATCACCAATTATATCCAATTCTTTAGCATTTTCAAATGTAAATAATGGTCCTTTTTCATAATTTTTAGCTTGAATGACTTGTATGTTCTTATAATCTAAAGATTCAACAAATTTTAGGATTTGATCGTGGAAAAAACCTGTAAGAACATAAATTTTTACAATCCCCGAAGCGATAAACATGCCAATCAATGATTCTAAAATAGTAACATTTCCAGGAATTTCCAGTAATCCTTTCGGCAGGTCTTCTGTTAGTTTTCCTAACCGTTTTCCAAATCCACCAGCTAGAATTACGGCATCCATTTTATTCACATTTTATAAGTCTTGAGCACCTTTCCGTATAATCTTTGGGACAGGTGAAGTGATGTCTAATATAGTTGATGGCAAAATTTCTTTTACAGGTCCAGCATCAATAATGAGATCAATATCTCCAGAAATTTGATCTTGAATCTCAGTTATTGATTTCAGCACTTCTTTATTAGATTCATTGGCACTAGTACCTATTAAATATCCTCCACACTCTGAAATGAGCCTCAGAGTAAACTCATTTCCAGGAATTCTAACTGCAACAGTATCTAAAGTTCCTGTAACCTCAGGAGAAACAATTCCTGTTGATTCAAAGATAATAGTTAGCTTACCTGGCCAATATCGTTCAATGTATTGAAGAGCTATTTCAGGAACTTTGGCGATTTTTTTAACATTATCAAGATTATCAGAGAGAATTGGAAGCCCTTTTGACTCCATTCTTTTTTTTATTTTAAAAATTTTTCTAATTGCATCTAAATTAAATGGGTCACACCCAATTCCATATAACGTATCCGTAGGATAAATGATAACTCCTCCTTTCTTTATAATGCTTCGGATTTCTTCTAAATAATCTGAATGTTTTAATATATCTGATTGAGTTATTATTTTTATCATGAAAATTTCACTTATTTAAGTGATAACACTTAGAAAAAAGAATTTTTTTATCTAAAGAATATTAAATAAAGGATAATTCGTATCTAGATAAAATCGATTAAAATATTAATTAGAAAAGAATTTTTTTTAATCTAAGATATAATTAAAGACAAATAGAAATCGAGTGGTATAATGCTAGAAAACTTTAATTTTATCATTTCTTGCAGGCGTTTCTTGGAAAAAGATTGTGCTAATGAAATATGGTACTTCTTCTCCTTAATTGGAGACGATAAATCGAAATGTCGGCCAACTAACATGCCTGGTCTCGTAACCGCTAAAACTGAATTAGATCCAATTCAAGCTATCAATCAATTAATTCAAATTGTTGAAAATGATCCTTATTCCTTTCGCTTTTCCTTGAAAATAGTTCCGATTCAAATTTGCGTGGATAGTAATTTAGATGATATTAAACAAGCAATATTAGACTTAAAATATCTAATAAATGAAAATGATTCATTCAAATTAGAAATAAAGAAAAGATATTCTGATTTCAAGACACCGGAATTAATACAAGAACTCGCTGATTTAATTGATAATAAAGTTAATTTAACTAGCCCTGATAAAATAGTGCGAATTGAAATCATTGGAAAACGAACTGGTGTCTCCATTCTTGAACCTAAACAAATCTTAAGATTAGAAAAAATTAAGCAAGATTCACTTTTCTAAAGATAATAAAGCCATTTTATTCAAGATTGTTTTTTCAATTATTTTAATTTTATTGGAAATATTCTTATTTTCCACTTGAGACTTAATTTCTTCTATAGAGATATCCAATAAATTTATTATACTTTTTAAAGTTTCTTCATTTGGAAGTGAAAATTTTAAATCTTCTTTAAATTTCAAATATTCTTCGAGCTTTTCTTTTATTTTTAAAATTTCATCTTCATTTTTCCCAAAAATACAAATTCCTAAATCTCCCTTGCCATCCATTACGCCCAACTTCTCAAGTGCGATTTTGATTTGTCTCTGGCAAGAAAGATATAATAAAAACTCAATATCAATTGATTTAGAGAGATTGCTCATGTTGATGAATGCTTTGTTTGCATGATAGCATGCGATGATCACGTGATCTAGGGTGACTATATTAGCTAAATTAAATGCTTGAATTCTTATCTCGTCATTCTGAGACAATTCATCAATGATTTTTAGTAATGATTCAAGTAAAATTTCAACATGATAGAAGAACATAATTCCCATGTATCGATAAGGAAAATTATCATTATCAAATTTATGTATTTTCATTTTGGACACCTAATTTATCTAAAATTTTTTTCGGTACTCCTGCATTTTGCATAAATAAATATGCATTTTTTTGACTCCACTGCTTTCTTAAACTCGTAAAAGTTTCATTAATTTCCCAAGGAAATATGATCCAATTATCATTTTGTAATTGTAAATAATGATCAGGGGTAAAATCACTATTAGGTTTTTTAAAAATCGCTAAAGTTTTTAAAATGCCTCCCATTAATAAATTTTTTTCGATTCTTGAGATGATTGCATTTAATGATTTACCCGAATCCACGATATCCTCACAAATTAAGACTTTTTTTCCAATAAATAAGTTCTTTTTATCTTCTTCAATTATAATTTTCGATGATTGTTTTTGATCCTCATAAGATTTTACTTGAATGCTCTTCATTTCTTTTATATCCAAGAGATCGGCAATGATTCTTGCAACAGGCCATCCTCCTCTAGCAATTCCTATTATTATATCAGGCTTAAAACCTGAAAATCTTATTTCTTCTGACAAGATAAAGCAAATATCTTGTATTGTTTCCCAAGAAACGTATTCATAATCCATGCTTTTCACTTTTTAATCTTTAAATATTCTTTTACTCCTATATTACCTTTTTCTGCCATTATTTTACAAATTTCAAGCGCTTTTTTTGCATTCCATTCTTTTACTTTTATACCTAATTTATTGATGATTTCTTGAGCACCTAATAACGTTTCATTCATGAATTCCGAATCACAAACATCAGCTAAGTGAATAATAAGAGCTTCTAACGATCGAGGAGCAGCGGCACCTTCTTTTCCATGATGAGCAACTAAAACATGTAATAAATCAATTGATATATCTCTTCGATAAAACTCTGCAACTGTCAATGTTAAATGATCTATTTTTGAACCAATTCTTGAGCGTTCATATCTATTATCTTCTTTTTTATATGTTAAGAATTTATAAAAGTCGTGTAAAATGCCTCCAGCAATTAAAATATCCCTATTTAATTCCGCGTGATAAATTTTTTCGATAACACTTGCAAGTGCAAGAGCCATTTCTGTTAATGCTAGAGTATGTTCTACCAGACCTCCAGGATATGACTGATGAACCTTCTTACTTGCTGGAGAAGATTCAAAATCTAACTCGTCTCCAAACCTCTCAATCAAGACATTATTTGGATCATCAAGAGCATCCAAAACAACTCTTCTTAACTCTGATGAACTAATCTGATTCGCTAACTTCTTCAAATCTTCCATAATTTAAAATCCTTCTTTTAATCTGATTTTAAAGAAATATTTTTTTAATATTTCTCTCATTAAGATTCTCTGTAACGTTTTTTGATATTATTTTTTTATATTTTTTTAAAGCATAAAAAAACCTTGTAGGTGATGGATAGTGAATAATTTCTAGTATACTTAAATTTGATATGTAAATTCATTAGTTTTTTAAGTTCATGTTCAAATCATTAAAAGATTATTAAATAAATTTGGTTGAAACTCAATTTGATAGTTACTCACAAGGATGCTGACGGATTCTCCGCGGCGGGAATTTTGATATTGGCAAGAAATAATAAAGATGATTGCTTAGAGAAACTACAATATGCAACAGTTTCTTATATAAATAAAATGCTTTATAAACTACGAAAAAAAGTTCCCAATGAATTAATTTTATTAGATTTAAACGCAGATGATCAGGAGAAATATACAAAAAACTTGATTTTTTTAGCAAAAAAGGGATGTAAAATCACGATTTATGATCATCATCAATATTTAAACGACTACCTTTTATTAGAAAATGGAATAACCATTTTTAGAGATACAAGCATTTCTGCTACTGAACTTGTATATATGAAACATATTGATGAAATTTCCAAAGAATTTTTAGAAAAAGCAAACTTCTTACTTGCTCTTGGAACCATAGGGGATAGATTAGTTACTCCGTTTTCTCAAAATATTATCTCTCGAATGAGGAGGGAAACACTTTTTGATGTTTATGCGTGCTTAATGTCAGGAATGTCGAACGATAAAAAAATACTGAAGGATTTATTCTATGATCGAGATAAAGATGGTGTTGGATTCACGAAAAAATTGTATCGAAATGCAGTGAATCGGAGGTACACCATTGAAGATATTAAAAAACATATTTTAAAAAACCAAATTATCTATCGAAACGTCCGATTAGTCCATATATATCATATGAACATTGGTTTTGCATCTAGTTTTTTGATTGAACTACCCAATACTGATATTTCCATCGCTGTTGGAGATGGATCGCTTCCTTGGCGCCTTCTTCTTAAATTATATGCAAAAAAGATACTGACTTTTGGATTAAATAAAGAATTGCGAGAAGTCATGATAAGAGAAACCATTCGTTTAAGTTTCAGATCTCATAAATCAAAAAAAATTAATGAAATAGTCGAAACTGCTGCAAAAATGTACGGTGGTGTAGGAGGAGGGCATAGCAATGCTTGTGGTGCTACCATACCTGAAAAAAATTTAGATAAATTCCTAAAACTAATCATTCAACAATTTCTTAATTTATAGGTTATTAGCTTCATGATAAATGCGAGCTAATGGATGATATCTTGCATCTTCTTCTCTTAAGCATAAAATATTTAAAATTTCATTAAATCTATTGCGAATTTTTTCTGGTTTCTCTTCCCAGACTTCTATTTCTATCGTCAAACCTAAATCTTTTATGTCCTCGATAACAAATGAAAAATTTCCCTCTTTTACTGTTATTAATTTTCC
Source organism: Promethearchaeota archaeon (assembly GCA_011365055.1). The sequence goes on from RDOG01000003.1 coordinate 372,399, forward strand.
ATTAAATTTCTCTATCTTGAACCAAGGGTAAAAATCTAATTCGGATGCAATTTTACTTGCTTCCTCAAAATCTCCAGAATAAAAAATTATCTTTCCTTGTGGGAAAATTGACCGTTTAAACGTGAAACCATCATGTTTTTCAATTTTAACGCTTGAAAATAATAATTCGGACTTCTTCTTTGGTCGAGACCAAGAGCGTATTCTCATGATTTTTTCAAAATTTTGCCATTTTTTAGTTAAATTATTTGGTTTATAGATGTGATCGGTAAATGCATACTCTTTAATAACTTCATGATCGATGTTTTTTAAACGTGATTCAAACGCTTCAACATTTTTAATTAGAAAACGTATCTCACATTCTGTTTT
>RDOG01000039.1 GCA_011365055.1 Promethearchaeota archaeon
CACCTCTAGCAGTAGAGTCGGACCATCCTGCAAATGGAATAATGATATTTGATAGAAATGGAGATGGTCTTGAAGAAGATGATGATTATTCTTTATATTTTGTTTATGAAGAATATGACTGGTATGGAGGAAATATATTCAAGTATTATAGTGATTATTATTATGAAAATCCAGGAACCAAATTAGAGGAGTTTGCAATTGATTCCCCAAGTGAATATGATATTTTTTTAGTTCCAAGCCAAAATGACTTTTCAATAAAAGTACGGGATAGATACAACCTCCCATTAGAAAATGCAAAAGTTTACTTGAGTAGAAAGGATTATGATGGAAACGATCAAAAAATTTGGCAGTATACAGATTCGAATGGTATTGCTACTTTCAATAATTTAGAATATGATTATTCTTGGGTATACGACGTAGAATATGATGACTTTTATTATTTGCAAAATCAACCACTAAAATATTATCATACGTTTAATTATATTGACTCACCAATTTTAACAACTGCACAACCATAAAAAAAATATATAATCAGAATTAGAGGTATTTTCAATTATGAGAATGTGTTTTAAAAAAATAATGATATTCTTTTTTTACATTCTCCTCTTTACATCCATATTATTTTTACATTTTAATGCAAATTCTATACGAGAAACGTCCATTCATTTAAAGAGTGAAAACTTATCAACTCAATGGAAGTATAACGGAACGGTAATCTGTAATATTACGGGATATCAGACTCAATATACAACCTTAATTGACTCAAATGAAAATATTTTTGTTTCATGGGCAGATAGAAGGCAAGACGATGGAGATATCTATTTACAAAAAATTTCGGGTAATGGTCAAATGCTATGGGAAATAAATGGTATTTCTGTTTATAATGACACCAATAATTCGAAATATCCGCGGATGGTATTAGATGGAGAAGGAGGGGTAATTTTATCATGGCAAGATAACCGAACAGGTCAAAATGAAATATATATACAGCGAGTTAATTCTCAAGGTAAACTTTTATGGACAAATATGGGAAAAAATATTACTAATATTTCAAGTTTAAAAGAAAAACCTGATCTAATCAATACATCTGATGGAAATTTTGTTGTGGTATGGCAAGATAACAGGACAGGTACAGACGATATTTATACTCAGAAATTTGATATAAACGGCAATTTGTTATGGGGGGAAAATGGCATTGCAATATGTAATGCAACAGATGATCAGCAAATATTTGCAATGGGTCGAACATTAATAGGAACAAACGATGGAGGTATTGTCGTTACATGGCAAGATGCGCGGGATGATACAGGTGATATTTACGTTCAAAGACTTGATACGAATGGCATATCTCAATGGGATCTGAATGGGACGATATTATGTAATGAAACGGATTTCCAAGGAATGGCAATCATAAACAAAATAAATGATGATAATTTTACAATAACCTGGTCGGATCAACGGAATGGAGGGGGTCTTCTCCAAAATGACCTTTACATTCAAAAAGTAAATAGCTCTGGAACTCCTCAATGGAGCCTTAATGGGACAATCATTTCAAATGCAACGGGTTTACAAGAATATGTAAATGTTAATACACCTAATGAAAGTAATATAATTACTTTCTGGCAAAATGAGCAAGGTGTGAGCGGAGATGTTATTATCCAAAATTTTAATTCAACCGGGCATAAAAAATGGGGTGTAAATGGCACCATAGTTGCCAATAAAACAGGAGAAGAAAGAAATCCTTTTTGTACCATTTCTAATGGAGCTATATGCGTTGCTTGGGTTGATAAGACTAAAACGCCATATACTGCACTATTATTACAAAAAATTGATTCAAATGGAATGAAGATCTGGACAGTTCCCGCTATAGCTTTAAATAACACACATGATTTGAGTATTATAAATATGATTTCGGATGGAGATGGCGGAATAATAGTAACTTGGTTTGATCAAAGAAATGATGTCAATGGCGATCTTTACATGCTTCGGCTCAACAGCTCCGGCGGCATCTGGGTGCCGCCGCCAAGCACGGGCGGTTCCGAACCGCCTCCGGATATCCGGTGGATACTCATCCTCGTCCTTGCCATCACGCTTCCGATTGCGGTAGTGGGTGCAGCTGTGATAGCCGTGGTTATCATTCATCGGCGGCGGGCAGTTCCAGAAATGCTGCTAAAAAAAGCAACGACTCTGAAAAAATTACCAGAAGATCACGAAAAATTGCTTAAAACCGTCGGAGTGTTCTTGGCATTCATGGTCAAGTTCAAGAAGGGTTGAGTCGTTCCGTTTTTCTTATTACATGATAATTTATAGGAAAATGACCTATAATTATTAACAGATCATGAAGTTCAAGAGTAAATGGACATGAGGTAAACAATGAAGATTTTTGGATGTAGTAATTTATAACTATTTCAACAATATCTTAATATCAACTTATAAATCAAAATTTCTAAGTAAATTCGTAAAAATAACCAATTATTGAGGAATTTGACTTGTTTTTAATTTCTTTAATTGTTCATTAATATATTTTTTTTGTTCTTCAAAACTCATTTTACCGAATTTCTTACTTAATTCATCTCTTATTGTTCGCATCATTTTTACAGAATCAAATTTCTTATCATTCGTCATAAATTAACACTTCCCAAGGAGTTCTTATTTCTAATAACGGATAAGCTAATTTCAGATTAACTGAATTATATCCTCGAATCTTTTGTAGATTGACAACGTGTTTAAAATTCCAACTTACCAAGAGATCTACTCGGTGAGTGGTAGCTATTGCAACATATTGGGCATCAATCAATTTTCCTCTTCAAATTACACGTTCATCTACATATTTCAATGCAAGTTCATTTGCTACTTTTGTAAATTCCAATAGTTACAAACACGGAAAAAAACATCAAGAGGTGGCGTGGAGCTCTATTCCGTGTTTTAAGGCATCAATTAAAATGCTGGATTTATTTTTCAAATTTAAAAATTCCTTTTCTGAATAACAGATGATATCTACGTGCTTTGGAAAGGCAATCAATTTTAACACGATGGGCATTCGTTCTAGAAAGGGAATTGGTTCAAAAAAATCTGAAACGATGATTATATCAAGATCAGAATCTTCGGTTGCCGTTCCTTTTGCTCGAGACCCAAACAATAAAATTTTAACAGGTTTGAATGTTTCAAGTAATTTAGGTAAGGCAGTTACCTTAAATGAAGTTATCCAGCGATCCGTCTTCATCTTCTTCCAACTTCTTAAAGTCGTTTTCTAATAATGTAAAAATTTCTTTTGCTTTATTCACTTTTTTTGTAGCAATTTGTTCATTGTATTCTTCGTACGGGACCCGATCCGAAATGTCAGGATATCTCGCTTACATGTAATCAGGGGTTAGATCCATGACATCTTCAATGATGTCATTAGATAATGATAATCTACGAGCAAGCTCATCAATATAATGTATTTTTGGAATAGTTTCATTACGCATTGCCAATAATGCTTTAAATAATTTTTCTATCGCTTGATGTGCCAAAAATGCAGAAATGTCATACCCTTTAATGGATATATTTTTTTCAGCCATCTCTAAATCATGACATGCTTGTTTATACCATTTAAGGACTATATCCTTATTCACGCAACTATCGCCTTTATAATTAATTATTGAATGTTTTTATGTATATTATAGGATCTATCTATATTATTGTTTGGAATGATGAAGATGAAAAAATGAATAATGGTTGGAGGAGTTAAAAGATGGAAGAAATAGTAAACTATTACACGATTTATTGGTTGGAGCATAAATAACTAAAATATTAGAGCTAGAAGAAACCGAAAAATATTTTATTTATTAAGCTCGAAAAAATTTAATTACAACCTATCCATAATCCACCTCAACAGCTCCGGCGGCATCTGGATGCCGCCATCAAGCAATATTGGCACCAATTCCTGGGAATTAATAATTCTCGTCCTCGCCATCGCGCTCCCAGTTGCCAGCGTGGGCGCTGCGGGGGCTGTGGTCTTAATCGTGCGTCGTCGACGTCAAGATCCTGGGAAAATGCCTCCGAAAAAGGTTGTTGCCAGTAAAAAACTTTCCAAAGACAAGGCATGGTTGCTCAGGAGCCTAGCTTGCACCTTAGCATTAATGAATGCAATTAAAAAAGTATAGTTTCATAATTCCACAACAATCTTAATAGAATCAACTTTTCTTTGTAATTCTTCTATTTCTTTATCAAGATTTTTAATATTTTCTTTAATATTTTTATTTTCTTCTCGCATTTTCGTCAATTCAAATTTCACGGATTTTTTTGTTTCCTTTTTTGAAGACATTTCAGACTTCCGTTCTTTTAATTTTTCTTTTTTCTCATTTATTTGTTCTTTTAACTGATTAAATGTCTCATTTTTTACTTTTATTTCTTCTTTTAGCTGTTTAATTTTTTCTCGTTTATCGGAAATCTCCTTTTTAATATGTTCAAGATCTTTTTCTTTTAATTCTATGTCAGCATTCATCCGTTCTGCAATTTTATCCACAGTTTTCGTTTCTTTTTGAACTTTTTCTTTTTTTTCATCAATTTTTTCCATGTTAAAGTTATATTTTTCAACCAATTCATTCTTTTGTTGCTTTAATTCTTCGAGTTTTTTCTCCAATCGTGTTAAATTTTCTTGAGAAAAATCTATTTCCCCTTCATATTTTGGTACTTCACGTTCTTTTGTTATTTTGGGAGAGCCTTTTTCCAATTCATCTGGTTTAATACCTAAACTGACTTTATAAGCTGTTGTTTTTGCAGATTCTACGGATTTTTGTGCATCCTTAAGTGCTTTTTCTGCCGCCTTCATAGTTTTCTCGAAATCAGTTGATGTTTTACTTGTTTCCGTAACGAGTTCCCTTTCTTTTTCTATTTTTCGTTTCATTTCAGCCTCTTTATCATCCTCAACTTCTTTTAATGTTTCTGCAATTTCATCATCATCTAATTGCTCTTTATCAGCTTGATAAACTTCTTTCAGAGCCTCTGAAATCTCATCATCATCACTAATTAATTCTTCATCTTGCATTTCTTTTAATGTTTCAAGAATTTCATCATCATCTTCGTCTTCTATTTCTTCTTCAAATTCATTTTCTTCAGACACTTCATCCACCAAATTTAATTAAGGACTTATTTCAGCTATAAAAGTTATAAAAATTAATAAGGCATGACCTAAAGCATTTGCAAGCTTAGGAACAACCATAATTAAAAAAGAAATTAATACGGAAGTAAATATGGTTATTGAAAAATAAGTAAGAAATAAAATATTTTCTAATATGAGTGAATGTATTAATAAAAATATGGAAACTCCTTGAAAAAGAATATAACATCCCCAGATCGAGAATCTATAACTCATGGACCAAGTTCTTGAAAGTAATTGAACCGTATCAATAGTGTATTCATTTTTAATTGAATAATATAAACCAGCGGTAGCAAGAAAATAGAATGCAAGTATGAGGGAATGAGCAAAATTTATTATAAGATGCCACCAAAAAAAACCAAAATCAATGCTATTTATATTAAAGTAATAAATAAGGGAAAAAATTTCATAATAATAAAAAACCATATTTAATAAATCTATACAAACAAATCCTATCAATCCATTATCATAAGTAATGTTTTTTCTAATCACAGCAATTCCTAAAATTATTGCTATTATTAACGTAAGTACTATTAATATCACGAAAAAGATTAGCAATTCAAGATGTATCAATTTAAAACCCTTATAATATCCAAGTTATCAATTCACTTGCTATTATTTAATGTATCAGAATTTAAATTTTCTCAAAAATATTCAATTAAAAGAAGAATAAAAGAAATAAATAGGAAGTCTAAAGAACTTCTATAAGAAATTTTTGAGTATTTTTACCGAATATCTTTTTTAATTCGATATTATTGAATTTTTTATAAATGTTATTAATAAAAAAGAATAAGGAAGATTGTATGAAATTGAATGAAAAATGGCAAGAGTATGCTGAAGAATTAGTTGAAGTATTAGAGTTAAAGGGTCAACCAATTGCAATAACATATACTGATGAAGAAATTGAATCAACTGTTAATAAAGGATCAGATGTATGTTCTGTCCTTCTAAAGGCACGAAATGGAGAAATTATTTGTTTAAGTAAAGCAAAATGTACTTGTCCGGGTGGGAAATGGCATTTAGGGTTCGCAGAAAAAAGAATCGGATTGGAAAAAATTTTAGTTGAAGGAGAAAAATTATGGGCAACCGTAGCAATCGCTAGACAAAGCATTGGAAATACTCATAAAATTGCACCACCACCATTAGGTTTAACAAAATACATCGTATTTAGTCCGATGAATAAAGCAAAATTACGCCCAGATCTTGTAACGATCTTATGTAATCCTGGGCAAGCTTCACGATTAGTATTTCTAGCAGATTATCATGGAGATCCCGTTAAACCACAAGTTTTAGGTTCATTATGTTGGAGTGCCATAACATATCCTTTAATTTCTGGTAATCTAAACGTCACCATGGGAGATCCTACCGCAAGACGTCATCATAAATATGATTCAAATGAATTAATAGTAAGCATTCCTTATCGGATGATTCCAAACATCATGGAGGCATTGCAATATAGCACTGCTGGAAAAGGTAAAATGGCGCCTTGGTTTGCTAGAATATCGGAGGAAAGTTAAAAAAGTAATAATTTTTAAATTTCTAAATCTTTTCCCTTTAAAATTTCTACTTTCACGTTTGGAGCTTTTTCTTTAACTAATCTTTCAAATTCATTTAGATCCTTATCCCAATCATGCATGGGGACGCATATTTTTGGATTTATAATTGCACAAGCTTCAGCTGCATCTTCAAATCCCATGGTATATGTATCGCCTACCGGTAAAAGAGCTACATCTATATTAGAAATTTCATTCATTTCTGGAATTATATCTGTATCTCCAGCATGATAAATCCTCTTTCCATCCACTTCAATAATATAACCCAACCAATCATTTTTTTTCGGATGAAAATTTTTATTTGGAGTATATGATCGTATTGATTGTATCTTGATTCCATTAATTTCTTTAGAATCACCAGGACCCATACCCATGGCATTAAATTTACTTAATCCACTAGTACAAGTCTTAGGGCAAATTAAGACCGATTTATTAGTTATTACATTTTTTATGCTCTTTTTATCCGCATGGTCATAATGGTCATGAGATGCTAAAATGATGTCTGCAGGCTCATCATCGCCCATTTTATAAGGATCAATATAAATAATTTTCCCCGAATCACTTTTAATTTTGAAACATGCGTGAGTAATCCATGTTATTTTTGTCATGTTAAAAACCTCTCAAATTTCATTGATTTATTATTTATATAAATTAGAAAATATTCTTTTCTGTTTTTCAAATTTTGTAATTAATAGTTTAATTAATATTATTTAAGGAATTATTTGTATGTATGGATGATAAAAGAAAAAATCGATACAAAGATAAGATAGTTAATTTGTCTAAATATTACGAGTTATTAAATAAATGGTTAAAAGAAAATAATTTTGAGAAAATCATAAAAAATTTAGAATATCAAGAAATATTCGCAGTATATCATGCAGCACAATTAAGTATAGAAGTCATATCTGATATATGCGCCATGATGGTTAAAGATTCTCAAATAAATGCAAAAGATAATTATACGAATTATGAAACTTTAAATCGAAAAGGAATTTTATCTAAAGATTTATTACTAGCTTTAAAAGAGCTAAATGGGTTGAGAAATAGGATTGTACATGATTATAATGGGATAATTGATAAAATTGCTTTCCAATCTATTGTAAAAAATCTCCCAAACATAAAATTATTTAAGGAGACTGTTGAATCTTGGTTAGAAAAAATATAATCAAGCAAATTGAAGAAGATTTTAGTTTTATTAAAGATCATCCAGATATTATAGCATTAATTTTATTTGGATCTCATGTTTCGAATCAAAATAATATTCGGAGTGATATTGATATTTGTTTAGTTGTTCCGAATAAAAATCTTTATGAGATCTATAAATATGTGATGCAAAATCTTAAATCAAATCAGGATAAATATGACATTCGTTTTTTTGAAGAGCTCCCTTTATACATTCAAGGAGAAATTATTGAAGATGGTAAAATTATATTCTGCAAGGATGAACCATCTTTGTTTGAATATTTTTATAATTTCATAAAACTTTGGGAAGATCAAAAATTAAAATTACGAATTCTATCTTTGTGAAATAAAAAATTAGCAGTAATATTTTTTTTAACAATAAATTTGATTATTCTATTTAAAAAACTCAATAAGTAATTGATAAAAAATTAATACTTTTTTTAAATTAACCATCTCTTAGCTTTTTTAAATAATAAATAGGGAAAACTAATTTAGCTCATCCTTTTTTAATTGCAACCATGAATACCATCAGGTTAACAATGTTTTTGAGTAGGTCCTGTTCATCTTTTGATAACTTTGTTCTTGAAATCACTTTTTTTGGATGCATTTTTGTTGGAGCTTGCCGTCGACGACGCACGATTAAGACCACAGCCCCCGCAGCGCCCACGCCAGCA
>RDOG01000040.1 GCA_011365055.1 Promethearchaeota archaeon
CTATTTCCCTTGGCCTGGACCCCATGGATGCGATATCCATGTGTACCATAAACACAGCCCGGCATTACCGTGTTGACCACCTGGTGGGTTCCATAAGCATTGGACGCAGGGCTGACCTTGTCATCCTTGACGATCTGGAAGGATTCAGTATACATTCAGTGATCGCCGGCGGTGTCCCTATTAACCCAATTGAGACACATAAGCCTGTTTTCAATTACCCGGATTATGTGCTTGATACGATCAGGTACAGGGAGATAAATCCAAAAGACCTGCAGATGATCAATGCCCGGAGTAGCAGAGTATCAGTAAATGTTATCAAAGTGTTTCCTGACCAGATATTTACTGAGAAGGACAATGCTGAACTTGGTACTGACGAGTCTGGCGTGCTGCTCCCTGACGTGGACAGGGATATCCTCAGTACGGCCGTTATCGAGCGCCATGGTAAGAATGGTAACATAGGATTGGGATTTGTCAGAGGGTTTGGCCTGAAGTCGGGTGCTTTTGCACAGAGTATCGGGCATGACAGCCATAATGTGGTTGTGACCGGGACTGACTATGCAGATATGGCACTGGCAGCAAATGTCATTAAGGAGATGAAGGGGGGCATTGTGCTGGTGCAGGATGGTGAGGTGCTGGACAGCCTGTCGTTACCCTTTGCCGGGTTGTTGAGTCTGGAATCTGTGGAAGAGGTGGCACTTGAGCTGGAAGGATTGCATGGAACAATAAGGGAAATGGGGTGTACTCTGCCTGCGCCATTTATCACACACTCCTTTATTGCACTGCCTGTGATTCCTGAGCTGCGGCTGACCGATATGGGGTTGTTCGATGTGGAAAGATTTGAGATGATCGATGTTATTATCGGGACTAAAAAATAGAGTACTATTTTATCCAGTTGGAAGTATGATCTTAAGGTACAAATATTTGGATATAAAACAAAAATCAATATTTTTATCTTTATTATTATACACCACAGCTCAGCTGTGGAGAGCTTCATTTCAAGATGGGTTGTTCATGCTCGGATAATTTGAGAATGATAAATTAAGTAATTTTATTAAATTATTGATAATCTAAATCTAAGATATTATTTTTATTTTTCTAAAAAAATAGGAATCTCGTTAAAATTAATAATATTATATCTTTTTTCAAGTATACTTTTGACGATAATATCTGAGGATAATACAATACAAGAAATTACTTTCCATTCTTCATTAACAATATTATAATATTTTAATATTGAATTGATGTTACGTTTTAAATATTCTTCTTTTCTTTTTAATTTTGCGATATACCCTTTTTTTATATTTAGAAAATCCTCTGAATCCGAAACAATTTCTCTGGCTCCAAATTTTTGCTCAATATCTTTTACCTCCCACAAAATAAGAGTCTTTTTTTCTTTATGGATAGATAGAACATCAATTTCTCCAGGACACGACTCATCAACTTCTATTAAACATTTATCATTCCCACCTTTTCTTTTATAAATATTTATCTCAGCAAAATCAGAATATTTTTTAATTTCTTCATATACAAATTTTTCAAATTCTCCTGAGACTTCTTTTTGTCTTCTATCCAATGCTTTTTGTAAATGACGGGGGAGTAAATTTCTTTGATAAGGCCATTTGCCATCCATGATAAGTGATGCCACATTTTCTTCTGCCATTATTAGAAATTCTGGTGCAAAAATTATAAAATCCTTAATTTGTATAATGGGTTTTATCGTTAATCTGTTTTCTCGCGAATTTACCCTCCATGGTTCTATAATTTCCCCCTTGGAACCCTCTATGTTTATTGTAGAAAAATTTATCACAGTTTTTATTAATTCTTTATCAAATCCCATTTTTTCATGGATAAAATCAATTACATTTGATAATAGAATTTTTATAATACCAAATTCATTTATTTGATTTTGGAAATTAGTTAACATATTTAGAACTATTATATAATTATATAATCTGAACCCAAATGTTTTTTCAAGCTCATCATTTAAAATCTTGAATTTTTTTTCTTCAAGAAATTCACGTAATTTGTCTGGATCGTCTTTTACTTTTTCCTCAGAATATAGAAATCTTGACATATCTAAAGTTTCCAATCCTTTAACATAATAATCCATGTGTCGATGCATGGGATTATCTTCTATAATTATGTCAAAAAATAAACCCGATTTTGCTTCAATTTTTAATTTTATATCAAAAAAGTCAGGTAATCGGTGTAAATAATCACTTATATTTGCTAAATCTAATATTTTCATAGCGACAGGGATAATATTCTGCCATTCATTAATGTTTAATTTTTCAGTTCCAGAAATATTTTGCAAAACTGCCTGTTCCAGAAGATATCTGCATCCTAGAGAATACTTCTGAATTTTAAATTCATTTTCACGTATTATATTTGAATCATGATCTGTTGAAGTATCTTGAGATAATCTGAAGTGCAAAGTTAAATATTTCTTTTCTTTGAAACAATTTTCTACTTGAGAATAACTGAAAAGAACAAAATTCAAAATATCGTATCTACTTATTTCAGCAAGCAAATTTTTAACTAAGTAGTCGTAAACCTGATTTATAATTTCTTTAGCTTCATTTCCCTCATAAATCCCAGCTGAAATTCTTTCATTAAAGTTGATAAATAAATCATTCTCTAGATCAATGAAATCTAAATTTGTTGGGTAAAAAAGCATTGTCCAATTTGAATTCGAAGGTGTGACTATTTCAGAAATTTTAAAGCTTTTGGATGGATCTAAATTTTGAAATCTATTATCTAATTTTTCAAATTGAATTTCACTTACAATTCCTTTTATTATTGTATCAAAAATGTATCTTAATATATTTTTTGAAAATAAATTAAATTCTTTTGCAAAAATTGGGGGGTCCACAATTATTGTGTAATTTTCATCATCATCGATTCCCACTAATAAAGGAAAAGATGACATAGTATCAATATTTCCATATTTTATGGCCCAATCATGAGGTATTATTTCAATAATGATTTTATCTTTTTTCAAAGAATTTATCAAATCATCATTAAATAATTCTTCTATATAAAATTTAAGAAATTCTGATATGAAAGGTGCTATTTCTCTTTCTTCGTTAGATTTCAATTTGTTTATATTAGTTAATATGTATATTTCAATGTCGTTTTTATAACAATAAAATTCGACATTCAGTATTTTATTATAACCATAATACGTGTTATCAGAAATTCTTAATATCTTGTATGTATAAGGTTTTTCACCATCATAAGGCTGTAAATCAATCATGGGTCTAGTTTCAATAATTTTTCTTCTGTGGTTATTGCTCCATAAATGGGGATTTATAACATTTACTGGGTGCTCACAACTAGAAACTTTTAAATATTCTCCTCCATGCGTGAAAAAATCATAAAAATTACATAAATCAAATGAAACAAATTTTTTAAAAGAATAAGACTTTTCTATTATTTTCGAGAAATATATTGGAATCTGTTTATTTTCAGCTAAATCTTCGAAGATATGATTTAGACAATCATATGAAAGAATAACAAAATTTTTTCCAATAATATTTTCAACATAGATTACTTTATCTTCTAAATCGTCAATTATAATTAAAAAAATTAAATCAAAATTCTCTTTTATTATAAAAGAGTCATGTTCAGCAATTAATTCAATTTTATTATTTTTTTCAAATTCTTTTTCTATATTTAAATAATTATTTTGAATATATCCTATACATTTATTCAAATGTTCCACATTGAAAGTTTCTTCTAAACAAGTAAATAAGAAACATTTATTGTCATTGATGAATCCAAAATCCATTTTGCCATTATTTTTTCCTACCGATAAATTATTAAATATTGCTTCATTGGGGACTAGTTCAGAAATTGATATAAGAACTTCCTTTTCTAATTGTTTTCGTAATTCTTGTCTGATTTCTTTATTAATTATTTTCTTCAAATCAGATGTGATTTTAGCATTAAAAGATACTAGTAGTATGTAAGGCGTATAGATTTTATCATCAATTATAGGATTAGCAGTGAAAAACTCATCTGGTTCATGAATTGAATTAGGCTCAGGAAAATTATTAATATTATTTTTCCATATTCTATTAGAAAGGGTAGATTTTTTATTTAAAATTATAATCCATTTTTGAATGAATTGTTCGGAAGGAATTATGAATTGTTTGAATTCGTGAACATCTAAATTTTTATTTTGATCTAGGAATTTTATTATATTAGTTTGATATTGTAAAATTTTATTCAATTCAGCTTTTATTGAGTAATCATATTTTTCCTTTATTATATCATCAAATTCAAAGAATCTGGTTACAATTTTTTTCAAATTATTTTCTGGAATCTCCAAGTTTCCAGCTAAAAAATAAAATAAATCACCATTTAGACCAAATTCATTTAATTTAGTGTTACTAATAGGAGTCCAATCTTCAATACATGACCAATCTATTATATTTGTATCAGCTATAATAGATCCAAATTCTTTACAAGTAATATTATTATTTTGAAATTCTGAATTTGGAATGGACAGTACAAATTGTTTTAAAAACATAAAACGAAATTGAAAAAATTCATTACCCGGTAAAATTGATGTTGCAGATAGCCATTCTAAAAGAGTGTCTTTTCTATGTCTTATTACTTTTAACTTAATAGAATATTTCATAGAATTTAAAATTTCCATATATTGGAATACATTCAACTTTTATATATCATTGATGGTTCACATTATCCATTTGTATACGATATAAGTTATAGATGCTTAGTAGTAATAATCTCAATATTAAAAGCTTAATTAATTGAATTCTCGAGCATGAACAAGATGCCCCGGACAGAGCGTAGCGACGTCCGGGCTCCATGACTATTTTTAAATTTTAAACATATCAATAATTTCCTTATTTGTATATTCTTTGATTTCATCTCTAATTCGTTTCGAATTTTTTGTAGCTTCTAACAACAAAGGATTTTGATATCTATTAATCTCTCTAATAATATCAAAAAATATATCTCCATATCGCTTTGTATATCCATTGTTTATATCATTTTTACAATAACTTACTAATTCAGAAATTACATAAAATGTTGGCCTAATAGTAGAAGTTATATTTTCTTTTGAAACTGGTAATTCTTTTTTATATTCTTCATAGATACTCATAGCAAAATTATTTTCGATTTTTTCAAGTAATTCCCCATTTTTAATATTATCAATCCAAATACTACCTACAAAAGCTATATTTACATTATTAACCTCATCGGGGTAAAACCCAAGATATTTATGCAATCTTTCATTCAAATAACCATTATTTTCTTCTAGAAAATATGCTTTAATATTTTGAAATGACTTGGCCCAACGGCCAAGCCACTTCAGAAAATTTTTATTTTCGCTATCAATATATACATTGACATTATTTTGATTACCTCTTACTTTCACTTCTCCAAAACAAATATCATATCCAATTTTGTTATCAGAAACTTTCCAACCAAAAAAATCCACGTCAGAATATGGTTTTTGTTCTCCCTTTTTAGTTTGAATTTTTCTCAATATCGGCATTCTCGTTTCACAAAATTGATATTTTTTGCAAAGTTTTAACCAGTTAGATGCAATTTCTTCAATTGACATTGATTCCATGTTATCAACTCCGATTATATTTCAATTGGTAAGTTAAACTTATATAATTATTGTTTCAAATTTGTAATTCTATTACGAAGTTATCAGCAAGAACAACCATGCAGGTATAAACATAATATTCCCCTCTTCCTTCAGTATATCTCTTGTCACCACAATCCCCTTAGCATCAAATTCCTCGCAAAACCTGACCAGCCCCTTCAGGTCACGTTTACCGATCTCATTAGAATATTTAACCTCAATTGGAACAACTTCATTCTTTAATGTAACCACCATATCCACTTCATTTCTCGATCTGTCGAGCCAGTAGAATATCTTAGGGAACAATTCGCGCTTTTTCAGGGAAAAAATATGCAAGAACACAAGGTTCTCCACTATCTTTGTTTTCTCAAGTTCATCAATTTCCTTTAATAAAAGAGAATTACGAAGACCGCAGTCCATGAAAAATAATTTTTTCTCCTTTCTTGTGGATGTTACCTGCTTTTTCGAATAGAAATAAGCAGTATAAACTAAGAAACATTCCTCCAGATATGATATATAATTCTTCACAGTATCCACCTTCACACCCAGCACCTGCGCAAAAGTGGAATAATTCATTCGCGTGGACATTACATCAGAAAGCAGGTCTGTCAGGTCGCTCAATGTCCGTGGCTCTTTGATGTCTTTAAGGTCCAGTATATCTCTGCTGATGGTCAGGGTCTTATACTGCTTCAGTACTTCATAGGCCCTTTCCACATCTTTGATGTAGAAAACTTCAGGGTATCCGCCTTTTATGATATATTCATCCAGTGTAATGAAAAGCTCCTGTTTTTCCAGCATAAGACTATCGTGTACTCTTTTAATGTCATTATAATCCCTAAAGTCCGCTCGAACATCTATACCGGTAAATTCCGAAAAATTCAAGGGGAGTATCAGGTGAAAATTAATCCTACCCAGCAGACTCTCCCCACTGCCCTTTAAAATCCTCATTGAAGAAGAGCCGGAAACTATAAATTTTATATTTAGCCCCAGGTCCTGCCAGTACTTCAGCATATTTCCCCAATCATCCAGCTTGTGAACCTCATCCAGTACGATATACACTTTACTGCTCAGCCTGTCTATTGGTTCCCTGACAATAGTATTGGAAAAATCCCTAATAGTACTGTCAAAATCATGCTGCAACACCAGCCTGATTTTGGGATTGTCAAAGGAAATGAAAAAAATATTCTTCTCGCTGACCCCATTGTTGAGTAAATGATCTATCAGGTCGTACATCATCGTAGTTTTACCTGTCCTCCTGGGTCCCAGCAGGCATGTTACCTTATTATCTTCAATTTCTTCCAGCAGCTTGCTAAATTCTGCTCGTTTGAGACTGCCCAGTTTTGACTCGCTGACACTTTTTGTCTTCCACCATAAGTTCTGGATTATAATTTCTTCCTGCATAATTCCAGTATAAAGTATGTATTATACATTAATATTTCCATTACAAAGTATAAGTTTATTATATTTTTTTCCGTCTTAGAGTGGAAGATGCCTAACTACAGTCGCACCCTTAGAAGAAAGAGTGGTTAAACTTCCAGTTTACTTCAGGTTAATACTATCCCCAGTATCACAGCCCCGGCGTTACTATCCTTATGTGTTACCATTCGATGTCATTAAAGGCGAACGATAACCTCTATTGGAAAGTGTTTTATCCCATCTCAATAAAATGGGATCAATCGTATTATTGAATTCACAGGTAATTTCAATGAGTCAACAAAATAAAGCTGAGCTAATAAAAAAGATCCATGAACTAAAAGAATCACGTAATGCTGTCATTCTGGCCCACAATTACCAGAGGGGGGAAATCCAGGATATTGCAGACTTTGTTGGGGACAGCCTGGGACTGAGCCAGCAGGCTGCAAAGCATAATGCCAATGTTATAGTATTTTGCGGTGTGGACTTCATGGCTGAAAGTGCTGCCATCCTCAGTCCGGACAAGACAGTACTAATGCCTGAATTATCATCCAAATGTCCAATGGCAGCCATGATCACACCTGAAGAGCTGGTAAAAATTAAAAAAAAATATCCT
>RDOG01000041.1 GCA_011365055.1 Promethearchaeota archaeon
TCCAGCCTTTTTCTTGCCCTTTGAAACACCCCCTCCCTCCCCCTCCAACGGGGCGGGGGGCACGGCAGCGGGGCAGGACACTTGACCACTTCGAGGGGGAGAAAGGATAGAGGGGGTGTTCTCTTGCCTCTTTTCTGCGGGGGGGTAGCCAAGGTCCTCTATAGTTAAGTTTGCAGCTGTTACAGGTAATGGAACATCATACTTGTAAAACATGCCTTCTTGCACGCAAAAAACCAATAAAAAACACTTATAATTAAGTTCTAAAGCCGTTTTAATTTCTGAAGGTGCAATTTCGCCTTTTGCTTTTGTTTCATTTAAAATTACATGGGTTTTAAATGATATTACTTCTTTATCAGTATGATTTATAAAATCCGGTTCGTGTGAATTTCCTCCATAATGCTCAACATTTTTATTTGCATCTATTAATAATTTATGATATGCAAATTCACCAGCATCTCCTAAATAATTGGTTTGTATATCTTCTTTTATTCTATTTATCTTACTTGTTAATTTTGAGCTCCCTAAACATCTTGATGCTATAAATCTATATGATTCCCCATCACAAATTCCTCTAAAAATAGCTAGCTCAACTTCTGTTAATTCTCCCTTGATCATTTCGAAAATCAATTCTTTGAAATCTAAGTCTTCCCATGTTGCTACGGGTTCTTTTATAGATTGAGTTTGGCTAATTTTAGCAGCTTTTCTTTTCGCCTCTTTTTCTGCTTGTTCTTTTAATTCATCTCTAATCATCAACATGCTGATTTTTGAAGCTACTCGATTTTTAAAATTTTCAGTCTCTAAATATCCATCTAATTCCATTAAGGCCATAATTTTATTAATAGATTTTAGTTTAGTTCCGAATTCGTCTTTAAATTTTTGATAATAATATTCAATATCTTTATTTGCTTTTTTTATATTGAAATTTGATACTACAAATCCGCCTGTTTTTTTCAAATTTCCTGTAAATTGTAGTTTTTGCTTAGAATATTTCTCCAAAAAATCCTCATCGGCATGAAAAGGGATTTCAACTATTCCAGCTGGATATTTTGCGTCTCCTTCAAACATAAATGCTCGTAGCATATTTGCTTCTTCATTAGTTCCGAACATTTCGAATCTAAAATTTACAAATCCTTTTCCTTTTTTAATAGGGGTGCAAACTGCTATAGAAATCTGTTCTATTCTTATTGATTCAGCTACATTTTCTACGGCTTCAAGTTTAAGTTGAGAATCCTTTCCGTTCTCATTTGGCTCTTCATCTTGGACTAATCCAAAAGGAGGCTCAGTATTTACTAATACTTCTTTCATCTCTTCTAAGGTATATCTTACTAGAATTGGATAATTTATTGAAAAACGAGCAAAAGAAGCTCGGGTTAGAAAACAAAGAGATTGGGCAAATATAGACTTGCCTGACCTCGTGAAACCATTAACTAAGGAAATCCAATTAGATTTTTTTTCTACAGAATCATTTATTGAATCTAATAAAACACTTGTTTTATCTTTAAAGAGAGCTTTCTTGTATTTTTTGGCTGTTTTTTTTCCTTCCAGACCCATCATTTTATTTATAAAATAATCTCTTTCAGTTGCTAAAGTAAATTTATATTCGTCTATTTTACGTATTATTTTTTCTTTACTGTATCCAAAAGATTTTAATTTAAATGCTTCAGCTAAACTAATCTTCATCACCCTCAAACTCAAATTCCCGAGTCATGTTTTCTTTATTTAAAATTCCCATCGTTCTTGCCAAATATGTTCTATTTATTTTCCTATCCATGTGAGATCCTTCACCCATGCGTTTTGTAGTTCTACTCAATTCATAATCGACAATTCTCATTATCTCTGCTTTTAACATGTTAAAATATTTTGTATTTATTTCATCAGATAACGTCTCTTTTCGTAATAAACTCCATGCAGCTGCAATTCTGAGATTATTTCCGAGATTTAACTCCATGATCACGTTTGATTTTGCTGTTTCTAATAAATTCCAATTTTTTATATTCTCTTCAATATTCTTTGTCATTAATTCATTAAAAACATTACAAACTTTTTTTTGCTCTTCCTTTCTGGCTTCATCTATTTTAGTAAGCGCAGTATGATCATGTTGTAACGATGCAAAAATCTCTCTCTCTTTTTGATTACTACTCATAATAATCCTCCCTATTTCTTCTCTTCTTTTCTGAAGGAAGACTATCTTCAATCCTTTGTTCTATAGTTGAACTATCTTTCGACAATTTCTCAAATAATCTAAGTGTTCTTTCCGTTTTATCCTTATAAAACTGAGCTTTTAGAGTCTCTGTTTCAGCATCAGCAAATTGTGGAAACAACGTGAATATTGATAAATAATTCACGAAGTTGTCGGTAATTCGGATGTAATCTTCATTTCGTTCACCGTGAATAGCAAAAAGCGTGGTAAATTTTTTCCCATATATTTTTTCTTCTTCTATTAAAACAGAGCAATTCAATGATAATGTATCAGGCAATTTTTCTTTTGGAGAGATTATTAAAACTTGAATATCATCTTTAATATCCCAATCTTCAACCATTTCTATGTAAAACATCCATGAAAAATAAAGAACATGAAAATGAACGTTTCCATATGCAGATTTAAATATTTCAATCACGGTTTGTTTTTGTTTCGCTTCTGCTTCAGCTGCTAAATCTGGATCTGTTTGCACGTCAATATTTTCAAATTCAGCTAAATGTTTTTTATAATCTGCAAGAATTTTTTTATCTTTAGGATTTATTCGAAGATATTCTTCCATTATATCTAAAAGAAAGTCGCTTTCATCGATCATTCTTAGTAATGTATCTATATTTTTGCTTAAAATATCTGAGACTAATGAGTCTTGCAAATAATGAGATTCATAAACATTCACATCTGCCGAGTCGGGTTTTACTCCTCTAAAGTTCAACGTGAAATGTTTTTCTCCTTTTAAATCAAAGTGATCTCTATACCAAAGTTCTGTATAGTTGAAAATTAGGACCAAGATAAAAATTGCGATTCCTTGAAATGCTAATCCTATGGGTGAAAAAACTATAACTTGAATGGCAGTAATTATTCCTGCAGGAAATATAATTTGAAGACTTATAATATCGAAGGGTTTTGTCTTCTTTTTATATTTTTTATTAATTAATACTTGTATCATTATGATTATAACAAGTATGATTATGTTAATTGCAAGATTTGTATCCCAATTATCAATCCAATTTAATATTATTCCCATTTAAAATATCACTCTCCTTCCTTCTTTATTTTTCTTCTCTTTTTCTTTCTTTCTTCTTCTTTTATCTTTCTTTCTATCCCTTCTAGCTTGATACCCTCGATACACGTCATGCGTGGTATGGGCAATCGATATCGATACACCTACACACATTAGAACGAACAACAAAATGCCATACCAAGTCCCAAAGAAAAATTCCCACAATAAGGACCAGAAATCTTGATCTGGAAAATCAACACTTTGGCGTTCTCCAAATTCAAAAACTACATTGGAGCTGCCATCTGGAGAAAAAGTGGTTAATAATAAAGTTTGTAACTCAAGATTTCTAGCATGAACTAGGTAGCTAGTTGCATATACACGCACGCTAACCGAGGATTCTGGAGCTACAAGTATTTCAATTGACGTTCCAAGCCCTCTTACAATTTCCACTATGATTGAATGATTATAGAAATTATGAAATGTAACGGTTGTTACTGGTAAAGCAATATCGATAAATGCCGTATAATTATATCCTTTCCTATACAAGACGTTCCCAAAATAGTCGACAATTGCGATGGTCATCTCTTCTTGCGTGAAGATCAGATTACTCGGGGTTTGCCTGTTAGATTCGTTTATTAAACGATACGTTTCGCTCTTAATCTCAAATATTTCTCTTATATAAATTGAGGTATTAGAAAAACTTTGATAGATGATTTGAAGATATAACTCTGACGAGTTCACGATCATGGATCCTGCTTGATATGAAGTCCCGTTCTCGATTTCAATCGTGGAAAAAATAGTATCGGCATCTATTAGATGAAGCTCAGCATTTAGATTATCATTATTTTTGACGTGATAGAATAATTTTTCAAAATCTTCAAGGAGCGTGAAATTGTAATTCCCAACATATAAGCTTTTGTTGTAAATAGTTGTTAACTCTATCATGTTTATGGAAATTTTAAAAGCATTAGAAGAATTTCCGAATATTCCAAAAGTATTTGTATTAGATATTGGGCAATAAATCGAATTATTTGACCAAGTGAATGATTGGGTCTGATAATTTAAATTGGAAAATGATCTATTGTAGAACTCCGAATTATTGAAGTCATAAATGCTAATGTTGAAATTTCCTAAGCTAACGTTTGTTTTAATGCTAATTATATTAGAGGAATTCCAAATACTTGCATATAATTCAGTGTAATACGTGAAATTCATGGTTTGACTTAAATCATGAATGTATTTTGAATAAAAAAATGTTAAATCTTCGAAGAATGGAACGTTAATCGAATTACTATTATTTAATAATATTTTGAATTTGATCTCGCTTGTCCAGCCTTCATAGGAACTCATCAACATCCAGCTTGATTCGTTTCCCACGTAAATATCTAAATTTTCACCATATTCGGTAAAATTAGCAGTGATTTCAGTGATATAACTTGGTTCTCCATCAAAAGCGATAGTATCAGAAACATACCAAGCATTTAAATTTTCGTTTCGTTTATCCCAGAAATTCTTGAGATAAAAAGAATTATTAGTGAATGATCTTGCCTGAAAATTTATAACAAAAGGTAATGAAAAATGATATTCTTCGTTTATGTTTTGATATGAAGAAATATTTTCAAATGTAAAATCATTATATGTGAGTAAGTGCGTGTTCCTGCCCGGATAGTAGCCTTCTGCCCATGAGTAATCAATTGCATCAAGTAATATTATTGTATTTTGAAGAAAGTATTGAAATTTAAGCATTGTAAACGACTCTCCCAGAAGATAGAAGGATAAATCTTCTCCAATCAGTTCCGAATCAAGCCACACGCTTGCTAAATCTGTATCACAATCAAAATATATCTTTACATGATACCAAATATCGGCTGAATATGATGCCAGAACCTCTTGTGAGCTTTCCCATACAATTTTACCATCCATACGGAAGGTCAGCACCAACTGGGTGGGAGATCCAGATAACCATATGTATAAACTTTTATCTATTTGCCCCAATTTAACATGAAGTTCAATTGAACCAGACGATTTTTCATTAAAACTATTCTGGAGATACCCGCTACCACCATCTCCTGAATCCATTCTAACAACTTGTTTATGAGAATCATTCTCAGCAATAACTTCTATCCCTTCCACGTTTCCAGATCCTACCCAACCATTTGGAATTTCCCCAATTTCGTCATCTCTAAAATTATATAATGCATCATGAATCCCAGTTTCAAAAACACAATACGAAATATTTAACGAATTGTTATTCATTAGATCAAAATTATAGGTGTTCGTTCCCCAATCAATTGTGGGTTGAAATGAGTAATTTAACTCTGTAAAATAAAGAGTTCTGTTATATGTTGTTTTTAAATATATTAGATTAATATAAATGATGAATGGTTCTGAATGGTTCGCTAATATATAGAATAATTGCGTGTTGTTTGAAAAATAAACAGAATTATTATCATGATTAAATGATTTGTTAGCGTAATCATCGTTTATACTCTGATTTAACGTGAATTGAGAGTTATTCACGTCATAAATGCTAATATTTGCAATATCACAAGAAATGTTTGATTTTATTGAAATTACATTGCTAGAATTAAAAATACAATCATAGCTTTCAGAATAATAATCAAAATATAAAAATTCAGATAAATTACATATATAATTTGAATAATAAAACGAGATATTATAAAATATTGGTTGGTTTGACGTTGTAGAAGTATTTAATAATATTTTATATTTAAGAAATCTTGTTATATTATCTATATAGATAGAGTAATTAACCCAAGCGTTAAAACTCCCTGTTTTATTATCAGAAACATACACCTCGCAAGTCGTATTTGTTGGCACGTATGTATTAATGGTCATGTTTGTTATTTTATACGTTGAATTAAAATCCACAATATTACTGATGTAATAAGCATTGTGGTAACTCATGCTTGTTGAAACATGAACATCATACACATCTACAGTATTTATTCCATTGCTACCTCCAAACCAAAACAAATAATCGTCAAGATTTGAATCCCCAGACATGTCATAGATTGAAATGGCAATCTCATCTTTCCAATATGAAATTGAGTCATTGTCATGAATGATTATTGAGAGTATATAATACGTATCAGCCCCATAAGTCCCTGCTACATTTTCCCATGTGCTTATATTATTCCTTACTTGCCAAGTCGATCCTGAAAATAAATAACCAATCATGTAATTAGATTGCCCAATTCCTGATCCAACACCTAACACGCACGCCCATCCACTCCCTGCGGATGCGACATTATTTTTGATTTTTATAGTAATATTGGTATCGTGTCCCGCAACTCTAAAGTCTCCAAGTGATAGTGTTTTTCTAGCCACTCCTTTCCAAGCTGCTCCAGCACCTGTGGGAATTGTGATTGTAGTTCCCGATTCGTAGCTCCCAGATACAGCATTCCAGATGGTCGAATTAATATAATTATCATCAAAATGATCGTAATCTAATTGTTCCAAATTCAAGTAATTTGCTAACATAATACTCTCATTATTTATAATACTCACGTTTTCCCAGCTAGCTTGAGAAGTATTATATCCTTCCGTAATATTGAGGGAATAATTAAATGCATGTTTATTGCTTTCTAATTCTATTAATGTTGTATTTACATATGTTTGATCGAATAAACATGATGAATCTGAATTGTTTAACGTGATTTCTGTTTCTCCTGCTTGTAAAGAAGAATACGTGTAATTTGGTATTGTAATAGTGTTGTTATCATTGATCATGACGTGCTCCCAACTTGCTTGAGAATTGTTATAACCATTCTCTATAAAATCAGAGTAATTATACGAGTATTTCGTGCTTTCAAATTCTAGAATTGTTTCGTTTGAATAAAACTGTGAATCTAAAGAATTAGTAGCTTCGCTTTGAGTCATGTTCAACGTTATTTCTGCTTCTTGCACCCACGTTTTATTAAAATGTTGTGCTACTCTAATATTTGAGATTTCCATCGTGGAGTTTTTTATCCAGAATCCTATCTCCATTAAAATATCATTCGTGATATTTTGATACTGATTGAAGAGAAATATAGGAATCTCAACAGAATACCAGAGACGAGCCATGTTCTCTGAAAAATCAATATAATAATCTTTTTCATGTAAATCTGGATTATAAATTACAACTACTCGTGTTGCGTTATAAACTTTCATTTCAAATAAGAGAGAATTATAAATCACCGTATCGAATGATTCTCCATTTTCAAATGTCGTTGCTAATCCATTTCCATCAGCTTTTATTTTTATATAATTATCAATCAAAGATGCATTAACAATGCCCCCATATAATTGTGTCCAATTTCCATAAAAATCCCGAAAATTAACAAGACTTCGTTCTTCATCTTGCCCAAGATATATTTTG
>RDOG01000042.1:0-5842 GCA_011365055.1 Promethearchaeota archaeon
AAAATTATCGCTTTCTTCAACATCAATGATATATCCTGCCATTGACGAACTTTTAAAATTAGAAATGATTGAAGATGAAACTATTAAAAGAAGAGGTTTCCGAAGATACTTAAATTTAACAGAAAAAGGTAAAAATATATTAGAGAAACTAAAAGAAATTGAAGCATTACTCTAACGTGAGTCCTAACACCTTATCCTCAAAATGCAAGCTTTTTGATTCTTTAATTTCAAGATCAAGTTGATGAACTTTTGTTAATTCCACTTCATCTGTCAAGATCCATTCCAAGCAATCTTCTATTCCCTTTAAATATGATTTTTTTATTAATTTAATGAAATCTTGTAACGTATAATTCACCTATTTTTCTTGTCGAATTTCGCAAATATATAGTAAATATGAGCATCTTTATTAATTTGTCGTGTCTAAATGAACATGTTTTTGCATATACTTGCGTGTTTTCATCACTTCTTGGAAAGGGAGGGTTGTATTTTAAGAGTTTTTGCCTCGGTTCAAGAAAAGTAAAAAAATTAGGTTAAGTTGACTTTTCTTCCAAATAAAAAATAGAATCGCAATAAAGACATTTTGCTTTATTTTCTAACGTTTTAATGTTTTCGGAATTAATAGGGGCATTGCATTTAGGACAATTTAATGGTAATTGATATTCTTTTTGTTTATCTATCTTTTCTTCCTTTATCTTTTTAATTACAAAATCAGGAACGGGTTTGGTTTTTTTTGCTTTGGATGCAGCATATATTATCACTGGTATTACTAATATTATTCCTATTATCGCTACGGTTATTATAATCGTGGATAACATTTCGTAAAATGATGTGTTTGGATTTGTTGGGGTTGTTGGATCGGTTGGATCTGCAGGGGTTGAAGGAGACGTTTCTAATTCTCCAATGAATCCCGTTTTATAATCTAAAGAGAGAATTGGGGTGTCCGTGCTAAAAGCTTGAATTACTAAATAATAATTATCAATTGTTGTTATGTTATAACTCAAATGTCCATAATCTTCATACATGGCACCAGGAATATCATCACATAATATTTCCGCTAATGGCATGTATGATTGAGAAGCCACATATGCCGCATAATTAATTGAATTGAGAAACATTATTCTCATTAATCCTACTCCTGTCTTGACATTTTGACAATAAAACGTTAAATTATATCCAACTTTAAAATTATCTTGTTGATATATTATTTTTACTAATCCTGATAAATTCCATCCAAACCAAGTTCCATTATTCACTTGCCTTGAATCATATTCTCCTGTTGTTGGATATAATTGATGATAAGAAGGCGTGGCTCTTGTTTCAGGAATCAATATTAAAAAAGTTAGCAGAATTAAAATTATTATTAGGATTTTTTGCTCTTTCAACTTTCTTCCATCCTATAAATCTATATAATAATGTCGGAGATTTCCTTTAAAAATTTGAGGTTGAGGTTTTGATGCAGTTTTTTTGTTGCAGGTTAACTTATCCTAAACCAATCTCTGAAAAAAGGATCCACCTATAAATTTTGAAATTTATTAAAAATCAGAAAATATTTTTTTTCGATCTTCTCAATTCGATCTGGACCTAATATCTGATCTGCTTCAAATTCTGCCAGCACTATCCCCAGCACCCACCCAAATCAACTTCCGTATTGCAAGGGGATATACCTTGCAGCAATGAAAACCTCGAAAATTCTTTTTCCAGTGGAAATTAAAAAAAGAGGGTTTTATTTATTTGGGGAATCATTTGCTTTTTTTAGTAATTCATCCATTAGATACAATGAATGATATAATTCTTTTTTATATTGTTTCTCTTGTTCTTCTTTTATTTTAATATATGATAGCATTTCATCGAATTGAGCATCATTTTCTTTTAGAAACTTTTTCAAGCGCTGTCGAGAACGTTTTAATAATTGTTTATTTGCTCTTTCAAATCGTTCTGCTTTTTCATCCATAGATTCAGATTCTATTATTATTTCAGAATAAAATTTAACCCAGTTAATTGGACCCCCTCGTTTTGGAGCCCTTTTCAAATTAGATTCTCTTTTCAATGCTCGAAAAATATCTTCTATGCTCAAGTCCTTTGCAGTTATTAATTCTCTAAGAATTTTAAAAAAATCCATTCCAAATCTCTTCAAGACTCGTTCCATTAGAAAAGAGACACTAAATATTTCATTACTTCTATTGTCCCGCATCTCAGATGCGAGCGCATGGGGCAATAATAGTTGTAATTCAACAAATTCAGTTTCTTCTTTCATTATAACACCATCATTATTTTTTGATGAATTTTTTTTCCCTATAATATTCTACGCCACAACTCTGGGTTGTGGCGCTACCATCCACCCTGCAGGGAAAAATTAGAAAATATTTTTTAGATAATTATACGCATCAAACTTCTTTAAATAATCGTCAATTTCAGTAATGATATATCTATCAGTTACGTTTTTAACTTTATGCCCTAATAAATACGAGATTTCTAATTTTGATTGTTGCATGAATTTATGTCTATTCGTTGCAAATGATTTTCTTCCTGATTTCGTGCTTAAATTGTTTGGGATGTCTATTTTTTTGAGCATCTTTTTTAATTTGCCTAAATACGTGTTATACACGATTTGTTTGCCTTTGATCGTGAATAGTAATTCGTGATTATCTTGCATTGCGTATTGAGTAACGTGTTTTATTAATTCTTCAGATAAGAAATAACAACGAAAGCCACGCCTGCCTTCCGTGTATAAATAGCGTTGATTCAAGCGTAAAAACTTCTTTTTAATACGTGCCACATCTATGAATCTCAAGCCAGATTCATATTGAAATCGTTCAATCAAGTAGAATTTTTTATCCAATCGAAAAATCATTTTTAAGTAAATTTTTACTTGCTCAGGATTGAGAATTTCGATCTCATGCTCTTCGTTTTCAACATCGATCTCTCCTGGATTCAAATTTAATTTATGGAACATGGGAAAATCGGTAAAATTCCATAATTTAGCTCGTTTCGATTGAATTTGGTAGAATTCATAAAATGATTTCAGAGCAGTATAATATAATTGTTTTGTTTTCATGCCAAGCTGCTTGTGTCGTTCTAACCACGTTTTATATTGCTCTATTTCTGCACTTATTACCTCTTGCAAGTTCCAATCTCGTTTTTCGACCTCGAAACTCAACCACGTTAAAAAATAATTCATTATGTTTCGATAATTATTTTTTACTTTTTTCGTGAATGCCTTGCTATATAGCCAGAAATCTATCAATTCCTCGTTAGATTTATATTCAATATCTTTTTTTTCGTTAATTAATAGTTTGAGTTTAAGTTTATTGAGTAAGTCCTTGTCGTTGAGTATTTTTTGAATTATTTTTTCGTCCTCACTCAACTATTTCCCAAACTCCCTCTGCTGCGTTTCGTCTTACTTTTCCCAAGCCTTCCATGGTGTCTAACATGCCAATCGTTAAAATTTCATCTTGATTTAAATGAGCTGCTACATCGCTTAATCTCCTGGGTCCAAATTGTAAGTAATCTAAAATTTCCTTTGTCAGTTTTTCAGAAATAAGTTCTTTCATGATCGTTTTCGTGCGCATTAGATTCTCTAATATCGCTATTTTTTCGATTAATAAATTCATGTTAGCATTCATGACTTGATTATCTATTGATAAGTCGTTTAATCTCTTCATTGCTTCTGGGGTTACTTCATTATCTTCTATATCATTTTCAACTAAATATTTTATGTATTTCCAAAGGGAAGAATGGCCCTTTTTTTTTGCCTTTTTCTTCCACTCTTTTTTCATTCCTTTGGGTAAACGTAAATGAAGGCGTTCATCATCTTCTCCATTTTGATCATTATTTTTTTCCGACATTTTTTTTCAATAAAATATTGGCAGCTATTCATATAAAAAGGTCACCAAAAAATAAGTATTATGTAGATATTAGTAACTTTTTGGCTGCCTTTTCGCTTAAAATCTAGCCGAATCACATTAAACCTATCTACATCGATACATTACTTTTATAAAATAATGAGTTGAAAATATAAAAAAAAATTTAAATTCACTCAGGATACTCGAATTCTTTCACGAACTCAATTTTTTTTAGCAATTGTTTGTATTTGTCAATTTTTATTCGTAGATCGTGCAATCGCTTGCGATCTACACCATTAAGATTTACTTTGTTTAATACTTTGTTTATAGACTCTAGTTGTTTTTTTGTCAAAACTTGCAATAATTGTTTATTAGTGAATTGATAATACATGAGCAATTCGTTTTCATCATCAATCATTTTTCTACGCAGTTTGTTTTCACGTTGTAGTTCGTTGATATTATTTAGAAATGAGAAATCTTCAGTATTTAATAATGCAAATGCTTTGCAACGTTTACATTGTATTTGATCGTCATTCTCATTAATTTGAATTAATGAGTTGCAAAATAAACAATGAATTTTCATATTAATCATCCGGCACGAACCCAAGCATATCATCGTAACGATATTTCCGAGTTTTAATGTATTCTTCTCCATTTACAAACAATAAAACGTCATAATCATCAATGGCACATCTATATGTTACTAACGTAAGGGTTTCGTCATATTTGTCTGAATTATATGATTCATGTTGAAGATTTTCGTAGAATAAACTGTTTAGGTGTCTCTGTAATCTGTCTGGAGTTTCAATCTCTTCAAGTTCATCATCAATATATTTCAGCAACACGTCAAGTGGCGATAATCCTGTTGAGCTTGACCCTCGAATTGCTTCAAGTATATTTTTTAGATTTTTGTTTAGTTGTTTTTCTGGTATGAATGAAATGTCTTCTCCTATGAGAATTTCTTTCAGTTTAAATGTCCCATTCTCATCGAATAAAATGGATTTATTTATTCTGAATAATGCTTTCATAGTTTCCTCAGGATTGAATGACTTAAATACTAAGTTTTTTTCATCAATTAAATAAATTGAACCGTTAAATAATAATTTAATTCGTTTTTTTCCTCTCATAAGAATAAGTGAAGCAAGTTCATCCTTGTATAGTTCCATTATGTCTTTTTTTAATAAACAGAATTCGCTTACCCATGATTTGCCTATATTAGAGTATTCTTTTGGAATGTTCTCACATTCAGGAGAATATTTTGGAATTATCTTCCATTCCCTACCTTCTGGAACCAATCCCGAAAACGATTCTCCGATATGGTATTTAATATCTAATGCTTTTTCTTTAAGTTTATTCCATAACTGGCGGGAAGAAATATTGAAATCATCCAAAAAATTAGAAATATCTTCATCCCCACACCAAACTGAACCGTGAATCGTAAATCTTAGTTTTCTATTCACATTTTTTTCATTATTCATATTTTCATCACTCATATTTTGCTTTTGCTAACGAACCTTTTTCTTTTTGTATCTTCTCAAGTTCTTTATTATATATCTCGTCTTTTAGCACGTAGTCTTTATTCGCACCGGCTTGTATTAATCGCTCATCAACGTTCCCCATTTTTATTAATGCATTTATGAGATGCTCTAATGCGTTATCTCCGAATTTTTTAATGAATAGTTTAATCTTGACATCTTTAGCAAGATTATCTATTCTG
The DNA here is from genome assembly GCA_011365055.1 of Promethearchaeota archaeon. The sequence continues at coordinate 5,560 of RDOG01000042.1, forward strand.
TCTTGTTCAAAATGCAATTCTTTCATTTTTTGAATGTATTTTTCTTTTACTTCTTCAAACTCCATTTACATCAACCTCGTTTTTTTAATTCTTGATAATATTTACAAAACGTGGCACTTACTTTCATGCACCATTCGTTATCATTTGTTTGACAGGTGGGGGGGAAGTTATTCTGTCCCCTCGTGTTCTCTGGATTCATTGGATTCTTAGAATTGAAAGGACAATTCCAAGGACCTTTATTTTTTCTCCACGTTTTATAATTCATTTTTTTCATCTTTTTTTA
>RDOG01000042.1:5850-6977 GCA_011365055.1 Promethearchaeota archaeon
TCTTAGAATTGAAAGGACAATTCCAAGGACCTTTATTTTTTCTCCACGTTTTATAATTCATTTTTTTCATCTTTTTTTTTCATTTTTTTCATAATTTTTTTGTTATGTTACTATAACACAGTAACGAATATAAATGTTTCTTCTACTACGTAACACTGAAAAATTTTTTATATTTTATATAAAAAAATAATCATTAATTTTTCATGAAAAATGAATATCGTTCAATTCATTCATCGTGAATTTAAAAAAATATATTGATTTGTTCAACATGAAATGATCAATAAAAGTTGATTGAATCAAGTTTTGTTGAAAACAAAGTTAAAATAGAGAAGGTCAGGGTTGCCCCATCATTCCTTCGGGATGAAATCATGGCACTTTTATTTTTAAAAAAATATATATTGAAATTATTTAGTTACTCGTTTTGGAGAAAGCCCATGCTTTGCAGAAATGTTATAAGTTCTGGACCCGTATTTCTTGCCTTCTTTTGTTTCCGTTACGGTCCTGATTTTAACGGTCTCGTTTTGTGGATTTGCGCTTAAAATGTCTGCTTTCGTGCCTTTCTTTGCAATGGTTGTTTTTGGTTTTGCAGGTTTTTTTGCCCTTGTTTTTTGCTTCTTTTTCTTTGTTTCTTCTTGTTTCTTTTTACGTTTTATTTCTTTTACCGTTCCATCTTTTTTAACATAAACTATTGATTTAGGATCTCGTTCTACTTCTCCAATTTTTCTCTTACGTTTTCCTCCTATTTTCTTCTCGAAAACATTTCCTTTTTTATCAACGAATGCGAATGTTTTAGCTTTTCGCTCTACTTCTCCAATTTTTCTTCCTCTTTTCCTTGCCATCTTTTTTATCACCTCCGTTCAGTTAATTATTAATAATTGAAATTATTTTTTTCTTTGATTTCTTGCGTGTTCGTTCCTTTTCCGTGCTTTTTTTGGAAGGACCCCACATTTTATCGTGATTTTTTTTGTAGCGTTCTTTTGCTTTTTTTAATTCTGCAGGTGTCAAAGAAATCTTTTCGCCTTTAAAATCGCCTGAATGATTGGTTCTTGCCATCTTTTTAATTACCTCCTTTTATTTATTGATTTATTATGAGCTTGGCATGAGATCTTGAAAGCCTTGCATCATTG
>RDOG01000043.1 GCA_011365055.1 Promethearchaeota archaeon
TTGGAAATACAAGAACTACTACATTCCTTATCAACGATAGCTATTTGAACTCAACTCTTTCCTTAATAAATTTTAAAGAAAATTAGGCTGTAAAATACAATAAAATTGTTAATTTAAATTGATATTATTTTTGATTCCTAATTATCTACTAAATTCTCTTGAACCCTTTTTCCTATTCCTCAATTTTTATAGTGTTTCCAGGCGTAATTCCATGTTCATTGAATACATCAACCTGAATATGATATTCAATACCTTTATTCAACGTACCCAAACGTAAGCTTTCTTTATCATGTACTAACCAATCAAAAGTCAATCAGACGCCGTTCCGCTGAGTTCATTTACTATATTTAATTTTTATAAACCAAACATATAAATTTAGATCAAATTGAATTAGACTTATGAGAAAATTAAAACTTCAGATTCAGATGTCTATAAGGGGATTTATACGATGTTTTACATAGAAGATGCACCTACAGGCACCACAAAATGTGATTGGTGTAAAGAAGTTATTAAAAAAGGCACTATTAGACTTAAATTTGCCCCATCTAAAGGCTATAATTATTACTGGCATCAAGAATGCGGGAAAAAATATTTAGAAGGACTAATAATTATGCTACAAAAAGGCGAAAAAGGCTTAATTGGTCGAGAAGAAGCAGAAAAAGCTCGCAAAGATGCGGGATAATAAGTTAGCGGGGAATTGTCTCTAAAAATAAATTTATCCCTTTTTCGGCTGCTTCTTATTATTTTGTACTTTATTGATTTTTATGTACTTGTGATATATAATATTAAAAATTAGAATGATTTAAACCTTATTCATAAAATATAAATGAGAATAATAGAAATAAGTTGAAATTAATAAAAAATTATAGATTTTGAACATTTTAAGGGATTTTCTATGAATATATCATTAGTAAATTAAAAATTAGCACACAAATTTTATGCCACTTAAGTTTAAAAAATGATTTTAAAACAATTTATTTGCTTAAATAAATGATTTTTTTTAATTGAGGTGAGGTTTATGAGTCAAAGTTGGATTACAATTCCCTATCGGGAACTAGATCATGGTTCATTCGATGAGGAATGGCTGCCACATAAAAAATCGTCTGGTTGGTGGTATATTACTGGTTATCTTACCGACAAAGAAAACTCCAGTCAACTCTACTCATTCCAGTACACTGTAATACAAGCACGGATGTATGGGATAACGACGTATATGCTCCATATGGGTTTAACGGATTTTCAAGAAGAATCTCATCTATTCAAACAAAAAATACAGTTACGAAAAAAGAAGAATGTACGTGTGAATCAAGATGAAATTGCTTATGAACCATATACAAGATTAATTAAAGAACAAAAACAATTCAAGCTCACGATGGCCACAACAGAATTTAATTTAAATTTAGTAATGCAAAAAGGCAAAGGTGCTTTCTGGCATTGTGATAATGGTGTCCTAATAATGGGTTTGATAGATGACCCAGATCAGCGAACAGTATATTATTCCTACACCAACTTACCGACTGAAGGAACTCTCGTTATTCGGAATAAATCGCAAACGCGTACCTTAGAAGTTGTTGGAAAATCGTGGTTCGACCGTCAGTGGGGACCTTATCGACTTCTTGATGCGGATTCTCACTGGGAGTGGTTCTCTTTCCGATTTTTCGACGACGAGGAAATCATGTTGTTTTCATTCCCAAAGCAACCTTATATTGATGGTACTTACATCAACAAACAAGGCCAGACGACTCGGTTGCAAAATTATGAAATTAAACCGAAGGAATTCATCAAAGTTGGACGATATAACTACACATTCTCGTATGGTTGGGATGTAATAATACCTGGAATTAAAGAAGAACGATACGAGATAAAACCGCTAATGAAAGGGCAATTAAATATTGCATATTTTGAAATGATGGCTGAATTACTAAATGCAGAAGGTAAACGCGTCGGTTATTGTTTTATTGAATTACTTTCTGGGGCTAGAAACAAGATCCGTCTTTATCAACAAATTTCTCAATTACTTAAGAAATCTTAAGGATTTTTTTTATGCTATATAGATTTCTTACTTTTTCCTTTTTATTTAATATTCTAATTTTGAATACTTCATCATTTAATATTCCTAGCTAATGAATCTTATATAATAACGGATAACTCTAAATGAGATATAAAAAGAGATTTTTAGTATGATTGGAAGAATATAGATTATTTTTCTTATACATATCCATTTTAAGATATTCTTATTACTTTTTAAGCAAATCAAGATTTTTTAGTGCTTTTTGATTTTTAGGGTCCAATTTTAAAGCTTTTTTCAGTGCTTTTTCAGCTTTTTTAGGTGATTCCATTTCAATTAATATTGCTCCCTTAATATTCCAATAGATTGAAGAATTGGAGTCTATTTTTATGGCTTTTTCAATGGTTTTAAGTGCATCTTTATACCGTTTTAATGCTGTTAAAGTCATTGCTTTATCTTTTAAAATACCATCATCTTCAGGATTCACGGATAAATATGTATTAAAGTTATCCAATGCTGCATCATATCTTTTCATTCCATGAAAGACTTCTCCTAATAATGCAAACCAAACACTACTATTCGGTTCTAGTTCATTAAGTCTTTTGAATATGAGATAGGCATCGTCATATAGTTCTAAATCCTTTAATGCGAACCCATATTCTTGTAAGGTCTTTATATTATTCGGATTAAGTTCACTTGCCCTCTTAAAATACTCTAATGATTCTAATCTATATTTTTTTCCTTTTTCCTCGTTTTGCTTTTTCTCTTCGTTTAAGGCTAAGATCTTATATGTCATGCCTATATTTGCAACTGGATCGATGTAGTGGGGTGCGATTTCAGAAGCTTTCTTAAGGAATTTAATTGCATTTTCATAGTTACCCTCATTATAGGCTGTGTCTGCTAGGTCAATGTTTTTTCTATATTCTGGATCATTAAGATTAAAGATTTTCTTCAAGAGAATTACATAAGATTTATGGTCAAATATGTTATAATCGCGCATGGATTCTAATCTCTTGTGATAAATTTCAGGTTCATTATATCCCAAGTAATTTGCGGCTTGATATAATCTTATTGCCATGTCCAAACTTCCTTGAGCACGCTTCATGTCTCCTTTCTTTACCAAGCTTCTTGCAATATCCTTGTTTATGAGTGGAGATTCATCAAAATAATGAGATGTTCTAATAAATTTACACTTGGGGCAAGTAATTGCAAGATAAGAAATGGGATTTTGACAATCCTCACATGTTAGAACTTGATCTAAAGGTTTGAACTTTGTAATCCATTCATCTAATTTCTTGTCTAATTCATCATTTTTTAATGCTGAAATGTCTAATGTTTGGTTTAATAATTCAAAATCTTCTTTAAGTAAATTAAGAAAATTTTGCTCTGATTTATCTATCAATTCAAATGGAAGTTCTATCCAATCAGAACCAGTACCTGCAGTAATATCTTTTAATCTAAAAATTTTAATTGATTCATGAAGATCTTTTTCCCAAAATCTTTCTGGTTTAATTTGCATTCCAATTGCCCTTGGATTCATTGATTGATACCCTAATTGAGTCGTTACGTTTTCACTCGTTGGTAATAGTGCCTCATCAAGTATCGAGATGAACCATCCTAATACTTGCATTTCTTCATTGTATAATTTATCATTTATTTCAGCAGATTTAACGTATGAATCATTTCCAAATTTAACGCTTGTTGAAGTTCCGTGTTCCATGCAATAAGTCTTGTGAATGAAAACATCACCCTCAAGAATTTTTCCAGCAATTAATCCCATGGTCATTTGAAAACCATCGGAATCATCATTATTATAATTGTTTGAATGTAATAAAGAAAAATAAATTGCTTTAATTAGACCAGTTGATTCAATGTAAATCGAATCCCTTTCACTTACAGCTTTTTTTGGACCCTGACCAAATACACTTACTTTTACTTGAATATTTTCAGATTTAGACGGTTTCAAATCGTCAAAATCCAAACTAACAAATTTATAATTATCTTCAAACCGTTTTTTATTTATGTGACTGTACAATTTGACGATAAGCTCCTTGTTTTTTAGAATGCAACAATAATCCAATTTTCCACTACTTGTTTTTATAGAAAAAATTATTTTTTTCCCATCGGTTTTGTAATAATCTTTATCTAAATCATATTTTGAATCCCAATTGAGTGTTCTATTGGTTTCCTCAGGACCTTCATAATGATAGGAAGAATAGGTTACAACTCTTCCATCCTCATAAAACCTTAAATAATAGGTGTTGTCTTGTTCTTCTCTTAAATAAAACCCTGAGAATTGTAAAGCACTTGAATTTTCAGCAGGCTCAAGTTCTGTTTCGGTGAAGTCATCTGCTTCATTAATGTCGCTTTCTTTTTCTTCAATGGGTTCTTTTTTACGTGGGCCTTCGAGAATTCGTCCAGAAATATCTTCGACTTCTAGGTTGAAATCGACGAAATTATAGTGTTTCTCATTGAAGGAATTATTATAGTAGCTGAATAGATTTAAAAATAGTTCCTTTCCCTTAAGCATGCCCGTGTATTCAAAAAGTACGTTATCCTTATTTTTTACGGTAACGGATATCTTATTTCCCGTTAGTTTATAGTATCCATTAGCGATGGAACTATAACCTGGTTCGTCCCAATGTCCAATACTATAATAACCTGCAGTAATTCTCTTAAATACAGTGTTCCATTGAAACCATTTAATAGCATCTTCGATAGAATCCGCTGTTCCTACGGTAATGGCAACTCTATTTGGGTAGAAACGGATTAATTCATGGTATCCTTTTGGATTTTTAAATACATAAAAACCGGAATATAAAAGTTTTTCATCTAATCCTTTATCAATTTGCCCCTCTGGTTTTCCAATTGGTTCACTTTTCAATTTTTGCATTTTTATTTCTAAAACTTTTAAAAATTTGCTTGCCATTTCATTAGAAGTATTTAATTCTATTGCTTTTTCAAAGCATTTTATTGATTCGGGATAATTTTTTAAACGAGATAGTGCCCAACCCTTCTTAAAGATGGAATTCTCATTATTTGGCTCCAATTCAAGGGCTTTATTAAGTGCATTTAATGCTTCTTCAAACTCTTGTAACTCCAGGTGAATCAATCCTTTTCTATCCCAATAACCCGCATTATCAGGTTCTAATTTAATAGCTCTTGATATGCACTCAAGAGCCCGTTCTGGTTTTCCAATTTGAATCGATGTTATAGCGTTATTTGCTAATGCATCTGTGAGTTCATCATTAATGAGTAATGCTTTCTCATACCAAAAAACTGCATCGGCAAATCTTCCTAAAGAACCTGATATGTTAGCAATTTCAATTAGTAAGGGTATAACGTTGGGTTTTATTTCTACAGCCTTTTCAAATAATTCTAATGCGGTTGCATTTAGGTTTTGGCTTGCAAGTAACCTACCTTTCCCATAAAGGGCCACGAAATTGTTAGGATCCATTGTTAAAGCCTTATCGTATGATTCCATTGCCTCATCATCTTTCTCCAAGCATTCAAATGCAAATCCCTGTTCGGCCCAAAGACTTGCATTGGTTGGATTTAATTCTATTGCATTCTTTAACTTGGCCAAGGCTTCAATAAAATCTCCACTTTTTATCAGATGTGTCCCAATTATTTGCCATCCATCAGATAAGCCTTCATCTATCTTGATGGCGATTTCTTCAGACATTTTTGGTTGGACTATTTTTAACTTACGAAGGGTATTTTGATAGACTTGAGTTGATAATATCCTAATAGAAACCTTTTTAACTTCTTCAAATAATTTTAAAGCCTTTTCCAATTGCTTTTTATCATTTGAATTAGCTAAACAAGAAGCTAATAAGTCCTTCCCTACATATTCCATTTCTTTATCATTGATTTGAGATCCTCGGTTGATTAAAAATTCGGAAATTTTTTTAGCATCTTCAATCCTACCGCCAATTAACAACATCCATGCTTCATTATTTAATCTAGTCCACCAATCAGGGTGGAGTTTCATTAATGAAGTGAAGTGATTTATTATGCTTTTATAGGATTTTAAATATGGTTTTGGTTGAATTTTATTTAATTCCTCAATTTTTTGAGCTGCGAGATCAAATTTATCTTGGAAATAAAGAGCATACGCCCAATATTCCAAGACATCCTGGTCTTTAGGATCCATTTCATGTAGCTTTTCAAAATATATTGCGGAATTCTTATAATCCAGAAGTGCATCATATGTCATTGCTAAGTGCTTTAAAACTTGATAATCCATCGGATCTATTTCAAGAGCTTTTTGAAAATTAGAAAGGGCATCAATCCATTGCCGATTTGAATAACAAATAAGTCCTTCCAAATAATAGTCTTTTTTATCTTTCATTTTTAAACCTCATAAACCATTTTTATCCAAATAATCCTGAAAATAATTAGCGATAGTCCCATAAGAAACAGGTTTAAGGCAATTTTTTTCTTTTTTTCCAAGATTACTGATCCTCCATGAGATAGTAGATGTGAAGGAAATAAAAAAGTTCTGAAAATGACAGAAATCTAGTAATAATAAAAAAATAAGACTTAGTTCATTTTTTTTGGGTTAATAAATCTTTTATAATAATAAATAACTCTAAATGGGATATACAAAAAAGATAATCATTG
>RDOG01000044.1 GCA_011365055.1 Promethearchaeota archaeon
TAATTGGCTTCGATTAAAGTTGTACCGCCATTTGAGATTCCATATCCAAAACCATAGAGAATACAATGGTGGATATAATTATGGTGGATATACGCCCCGTACGTCTTTTCATCGTATCCTTCCTGTAAAATTCCAGAATGACTCCAGCCATAGATCTCACAGTTGTCAACTTCCAGGTAGAGGTTATTCTGGACGATACCTGCTTTGTACCGGCCGGTGATCGAGTCGGTCTTATCCGGACCTTCGATGCGTAGTCCTGTGATCCGAATATGCTCTCCGCCGGTTCTCAAGGCACAGTGTCTTCCGGTTGAGGGTTCTCCGCCGTCACGGTACTGGATGATCCTTCCTCCCGGAGAACCTTCAAATCCACGATTGCTGGCGATGGTGACTCCACCAGGAATAGTAACGCCAGTATATATTCCGGTTAGATCGATGGTTGAAGTCTCTTCAACATAGATAACGTCACCTGATTTTACATTTTTAATTGCATTGAGAAATTCCGCTCGATCACTAACAACATATGTCACTCTTGGATCATCCGGAGTAAAAATGTCGCTGTAGCCTGTACCACCACCAATGGGATTTCCGGTGGGATTCGAATCAGCACCATATGTCTCTGCTGCCAGTGCAGGATACACGATATAAAGACTTGAAATGAGGGAAATAGTTATAAGAAATGCAAAACTTTTATATAATGTTTCTCTTCTTATACCCCTTCGAGTTTCAAATCTTCCTGATTTCCAAATTCTACGCTTTATTAAGCATTTCATAGATCCACCTCGATTTTACATTACCCAGCTATATTTACAAAATGATTTAGCGGGTTTAAGATATAAAGGTTTCTCTATTCGGTTAACATTAGTGATATTATGTTGTAATTTATAATATTGTTTTATTAAATCGAATAACATTAGTTATTTACAATCATGATAATTGAATAAAAGAGAAGGATAAATTTGATTTTTATCAGAAAAATCCCAATTTTATCACCTAATATAATCGATCAGTTGTGGAACAAAAATGGGTCTTTAAATGAGTAAAATTCTTCCCTACTTTAAAAAGGAAAGGTCTCTTTCAAGAGCGCGGAGGGATGAAAAAGACAAGAAAAATTATCCTTTACCAAAATGGCATTCATCAGCACACCTTTCATCAGGGGATATCAAAATGGCAATTTGGTTTGAATTGATATATAAGTGTAGAATAAGCAAAATGAGTTTGTGAATGGATTGATAATGAAATAGTTCAAAGAATAATAGAGAACCATAAAAAAAATTTTAAAAAATAATATAATTATCATAGTCATAAAAATTTTTTATATAGCTTCCACTAAAGAAATATCTGTGACGAACGTCCAATTAATTGTTCAATATTCTAATACACGTCCCTTTGGGGGACCACAAGCTGTGGCTTACGACACAATTGAAGGGTTTAAAAAAAAACACGACGTGTTATCAAAAAAAGATCTCACAATTTCTGTCCTGTCTCTCATAAATTCTAAAGCAAGTAGTTCTACGTTGGATCCGATGATATATCCAAATATAAATATCCAAAATATTAGAGAGATAAAGCCCTCTTCACTTACAAATGATCTCCATTTTACAATTAATTTGATAAAAAAACGATCCGATATCGACTTAATTCATTCTCATATCTCAGCTGCCGCGTTCGCAGCAACTTGGTTGGGCATTCCAACAATTTTTTCTCTTCATGGAATGTTTTGGAAAGAGCAACAATTCGCTCGAAAATGGTATTATAAATTTCCATATATTTTAAACACATTGCGGTTAAAATATGCTTTAAGAAAAGTAAAAAGGCTTATAGCAATCTCCCCCTATGTAATTGATGAATTTCGAGAAAACATTGCCTATCCTGCAACAAATATTGAATTAATTGAAAACCCAGTTTCTGATTTTTTTTTTAATGTTAAAAAAAATGAGTTCGAAGGATTAATCTTTTCTCCTGGTGCGATAACGCCACGTAAAAATCAAATTGAGCAAGTAAAAGCAATGAATGTTATAAAAAAAGCAGGATATGACTGTAAACTAATATTAACAGGCAAGATTTCGGATCGGGCATATTTTATCCAATTGAAAAAATCGATTAAAGATTTTAATCTAGATAATAATATTTTTATTCTTGGAGAAGTGTCCTTTGATGAACTACTTCGATATTATTCTGAAGCCTGTGTTGTCACACTATCCTCAAAACAGGAAACTGCCCCAATGGTAATATCCGAAGGAATGGCAACTGGGACCCCAATTATCGCTCCGGATATTTGTGGCGTACCATATATGATTACAGATAATAATGACGGGTTTTTAATAAACCCTACAGATTATACAAATATTGCAGAAAAACTAATCATACTTTTAGATGATAAGAAGCTTCGAGAAAAAATAGGAAAAAATGCACATAATATTGCTGTTGAACGATGGAAAAGTGAATTAATAGTTCAAAAGCTTATAGATCTTTATCTTGTTTGTGACGGATAATGCTTCTATTTATTTAGTATATTATTTTAATTTCTATTTTTATATACGTCAAAAATTAATTAATTAATATTTTGCTAATTTAAACGGAAAAATAAATTATCCTACGGATTGAATTAGCTCTAAATGAGAATTGTTATGGTAATTAATCAACGTCTTCATGTTGAAAATGCCATTAAAACTCATGTATTTGAATTATTTTCTAATCTTGCTAAAATGTCTGAAATTTCATTAATTATGCCACGTCCAACAATTGAAATTCCAAAGAGAGAGAACATATTTGTTTATGCCAAATATAAAATCCCAATTCCGTTCTTTAATTTACTTTTTCTTCAAATAGAGCAATTTTGTTTTTTATTCAAATTTTGCATACAAAAAAAACCCAATATTATCTATAGCAGATTTAGTTATTTTTCTTTCGCAACACCGATTATATCAAGATTGTTTGACATCCCACTAATAATAGAAATTAACGGCATTCTTACTGATGAATTGAAAATTACGAGAAGATCCAGGATAAAATATAGAATTTCAAAATTTTTCCTCAAATTGTCTGAATTGGTCAATTATTCTATTGCAAAAAAAATTGTCGCGGTCACACCAGGAATACAAAACTATATCCAAATGAACTATAACTATAAACACGATGATATTGAGATAATACCAAACGGAGTGAACAGTGACTTATTTAAACCAATTGAACCAATAGTGGCGAAAAATTGTATTGGTCTTGAAGAACGTAAAAGATACATCGGATTTACTGGAAATCTTGCGGGATGGCAAGGTCTTGAATCCTTAATTCAGGCAGTACCAAAGATTTTAAAAGTATACCCCAACGTACATTTCATCATTGTCGGTGAGGGTCAGCTCAAGCAAGATCTCATTGATTTGACCGAACAATTACAGATTTCAGATAAAATTACTTTCACTGGAGCTGTTCCATATGAAAAAGTTCCTTATTATATTAATGCTTGTGAAATCTGCGTTGTATTCAAAAAATCTATACAATCTGGATATTCGCCCTTAAAATTATTTGAATATCTCAGTTGTGGAAGGCCTGTTGTTGCAAGTAATGTTCCAGGTTTTGAAATAATCGAAGATTTTGATGCTGGATTGCTTGCTGAATCAGATAATATTGAAGATCTGTCTTCAAAGATTATCACTTTACTTGAGAATGATCTTTTACGAAGTAAAATGGGAAAAAATGGTAGAGAACTTGTAATAAATGAATATACCTGGGAAGCTTCTGCAAAAAAGATAATACGAATTGGTCATCAAATTATTAAATGAGGAGAAAGAGGGCCTTATATGAAAAATGAAATAATTAAAAAAATTTCATCGTTATTTCCAGGGATAATATTGGGGATATACGTCTTCGGCCTCATTTTTTCAATTTACTTAAATAAACTTAATTATATTATGAGCGGATCGATGATTGCAATACCCGTCCTTATAGGGGCTGTAATAGCAAAAAAAATGAATAATGATGAATTATTAGTAAAAGATATTGGTTCTTTAATCATAAATCAAAAAATTTTTACGATATTTTTCTTCATTTTTTTTACTTTATCGCTCGTCGCAATTATCGAATCACTTCAATATTGGTATTCAATTTTCATCATAGGCGCTTTAATGTCAATTTTTATTCATATTGTCTCGAAAAATTATCATCCAAATTTAATCATTCTTGAAATAATCTTATTATTATCCAATCAAATTTTTTCATCCGTTTTACTGTCTCCTTTTTATTTCGGTTGGACCGATATATTCAATCATTTACATTATTCTCATATAATCAGTATAACCAGCCACTTGATTCCTGCGGATTTGGATCTAGCCTATGCCAATTTTCCTTTATATCATATATTGGTTGCAGAAAATGCGATGATTTGCGGATTAGAAATAAAACAAGCACTTTTCACCGCAACCTGCCCTGTTTATTTAATTTGTATTATTTTTATCTATCATATTGCACATAAATACACAAATAATCAACAAATTTCTCTTTTCACTTGTATTGCCTTTGCTGCCAGCCCTATAGTAATTTTTTATGGTAAGTATATTGTTACAAGATCTTTAGCATTTGTGGCATCAATATTAATACTCTATATTCTATACAATATCAAAACAATAAACAGAACGATACCATTTAATATTATTTTGGTGATTTTTTCGGTATTTCTTATTCTTATTCACCAAGTATCGATAGTTCAAATTGTCGCCTTACTCGGTATACTTGTCTCACTTGAATATATATTATCAACTGAAAAATACATCAATTTACCATTTTATGCGTTCATTATCGTTCTATTTTTAAGTTATTGGTTCTTCGTCGCATTTGATTTCGTTAAAAGTTTGAAAGATTTTTATATTGAGGCTGGGATAGCTGGAACTCCAATTTTCGTTCCAGATCCTACTTCATATAATCCACAAATTTTTCTCATTGGTAATCTCGAAATATTGATCTTTTTATTATTTGCAACTGTTGGAATCAGTTATATCTTTTATTCTCAAAAACCATTTTATCTCACTGTATTAGCTTTCTTTGCTATTTTCGCCATATTTCTTTACGTTCCTAATCCCCTATTGAGCATCTGGCAGTTTACAGAATTATTACGATCCGATAGATTCAGTTTATTAATCAGTCCTTTTATTGCATTAATTATGGCATGCGGAATGTATGCGATGATAAGCCATTTGACGATGAAAAATAATTCGTTAAAATATGCCCTAATCCCTGTATTTGCCCTTTTCTTGATTTATTGTATTGGATCTTCTAATATTATGCCAGTATATCAGGATGCATCCAGAGAAGAGTTCAATTATGATGAATTAACAGCACTTCAAACGATAGAAGCGCATGTACCTTATGGATCAATCCTTTATTCGGATTATTATATCCAAAGATATTTTAACAAAGACAACTTTACTTCGGCCAAATATTACGGTATTCCTTATTATAGTAGTTATGTAATTGAAGATGCCAATACGGTATCCAATAAAAATGGATTATTTATAATTGCACAGGAACAATTCCAGAAAAGTGGGTTACGATTCGATAGAAAAGGATGGTTAAACCCTGAAGGTAATTTATATACATTCCTTCCTTCTGTGGAAAATATGCAGCTATTGAATCAAGAACTGAATAAAAATAACAAATTATATTCAA
>RDOG01000045.1 GCA_011365055.1 Promethearchaeota archaeon
CTGAAAAGTCAACACCTATTGTCATCTTCGTTCCTTCTAGAAAAACTCCCTTACAAAACCTCACAGTAAGAGCTGTTTTTCCTACACCACCTTCTCCGGCGATGACTACCTTGAGGATATACGGCAAGTTTCAATTCATCTCCAATTTTTACAAATTACAGCATATTTTCTTCATTTCCATTCGGACTTGAAAAAAATCATGTGTTTTTTTATCGGTTTTTTAAGAATGATTAAATGTTAATAAAAATGATATTGTTAAATAATGTATCCTTTCATAAAAATATTTTTCAATACATAAAAAAATTAATGATAAACAAACATGAAGAATATCTGGTGTATATTTTTGGAAGGTATTATATCATTTAGTAAAGAGGAAATAAAAAAATTCATGAAAGAATTTGATTTCTCGAAAAATAATGGTTTAATATCCATCGTGGCACAGGATTACAAAACAAATGAAGTTTTAATGGTTGCTTTCGCTAATGAAGATGCAGTAAAAGAGACATTGGTATCTGGTATAGTAACATATTGGTCACGTAGCAGAAATAAATTGTGGAAAAAGGGTGAAAGTTCTGGACACGTGCAGAAATTAAGACAAGCCTTTTTAGATTGCGATGGAGATTGTCTATTAGTTAAAGTAGAACAAGTGAAAGCAGCTTGTCACACGGGTTATTTTAGTTGTTTCTACAGAGAACTTGCGAAAAGTGGTTTTCAAATAATTGGAAAAAAAATTTTTGACCCTGAAAAGGTCTATTGAAAAAATTTAATTAATGATGATGTCCGACGTGGTCATCATGGTTATCTGAATGGATACAATATAACGCCTTCCCCTTAAGATATTTACACTTGGAATCAAAAGTTTCAAATTGAATCGTTGCGTGCGCTATTCCTTGTTTCTCTAATTCTTCATTAATTTTATGATTTAATTCATCTATTTTCTTTAAATCATTTACATTATCATTCAGTACAACATGAACCGTTAGAATGACCGAGTCGCTACAAAGATTCCAGACGTGCAAGTCATGAAAACTACAAATTTCTTTATGAGAAACAAGTTGTTGCTTGACGACATTTAGATTCACGCAAGTGGGAGTTTTTTGCATTAAAACGGTTAAACTATTTCGTAATACTGAGACGGTTCCTCTTATTAGTATCCCTGCAATCCCCAATGCCACAATCGTATCTATGATGTAGAAATTGGTGAATTCAATGATGATCGATCCAACTATGACCATAACTGATGCAAGCGTATCACCCAACACGTGAAAATATGCAGATTTCACGTTCACATCCTTCTCTTCCCGTTTTAGAAGAAGAATAGAGAACAAGTTTGCTGTTATCCCAATTATTGCGATGATCAACACGTAAAGAGCTCCAACTGGTTCAGGATGAAATAACCTATCAATTGATTCAATGACGATATAGATGGACATCCCTCCTAGAAGAAGTCCATTCATTAATGCTACTAAAATTTCGAGTCGATGAAACCCAAAAGAGTAATCCTCTGTTGGTTCCACGTTTTCAGCTAAATGAATTGCTAAAAAACTAAAAAATAACGCAAGTACATCCAAGACGACGTGAAAAGAATCTGAAATTAAGGCTAAACTGTTGTTAAATATTCCACCAAATAATTCCATAAAGAAAATGGATAATGTTACTGTTGAAGCAAATAGTAATTTATTCTTTTTTTGCATGAATAACTCACTAAATTCTTATCTAAGCTTATTAGATAGTTAAGATTTAAAATTGTTTACTTATTTTTTCATCTTTTTTGGGGGAATCAAAACTTCTCTTGGTTCAGTTCGTTTAATTAGTTTAGTGCTTTCAAGACAAGAAGGTGAAAAAATTCAACGAATAATGCATTAATCTTCATTAATGAGTGTAATATCATTTACTAACGATGTAATAATCCTCTTTTTGATATTTTTTATTCTTTGATAAAATTTCTCTCCAAAAGAGACGGGATCATTCATCCGTCCATTTAATTCTATTTTTAAACCATTCTGGCATTTTAATGCAAAGATAGATTAATATTGAACTGAAACACACGATAATACTGCTAATAAATGACATTATAACAAAAAGAAAATCGCTTCCAAAGGTTAAAGTACCAAAAACGAAGCCTAAATTCAATAATAAGAAACAAATACCAAAAATGATACTTCTATTAGATTTGCCAACGTCCATGGATCTGATCTTGGATCCAGAATAAAGAAAAACAGTTGGTGTGCTTATGGTACTTGGAAGGATTGCAATGTAACCTAATAAAACGATATTAATGTGATATAACGGAGATGTTCCAGTAATTACTACTAAATCTCCCCCAAAAATTTGATTAACATGTGCTAGTATCAAGATATATATGAAAACGGCTCCAGATATGCTCACGATCAATGTCAATATCTTGATCTTGTCTGGAAAGGTATTTTCAAAGGAAAATATATTAACAAAAATCAATCCAAGTACTGATAAAGTAATACCTAATAACAATCCCACTCGCCCAACCAACTCGGTAATAAAGGAAGGTTGAACGCCTTGGGAATATAAAGCTGTTATCCAAATTGAAACAGATGCCAAAATTATTGATCCAGTTAGTGCGAATATGAACGCAAGAATAAAAATAAGTGTCGCTCTACTTTTTTTATGTTTATATGCAGAAATTAGTTTTAATAACGCCAACAGGGAAAATATCCCCGTTACCATCATAAAAATGGAGCTAATAAAATTAATAATAGTTAATGACATATGTTTCACCAATAATATTACATTTTTAACAATAATTTTGAACTAATTTTTCTTTTTTGGTGGCAGAATAAATACTTGTTTTAGATCAGTTTATTAAATATCTATGATCCTTTCTGGACGAAGATGGATACTTGCACTATTACAATGCATTTTTCTTCATTTATAATCAAAATATCATATTCTAAAGAATTTTTTTCCTTAGGTTATTCCCTTAGATCAAAAGTGCTATTTTTAAAGGATGAGAATTTTATTCATGGTGAAATAAAAAAGATATAAATTGATAAATACAAGAGGTCAGGCGATATTTGATTTCTAGAGAGCAAAAAAATCAAGCTTTCATAAAAATTAATCTTTATTAATGACTATTTTTATGTATTCTAGTTTCATTTGAGTTTTCTTAGCTATTTCTTTTATGGGAACTTTCATTTTATGTAATCTAATAATAACCGCATCTAGAGGTTCTGCAATTTCGATAATAAATTTATCAGGATCATAAAATCTTAGCGTTCGCTGTCCCCATGGCTCTTCTTTCAAATCATGTATGATTTCAATATTTTTAGCTTTTATCCGTTTATTTATAGTTTCTATATCACTAGATTCAAAATAAAGTTCTAAATTCTTTTTTTCCTTTACTATCTCATTTTTAAATGAGCCAAAAATTATTTCTTCTGCCCGTTTCTCTTGCCAAATAGAAAATGCGTTTTTGAAAATAATATTTTCCCCAAAATCATTTTCAATTTCTAATGCTAATACATCTTGATAAAACTGTTTTGAGACAGAAATGTCTTTCACAAAAATAACAGGCATGGAGAATTTAACAAGTGTCATATTTTTAGTGATATTAAGAACTTCATTTAAATGCTTTGATAAGGTTCTTCAGATAACTTCAAAATGTTTCTTAAATTATAATACATCAAAAACATATTTTATGCTAGATTTCGTTTTATTCTAGATGTATGATTTAAATTTCATTTTTAGGTGAAAAAAGAATTTTGATTATTTTGGGGTCAGTTTTATGAATTTAAATAAAAAAGTGTACTTGTTTGGTGAAGGAAATAAGGATTTGAAAGGTCTTTTAGGTGGAAAAGGAGCTAACCTCTCTGAAATGACGAATATGGGCTTACCTGTTCCACCTGGCTTCACGATCACGACCGAAGTTTGTATAGATTATTCCAAACGTGGAGCTATTGTATATAATGAAATAGAAAGTCTTGTTTGGGAATATATAAAAGAACTTGAAAAAAAAACCGGCAAGATTTTTGGAGATCCTCAAGCTGATGCTCCCTTATTAGTAAGCGTTCGTAGTGGAGCAAAATTTAGCATGCCTGGAATGATGGATACAATCTTAAATTTAGGTTTAAATGACCAAATTATTAAAAATTTTGCACGATACATGGGAGATTCTAGGGTTGCATATGATTGTTATCGTAGATTCATTCAAATGTTCAGTAATGTCGTTTTAGGAATAAAAGGAGAAAAATTTGAAGAGATTTTAAGCGAGTTTAAAAATGCAAAAAAAGTAAAACTCGATATACAATTAGATACGGAAGATCTTGAAGAACTTGTTAAGAAATATAAAAGTATTGTCCTTAATTCAACAGGTAAAGAATTTCCAGACGATCCTAAGACTCAGTTAAAAATGGCCATTATTGCAGTTTTCGAATCGTGGAATAATCCCCGGGCACAAACTTATCGGAAATTAAACAATATACCGGATGATTTAGGAACTGCAGTTAATGTACAGGTAATGGTATATGGAAATGCAGGAAATGATAGCGCTACAGGTGTTGGATTCACGAGAAATCCATCAACTGGGCAAAGAATTCTTTATGGTGAATTTCTACAAAATGCTCAAGGAGAAGATGTAGTTGCAGGAATTCGAACACCTCGAGACGTGCACGAATTGAAAGCTATTTTTCCTGAGATTTTTGTTCAGATTTTAAATATTTCAAATAGGTTGGAAGCACATTATAAAGACGTGCAAGATTTCGAGTTTTCAATCGAAAAAGGAATATTATACATGCTTCAAACAAGAGATGCAAAAAGAACTGCCCAATCTGCAGTAAAAACTGCCGTTGAGATGATGAAAGAAGGATTTATTTCAAAACAAGAAGCGATATTACGGGTAAAATCTGACCAAATTGAACAATTATTACATTATCAAATCGATCCTAATGAAAAAAATTTACATATTTTGACTAAAGGTTTAAATGCATCACCTGGTGCAGCAAAGGGGAATGTCGTTTTCAGTGCAGATGACGCTGTAAAATGGGCTCAAGAAGGTCGAAACGTCATTTTAGTTTCACCTGAAACTACTCCCGATGACATCCATGGTATGGCAGTTGCACAGGGTATTTTAACTCAGCATGGTGGAATGACTAGTCATGCTGCAGTTGTGGCAAGAGCCATGGGAAAACCTTGTGTTGCTGGTGCAGAAGAAATATCCATAAATATTGAAGAGAAATTTTTTACTATAAATGACCATCTAATAAAAGAAGGAACAACTATTACAATTAATGGGACTACCGGAGATGTCATTCTTGGAGGTGCGCCATTAATAGAGCCCGAATATTCTGGGGAATTCAAAGAATTATTATCATATGCTGATGAATATAGGGATTTAAAGATAAGAACAAATGCAGATACGCCAAAATTTGCTCAGAATGCACTAAAATTTGGGGCAGAAGGAATAGGGTTGTGCAGAACGGAAAGAATGTTTAATGATCCCGATAGATTACCAGTTGTTCAACAAATGATTCTTGCAAAAACGAAAGAACAAAGGCTAGAATATCTAAAAAAACTTGAAGTGATGCAAAGAAAAGATTTTTTAGAAATTTTTAAAATAATGAGTGGTCTTCCTGTAACAATTCGATTATTAGATTTGCCGTTACAT
>RDOG01000004.1 GCA_011365055.1 Promethearchaeota archaeon
AATTCAAGTACACGAATATTACCTCCATTTATGTTGATAATTCCAATCCTATAATCTACGTGTCTGAGCCTTCCGTTTCTGTAGTTACTGGAATCCTTTGGTTGAACGGTACTGTTGATGGAACGGGAAGTCCACTCACTCTCTATTGCAATGACTCTAAATTTGACGTCGCCATCAACCCAAACGGTTCAATATATAACACATATTCTTTATTCAACAATTCAATAATTCCTGATGGTTTAATAACGATAAACTTGACCGTCATGGATATGGCAGGGTTCAAATATACGAATATAACCTCAATTTACGTCGATAATTCTATTCCAAATATTGGTATTACTAGTATTACAAATGGCTCGGTGAAATTTGGAAATATCGTTTGGATCAATGGAACCGTCAATGCAACTGGCTCCATTATTTCTAGCTTAACAATCAACGATACTGATAATTTTGAAGTTGTATTGAATCCCATTGGTCAAGAAACGGGTACATTTGCTATTCGAAATAAATCTCCATTAAGTGATGGAAAGTTTGCACTAAAAATCACCGTTACAGACTTGGCAAATCTTCAGAATGACACGAATCTCTATTTTTATATTGATAATCTCGTGAACTTAAATCCTATCATTCAATTAACGAATCCAAGCATAAATGGTTCAGTACTAGTCGTGAATAGTTCGAATTATTTAGTATTAGAAGGCAACGTTCAAGGTGTGAGTAATAACACAGAACTAGTTTGGATAAATCAAAGTGGCTGGATTCTTGAAATAAATCCTTCAGGAACACCAGGAGGACCATTTAGGTTCCGAAACGCTTCAACGTTTCCCGATGGACTATATTGGATCAACATTACAGTTAATAATACAGATGGAAACTCAACTTCCTTGTTACTATCATTTTATATTGATACGATAGCCCCTCCGACACCAGGCAACTTACAAGGAACCGTTTCTGGCAATAATGTGACATTAACGTGGGATAATGTAACCGATTTAACGAATTTCAGTTTTGTGATCTATAGAAACGGTCAGCAGATTGCAACTACCACGGCGCTCTCTTATACAGATGTCGGTCTCAGTCCTGGTACCTATACTTATTTGGTCTACGTGGTGGATGATGCTGGTAACATTTGCGCTGTTGCAGCAAGCAAGACCGTGTCGATTTCATCAGGCGAAGCTCCCCCACAAACAATTGATTGGATGCTCATCATTATTATCATCGTAATCGTAGGTGCCTCAATTGCAGCAGGCATCGGGATTTTTATAGCAGTTAAACGGAAATCTAGAAGAACCGAACCAGAAAAAGTTCCAAAACTCAAGAAAGAGGAGATTAAAAAAGATAAAGTCACCCCGAAAAAAGTTGAGAGAGATGAAAAGGCAGGAAAATCTGAGGAAATAAGTGTTTTACGCGAATATGATTATGTTGGTGGAGAGATCAGGTTTAAAGTTGCAGTTCGAAATGAAAGTCCAGGAACTATATCTAAATTAAACGTTATACTATCTTCAACCGAACAGTATTTAGTGGATGAAAAGATGAAAACAATAGAAGTGCTTACGCCAGGTGAATCCAGAGGTGTTGATTTCAATTTAACGCCTTTAACATGTGGAAAATCAAGAATATTTGCAACACTCTCCTATGCAGATAGTACAGGAGAACCAAAATCATTGACAGTTTCACCAAAGGATATTTGGATAAAATGTCCGCTTGTGACGCCAAAAGAGACGTCGATCAGCCAAGTTATGGTTTGGAAAAAAGAATTATTAAATGGATCAAGCATGGTTGAGTACTCTAACGTTCCAGATACACAAGCTTTTAAAATTGCTTTAGATCAAGTAAGTGCTTTGGATTTATTTGAAGTAACAAGAAATGAACATGATAAAACTGCGACTTTTTCAGGAGTTGCTAAGGTCACGGACACGAAAATGATAATAGAAGTATCAATCCACAGTCAAAAGATCCATCTTAACGTCTGGACGGGAGATATGAAACAAGCTACTGGATTTTTAGCTTACATTAAGAATTTAATAAAAATGTCATTGGAAACGGCAAAAAACATTGAAATGAAAGCAGAAGCAATTAGTCAAATGATTTTTGATTCCATCGAAATTTGTAATAGAATCATTGCACTATTAGATCTTTGTAAAAAACGAGAAAATGTTGGAGATATTTTATTAATTATTGGAGAAATTATTACACGACTTACAAGAAGCTTTCCTGACATTCCTTTTCTAGAAAATGCAGGTGAATGGAAACAAAGCATTTCAACAAACCTTCGACCTGGGGATAATATACCACGAAATTATAGTATTAGATTGCAAAGTGATAGTTTGATATGGTTCCAAAAAATCTTAGAATTAGCAAAAAGCAATAGTGAACTTTTTGAGACTACTTTTCGAGATCATCACTCGCAAATCCTACAAATAAAATCAAAGATTGTTGAATTAGCTGAAAGATATTTGTGGGAAGAAAAAAGATATTCCATGAGCATCGTCAAATACATGATGATCATTAACAAAGAGTCAGGTGTAACAATGTATCAGAGAAGTTTTTTTGAAACCAAACTTGATCCTGATTTAATAAGCGGCTTTTTAACTGCCATTCAAAGTTTTGGACTTGAATTATCAACAGAAGAATCATCTATGAAAAAATTAGTTTACCGAGATTTCCAAATTGAACTTGAGGACGGAGATTATGTTCGGGCGGCTCTGATAATGGAAGGCGAAGTAACTCAATTCTTGATGAGGAGTCTATTAAAATTCGTTAATAGATTTGAAAGAACTTTTGCTGAACACTTAGAGAATTGGGATGGAAGACTCCAACAATTCGAAGATGCTGATAAAATAGTCGATGAAGAATTTGAAATCGAGAGACCACCAAAATAATTCATTTAAGAATTTATTTTTTTTTTAATTATTTTTATCAGTATATTGTTTTTCTGCATTAATTTCCATAAATAACATAAATGATCTTAACGATATTCAATGATTATATTGTAAAGTCCTATTTCTTACTCCGATTTCATTTTAGTGATAGTTTTTAAACCAGAATTTTCTTAAATTCATACCAAATTTTTAAATCTTTTTAAATTTCCAAATCATTTTTTGATATAACAGATCTTTTAATTAAATATAATGAGGAGAGATTATGGAAAAGAAAAATAAAAAGAAAGATGGTAAAAAGCCGGAAAAAGGCAAGTTTATGCAAGGCGCTGCTGGTGGCGGTACGGAGATTCGGGATTGGTGGCCAAACCAGTTGAATCTCGATATCTTGCACCAGCATTCCTCCAAGTCTAATCCGATGAGCAAAGATTTCAACTACCGTAAAGAATTCAAGAGTCTCGACTATTATGCTTTGAAAAAGGACTTAGCTGAACTCATGACGAAGACACAAAGTTGGTGGCCAGCGGACTTCGGTCATTATGGTCCTTTATTTATCCGTATGGCGTGGCATAGCGCTGGCACTTATCGCAGCGGTGATGGTCGCGGTGGAGGCGGCACCGGAAATCAGCGTTTCGCGCCTGTTAACAGCTGGCCTGACAATGCCAATCTTGACAAGGCTCGCCGGCTGCTCTGGCCGATCAAGAAAAAGTATGGTCGGAAAATTTCTTGGGCTGACCTTTTGATCCTCACAGGAAACGTAGCCATGGAGTCGATGGGTTTTAAGATCTTCGGTTTCGGTGGCGGACGTGAGGATATCTGGGAACCAGAAAAGGACATTTACTGGGGCTCAGAGAAAGAATGGTTGGGTGACTCGCGCTATACTGGTGACCGAGATCTCGAAAATCCACTCGCTGCCGTGCAGATGGGTCTGATTTATGTTAACCCAGAGGGTCCGAACGGTAATCCGGATCCACTCGCTGCAGCAAAGGATATCCGCGAGTCTTTCGGGCGTATGGGGATGAACGACGAGGAAACGGTGGCGCTCATTGCGGGCGGTCATACGTTCGGTAAGTGTCATGGTGCCGGTGATGCAAAACATGTTGGACCTGAGCCCGAAGCGGCTGACATCCAAGAGATGGGACTAGGGTGGAAAAGCAGCTTTGGCACGGGCAAAGGTGATGATACGATCACTAGCGGCATAGAAATCACTTGGACCCCCACACCCACGAAATGGACTAACAACTTCTTCAGGAACTTATTCGATTTCGAATGGGAACTGGAGAAGAGTCCGGCTGGTGCATACCAGTGGAAACCGAAGGGTGGCCAAGGTGCCAATACCGTACCGTATGCCCACAACAAGTCAAAGCGTCATGCGCCAGGTATGCTTACTACTGACCTTTCTTTGCGGTTCGATCCCACCTATGAAAAAATTTCACGGCGTTTCATGGAGAATCCGGATGAATTTAGGGAAGCATTCGCACGGGCGTGGTTCAAGCTAACTCACCGCGATATGGGTCCGCGCTCACGCTATCTTGGTCCAGAAGTTCCAGATGAAGAGCTAATCTGGCAGGATCCCATCCCCGTTGTAGATCATGTACTGATAGATGATAAGGACATTGACGCACTCAAGGACAAAA
The DNA here is from genome assembly GCA_011365055.1 of Promethearchaeota archaeon. The sequence continues at coordinate 4,517 of RDOG01000004.1, forward strand.
TCTTAGCTTCAGGCTTATCTGTTTCGGAGTTAGTTTCGACTGCTTGGGCATCGGCATCCACGTTCCGTGGATCAGACTACAGAGGTGGGGCAAACGGGGCGCGCATCCGTCTGGCACCACAGAAGGATTGGGAGCTTAACCAGCCTGCCAAACTATCGAAGGTACTTAAGGTTTTGGAGGGCATCCAAGAAGAATTCAATAATGCACAAACCGACGGTAAGAAGGTATCACTTGCTGATCTGATTGTTTTGGCTGGTTGCGCGGGCATTGAGAAAGCTGTAAAGAATGCTGGTCATGATGTGACGGTCCCCTTCACACCTGGTCGTATGGATGCTTCACAGGAACAAACAGATTTGATATCTTTCGCCTTTCTCGAACCTAAGGCGGATGGATTCCGCAACTACCTGAAGACTCGCTATGCCGTAACAGCTGAGGAGATGCTAGTTGACAGGGCACAATTATTAACCTTGACCGCACCCGAAATGACAGTACTATTAGGTGGTATGCGCGTTCTGAACACCAACTTCGGAGGATCCCAGCACGGTGTCTTCACCAAGAAACCTGAAGTGCTCACCAATGATTTCTTCGTGAATCTACTTGATATGAACATAACGTGGAAGCCAACCACTAAAGACAACGACATATTCGAGGGAATTGATCTTAAAACGGGTAAAGTCAAATGGACTGCAACCAGAGTTGACCTTATTTTTGGTTCCAACTCCCAACTCAGAGCCTTGGGAGAAGTTTATGCTTGTGATGATTCTATGGAAAAGTTTTTGAACGACTTTGTAGCGGCGTGGAATAAAGTCATGAACCTTGACCGTTTCGACCTCGCTTAGTAGCTTTAATTCCTCTCTTTTTTTTATAAACACATATGACAAATTCAAGTGAGAATATTTTCTTTTAATAATAATTCAATTAGCTTAGAAATTCTGGATCTGAAAGTTAAGGAAGGTTGACAACTCGAATATAAACAATAAGTCTTTTTTCAGAAATTGGATAAAATAATCATTTTAGTTTCTTCTGATCTTAAATTACTTTTTTTACACTAACTTCGTTTAAAATGCAGAATATATTTACCGATTTTTTTAATAAGGTTATAAAAAGAATTGTTTAATTTTATCAGCAAGCAATTTTGGGTTACTGGGTAATTGTTGAAAATTCTTTAATATCCAAGAAGATAGAAATTTTTTATAATATTTTGAATTATAACGTTCATCAAGAAATATGATAGCTCCTTTATCGCTCAATCTTCTTACAGGGCGCCCAGCAGCTTGATTTGCTTTTCGCATGGCGGGAATGATGTAACCATACTCACGTCCCTTTCCTCCAAATGCCTTATCATAAAATTCTTCTAATTTCGTTATTAAATATGTTGGACGAGATAATGGCACACCCGTGATCAAGACGCTATTCATTTCATCACCGGGAAAGTCCACGCCTTCACTATATCGTCCCCCAAGAACGCCTAGCAACACGCCTTTTTTGCCATGTTTGGGGAGGAGTTTAAATTCTTGTATCATGGCATCTTGCTTCTTGGTCAAAAACTGCTTGTGTTCTTCATACAAAGCAATTTTTTTCTTTTTCAACTGCATTTCTAAATTGGTACTTCTCAAGGCATGCAAGTAAGCATATGATGGCACAAACACGCCCGTGTTACAAGGTGTTACCTCCGCAACGTGCACCACGTAGTCTTTAATCTTCTCATACGTCGTGCTATTCCGATGTTCGAACTTGCTTGTCAATCCCGGCACTACGCCAATTAACAACTGCTTAGGCGAAAATGGAGACGTCACGGTCTTTCGAGACGTGGTTTCACCATGCAATCCGATGATCTCCATGAATGCAAGCAATGGGGATAACGTGCCCGATAAAAAGATGGTGGATCTTGCTTCGTATAATTGCCGAAGAATGATCCTGCAATCCAGACATTTAATTTCGTGTACAATGGTATTCCCTGTCTTGGTTCGAAGTACCAAAAACCGATGCAAGTATTGCGGATCATCTATCGAATGCAATAACAATTCGAGAAATTGAGCATACCGCAAGAGATACGAAATGCTACGTTTTCTAGACGAGTTTTCGATCTTGTCTTTCTTGATCTTTCGTCCGAGATTTTTTAACATCATTACAAATTCCGTGGGATCGGGCTCCATTAGTTTCAAGATCTCCCTCAGCAACATTGAGGACACCTCGAAATCAATCTCGTCAATATCACGCTTTTGCAAGTAAGGAGCTAATTTTTTTTCTAGGAGTTCGTGATGAAAATCAAATAGTTTAATCGCAGGATGATCCAAGGTGGCGACCGTGAGCAATTCGTCATATGCTCGTCGGATGCTGGAGAGCGGTAACTTATCAGAGCCAACTTCCATGGCAAGGTCTGGCAAGTTGTGGCATTCATCAAACAGTAAAATTAATTCAGGCATTTCTTTTTGTAAATCTTTTAAAAAGATGGAACGAATAAATGGATTTACCATGTATTGAAACGTGGTAGCAATCAAATCCACGTTAGCAATCAATTTTTTTCCTAAAAAATACGGGCATACATGCAATTGTTTCCCTATTAACACAAGATCTGTAGCAGACATGGTTTTATCGAGGTAAGTCGACACGTCAAACATCGCATCGTTTAATTCGTTGAAAAAATTGCATTGATCCTTGCTCCGCAACAAGTTACACAGGTCCACGAACTCCCTAGAACTTCCCGCCTTGTCAATCACGAGTTGGTTGATGCACATGTTCTTGCGACCCTTGAAACTTAAGCCGCGAATTTGGACACTTTTGGTCGCTTGAATGCGTTTTAATTCTTGCAGGACTTGATCCATCTGCGAATGCGTTCGTGTACAATAAATCAACACGCGGTCTTTTTTAGTACCTTTCAAGTAAGGGATAATGGAACTCAACGCTGATACAGTCTTGCCGATCCCGTTAGGAGCTTCAATAATAACGTTTTTTTTTGCACTGACCGAGTAATAAATTTCCTTGATCAATTCATCTTGCCCCGGACGTGTCTTGGAAAAGGGAAAAAAAGGAATGGTTTTTTCCGGAAGGTCAATCATTTGTAAATGAACTCCTTAATCAGCATGGTTTCTTGAATCCGTTCCGTTAAAATCGACATCAAGAACGGATCGTTAATGTCACTTAACACGAATAATGATGACTCTTCATTGAGTTGTATCAATTGAGCAGTATAAGAACGTGTTTGGTTGGTAATTTGGCAGGTTGCCTTCGTGAACGTGATGCCATGATCGTCATTCTTTGAACACATACTCCGATAGGTGTCTGGCACGTGATAAGAATGGTAAATGCTTTTTAAAAAGGATTGGACTAATGGCACGTAATCATTATCCTTGGGAAATTGATAACTTTCAATTTCCAACAAGTTTTCATCCAACATAGAAAAATACACGTGTTCTGCTTTAAGATCCGTGTAAATTCGTGCAAAATTTTCAAATATTTTTTCGATAGCCAAACGATGCGGAAGCACTGCGCGGACCGCAATCTTCGGAGAATAGCGTTCCAGTTTATTAGAGGTAAAATAAATACCCTTGAATGTGACTTTATTAGCAAGTTTATCCTCAATAAACTTCGTAAATTCGCGCCGTAAGTACTCACGCAATTGTTGGTCTTCCATGAGATCCCATTTATTGAATAAAATGGTGATCTTGACTTCTGGATCGGCAATGCGAGAAACTATTCGCAATAACAAATCTTTACAGCCATCAACTCTTTTGTAAAAGCGATCACGAGAGACGGGATTTTTGACATCTTGTCGCCATGCTCTGTATTCTCTTGATAAGTCAAACAAGATTAACACGGCACTGGCAGCTTCAAAACACTTGAAAGGATGATTTTTATCGAGCCATTGCTCTAAAAGTGTTACTTGCCCCCCAAGATCAAGTGCCGAAATGGTAATGTTTCCGAGCTTGAGTGGCTTGTCTATAAAATTATAACTGGTAGTGGGCGTGGTAGTAATTTTATCCCACGGTGTTCCGTTCCAGATCATTTCCAGCAAAGTGGTTTTTCCCGACCCAGCTGGGCCAATAACGACAATTTTATACTTCATCATGCTGGGCTCCTACTTGTTACTTTCAAGAGAAATGCTTTGACTTGCTCGTAAAATGCTTTCCCGCGGTCTTCCACGCGTTCCAATCCAAAAATTTCTTCAGGGTGCAAGGTAGCTTGCAATCGATCAAGCATGGCACCTGACATATCGGGCTTGAAAAAGGCAATAAACGCTTCTAAAAATTGTCCCCGGTCAAATTGCGGTCCTCGTTCCCTACGTAACAAGTAGCATGCCTTATGGTTGCTGATGGTTCGGTATTCCACTCGTGCATGCTGAACTTGTTCATCGGACAAGATGTTCTGCAATACCTTGGGTATGTCAAATTCTCCATTAAAATGACCCAGTTGATAAGTCATTTTAGGACCTTTAATGTTATCAAACTCACCTACCAAAATACCAATGAACCCCGTGTCTTGTAATTGCTCGTGTTTCTTTCGTTCTACGCGTTTTCTACTGCGCTCTAAAGCAGAAAAATAATTATAAATCAATTTAGTTTCCTTGACGTTCTTGCATACCTTGAAAAAAGTCAAATTCTTGAACGCTTGCCCGTCATGAATCAACCATTTTCGTTTAATGATGTCTTGTAATCGCTCGTTGGTTTGACAGTCTTCCAACGAAATCGACCGGATGCGAAAATCGATCTGATGCTGCGGTAACATTTTTTCTGGAATGGTAGAGCCATCATGCAAGATGCAATACGTAATTCGTTTATCATTAATCATATCTAAAAACGCTTCGCGGGTCGTGATTTTTGCATAATCCACTTCGGGATTTTCACCTAATGGCACGTCTTGATAACCGTTAAACAGTTCAGTACCTTGCGAAAGCATTTCTTGTTTATCAAGGTAACTTTCTTGTAAGAGCGGTTCCAATTCAGGATCGATCGAAGGTTTTGGCACCTCAAGTACGATATCTTCCTTACCTTCCTCTATAAATTCAGGATCTGGAAAGCTTTCTGCTTCATCAATTGAAATCTCTTCTTGTTGGAAAACTGGATCTGATGCTTCATGTATGATAATCTTGTCTGGATCATTTAATGGTCCGCATGCAGGATTGCGACCTAATCGATTGACGAGTTCGGCACGAATATCCTCAAAATCCTCAAAAGTAACTTGCGTGTTTCTGCTAGGTGCGTCCTCAATCACATCCAGAAACGATCCTGGATCAAACTCTTCAATGACAAAGGCTTGTTTTTCATCATTTTTATACAAGATGACAGGTCGCTTGACTTCACTCCACGTATCTGTAGGAAGAGCCAATGTAAAAAAGGTGATACTAGCAGCATCTTTATCTAACCGTTTAATCAGTTCTTTAAAATCATTAATGGCACCTTGGGAAGCTTGATCGTGGATCAACAGGAAGGAACGATCGTAGTCCCAATAATTGGTAAATTCCTCGGCAAGCGTGATGGTATTAACGAGTGATCGGGTTTTATGATTCTCTTGAGTGTTTAATGATAGTAATGGCGCTGATGATTCCTTGTCATGCTTGACCATGGAAATGTTAGCAGGTGTTAGGTACGATTCCAAGGTTTTAGAATGCGATAGTTCCACCATAGGCTCTAACTCGCGTCCCAGCATCATTGCTTGGTTAGCTTGAAGTGGCGAAGTTCCTGAAAGAACCAAGTCTTCAGTAACCACAGAAAATTGCATCACCAATTCTTTCATACTGGTAAACAATGGCTTAAGCTCGCCATCTAGAATCCCTGCAGTTAAACGATCTACCATACCCGTGACGAGAGGCACGAATTCTTCAAACACGTCATCTCTAACGGAGATGTGCTCGCGATAAAACCTGATTAAATTCTTGATCTTGACAAGTTGGGATTCCTTTGATGCTAATAACGTTCGTAATCCTGACGAGAAAGAGTTCTTGATGGTCACGTACCTATGACAAACTGCTAATAAAATGAGTTGCATCATATCTTGCGTGAAAGCAGGCGTGTTAGTTGGCTCGGTCCATGCTCCTAACATCTTATCAATTTCAGCTTGAAAGACTTGCGCTCGGGGAGAGGTTACCAACATAGGCTGTTCTTCAGGCATCGAAGTTACATTTTCGATTTGCAATTCTGCATCTGAGATTGGTTCAAGTTTTTTTTGTTCCGATTTTACTATTTCGGGTTCTTTTTCTAATTCCATTTCAGCAAGATCTTCTAAAAGCTTGGTAAAATCCTTTTCATGCTTGGTGATCTTATCTTCCACCAAGGTAAACGGTGGATTCATCAACAAGGGACAGCGTGCCTGAAATTTCTGCTGGTCTCGTAACTTGCAGGTCATTTTATAACTCACGAGCTGCGTGACTCCAAACCCAATTCCCACGTAGAGTAAAGTCATGGGAAATCCGATGAACGGAGACACTCGAATGAAAGCTTCAATCAACGACACGATGGATATACCCACAATAAATGCCATGAATCCCATGAAAATCACGTCATTTTTCTGGATCAATTCTTGTTCCTTAAGAGGGGGAACATCTTTCAATTGCTCGTCTTGGAACTGACGCATGGATGATAAATACTCATGTAATTTTGACGCAGGTACGTGATCCACGCGCACAGGCGGATCTTTCTTGTAATGCTTGCACTGAATCTCGTCTCCTTCGGTCGTGATCAGGACGGACAGGAGATTGATGAGCAAGGGTTTTTCATCGTAATAAAATATAGTAACGTGATGGTTCAAACTATGCTTGAGCTTGTCCCACCCCTTGTATAAATTAATTGGCTTGACCACGAGTTTCCTGCTTGGAATGGCTTGTTTTAACAAGAATGGTTTTTGTTCTAACATTCCATGGACTTGTTTCGCAATGCTAGCAAAATTTATCGACTCTGTCGAGCCATTAACCATATCCAAAATGATCAAGTTTAATATCGCGTGGTCAGGTCGTGAAATGAACTTGTAATGCATGGCTTGATTGAGAACTGGAAACGTAAAATATTTATAATGGTGTGTGTCCAGCAACTCCGAAATTTTTGAATGTTCGTCTAACATATCAAGTCAAAAATAATCGGGTTAATTGGTTACTTTATAAAGGTTTTTATGAACTAAATTGCCGCATCCATTAAAGTAATTAAAAAGAAATTACGTTCTAATATAGGGGAATGAAGAAATGTCGATTAAAAAAGGATTCATAACATCGCAGTCAGATGATATGTTGAAAATAGAACGTGATGAATCAAATAATGCTTCCATAGCAAAATTTATTTTACTCGTAATATTAGGTCCATCGGTATTTCTCATACCAATCAACATATTTTTTTATTTAGACGCCCCATTATATTTTTTTATTTTCTTATTCATTCTATTCTTGATTTTATTGCCCTTCTTTCTCTTGTACTTTTATTATAGGGGAAGAAAAACGGAAATGATCTTTGATAAGATGACTACTACATTTCATAAGCAAAAGATAGCTCCTGAACTTGGTGAACGAATAACTTGCAGGTTTACAGAAATCCTTGAGATCTGCTACGAACCCGTTGTATATGATAGGGCTGATACCCATTGCCTCTTTCTTAAAGTTTTTGATAGGAAAAACATCACCCTTATAGATGCAAGTAAAAAAGATTGCGATAATATAGGAACAAAGATATCTAAATTCATCGAAAAACCTCTGAAATACTCTAAAAATTTCAAAGGTGGTTTTTTATTTTATAATGTTTTTTATATATTCCTTTTAATAATTATGATTTGGTTTTTTTATATGAGCTTCATGAAAACGGGGCGGGAATTTTACATTTTAAATGGAGCTGCTATCCTGCTTCTTGTATTGGTTACTTGTTTCATGATTGGCTCTAACATTTACATGTTATATGATTATAAGAAATATAAGAAGAATTGAGTTTCATTATAAATGATTCTTGAAAAAAAATTTCCAATTTTTATCCTTTTTTAATACTCTATTGATTTTAAGCAATCCTTATTCAACAATACATTTATAAAGCCAACAATTTACCTGCCTTGGATCGGTGATATAACATGTCCATAGATTTAGAAAAAATAGAAGGCATCGGAGCAACCACTGCCGAAAAGTTGAAAGAAGAAGGGATCATGAATGCAATGATGCTAGCATCGACCACCGTTAAAAAATTAAAATCATTGGGGTTCAGCGATAGCTCTGCTCGGAAATGGATTGATAAAGCACGGGAGCTCACGGATACTTCCATGGGTGGCAGTTTCGGCTTCGTTATGGGAGACGCGTTGTTAGATAATTTCAATAAACGCATGGTCTTGAAAACAGGACAGCCCGTTCTTGATGCGGTGCTAGGTGGCGGCTTTGAAACGCAGAAAGTTTACGAGCTCTATGGTCCTGAGGGAAGTGGAAAGTCGTCATTATTACATCAATTAATTTGCATTTCCAAGTTACCCGTCTCGAAAGGTGGATTAGGCTCACCAGCAACCATATTTCTGGATTGTGAAGGGGCATTAAGCGTCAAGCGGTTACAGGAGATGGCACCGTTTTGGGGATTATCTCCAGAAGAAGCCGTGAAAAGCATTGCTCATACAGTGCCGCCCACCTCAGATGCACTCGTCTTTTTATGTGAGGAAAATCTTCCCAAAGTCATGGACCAAACGCAAGCAAGATTAATTCTATTAGATTCCATTGCCACGCATTTCCGGTCTGAATATGGTGATGCCAGACAATTGTTTCCTGAACGACAACAAAAAGCAAATAGAATCCTTCACGCCTTAAAACGCATGGCAGTCAATTACAATGCTTTGGTATTAATAACCAATCAGGTCACGGGAAACGTGGATGCTGCTAATAAGTATGCAAAGAAATATTCGCATTCCATGGGTTACATTATTGGACACGAATCGCAAGTCAGAATTCTCATTGAGAAAAAAGGTGATTTTAGAAAAATTTACGTGGAGAAAGCAATAGATCTTCCCAATAATTACTGCAACGTGGTCATGACACAGTACGGGTTATTAGATCCACAAGTTATCAAGGAGAAAAAAATCAAAGCTCCAACTAAAGCCGCTGAAGTACTAATTTTACCTTCCAAGAATAAGAAAAAAGACAATACAAAAGACAATGAGGATGATGAGTCGGAAGAAGTGGTGAGTGAAGATCAAGAATTAATATTTTCCGAAGATGCAGAGCCCGAAATATCCGAAGAACAGTTAGAAGAAGAATTCGATCAAGAACTTCCTGAGGAAGTGCCAAACATTAATAAGTTACCGGCAGAATCAGAAGAAGATTCTAAGAAAACAAATTCCAAGAAAAAATCCAAGTCAAAAAAATAAGCTGGAGGTGCAAGCCGTGGCCGCCTATGTCGTGATTCAGTGTAATAAGTGCGAGGAATACTCGTACATTCGAGAAACACAACAATCATATACTTGTAAGCGATGCGGATCCAAGAATAAATTCAAGAAAATCAAGAGAAACCTCACGGCTCACGAAGCTAAAGCATGCATAGTATCTAAAAAAAGTAAAACTAGTCCGAGCGGGTTCACGTGGGTGACAGGATAAAAACTGGCATTCGATTCCTCGATTTTTTTTTATCTGGTGGATTTCAAGTACCTGGATTCATACACCTGTATGGCGAACCTGGAACGGGTAAATCCACATTAGGATATCACTTAGTATCACGATTACACGAGCAAGGTGAGAAGGCGGTCTGGCTGGATTTTAACCATTCTTTCAGCATTAAGCGATTGATTTCAATGGCAAAAGATAGTTCCATTGTACGATCAGTAGCCTTGCTCGCCATGTCCGCGCATGGACAATTCATTAATACCTTATCAAAGTTAAATACATTGATGGTCCAAGCAAGATTATTAGTCTTGGATAATTTTACCTATTTTTATCAATTATCTGAAACGCAAGAAAAGAAAGGAACGTTTTACACCATGTTTCACCACCAATTAATCCGAATCCTTGCGTTATTGCGGCGGCAACGAGCTTTAGGATTGTTAATTAACCAAGTGCGATCCACTTTGGATGGCACGTTTTATCCTATAGGTGGCCAACTGATAAATGAATTATCTCGCTACGTCCTCACCATTAAAAAGTCAGGGCAGCAATACGAACTGGAAATAATCAAAGGTGAACCAAACCAAATTTTAATACCGTTTATCTTGAAAAATGATGGCTGGAGGGTGCTAGAACATGGCGTTAAAAGCTGATTTCTTCAAATACCTCGTTTTAGTGATCGTTGCGGCATTCATCATCTCATTCTTTTATATGTGCACGGTTGGGATCCTCGAAGGCGAGCTCAACGCGCTATTTTTGTTGATTTTCACATGGGTGTTCCTGTTAATCATTTCAAAATTTTTTGCCAGTAAGTCTTACCAAGTCGAAGAATTTTTTCGCTATATCATTATAGGAGCCCTTGTACACGTGGGGATTTCGACTGCCATCTTGATCTGGCATTATCATCCCGTAACAAGCATAATTTTTTGTGTCACGTTTATGACAATCATTATGATATTCACTTTCAAGGAACCTATCATCACATGGCTTTATGAACTAAACGTCATTTCGCTCACGTATGAAAAAATCAAGCCAAAGGCATTGGAAATTAATCATCATTATTACATGCTTGCCGAAAAACCCTATCGTTTCATTGCTTACGTCTCAATTCCTACAGCAGCTTCGATAAAACTGATCCGGGCACTCAAGTTCTTGGCAAAAACACGAGTCCACGTGTCTTTTGAATATTACGGGCATGCCAAAGAGTTGGAGTGCCATATCGGACTTTCCAGTGTGCATGAAGATTCTCGAACTGCGCTTACTACGTTACAAGCTGCTGTGGATACCATGGTGGACTTATGTACCGTCTTAAAAATTAAATATAGAGTAATCACGTTATCAGAAGAATTGGAACGGATTTATTTTTTACCGCTTCTTGCATATAAGCACGCTGAGATTCCTTATTTCGAGTATCATCGTAAAGAACAAGATACCATTCACGTTAAGTATGGAAAATTCGGGTTGAAATGCACCGCCATGCAAATAGCTTTCAAGGAAGGACAGACGTTTGACGTGCAAGCCTTGGTCGAGATAATTGCGCGCATGTCTCGATCTTGGCATCCCTTCTGGTTTGGGATCCACTTGACTCATTATACTGAAAAACAATTGAATAAAAAGCAATACAAGTTGAAAATGCGGTTTCAACACGCAATTAAAAAAATTAAAAATGAGTTAGCAATGAATGACGGGCGCGCCCAACTAATGCAATTATTTTCTTCTACATTCAAGAATCCGCAGCAGGATTCATATCTTTTTAATTTTCTATTTCGTGCAGATTACGAAAAATTTGAGATCGTGAAAAATGAAGTGCTGGAATTCAGGAAAGGATTGGATCTTGGACTCTGGCATGCATCTTTTACCGTGATCCTTCCCCACGAATTTTTAATAACGTTCCAAAAATATGCTGACGTGGAGTTCATCAAGTTAAATAAACGCCAAGTCGTGAACACGTTCAAAAAACAACCAAAGCATGGGCAAGACTTGAACAGCAATCAAATAAACACGTTTTTAGGAAATAGACACCAGTAATAATTCTAAGAACTTCATACCTTCAGTAACAGTTTTTTCATTTTCTGTCAATAAAGTTCCTTTTAACACTGGAAAAATGGTTTCTACTTCAAAATAAAAAGCAGGTCCTTTCCATAGGTTTCCAATAATTGTGATCCCTTGAGTTTTTGCTTCCTTTATCATTTTTATATAATGGTTCTTACTTGGCATGAACAATTCCACGCGAGATACGCGCGGATGCTTGTCCCGGACCAAAAATTTGATTCTATTAAGAGTAATTCCATTATTTTTTTTCATATCGTACACCTTGGAAGTTGCAGGTAAAAATTCTCTTTAAAAAACTACTTGTTGTTCGATTTTTGGGTAGCAAAATTAAGAAGTAGATCTCGTCTAATTTTAGTTACAACAATCCCTTTGGACAAGATTTGAAGTTCTAGACTAACATATTCAAATGGCATTTTCGGAGAGCCCGCGTTTGTATGGTTTTTTCGGAGTTACTTTTTGGAGATTTTAAATTTTAGTAATAATTTTCAAAATGTTTAAAAGTCTTCACGCATTATTCACGCATAACATCAAGAACTAGAATATTAGAGGGAGTTCACGTGTTATACTTAGAAATAAAAGGACTAGGACATCAATGGAAAGAATTTACCCAAACACTTCAATTAGGATTACGCAGATATAATTTTGAATTGGGAAGCAAGTTTAATCCCAAAGTAAACCATAATTGCGATAGAATTCTAATTAAAAAAACGTCCATGGGAAAATTCGAAGTTGGATCTAAGTCCAAAATGAAGATGAAAAAACTGGAATTGAACATTCAAGCATGTCAAAAGAATCAAGACATTATAGTAAATATCGTGTCGAAGAAACCTTCGGATCTCATTCCTGGTGAAATACAACATATCATTAACACAGTTGTTGAAGAAGCTAAAAAAAAGATCCAACCAGAAAGTCTGCCATCCGTGATCGTGCAACTTGAAGGTGGTACGGTATCATCAACCCAAGCAGGTACAGTGAATGTGTTTGAGTGTCCAAAATGTCATGCACCCCTTCCCCGAATGGAATCGGGTGACACGATTGATTTTTGCCCCTATTGTGATGCAGCATTATATGTTGCATAATTTTTTTTTATTTTTGGGTAGCAAAGTTAAGGGGTAAATTTGCTTTATTTTTATAGTGAATGAATCATTAAAAATGTCTAAGGAGACTTAGAGGAGAATTTTCAAATGGCATTAACGAATTTTATTAAATGATAGCTTATTAAACTCCACTTACTATTTATTATCATTTAACCATTCAAGAAGCTATATTAATTAATTTTTTTTAAGTAACTAAGTTTTCTTCGAATATAAAATCTATAAATTTAAATAAGACCAATTCAATTAATCAAATGGGAAGCTATAGGTGCTTTGGATGTAAGTCTTGTCAATTTATTTTTTAATATTCCCCTATTCCGATATTACGGAAAATTTCCCTATATATTCCCTCTTGACGACAAGACCACCAAACAAAGTATCTTGAAGCTTCCTTTACTCGATTTTTATTCAAATTTGATGAAAATATTAATTACTATCTTTAGATAGACAATACTAATTCTTGAATTGATTTTCCAGTAAAATAAATATAAAAAAATATGGAATAGTTTTATCCCAAATATTATAGTTTAGATTTCTCGTACTTGACTTTACAAGCAGAACATTTGATTACATTAGAAATTTTATAAAATTTTTTTTCATGAAACAAATCGTTTTGATAAAAAGAGTCAGAAGCTTCAAGCTTTGTTTTTCCTTCTTCAGCATGCTCCTTACATATTCCTCGTCCGCAAAACGCACATGTTCCCCTTGCTTCAGTTTCACAAAACCAACATTTCAACTATATTACCTCAATTTTAATTTTTTTTGTTTGATATTAATTCATTTTAATTTAATAAAAAAATTGGGTAGCAAAGTTAAGAGCTGGATCGGTTCTATATTTTAGGTTATCAAGTGATTTTTTTTCTATAATGATGTGATAATTAAAATTTTTCGAATGGCATTTACTAATATCTAATGATCAGCTAAGATTTCAAGTTCAAGTTTTCAATAACATTTATAATAATATTTCTTTACTTGGTTGGAATAAACTTGAAACACTTGTGTTGCGTATGGTCATAACAGAATCTCTAAAAGCAGATTATGAAAATTTTCTCAAGATAGAGCCTCGTATTAAACGGATTTTATCGCGCGATGGCATAACTAAATTTCGAGACATTCAAAATGAAGCCTTTAGTAAAGGATTATTTGAAGGAAAGCATTTTCTCATTGCCGCACCTTCTGCCTCTGGCAAGACCTTGATTGGAGAACTTGCTTGCATTCACGAAAATCTCAAAGGTAATAAGGCTGCGTATCTGGTGCCATTACGTGCCCTTGCAACCGAAAAATATACCTCGTTTAGTGAGCGATATTCCGAACTAGGCATTAAGGTCAAGGTCAGCACGGGTGATTATGACTGGGATTCTGAAGAACTTGCGAATAGTGACCTATTCATCATGACCTATGAAAGATTTGACTCGTTATTACGATTATCACCAAAGTGGATACACCAATTCAAGGTCGTTGTCATAGATGAATTACACGTGATCGGAGATCCCAACCGTGGACCTCGTCTCGAAAGCACCATAATCAGGTTACGATTAAAATTACCCGACGTGAAAGTCATAGGACTATCTGCCACCATCAAGAACGCAGAAGAAATAGCAGCGTGGATGGATGCTATCTTGATTAAAAGCTTGTACAGACCTGTCACGCTTACCTATCAAGTCATCGAAACGCAAGACAAGGATGCTACAATCAAGCAACTAGTTTCTGAAATTTTTAACTCCAACTTTCAATTCATCATGTTTGTGCGAACTCGTGGTGAAGCCATCAAGCACGCCAAGGACATCCGCGATTATATCGAGAGCTCCGACTTGCAGGATTATGCCACATATAACAAGATGAAAGAAATTTTTGAACCGATGCACGTCAACTTGACGTATTCTGAAAAAAGCTTGTTACAGACCATTAAAAAAGGAGTGGCTTATCACCATGCGGGATTATCCTCGGAAATGCGGATGCTAGTAGAAGACCTATTCCGGAAAAATCTGGTCAAGATCATCGTGTGTACGTCCACATTAGCTGCAGGGATCAACATTCCTGCTCGCGTGGTCATAATTAAAGACATTGCTAAATATAACTTCAATCGCAATTACGTTCCCGGTGTTGAAAATCCACGAATGTTTAAACACGAGATCAAGCCAAACGATTTTCACCAGATGGTGGGACGCGCTGGACGCCCGGGATTGGATCAAGAGGGTACTGGCGTGATCTTGGTTCAAGATCAAGCTGAAGCGGAATTTATCAAGAATAGATATTTCTTATCAGATGGTTCCCCAAAATTAGAAGCAATCATCAGCAGTTTCGTTAAGGATCACGCGCTGTTAGAACAGGTCTTGGTAGTGTTACACGAGCAAGGGCAACTATCCGAACAAGAAATACTCGAGTTTTTCAAAAAAACCTTGTGGTGGCATCAAGAACCAGCAGACCATACAAAGGAGGACATTGCTGCATTCCTCGAAATCGGGAGTTTAGCTGCGGAAAGGATCATAGAGAATGCTACCCTTCCAGAAGATAAAATCGAAGCAATAAAATTGCAGAACGTGAAAATTCGCTTTAATAATTGTGCAAACACTGACGCTATTGAAGGTGTGTTCTTGACGGACTTTCCAATGTCTGCTCGAATTTCTCCAGAACAAGTCTCATGTAGTTGTTCTCGGTTTACGGGTGAATTACAGAAAAAAACGCTTTGTTCGCACTTGTACGTTCTTGCTCAGCGCGCTATTAGTTACCATTATGTGACCCTCAAGAATATGATCTGCACTGCTTTGAACAAACAATTCATTCTGGATCGCTTGACTAATTTTGCCATGGTGAAATTTGTCAACGGTAAGTATACGTGTACCAAGTTTGGGCATTTGACAGTGAACCTGTACTTGCATCCCACGTTGGCAGTCTTCATTCGAGCAAAATTGATGTCCTTGAAAGGACCTGTCTCAATATTTCGATTGGTTCGGCAAATTTATGAAAGGGAAGTCAATTTGGAAGTTTCTAACCGGTACGAAGAATTATTAATGTCCGTCATTATGATTGAAACCAGCATGTCCTTTGCTAACTTCATCATTGAATTATCTAACCAGCACAAGCTCCAAGTTGGAGACATCGAAACCTTTTTTGATCACGCGAAATGGATCATGAATGCCATCATGCAAGTCGCATTGTTTGAGGGCTTCGGAGAAGTTGCCAAAGAAATTGAAACTATAATGTTAAAATTTGAATTTAAAGATTAATTCATTATTATATTTTGAATTTTATTCTTCGTATTGTAACTTTATCTTGGTGTCCATCATATATTGCATCAATGATGAATAATGTAGCTAGAATGAAATAATAGATTTCGCACCAAGTAGGTAAAAATAAATACCAGATCCCAAAAATCAAGCAATAAATTGATAAAATAATAGCAATCGGTAAATGATCAAAATAATAGAACCAAGCGGGTTCTAAATCCTTGAACATTCGCATTCTATCCCAAATAAAATCCTTAATATAAAAACTAATTACAAATATTACGAGCGCTATATAATATATTATTCCATAAACTATAAAATTATAGTATATATAGGCGTTATAAAGAAGATAAAATGCCAGACCTATGAGCAATCCAATTGTTAACCAAATTCCATATATATTAATTCTTGATTTTCTATAAGTCAAGACAGTTACCATTTTTTTGATTTTAACATGGTTTGATGAACTATATATTTTTTTTGATTATGAAGAAAAAAGTTTTTTTAAAGTTGAAACATTAATAAAAAAATTTAGATAAAATATTACCAATTATCATATGATCAATGCATTTTTATATTTCAATTTTTAAACAACTAAAAAATTCTTTCTGATTCTTCCTATCATAACCTTTTTATATGCAATATTTAACCCGATTAGTTTAACTTGAAGTTGTAAAAAAAGTGATGAACATGGAAGAATCCAGCAGTAGTAATAATATCTCGATCATTCAGCAGAATAGGAAAAATGCCATGGCATTTGCAGGTCGCACTTGGAAGCGACGCGAAAAATTATATTATGACACGTTGCATTGGTTGTTACCGGTGACTGCAAGCATCATTTTTATTCTCCTAGCATACTTTTTTTTTGACCTGAGAGGATTGTTCGCTAGTGCCATCATATTTTTCGTGATCACGATTTTAATTCAGCCGACCGTGAGACATAAGATCCGAAAAGCCTTTTTAAACATGCGCGTCAAACAAGATGAGTTCAAGCGATTTCGACCGTGGCAAAATGCCTGGATGTTCCTCGATAAAGATGAATCGGTCGCGTTTTTTTATGATGGAAAACAAACTGTTCGAGGCATTGTCATGTTTCGGATCGTGCCCTCAACGCGGATCAAGCAGAATCTTTTTGGATTTTACAGAAACTGTTATCGACAGGGCATTCCCGTGTTCTGGGCACACTACGTAGTTCCGAAAGGAGAGTCGGATGTCAGGGAGAACATTTATGACAACGAACGATTCAATTTAGAACGAATGCCCATTGGACAAATGGATTTCCAACTGGACGAAGTAGGTGGAATCTGGGAAATGATAATGCTTGTAGGCACGCAAGTTGTCCGAACAGTTAAAACCTCTTTAAAAGCTACTATGAACCAGATCAGTATCAAGGTCAAGCAAAACCAATCACTTTTAGATGGAAAATTGGTAGGCGCTCTTCCACATGCCAAGATCATTCCGATCACATCTGATGAACTGATCGAAACCATTCACTCCCTCGCATTAGGAGGGTCCATCCCTTCTTTTTACATATCTACTGCAGAAGCAACTGCAGTTAAACTATTTCACGTGCCAGCGTTTGCTATTTCTAAAAGCTCGAAAAGCCATCCACCTGCTGAATTCACGGTTCCCACGCATCTTCCAGTGGATATTCCCATAGGACATGGCGTGGAACAGGAAACAATGAATCGAGAAGCAATTGTAGGATTACAAGTAAAAGATTTGTTTAGTAACGTGATGGTTATAGGTGGTACTTCTAATGAGCGGTTTCAAGTCATTTCACGGATTCTTTATAAATCATGTGCTTTACAATTTTGCACCATTCTATTAACCTCCTCTCATAAATATCGCAATCTATTAGATTTTATTCCGAACTTGCGAATTATCAGGCTCGGTACCGATTCTGCAATCCGCATTTTCGATCCACATGCAGCTTCCAACGGAGAATATGTCACGCTTCTTTCTGAAATGCTCGCTTCATTGTATAAATTAACACCCTTTGCCACAGAAGCATTGGAGGGATTAATGTTCAAGTATCATTCAACGGGAAAAAATTCGCTGAGCGAGTTTTATCCATTCATTGATTTTGAAATTGACCAGTTACAACAAGAAAAGCAATTAAGCTATGCAGATAAAGAAGCATATAGATCAATTCAAAGACTCTTTAAAAATTTTGAAAGTGGAAAAGGAGTCAAGATCTTTCGCGGTTATCAAATTCCCATGTATAAGCTGCTAAAGCAACCCGTTATCATTGAAATTCCTGTGGATAGCACTATCAAAAAACGATTTACGTTATATGTTCTGTTGGCAAAGATCCTCACTTCGATTCAAGAATTAAATTATCGAGGAGGCTTGATCTTTGTGGAAGATGCCCGGATTCTTGAGGATTTTACGTATAATAAATATGGAAATAACATGTTGGATGAATTTTTGGAAAAATTGATTGAACGATTCAATCAACACGGGTTTGGGCTTATGGTTGACGCGCCTCGTCCTGGAAACCTCTCGGAAAAAATATCAGGATTGTTCAAGACGTTCATAGCGTTTCGTTTAGGACCTGAACAAATTAAATTTACTTCTCGTTTCCTGCAACTAAAAACATTATCGGAAAGCAAGATGACTCCGTTGAGATATAATTCATATCATCCCGATTTTCTGATCAACGCAGATGAATTACAAGGTTTATTGAAAGTTCCCGATCATCCAGAATCCTTTTCAGTTCAGATTACTAAAGTCTCAAATTTACGTGAGGTCAACACATGGACAGATGAAGACGTGGATGTCTTTTTATCGGATGATGATGATGTCTTGGATTTTCACGCGCATGGTGAAGAACCTGAGCAACCGACCACCATGTTGAAACAAGCCTTTTCTGCCAAGAAAGAATTGGATCTCGCATTTCTAATTTTATTAAAAATGAGCGAAAATCAGGATTTACAAGTGGATTCAATCAGTATTGCTGACCAAATTTATTATGATTTATTGGACACCGGAGAAATTCAAGAGCATGAACGAGCAGATACATCACGCACCATTAAGTTTGTAGTCCTTCGATTAACACGTTTCAAATTTTTAAAAAGTGAAGAGATTCCAGCAGGTAATCATGTAGTTACAAAATTTATCATTACCAAGCTTGGATTAGATGCCTTAGAAGAGCATCAAGCGTGCATAAGGTTGGAAGAATCATGAGCGTGACGTTACAAGAAATGCTCCTTGGGGAAAAAAAATTAATAGAACTCCATTGTAATGACTTTTTACCGTTAGATTCAGAATGTAAGGTCTATGAGGGCATCATTTTTTACAAAGAGCGAGGAAGGGTGCATAATTTTAAGGTATTGATGGAGATTCCAACAGATTTTCCGTCTTCTAATCCTCGATTTAAGACACTTCAAAAGACATCTTGGACACAATTCATTCCCTCAACGCAAATGTTGCATCCTAACTTCTTTAATGGACATCAATACGATCATGTATATTCCTATATTTTACAATTCAAGGGAGCATTTTTCGATTATTTACGGAAACGAGAGAAAAAACGAGAAATTGATCAATTATCTTTCTATAATTCTCGAAATCAGCAAGCATCAGATGATTTATCGTTAATATTACGATTAGTAAAGCATAATTCTGAAGGAAAATGGATCAATAAAGAAATGTTAATATCCAAATATGAATGGGATTTACCACGGATCCATGCAGCCTTACAAGTATTAGAAGAAGAAAATATTGCAAAAAAAATCGATAGCAGATCTGTTGGTACTCGATGGTACTTTCCTGGAATGTAATATATTCATCAAATATAATTATATAAAAAAAGAATAATATATGATGAATTAACCATCAAATATTAATTGATTCAAGTTGTTTTAGAGGATATTTTCATAATAATATTTTTATGTTTTTACGGTCTGTCGTACTACTTTACCTGGCAAACTCGTTATTATAGCCTCTGCTTCTTCCATTATACTTTCAATTAATTCTTTTATGGTTGGAATGGAATGAATTCTTCCAGTAACCACACCGCCTAAAATTACTGATTCGTCTTCAATTTGATCCATAAGTTTTCCTAATCCATCCATTTCAATTGTCATTATCTCATTTGTTGATGGGACAGGCTCACCTCTCCACAATCCTGATGCTCCTCGTGTAGTTTCGTCAACAATTTTTAATGATTGTGGATTTCTAAGAAATCTCATTGGTCCAAAAAAGCCTCTTGCAACAAGTGTTTCTGTTTCTTCACGTTTGACGAGTGCTTCCTTCCACATTTGTTGAAAATCAGATTCTTTCGTTGCAATAAAGCGAGTTCCCATCTGAACTCCGATTGCACCCAATGCCAAAGCTGCAGCTAAAGATGCACCATCCGCAAAACCACCTGCACCAACAACAGGGACTTTAACAGTTTTCACTACTTCAGGGAGAAGAACCATAGAAGAAACATCTCGCCATGCGCAATGAGCACCACCTTCCCTTCCAGATGCAATTACGAAATCTACACCTGCTTTTTCCGCCCGTTTGGAAGTATTAACACTAGGACAAACGTGTGCCCAAACAATATCGGGTAATTCTTCTTTAATTGCAATTCTTGGTTTTTTTGCTCCTTTGGCCTTAGCATCAGCAGCCCAAGGCAAAGGATCACCGGCTGAAGTCACGATTACTTTCAATTTTTCTTGTATTTCTGGTCTTTCCTTACAAATGTCGATAGTTCCTCTAATAAGACGTCGAGCAGCATAATCAAAATCTCCTGCTACAGGAACATTCACGCCAAATTTTGCATGAGGAACATTTTTAATGCTATCATAAACATGTTGAATGACTCGTTGGACTATATCTCTTGGACGACCTTTTCCAAAAACTTCTTGAGCTCGTTCAGGAGTTGCTGAACTTGCTCCACCTCCAGCCATTCCAATTGTTGAAATTAAACCTAAAACTCCTTCTTTAGCCGCGGCAACAGAAAGTTCAGTAGTACTATATGGACCCATACCGGCTTGTATAATGGGATATTTAATTCCTATCATTTCTTGTAGTTTCGTGTATATCAAATAAATCCCTCCATTTTGAGTAAAAATGGAATAATTCTCTACTCAGTTTTTATCATAAATATAGATTATTTTTTAAACTCTATTATATAATAAAGTATTCTGAATTATCATAATTCAGATGAAATCAAAAAGAGTTTGTAATTTAGCCTTCAAGCTAGCAAGATAAAATTTGATTAGTTCCAGACTTTCAAATTATTTTTATTTTCATTCGATTAGATTATCGTGGATAGATTTATTTAAAAATAAAAATCGAAACGGGATAAAAAAGAAGAAGATTAAAAATGAGTTCAAAGGAAATTATGGGAAAAACAAAAATTAAAAACTCTGAAAAAAAGCAAGAAACAATTATTGTAAAAAGTAAATCAAATGGTATAAAATCAAGTTCCAAGGAATCAAGTTCTAAAAGAAGAAATAGAATATACATGTTGATTTTTATTTTAATTGGTATTATTGCAGGGATGTTTATTGGATCTTTATTAACTCAATTTTTAATTAATTCTAATAACAATTATTACTATTATTCTGCTCCAGTAATTCAGAGTCATGACCCTTTTGTTTCAGAAGTTACGATTAAGGAAGTAGATACATGTACTTTTAGAATAATAGCATCAGATCCCGAGAATAATCCGTTAACTTACTATTGGTATGTAAACGGAGAGCAAGTTGGTCAAAATCAAAATTTTTATACATTTTATAGCGGATTCAATTCTTCAGGAATAACTTCAATAAAAGTTGTAGTAACGGATGGAACATTTAATAGCGAATTTATTTGGACGTTAACAATAGAAGATAGAATTGTTCGTTTATTCAAAAATATAAATCCTTCGGGAAGTTCCTCGCCAAGTTATCTTACAATTGCAGGAGATAACCTTTTCTTCTCTGCTACTAATGGAGTTAATGGGACTGAACTTTGGGTAACTGATGGCACAGAAAGTGGAACTCGTATGGTGAAGGACATCAATCCAGGTTCAAGTAACTCTGCACCCATGGAACTTACAGCCATTGATGATAAAGTGTTTTTTAGAGCAATTAATGGTGTTAATGGTTCTGAATTGTGGGTAAGCGACGGGACTGAAGATGGAACTTATTTAGTTGAAGATATCTTCCCTGGAAGTTTAGGCGGTTTACCAGAACAATTAACCAAGGTTGGAAATACACTTTATTTTAGTGCAAAAAATGAATCGGGAAATATAGAACTTTGGAGAAGTGACGGGACTCAAGAAGGAACCTACATGGTAAAAGACATAAATCCTTCTGGAACTTCTTCTATTGAATGTCTTACAAACGTGGGTGAAATATTATATTTTCAAGCAGATAATGGGACAAACGATGATGAACTCTATAGAAGTGACGGTACTGAGGCTGGAACTTATTTGGTAAAGGATCTTTGGTATGGAGGTCAATCCGATCCATTAAACTTAATCAATGTAAACGGTATTCTTTACTTTACAGCTGCAAATGAAACCAATAATTTTGAATTATGGATAAGTGATGGGACTGCAACAGGCACTTACATGGTAAAAGATATTAGCCCCTCAGGTAATCCCTATATTTCTTATTTGACTGATATGAATGGCATATTAGTTTTTAGGGCAGATGATGACATTCATGGATACGAGTTGTGGAGAAGCGATGGGACTGTAGAGGGTACATACATGATTAAAGATATTAATACAACAATAAGTAGTTACCCCGAATATTTTAAAGTGATTGATGGTTACTTATATTTTCGGGCTAATGATGGAACGCATGGAAAAGAGTTATGGCGAAGCGACGGGACTGAATCCGGTACTTATATGATCAAAGATATCAATCCCGCAGGAGATGGAAATCCCTATTTATTTACCCTTCTCAATAATATTGTAATATTTACGGCTAAAAATGATTCAAGTAATACAGAACCTTGGATAACAGAGGGTACGGAGGAAAGTACAACCATGCTTGCAGATATAAATATCTCAGGGGGGTCTTTTCCATCAGAATATATAAATTTCAATAACATGATATTTTTCAAAGCAAATGATGGAATTCATGGAACAGAATTATGGGCATATTGAAAATTATAGTGATTAAAATTTTGGAATAATTAACACAAAGTTTTTTGAGTCATACGAAACTCCTTGATTGCTTTTTTTAATCGCTTCAGAAATTTATCACGCCTAATTGGATTCATCTTGTCTCTCAAATATTCTTCTAACATAAGAAAATTGGGATATCCAAACAAGGGTTTATATGTCAATTTCGGAGGATTCAAGTAATATCCTCGCAATTGATCTAAATTATCGGGCAATTCTACCTGTAATGCTTGAGCAACTTCTTCAAAAAATCCGTACTTTTTTATCAAGTGTATTCCTTTTTTGGGACCGATTCCATTAATGCCTGGAAAGATGTCCGTGCCCACTAATAAAGCAAGATCTACCAATTGCACGTAGGAAATGCCAAGATCTTTCAAAACATCCCGTAGATTAATCAATTGCACCTTCTTATCTGATACATGGAACTCACGAATCCACCGTGTTGCACCGTATAACAAACAATCATAATCTTCGGAAAAAACCACATCAGCAACACCCATTTTGACCAAGTTCGAGGCTTGAGCTTCTGCTTCAGAGGGTGCAATAACACATGGTACGCCCAATAAGGATAAAAAAACTCGCAAGTCACTTTTAATTTTATCAAACAAAAAATATTTATTCCGATACAATTCTTCTTTCATAATATGAGCATTTCCATCATAAATTCGCCAGAACATTGTCATTTTTTGCTGTATGTGTTGATTCACAAGACGTTTTTTCTCATCAGGTACACCATCTAAGGACACGATAGGACGCATTTTCGCTTCCAGCAGGTTCACTACTAAATAGCCGAATCCAAACACATGTGAGATAGGCTCTCCTGTCTCTCCAAACAAGATTTTTCCTTGTCTCTTAATGATAGATAAATATTTTATAAGAAAGTTGGTGCCATCAATCGCAACTTTTGCATTTTTTAGTTTTTGCTTGTCCACCAGCTTGGGTTCGATGAGATTTCGTAATTTTGTCCCCATAAAATAGAACAGGTAAAAAAAGATCCTTATATATATATCCTTCAAAGTAAACTACTAGAATTTATTAATGCAATCACGAAAAAAAAAATTACTATATTTCTTTTTTGAATTTGATTTGAAATAATTTGATATTTATAAGATTTAATAGAGATTCTTAAATATCTTATCTAAGGATGGAACTGAATGAGTAAGAACTTAATTTTTTCGAAATTTAAATTTTCAATTAAATTATAATATGACAAAAGACTTAAAAACCCTAAAAAATACCCGATTTATTTCAAGGTGAAAAACTGTGGAACAAAACGAGAATGATATAATAGAAGTAGTCTTTCGTTGGTATGATGATGAAATATCCAGGACAATAGATGGCGAAATCTTAACCTCCTACAATAAAAGGTATTATCGAATCATGGGGATGATACATCTTCATTTTAAATACGAGGAAATTACGAAATTTACTTATATACACAATATAGCTTGCACTACTCCCGAATTGGATAATGAGGGAATTCAAATATATCAAAGAATTTTGGAGAATATTAGCTCATTCGTCCAGCATCAAAAAAATGTTATAATAAATCAAAACGAGTTTGATTTCATCACGCTTGAAAAGACTTTTACCTTTCTCGAACCTTATAAGAGATGTACCATTACAATTAAGAAGTTAGAAAACTTGATCCGACCAGTTTTATGCGAATGGCTAAATCAAGTCATACGATATACTTGTACGGAAGATATGTTATTGGTCGAACGATCAGATCTCGGACTTTAGAGCCGACGAAAAGGCGATTCTTTAATCATGTTACTTCTCGTGCACTCTAGTTCACCTTAATATGTATCAGTTCAAGAGTATAAATATGATAAAAAATGGAGGAAGTGATGAGATGAACGATCCATCAACTCTTAAAGCAGTCGAAAAGAGGTTTTCGGAACTATTAATTGGAGATCGAATCAGAACAATTGCAAAAGTAACGAATATAAAATCTGATGAAAAAAATGACATACCAAAATGGCATTTAGTATATTTATTTGATGGTTCTAAGACTATTCGTATCTTTTTGAATGATATTTCGACATATAATATCGGAGATTACCTAGAATTAGAATTCACAGTCAAGGAGGGTAAACCGTGGAATGGTAATCCTCAATTAGCGTTTGACTTGCATTACGTATCTAAATCAGATAAACCCTTCAAAGAAGAAGCACACAAGGAAGAACCATTCATTTCTAAATCAAAGCCAATACAAAAACCTAAGAATGGTACAGTAGAAATCTTGCGAAAAGAAGAACTTAAGAATATCGAGATCGATGAATCCGTGAAATTTTACACAAGGATCTTAACTTTATTCCCCAAGGACGGCACACGTGAGAAAAATCAAAAAATATTATTAGTCGACCTTGAAAACAAACCTGTCAGTTTGTGGCTTCCTAAAAGCGAGCTCCCCGTGTTTAAGATAATTAAAGATGGAGAATATTTCGTGGTGAATGCCACCGTAAAAAAAACGCATGATAATCCTTTCTTAGTGTTTAATAGCTTAATTAGAGGTGATGAAGCTCGAAATTCGAATGTTGCTCAAAAATTCATTGATGAACGTATTAAATATTATAGCCATGAACTTGAAAAATACTTGAAATTAAAATTCGATACCAATGCGGAATATAGCATGCTGGAATCCACGCTAAAATCTTTTAATAAGCAAATTTATGGTGAATAAATGCCTCATTTAGCAAGAAGTTCATTAAATAGAATACTTTGGTTGAAAAAAATGCAATTAAAAAAGTGGAAAGAGACCTCCTCTGATAATAATCTTGTAGTTCAATCAAAAAAAGAGTAATAGACTAGCTACTTAAGCTGATTGGACGGAAAATTGAAAAATCAAGCTGAACAAGTCGCTAGTCTATTACTATTTTGATCTTTTTTCGATATTTAAAATCATAGGACATCATAAACTAATTACTTCATCTTGAGATATTATCGAAAATATAAGCAAGAACTTTCTTATGTATTTAGGTGTGACCTTGAAAGAAGAAAAAGAAGAGAAAGTTCTTGTTAGGAAATTTGAGGATACTCATGATATAGAGCTTTGTCTGGAAGATATCGTTAAATCAGATGAAAAGCTAAAAAATGTGAAGAAAGAGATAGAAGAGTGCATGCTAAATAGTGGAAAGAAGGCTTAAAAAATGTTAGATTCTATTGGTTGATCAATAAAATTTAATCATATCAGGAGAAATTACAAAATTCATCTATGAATCGAATAGGATTCAATTGTAAATATCTATGTTATTTTTTCTATTTTCATAATTAGAAATTAAAAACGGTTTTATTTTTAATCCAAACTCTAATTACAAAATTTTATATCAAGTGCTCGACAAATAGTTTTATTACATATTAATTAACTCAATGAATTTTTTAATACACGTAACATGAGGAATTCAAATGCCAATTGGGATAATTTTTGCGGATTGGGACAGTCTACACGGTCCTATATTAAAAGCAAAATACATGGAAAAAAATATTGATTTTGATATTGAATATTTAAATATATTTTTGCTCCATACCGCAAGTGGCTGGAAAGAATCTGAAGCACAAAAACAAGCATTCACGCAATATACAAAATATAACTTAGCGTCCATGTACATTCCAAAAACTGAAGGAAATGTTTTGAGAAGGATGCTTATAGCCATTATTCTTGAAACTTATGAAACAAAACCTAATAAATATTATGAGATTTTACAAAATATCAATGTCGATGAATTATTAACTACAGATATCGCTCGAATTGAGAATTATCTAAAAAATATCTATGAAAATAAAATTAAAAAAATTTGCCAATCTTTCACGATCGAAGAAATTAAGAAAATGATTCCATTGAAAACTGGTTATTTTAGGAATAAAATAACGGATAAAACGATTTCAGAATTAAAAGATAAATTTGGCGAATGGGCATTAGATTTTTTAGATCATTTACCACAAAATCTGGAAGTTGAAAAACTTGAAAATCTCTTTCAACGAACAGAAAATGAAGTTGCCACTTTAATTATTTGGGCAACAGAACATGGAATTATAAGATTGATAGGATAAATATCATATCCTTACTAGTGATATAAAATGAATAAACCCTATTTTCTTTATATATTGAGTACATCTGGAATTTGCTTATTCTCTTATAATTTTAGAAAAAACATCGAGAAATTTCAAGAGCAATTATTTAGCGGATTCATTGCAGCAATTTCAAAATTCACTCAAGAATTAAATTCACAACTTGGGTATGCTGAAAAGGAAGAAAAATTAGCTTCCATTCCAATAGGGGATAATTTCGAAATACTTCTCACACATAAAAAGAAATATATTGGAGCTTTAATTTCAGAAAGGAAAGATATCGATGAAGACATGAAAAAATTTAATGAAGATTTAATAAATGGATTTATTAACAAATATAAGAAAGAATTGGAAAATTGGGATGGAGATATTGTAAAATTTGAGGGTTATGAGATAGACATTAAAACACTATTTAGAAAAATGACTATTTTTTCATTTCAAATACCAAAATTAAAAGATACTTATGAACAAAAAAAAGACGAACTTAAAGAATATTCAAACTTAATTGAATTAATTGATGGTAAAAGAGCAATTGATGAAATCTCACGTGCTTTAGAAAAAAGTTATGAAGAGGTTAAACAAATAATTGCTACACTTTTGTGGAATGGAGTCATAGAACTCAGTGAAAAGGTATATGCAGAAGATATTTTCGAACCTAAAAGGGATCTTTTTTATCTTATTAGAGCTAAAGACTTAAATTTGGAGAAAGAAGAGTTAAAATCTCACCTTAAAAAAGATCCAAGATTAGAACATTTAGCAGAACTTTATGATTTTGATAGTTTTTTTTTAGCGCGTAAGTATGATCTTTTAAAAGCAATTGATGGATTCAAAACAGTTTATGATTTATCGAAAGAATTCAAGAATTTAAACATAAATGATATCAAATATTTAATCTCTTACTACCTTTCAGAAGGTTCTTACTTGGAAAAAGTCGATCTGTATCCACAAATCATTGAAATTAGTGATAAATTACGTGAAAAACTCCCTCCAGAAAGCCTTGCTTTATCTTACTCTTTGGAGAATATATGCGACGGAGAAGTATCTTTACTAGAAATTTCAGAAAAAATTGGTGTTTCAATAATGGAAATCAAAAAAGTTCTTGATATTCTAGAAAAAAATGTCACTTATGTTAAAAAATATCGAAAATAAAAGTATAATTATTAAGTAATTATTCTAATTTCATTCGCATAAACGGATAATTTTGGATCTCTAGCAAAACAAATCAAAGTCACGCCATAGTTCCTTGCTAATTCAATACCTTGTACCATAGGTGCAGTATTTGAAACAACCAAGGGAATTCTTGCACGTATTAATTTTAAAATCATACCAGCAGATTGCCTTCCAGTTGAGACTAAAAAACAAGATTGAGAATTTATTTTATTAAGATACATATAACCAATTACTTTATCAATAGCGTTGTGCCTTCCAACATCTTCGTAGAATGCAATTAGATCTCCTTTCCAAGAGAATGTTGCAGCTGAATGAGTACCCCCAGAAGTTTTCCATATGTTACATTTTTTGTTTAATACTTCTTGAGCATGGAATATTGTATTTATATCTATTTTAAGGGAAAAATCTTCTATTTTTTCTACATTTTGTTCCCAAGTTTGTTTTATCCCAACACAACCTGAAGAACGTAATTCGGTATATAACTCAATATCTTTTATTTCTTTTTTAGTGTTGATAAAAATATTGGGATATATTTCTTTAATAAGGTCAATTTCATCAAGATTTTTTAGAAGACCTTCGCTAATTAAATATCCGATAGCCAATTCCTTTAAATCTGTTGGAAGACAAACAAGACTTGCAACAGGTATGTTATTTAATTTGATATTTAACGTGTATTCAGAAACGGCTTTCACAATTTGTTCTTTGGTTTTTTCTTCTTTTTTAAATTGAATTATTTTAAATTCCTTTAATATTGGTTCTTTCATTTTAAAATATTCCGATTAATAAAGCTTGGTCTAAAAGACTTTTTGCTGTAGATAAGAATTTATGAGATGTTAACAATGAAGGTTCCCAAACACAACTATAATAACATTTAGAACAATCTTCACAGAAATAACAATTTTTTTGAAAAGTTGGAAGACGTTTTCCCTTGGAATTAATAGAAACATTGGTCCAATTATATCTGCACATGGACTTGAATTGATGCCAATTCCCATGAACTAACATGTTTCGATAGGGATTTGAGTTTATGACGTTTTTACTTTTTGTTCTTAATAGTTTTTTCCCTAACTCTACCCTAGTTTCACGTTTACAAGGATTAAATGGTTGAAAATTAACAGCTATATTAAGTTTTTCACAAAATTTTATAGTATCTTCTACAATATCAAGCGTTCCTTCAGGCAAGATGGGAATATCAGCTCTACCAAAAACTGTACATGCAATTGCATGTGGAATTTTTTTTTCTTTTAAAAGAAATATTGTTTTTACTATCCTTTTAAATAAACCCTTGTGATTTCTAATGTCATCATGAAGCTCATTTGGAGCATCCAAAGAGATACCAATGGTTGGTTTTTTCTTTAATTTTGAAATAACATCTATATACTTATGTAAAACCAATCCGTTAGTTGATACTTGAGTTTGCAATAAGGCATATTTCTGAGAAATCTTTATTAAATCTATAAAATTTGGATGAATAGTAGCTTCTCCTCCAGTCATCTGAAGATATAAAGGACGGTATATCTTTAATACTCTTTCATAGGTTTCTAAGTCCACATTTCTTCGTTTTAATCTCATTTCTCTTATGACATAACAGAATGGACATCGTAAATTACAATTATCTGTTACTTCAAAAATGACACTCCATTTTGGTCGCATCCATTGAAATATTTTATTTGGATTTAACATTTTTAAACCTTCAACGTATTTATAATCAATCTAACACTTTTTATATGATTATCAATCGTTTTATGTTGTAAATCTAGTCCATAATTTCCACAAGTTATATATACTCAATATCTCGTTCAAAGAAATAATTTACATTGATCATGGCGCTCAAAATCTAAAGATGCATTACTTACTTAATTTTTATCAAATTTATACTAAGCTATTTGTTTATAGTTAGATTTTCATCAATAAGAAATAAATATATACAAAGAAATAAAAAAGATTAAACTATTAGATCATTTTTCAAACCAAAAATATCAAGTAATACAAAATGAGCTGATTTTTAAAAATTTTATCTAAAAATGGAATAAAATAATAAAAAAATTTGATGAAATATTATGGATTTAGAAAAGCATATCGAATCCTTTGATTTAAAAGATGCAGATAAAAAAACATTCCTAAGTGAAATTCGAAAAAAAATCTCTTTTATTCGATATTCTTTAGAAGCAAAAGATGATAAAATTAAAGAATTAAGACAGAAATTAACGAATGCGTTAGTAAAACAAAAAAAGATGAAACTAATATTAGATGAGATGGAAAAAGAAATTCAAGAGCGTGATAGACTGTATAAAGAGCGGCAAGAATACTTTAAATCCCAGTTACTCAAAATTAAAGGAGATATTGCTGAAAAAGACGATTTAATTAAAGTATTTCGAGAACAAATAAGTTTATTTGAAGCAAAAATTAAATCTTTTTCTAAGAATGAGGAAAATGCAAGATTATCCCCTACTGAGGTTATTATGTTAAAAAATGAAGTCGATAATTTAAAGAAAATGACATCAAAAAAGGATAAAGAAATTGTTGATTTACAAATAAAAATTAATAATTTAATTAAAATTGATGAACAAGATAAAGAAATTATTATCAAAATAGCGTTAAAACTTGGCAAATACCTCCCAAATATAAGTTTTGAACAAGCTTTTGAATTTATAAAAGATAATACCTATTTAGATGAAAAAGCTCTCGATATTAAAATTAAAGATTATAGAGAATTTTTCGTTTCTAAAAGATAAAATTCTTATAATCTAATTAAAATCTGATAAAATTTTAAGAGATTATTTGTTATATATTAGGGGATGGATACTCATATCTTGAAATCTTGATTGATTTAAATCTAAAAATAATAAAATTAGTTTGAATTGTTAAAATATTTAATTAAAGAACTCTCAAATAAATTCCTTCGGAATTCAATTTCCCCTTTTAGAATTTTTATGGTTTGTGGAAGAATTAATCCATTAACTGCTAATAAATTATACTTAATTGCAAAATCTAATTGATCTTCTGCTTCATCAAGTTGTAATTTTAAATCAGCTTTCGCATTTTCTAAAGTCTTATAAGTCTTAACAATTAGGTCACCGTGATTTTTGCAACCACCGTTACAATTTATTAATTCTACAGTAGATTTAACTCTATGAAGGAATATAATTTTCATCCGTTCAATAAATTCAGGAAATTTCTTATGAGTTTTCTTGCAACGAATGTATCCCACGTCATTGACTTTAAAATCATTAAAAAATTCGTTAATTAAAGCATTTTCATCGCCATTAAATTTTTCCGCGGCTCTAAGTAGCACTTCTATTTGTTTTAACGTTTTTTCGCGTATATCTGGCGATAAAAAAAAACTGTAGACCCAAGACACGATCCCATTAAATAAAAAACCTGCAATACCACGATAGAAACTATTTGTTTGTATCTTAATATTAGCGAGTGTCTCATCTAATTCTGTAATCCATTGTTCACGAAGAATTTGTTGATTAATTTTGATTAGATTTTCCATTAAACATCAATTTTACATTTAGCCATTTTTATGTCTAGTGAATAAGAATTAATAACTAGTATTTAAACTTTAAAAAAATTGTTTTAGGAATTCAATTCAACTTAGAATATTGAGGCAACCCTTATCCGTCAATTCAATTTCATAATCTAGACCATATGATTTAGCAAGAGGAATAGTTTCAAAGCACCATAGACAACATTTATCAATCAAATCAGAATTTTTTTTAGATTTATTAGCTAATTTATTAAATTCTTTTCTTAAAGAACAATTTTTTAACTCAAATATGCCTTTCTCTTTTGTATTTTCCAATATTTTTATATTTTCCAAGTCTTCGATGAATTCTAATTCATCAATAAACATTTTAATCCCTTCTTTAATCTTGAGTGATTTCGGAAGTTTTGATATCACTCCTTCCATAATTTTATAGAGGGAATTCATCTTTAAATTATAAGTGCAGTCTTGATTAAATTTATAATAATTAATTAAACAATCTAGACCATAATTCTCGTAAATATATTCCGAAGAAATGTAAAATTGCAGGAAAATATATTCTCTTGCTTTTTTAGTTTGCTTTTTTAAATCTTTTACTGATGTTTTATGTGGATCTTTCTTGAATTCGTTCATTTGAATGTAATCCCTTAAATTTAATTAAGAAATTATGTAAAAAAACAGTAAAAAAAGCTAATCAAATTTGTCATATGTGTGTAATTATCACGCAAACAAAAGGTTAGGATTTTTTTAGAATTAAATTTGCCTTTTTTGATGCAACTCCAATTTTAGCTATTGCACCAGAATTGAATTTTATATAATCCTGCCAAATACCGTCTGAAAAAATGATTCCACTTTCAGGCATATTAGAAATTATCGTTATATCATCACCTTCATAAATTGGACCAAAGATAATATTTGCACCAGAGGTTTTACTGATAAAAGGTTCTCTCACGGCAAAATAAATATAATTAGCATCCCAAGGAAATTTATATTCATGTTCTCCTGGTGTTTGAATGCCAATGTTAGATTTTTTCTTGTGTGTAATTCCATACGCACCCGTGATTATCGAACGAAACCATGCAGTTGACCCTGCACCAGTTGAAAAAATAATTCCACTAGAACTTTGATCTTCTTTTTGTCTATTATAATCAATCGTATAACGAGCAGACCCATGCGAATAATGACCTACAAATAAATCATTAACTGCATAAATTGATTGTCCATCATTCAATTTTGCTTTAATCATTGTAATGTGAGCAATTTCTGTTTTATTATTTTGAATTAAGTCTATATACTCATGAACATCCTCACTATTAAACGGTAAAAGAACTCCATCGAATCTCTTTGGATCTGGATTAACAGCAAGAATCAATTGATTATCTAAATATTTGGCTACATTTATCACAAGTCCATCTTGACCTATAACAATTACTAAATCGCTTGGACCAAAAAGAAAATTTGGGATGAATTCTTTCTCAATTACTTGATATTTTACTTTTGGTGGTATTGATTTTTTTAGTTTTTCTAAAGAGAGATAATATTGGTCATGCGCATCTTGATAATCTTTAAAAGATCCCCCCATGTGTTCGATATAAAATTTGGCTTGAGCTTTCGTGTTGAATCGTTCTATTAATTCCTCTAGCCAAGTCTTTTTTGTTATTATAACTATTTTTTCAAAAACTGTCATCGAAACATCAATTGAATTTTATTTTTGATTCAATAATTGACTAAGAATTTCAGATGTAATCGTGAGATTTCCAATTCTATTAGCGTTTCGGGCCAAATCTTTCAATGCTAATGCTAATAATTGCTTAGAATCTAATTTTAAATAAGGTTGTAATTCTAATTCTGTTGCTTTAGACTTGAATTCTGCTTCTTTTAGCTCATTTTCACCTTGTAAAGCTATTAAATTTTGCTTTTTTTCTTCCAAGGTTATCTCAGTTGCTAATTGATTTTCCTTTATTTTACGTTCTTGTTCAACAGCAGCTGCACGTCGTGCATAAATAGCTTGATCTGCTTTCTTTTGAAGATTTTCTCGATATTCTGCTTCTAATGCCTTAGACATTTCAGGTGTTGGTCGAATTGAGTTAAACGTCAAGTTTAACAATTCAACACCCATTTCTTTTAATAGGGGTTCGTCTTTAGCCTTTTCTAATACATTTCGCGCTAATTCTTCAGAGATTTTTATTGCATCTTCCAGATCGAGCTTCAAGACTTCAGCTTTCGTGTGCATTTGAACTATGTTTTTAATTCTAAGTTCTAATTTCTCTGGATCATCCGTCTTATATGCTTTTGTCACGAGATCGATACTATAATCCAAGATAGATGCCATTTTTTTCGGATCTTTAATTTGATAGGTAAAATGTCCTTGAAGAGTAATTTCTTGATAGTTGCCTGTTATTTCATTAAATATAAAATGTGAATCTTGCGTCACTGCTGTGATTACCACGATATTTGTATGATATTTTAAATAAAAAAAACTAATACCTCTACCAATTTTTTTAATTTTTCCAGACGTGTATTTTACTATGAATTGAGAGGGTTCTCCTTTAAAATAACCTACCATTTCATTATCACTTTAAAATTTTTATTATAAATGTATTCATAAACTTACTTTAATTGATTTCGATAGAATTTCTTTAAAAATTATATGGTTTCATAAGTCAGAGGACCATTTTTATAGCATTTTTATAAATGTTCATTCAATTATTTTAAAAAATAAAATAGAATGAATTAAATTATGAATAGAAATAAGTTGATTAATTTATTTCTAATCACTTTTTTTTTAATTTTATATAAATTTTAACAATTTGAGTAATTTAGCAGAATTAAAATAATTTCTTATAATTTATAAATGACTTTCTAATACAAGCAAAATTTCAAAAAAATATTACGATAATTTTAATAACAGATGAAATTTTTTAATCAAATTTCGAAAAATTATGGTTAAAAAGAAATATTGAGCTTAAAGTGAGATTGAAATCATTAAAAGTCCATTAAAAATAATATCATGGACTTGTAATGTTCCCTAGTATAATTTAATTTGAGAGCGGTCTCATTAAAAATTAAAATAGAATAAATAAAGAAATGTGGGAAATATTATATGATGAATGAATTAATGGAATATTCCTTAAATAGACCTGCTGAATTAATTAAATTGCGTGCTAAAGGAACTAAAGTCATCGGATATTTTGCCGGAGACTTCATTCCTGAGGAACTTATTTATGCTGCAGGTGCAATTCCGATATGTTTACTACATGGCGGTGATAACCGCTCAGTTGATGAAGCACTAGCCTATACCACGCGGTTGCTCTGTCCATTTTCAAGAGCACAAATTGGTCAGAGATTCACGAAGGAACAGCCATATTATACAATGCTAGACTTGTTAATTTCTCCAGTATCGTGCCAGCATTTACGCAGGGCTGGAGACGTGTGGGAAGAATTTTCAGGCGTGCCCGTTTTCAGGGTTGGAGTTGGGTTAAAACAAAATGAAGTTGGAGCACAATGGTATGCAGATGCATTGAAGCTCATGCAAGATAGATTAGAGGAGTTAACCGGAAATAAGATTACGCATGAAAAGCTAAAAGAAGCGATTGAAATATATGCAAAAATAAGAGAACTCTTGAAAAAGATAAGTTTATTACGTAAGAGTCCTAACCCATCCATTAGTACAGTTGATTTTATCAAGCTCAACCACTTGTCTTACTTGCTTGCCCCAGAGGTAATGGTGGAAAGATTAGAATCTCTTTATGAGGAATTAAAAAAGAAAAAAGAGGAGGAGTCTAATAATAAACCTAGGTTAATGATAGTTGGTCCTGCAATTGCATTGGGCGATAATAAGATTTTTAGTCTTATAGAGGATGCAGGCGCAACGGTTGTAGTTGAGAATTTTTGTGAGGGAGTAAGAAATTACTGGACAGATATTGATATCAATAATGGTAACCTAATTGCAGCTTTAGCCCAAAGAAATATCGTTAAACGACCCGCTTGTGCCTTCATGCGGGATTCACTAAGGCCGAGTCTAAATTTTATCTTGAAGCTTGCCAAAGAATTCAATATTGATGGTATTATCTACTATTGGATGAAGTACTGCGAAACCTATGAAATCGAGAGTCTTTATATTATTGAAAAACTGCAAGATGAAGGTATACCCATTATCTTGCTTGAATCAGAGTATATAGCTAATGAGGCTCAATCAATGAAGACAAAGATAGAAGGAATCATTGAAATAATAAAATCAAAAAAGGCAATGCTATAAATTGGAGGTAATAAATATGAATAAGGTTTATCAAGAATACTTTGATTTGTATGGTTTTGAATCCGAAGAGATTGAAAAAGAATTTTCTAGAATTGAAAAAGCATTCAAAAGAATGAGAGTAACTGAAAAAGATCTTGAAATATGCACAAAGCGTATAAGAGAATCGCTAGATATTTCCTTGGTTGGAATGCGTCAGATTTTGCAGATCCTCTTTAAAGAGATGATAAATCTAGTAATGGCTGGTGAAGAGTATGAAAAAATTGTATATATTACACTTCCTGGTTGGGGAGGCGCGTTTGTAGCACCAATTATGGAAGTCGAACCCAAGATTTACGGTCAATGTGTTGACATGCTTACAGCAATTGCATTATATCCCTTATTTAACAAGCAAGTTGACTGTTTGGAAGCGGGTGAAAAATACTTGCCCGCAGGAAACATTCATTGTGCAGGATTCCGGACTTTATTGGGAGCCATGGATCTGGATATATTTGCAAAACCCGACCTGCTTATTTCCTGGGGGACGTATTGCGATGAGGGACCCAAGGTCAGTGCGTATATTGCAGAAAAATATGATATCCCAATCGTTTATGTGGACGAGTATCAAGACTTTCCCTCAGTCGAAAATTTCCCTTTACCTAGATGGGTGAATTTCGTTGCTGTTGAAATGCAGAAAGCGTTCAAAGAGATTGAGAAATTGCTGGGCATCGAAATACCGGAAGATGTACTTATGAAAACGATGATGTCAGTTTCAGGTCCTCACGATGATTTTGCTGCAATTCAACAGATGATGCTTGAAAGCGATCCCGTCCCTTTAGGGATTGCAGATTTAATGTACGCTTTCACCCTTCAAGCTTTAACATGTTCACCAGAAAATGAAAAGCTTAAAATAAAAGCATTGAAGATATTGCGTAAAGAAGTGAAACGAAGAGTTAAACAAGGAGAAGGACCACTTAAAAAAGGTTTACCAAGGATTATAGATACAGTTCCATCATTCTCTGATCCAACGAGCAACCATCTTTTTTATGAATGTGGTTTACAAGTAGCGGGTACCGATATGGCTATCTATCCACCGGATGCATCTGCTCTTCCTGACTTAGAAGGTTGTAATGACTTCTATACGTATGTAGCTAAGACTATCATGGCTATTCCAGCTTCAGCTGGCGTAGCGGTTAGGAAGTTAGTCTTATCTGCTATAGTAAGGAAATACAAGATTGATGGTATAATCCTAGATCCTAGTTATAGCTGCCGCCCGGGTTTCGCAGATTGTCAGATTATGAGAAACTTTGTAGAGAAAGAACTGCATGTTCCAGTAATGATTATGGAGCATGATTGTTACGATCCTCGCTTTATCACACCTGGACAGGTCAGAACGAGGATTGAAACATTTGCCGAGCAAGTTAGAGTCTATAAAGCAACCAAAGATCTTGAGAATTGAGCATGTCATTTGCAGGTGTTGATATCGGGGCAGTATCAGCCAAAGCTGTAATAATTTCAGACAATCAAATTGTAGGTTATTCCATTTTACCTACAGGCTCAGACGTCGTAGAGGTCGCAAAAAAGGTTCTAAATGAATCTTTAAATAAAGCAGGTCTTATAGAGAAAGATTTGGAGTATATCATAGCCACGGGTTACGGGCGGATATCAGTACCCTTTGCAAATCAACAAATTACTGAGATTTCATGCCATGCGAAAGGGGCTAATTGGTTTTTGCCAGAAACCAAGATGGTTATAGATATTGGAGGACAAGATAGCAAGGCTATTAAGGTTGGAGAAAATGGCATGGTTATTAGCTTTGCAATGAACGATAAATGTGCAGCAGGAACAGGAAGGTTCCTTGAAGTCATGGCACATGCTTTGCAATTGCCGATGGAAAAATTTGGAGAGCTTTCATTAGAAAGCACAAATCCTTGTGGTATAAGTAGTATTTGTACTGTCTTTGCTGAATCAGAAGTCATTTCGTTACGGGCTGAAAAGAAACCTATTCAAGACATCATTGCGGGAATACATAAATCTGTTGCAAAGAGAATAGTCGCCATGAGCACGCCAATAGGCATTACAATGCCTATTACCATGACTGGAGGGGTTGCCAAAAACGTGGGGCAGAGAAAAGCCTTGGAAGACGAGCTTGGCACCAAATTACTCATCCCCAAAGAGCCTCAGATTGTCGGAGCTTTGGGAGCCGCTTTATTTGCCCAAAAAATGTTTGGACACCAAAAAAAATAATGAATTATTTATAATTTCAATAATTTTTTTGCATTATTACCTAATATATTATTGATATCGGTGTCATTTAAATAATCAATATCATTAAAATAACTTTTAGCTATTTCAATCATTTCTGGAGTGAATCCATCAGATCCAAATAAGATTTTGTTCGTTCCAATTACTTCTTTTGCCCGAAGTATTAATTCTTTTAACCTATTAGGCATCATATATGTTAAATTACTAATGTCCATGTAAATATTTGGATACTGAACAGCTAACGAAATTGCAATATCAACCCAAGGATAACCCATGTGAGCTATAATTATCTTTAATTTAGAAAAGTTGCCTATTAATTCTTCAAGATGAACTGGATTTGAATAAGTGAGCACTTGTTTTTTTGTTCCCGGAGGAGGATAACCAGTATGGAATAGAAGAGGCAGATCATGCTTCTCTGCGATTTCTAAAACGGGAAAAATAACTTTATCATTTAATTTCTTTTTCCGAAATGGTAGCATTATCTTAAATCCTTTTATTTTATTTGTAACAACTACACGTTCTACAACATCTTGAATGCTTTCGCTTTCGGTTGCTCGCTCAGGTGGATTATAAAAAGGAATAAAAACATCAGGTGAATGTTTAACCCATTCCATTACTTTGTCATTTTCTTTAATACTTAGAGGAAGAAGCACGACCTTATCGATTTTTGCATGTTTTATATGAAAAATAGTTTTCTCCTTTATATTATCAGTATCAATTGTATTAATATCATTCATTTTCTCTAATATTCGTTTATAAAAACCATAACCCTCAAATTGATTAAATTGGTATTTTATTAGGTCTGGAGAAATTGTGTTATTGAATATGTGGCAATGACTATCGATTATCAAGAGAACTACCCATAAATTTGATCAATTTCTTCCAATATTTTTTTATGAACGTATTCAAAGGTAAATAAAGTTGCTTCTAATACTTCTAATTTAATAATTCCCGGAGCCATTATCATGCTTCTATTTTCTTTCATAACATTAGCAATCTCTTGTTCGAGATTAATTTCAACTTTAGCTCGTTTTAATGATCCTTCTTTAGATGGATATGCACTTCGTGAAATTTCAAAATAATCATCCCCATCCCCTTCTAGCAATCCTGCATAAGTTATTATACGTGTCTTAAATAATTCTCGCTCTAAAGGTTCGATCTCCTTGAATTTAAGATGCTTTTTTTTCATGTTAGAAGCGACGGTTTCGAAATTAAGATATTTTTTAAAATTCTTATCAATTATTTCATTAAGAAGATCTTTATCTTCAAGATATTTTACACTACATAACAATATGATGTCCAGATAATTGCTGGCTTTAATCTCTTCTTGTGGACCAACAATCAAATCAAATGCAGTATCTAATTTCATTAAAGTATCTTGATTTTTAAGAAATTTTGTTACATTTGTTGTAAGTTGTCTAGCATTTTCCATAAAATATTCTCTAATAATTCGGATATTTTTTAATAGTTTTTCATCCGTGATTTCATTAAGGACCGTCATTACAGTTCACATTATTTAACATCATTTTAGAAGTTTATCTACTTTAATAATTTAAGAATATTTTTCTTATATAAGTGTCTAATAATATCTAATGACTTTATAACGTGTTTATAACATTGTTTTGACCAAATTCCTTCATCTCTATAACGCTGCATTTCCTCAATTTTTAACAAATCGCAGCCTGTTAGATCAGTGCACATATAAGAGCCAAACTCTTTTTTAAATCGTTTAATGAATTTCATTGCTTCTG
Source organism: Promethearchaeota archaeon (assembly GCA_011365055.1). The sequence continues at coordinate 44,523 of RDOG01000004.1, forward strand.
CTGATGCATTCATTTGATGCAATATTTTTTTACCGTATTGTCCTTTTATTATTCCAATTATCATCAAACTTGCATTTACCGCACCACAAGTACCAGTGACTGCTGCCGTTGGAGATGCCATGTTAATTAAATTGAGATCTTCCAATTTAATGATATCAAGAAAATGCTTCATTGTTAATGCTGCGCAATTATATTGAAGCATATCGCCCGCAATTAAATATTTTTTTGGTAATATTTCTTTCAATTCTTTAATTTTTTCATCAAACAATTTATCTACTAATTGAATTTCATCAACCATCATATTCATTCGCCATTTTTCGATTTAACTATAAAAACAACAAGAAATTTTAGTAATTTGCATTAAAATTTGGTCAATAATAATTAGAAGTGAATCTATTTAAATTTGTGAGAATCTCTTTTATAATAAAATCAAAAAAAAAACGAAATGCAGGTTTATTTCGCGATTGAGGGAACTCAATCGGGAAATAAGGTCACTGTTTCCAAGTTTCATCGTATGATTAAACATACTCTATTAGTTGGCATTTCGCAAGTGTTTCTAATATAAATTTTTTAATATAAAAATTTTTTTTATAAAGAAAGAAAAAATAAGAGGATAGATTATAAAAATTCTAATAATTAAAGACTTTAAAATGATAAATTCCTTTATTGATAAATTATATCTTAATATCAATGATTTTTAATATTATTATAAGGATTTATTATAAAAGTTACATTAATTTAATAAGTTGTCAATAGTAAAATTTTATTTTTTTTATAATTTTTATTTTATATAGCCGTAGTTTAAATCCTAATATAATTTCAAGATTCATTATTGTATAATTTCTAAAAATTTGTCAATAATATTTAAAAGAGTGAATGAAGCCAATATGAACTATAAAAAATGACTTAATGCGGATGCAATTAAGTTTTTTTTTTTAATTTATTATGGGAGATATCTTAAAATGTATAAAAAAATAACAAGATATTTAGCCATAGCTAGTCTCTTTCTATTGTTTTTACTTTCAGTAGTACCTTGGCAATTCAGTACTGCAGTAAAAATAACAGGGCCTCAAGAAATTCAACTAACTAACAGTATAACTGACACATTTGATGTTGGTTGTGTCAGAACACCTTGGGATCAATATGATATTTTTGTAGATAGCGAAAACGAGTCGAGTTATCGCGTCGTTGATTATGACTTATCAATTAACAATTTTTACAATGCGCCAACAAATACCGATTATCCGCTAGACTTGGAAATTAGTAACGGACTAACTCCATCAGATCCTTCAACGAATACAAAATGGGTTGTGAAGTACAATAATTCCGATAAATTCGGTTCCGCAGACATATCTATAAAGAAGTTTGAGGAAGCACTTGCTGTAGGTGAAAAAAAAGTCATTAATATCGATCCATCCTCGAATATTCTTGATATTTACATGGTTTTATCAGCACATACTGCATATTACATATCATTTACCTTTGTAGGTGGAGGTGCTATCAATGTAATGAACTTCGTTGCAGCAAATACGATTTTGGATCCTTTAGGAGACCAAATCACGACAGCAAATCAATTCTCAATTGGTATCAGTACATCATTCGAGTTCGCTACATTTGTAGCAGGGTCTTCTGGTACGCATTTAATGTCAATTGATTATTCAGGATTGATTGCAGCCCCAGTTTCACTTGAAGTAGAATTAAAAGCCATTCCTGAAACGGTGGTTACGTCAGGAGTTACTACATCAAAGGGTGATGACTTTTGGATAACTCAGCAAGAGTTAATGTCAATGCCAGCATTCACATTTGAGGCATTCAGCATGCAAGTATCGGTTGGAGAATCATTTGATTGCGAATTAGCCCAAGCGCAAGCAGCAATATTATTGGGTGCACCTAATTTTAACATGATCATTCCATATTTCCCCGCACCGACAGTTAATGGGCTTTATACAATAGGAGCTCCAGGAGCAGCAGCAACAACAGGAATCTTTTCGGCAATCGCATTAACAAGCGGAAAAGTATTCTTTATCGTGATGGATACGTTACCAATAATGCACCACGTTAACATGGTAAAATACCCAATAGTCTCACAAGCAGTTGATACAACAGTTAATCATGAAATAGATGCTTATGGCATGAAAACGGTTTCTTTTAATATAGGCACGCAATCACTAATCTGGATTAATGGAACAAAGCATGTACCAGTTTCAGTAGCAGCGATGGGAGGCTTCATGCAATTATTATCAAGCGGTATGTTGACGGCAGTAGGAACTGGATTAACAGTAAATAATGGCACGGCAGGACTTGCTCTAGGCAAGTATTATGTACTAGAACCGGGGACCTTTTATATTTTATTAACAAATACAGCAGGTACCGACATAGCATGGATGAATTTAGAAATTAAATCCTATAATTCGCATATCAATAGCTCGCATGATTTGTGGGAAGACAGTTATAACGGAACAGATTGGGCTGGATTTCAAACAGCAACCGATTATACTACGATTGATTTTATTCAAGATGGCAGGGAACACGGATCTACAATCGCTGAAGTAATTTCGTTTACAATAAGCAAAATGACCTACATTAATGCAAGATTCAACTTCACGATTGATCAAAACCAAGTTTTTAACGTGAGCGCTGATAGTTGGAGAGTTAGGCTTCAATATCTTCTAATTGGACCACATGGTTATTACACGACTAACTTTAAGACTGTGGTTGATGCAGATGGTCAGACATGGAATTTCGATAATACCTCAACCCCAAGCGAACTTTCAATGGGAACTATGCGACTGATACTTCCAGGTACGTATAAGTTTGTAATACTTGTTGATAATATTTGGAATACGACAGGGGTAGACACGGTATATAATAAAAACATTACATTCAACTTTAGGATATTAGACTATTCAAATCATTATGCATGGATAGATTACCAGATGCCAACGGAAGAACCAGAATATCATGCTTATGCTTACGCTGCAGGATTTAGATCGGTAAAGTATTTAAATTTCAGTGATCCTCAGGTAAAATACAATCACACAGAGAATTATGCATATAATAATGACAGTATGAATGGAGATCAATTCGATAATGGCATTTTACTTCATGTTACAGGTGCAACACCTTATAGTTGGACGCAAATATTGATCTATTTAAATGGTACAAACATTAATTCGTTCACAATCATCTATCCGACAGGTTTTTTTGACAAATATTTCAATTCTTTTCAAACGACTAACTTTGGTTTGACGGGACTTACGAATTTTGGTCAAAGTAACACGGGAGGCGGGAGTACAAATGATACTTATGCTAGGGAGTTTGGAGTCTTTGCAAGTGAATACTACATTTTCATTAACCCAGGAAATACGCCTTTAATTATAGGTATCGAAATCCGAGAATATGACACCCCGTTATTACAGCAAGTAAACTTATTGGCACCTCCTACTACTCAAGTAGATTTAACTGGCGTCGTAGTTGTGGTCGTGGTCGTAGTAGTTATTATTGCAATAGCAGCTGCAGTCGCAGGAGTCATCATTTACCGAAGAAGACAGCTATAATTCAATTCCTTTTTTTATTTTTTTTATTTTAGAATAAATCAAACAATTGATCTTTCAAGCTTAACTGGTTAAGACCTTCATTTATTATCATTCCGGTTGTGGCATCAACCGAATTTGGTACTTTGATAATTCTATGGGTATCAAACCCTTCTTTTCCTAGAAACGTGACGGAATCCGTTAAATCCTTTATTTTATGCATGATTTCAATTAATTGATTAGGATTTACTTCAATAGTTTTATTATCTTTTAATATATAGAGATGAAAACCTTTTTTCCCGCTAAAAATTGACTTGATTTCATAACCCTCATTTAATAGAATTTCTTTTGCTTTATTTAACTTTTCTTTTGATTCAACAATACATCTTTGGCAATATCCAGAAGTTCCTACAATATGTACATGAGAGTCTGCATCTATATCCATCACTGCTATTAATTTTGGTATCGGATAGCCTCTTCCAAAGTATTCCGCTGGAGGGTTGACCATTCGAGCCATTGTATAATATATTTTTGCAGGCAACCAATATTTTAGCCACTTGATTGCTTGTTTGAATTTTGATTCGGGTGTATGTTTTGCAGTTTTTGTAAATTTCCTCTTTGCGCCTTTCCATCGACCATTTGGTAATAAAAATCTAAAATGACGATGTGGCATTAAGTCTGCAATCCAATCAGGAAATTCAAATTTCTCGTAATGTAAACGAATGGATTCCCAATCTGGTTTAAATATAAATGGATAAATAGAATCAGGAAATTTTAATTCTTCCTCAAAACTTGCACCCACCAGATATATTTGTTTAAAATTAAGATTCTCCATTTTTTTTTTATAAAAATCAACCCATGCTTGATTAATCTTATCCCTTTTTATTTCAACCATTATTTCATTATCTATAGAAACCCCATCAACTTCGGTTTCAGATCCATTTATATTAAATTTCATTCCATGTTTAAATTCACCAAATCGGCTTGCTAAAGCCCGTAAAGCCCTATATTCAAACCATTCATTCCTTGTTTTTAAAATACGATTATCTTTAAAGATTACAATGGCACCTTTCAACATCTTGAATCGAAAGATTTCATGTTCTAAAGGTTTTACCTCCTCACCCATGTAATTGTTTTTTATGTAAAAAATAACGTCTTCTAATTCATACTCCTTTATTTTTTTTACTTGGGTATGTTCCCCTGCTTGAAGCACCAATTTCATATATGGATATTTTTTTATAGAGAGTAAAATAAATGTTTTCTTACTTGCGAGACGCCAACTAATAGAGTATGTTTAATCATACGATGAAATGGCATACAGTGCCAATCGGTGTATTTTGAACTTCCCTTCAAAATCCACCGATACCTGCGTTTCGTTTTTTTTAAAATAAAGAGGTTCTCTAATGAGCAGAAGGCAAAGTAGGGCAGAAAGAAGAAAACAGAAGGATCATACATGGTTTCATTATAAAAAACCAACAGGTATACGAGATTTTTTCAAAGTTTTTAACATGCAATCATGGAATGCAGGAGCTCCAGTTCTAGATACAAATGAAGTAGTCGATAAAGTTGGAGATTTCATAAATAACTTTAAAAAATTTCAAAAAATGGATTTAGATTATCTAAGAACTGTCTTACCTTTACGTTATTGTAATATTTTACCCCGAAATTATTCTGCGATGCTCTTTGCTTTATATATAAATGCATTTGCTAAAAATGATGGTGTGGAATTTCTGGACGCATTTAAAAATATGGAAAAAATTAATGCAGAATTTGAAAATCCTGAGTCTAAAAAAATAGAATATGATCTTTACATGTTAAATAAGGATGTAAGAGAAAAGTTCTTAGAAATTGCAGAAGGAAGAAAAAAAGGTGCAGTTTTTTTATTAATAAATTCAAGAATGGAATGTCCAGAATTGTCAGAACCCTTGGATGTCATCCTATTACTTGATACTGAGATGTTTTTAAACAGGAACGCAACTGTTTATGCATTTCTCAATTTTAAAAAAAATCCAGAATATATTTTTCCCGAAGCACTTGTATTTTTTAATGATAAAAAAGATGTTGAAAAAGAACAATATATTGAAGCTTTCTATCAAGATTACCAACAAAATCGAATTTCTTACACCAAATTACTTTGGAAACCAGATGCAAAAATATCAGATTATAGAGCTCATGAAATATTTAATAAATTAAACAGATCTTCCCAAAAAATTAATTATTACAAAGCAAAAACCATGATTTGGCATAAAAAACCAAAGATATATGATAAGTCCAAAGGTAAAAAATTCGAAGAAAATTTAAAACGAATTAATATTAAGAAAAATTTAAATGATTTTACTAAGAATTTTAAAGTCTATTTACCAAAAGACACGATTATATTACAGAATTACCATGCCATGTTTGGATTATTGAAGATTCCAAAATTTTATCATTGGACTCCAGCGCCAGCATTAAGAATTACCGCATATCGAATTATCAAGCGTCGATTATTTCTATATCGGATGGTTGGGCCTTTTCGAGAAGTTTGTGGATTGCCTAAACGAAAAAAAGTCAATGGAAAAATAGAAATTTATACGAAGGATCTTCCAGAGGGAATTCCATTGGAAACTATTGATATATTGAGCCAATATGCATCTCCGAGCCAGGTACTTCATAAAATTGCTAAGTACGCTGAGAAATGTGCAGGAGATGTCGAACAAATTTTAAAATTTATCCGAGGGTTGTATCGAGCATCAAGAAAGATTTCATTGATGATAGATAGCCATGATTATGGCACGATTCCCAAAGTAGTTTCACGATACTTTATATAGGAATAAAGCTAGTATATTAACATGGAATGGTATCATTGGGTATTAGCTATAGTTGGATTGGCTGTTGGAATCATAGCTTTCTGGTTTTTAACTTATTATTTAATTGCACCTGCAATTATTTATGCTTTTAATCTAGATATGGAAGTCTTACCTGTTACTTTGATAATATTTTTTGGTGGGGATTCAGGTATATTTGCACTTGCAATTTGGGGCAAGCGGAGAGCATAATATTTTCTTTTTTTTTAATTATAATAATAGCATTATAATAAATTAAGATCGAAGATAAAAGGATTAATAAATAAATTTTAAATTAACAAGATTGAGGATTTACAAGTAATTAATTTCATAAAGATTTTTATCCAATAGACGGTGGGTGAAAAAAGTTGGGTAATTTCCTATATTCTGAATTGGATAATCCAAATAAAGAGTTCATGCTATTAGCTCCACACATGTACAAATGTTTTAAAGAATTAGGAGCAAAATATATAGAAGAATTATTTCCAAAATTTGATGAAATTCAATATGAATTGATTAAAGAACGATGGGATAACATGATCTCCACCTCAAGAATGGTTATTGCGGGAAATTTCACACCTGAACAATCATCAAAGATCATGTTATATACTTTACCACACGTAATAAGTACTCGAACAGATTTACAAACGGGATTAGTGAAATTATTATATGGAGATTCTGTTGATGTCAGTGCAGTTATGATGAATGATTTGACAGGTGAGATAGTAACTTGCATGAATGGGCATGAAGATATAGCCTTAGTAATGAAATTTTTCATTAAAATAAATTCACCATCATTTTTAGTGCGTTTAACTCGAATACAGCAAGGAAATTAAAAGGGTATGAAGTAGAATTGAGATTTTTTAAGTAGGGTAAAAAATATAATGAAAATAGTAATTACAGATGTAATGAGGATTTTAATGAAAAAAGATCAAAATTGTACACCTTGGCAATTAAAAATAAAGTTAAGTTTATTAAATTGAGTAATTAAAAGTAAGGCTTGATAGCATGAATATTAAAAACGAAGAAAGATTGGGATTTTCTCTTATGAGTAATTCAAAATCGAATCTTAAAATATTAATTTTCCATAGATTTTTAATAGGAGGGTTTTTTGATAGTGAAGTTTAGTTTTTTAGAATTTGAACATCCGAATAAAGAATACATGTTGCTTGCACCTCACATGTATAAATGTTTTAAGGAATTAGGTGCAGATTACATTGAGAGTTTATTCCCGAAGTTCGATGAGATACAATATGATTTAATAAAAGAACGGTGGGATAACATGATTTCGACATCTCGGTTGGTTGTATCAGGGAAATTTACTCAAGAAGAAACATCAAAAATGATGTTATATACTCTGCCTCATGTTATAAGCACTCGGACTGACCTTCAGACGGGTTTGGTGAAACTCTTATATGGAGACTCAGTTGATGTTACGGCAATAATGCTAAACGATCTCACAGGTCACGTGGTAACTTGCATGAACGGGCACGAGGAACAGGGAATTAGCGTTGACTGGTGGAACGTTGGGATGAATGATGAGTTATTGGAGAGAAGACACCGTAAACTTGGGGTAAAAATCAAGGATATTTATAATAAAACTAAAAATGTGGCAAAGACAGCTAGGTTAATTTTAGATGTAATGAAAGACATTAGAAATGAACGAACGCCTCAATGGAGTACATCATTATATTCAATAGTAATGCTTCATACATCAGGTTTATTTAATTTCTTTGTCGAACCAAGCAACTACGAAGTATTAGGTTCTGTCTGGGATGGATATAATAGTAAAAAATATTATGGCATGAAAGATCATTGGTTTTTATTTTATCCTGACCTTCCTCTCATTAATTCGATGGCGTTAACGTCTAGAGGATCTTTTATTAGTAGGTTAGGAGGATTAACAAGTGGGAAAGCTTTATGTATTCATACCATTGAGGATCCTGCAATTGATTGGATTCATGAAGATGTTCCCGAAGCATACCCAGCAGTAGTACAACATTCTCGGGAAATTGGAGTTCCAGTTGCACGCATGACACTAGAATGTAATGTTGCAGGGAAAGATAATTTACTAACTCCCAATGAGGAATTAAATAGAAAATATCCATCCGGAACAAGGGTAAAAGCGGAAGATATAAATGTAACAGAAAGAGAATTTTATAAGGGATTTCTGACTAATGTAATGGATGATGCTCCAATAGATATTAAAGTTACAGAAAAAAACTTGGTCTCAAAAAATTTTGGGAAAAATACTACTTTTTATTAATTTTTAATTATTTCATTTTTATTTTTTCGTTAATATATTTTCAATTACTTTCTTTTTTATTTTTAAATGATCAACATTCACATACATATTGTCAATCAATATGCCAAGCTCTTCAATGTCATCTATATTTATATTAAACTCTATTAACTCGGATATTATAGATTCAGCAATTTGTTTTGATAGATTCCTATCATCTTGAGTAATAAAATCACGCTGAAATTCGTGTACCAAATTATTTCTTTTTGAATATAAATCTTTAATTAATGTTTTTAGGTATTTTTCTGCAATAATTTTCTCTAAATTCTTCGTAAATGATTCATCTGTTTGCTTTCTTCCCATTTTCATTATTTTCTCAATAATGACCCAAAATTTTAGAAATGAAAATTCCAATTTTTTTTCTATTATGGCATCCAAATAAAGGGCAAATATGTCCTCAAAGAATGATTTTAGAGTAGAATTTTTTTGTTTATCATAAAAATCTAAGAATTTCATTAATTGATTATAATTCCCATTAATATTATTATCGATTTTCCATTTATCTCTTGGAGATAGCGTCTTATATTCGTAAATTTTGTTAAAATCATAATTTTTCCAATTATTTGAATTTGGATAAAAAATCTCTTTATTTTCTTTCACTACTAATAAAAATTTTTCTAAGGGATTTTCAGATAATGACATATCATTTGGATCTCCTATCCATTGTTCAGTATCAATAAAAGCATGTATTGAAAAGGCCAGAATTCCAAAAAATAGTTTGATTTTTTTAAACAATACTTCATCAAAATCATAATAAGGATCTTTTGAATTAATTTCCATTTTTAAAATAACTTTTCGATTTCTGTATGCATTTTTATAATTACTACTTTTTATTTCATTTACTATTGGTTGAGATAATTTTTCAAATTTAATTCCCAAAACATGATCTATTTTTGACATTAGATTAGATTCTTCTTCAATTTTTAACTTAAATTCAATTTTGGAAGGAATGAAAAAAGAATAGTCCATTTTTTGCCGTTCTTGATACGCTTTATTTTCCTTATTAAAGAACAAAATAAAATTTTTAAATGTCAGCTCTTCTCCACTTTTTCTTAATTCACAGAGAATTTTGTTTAAAGAACTCGTAAAAATTAATGCGCGCCCACCCCACCAAGTAAACTTGACAATTTTTTTAACATTTGTCTTTTCCAAAAGGTGATATTGAATAATAGTTAATAAAAATTTCATTCTTTGTATATTGTCTCCCGATAATCTACACGTAGAAGGATCTTCAATTAAATTACAAGCTTCCTTTATTAATTGATCCAATTCTTCAACTATTTTTTCACATTTAAATGTCTTTCTTAAGACGATAGTCATTTTGATTCGCCTAATTCTTGTTCAATATAAATTTGTTTTTTGTTTGGGTAAAAAGAATTTTAATTAAATAGGGTTTTTAATTAAAAACTTTTATTATGACAAATTCTAATGAAAATAACGATATTTGAATATAAAAAATAATATTATAATTGAATCCTATGATTATTAAGGATTGAAAATTCCTTTTCATTAAATTGTCGGTTAGTTACATATAATAATCCCAAATCACTCAATTTTTTAAGATTCTTTTGAGCTTTATAATAAGAATCAAGCTTTAGATCCTTACTAATTTCCTTCATCGTTCTTGGAACTCCTTTTTTCATTAAATAATCATAAATTATCATTATTGACTTTGAAGGATTTTGAGGTACAGGTGGACTGACAAATTGACAATAATATTGATTTTCATTTTTTTCAATAAAATAACCCATCGAACCTCGTTGCAAATAAGAGAGAATATTTAGAAATCGAGTAAAAAGCAAAAGATTAGTTATTAATGAAAAATTAACTATTGAAGGATTAGATAATTTGTGGATCTCTTCTATTTTAAAAATATTAAAAATGTTATCAGAGAGGATATCAAATGGAATGATCGTGATATCTTTCTCTTTGATATCGAAACTAAATGTAAATGCATCCTTATATTTTGAGGATTTTTCAAGTTCTTCAGGAGAAATAAATACTATTAATTCTTTAAAATCTGGGCTACTTTCAACTATTTTTTGCCTTCCATTGATTGAAATTGTATCTGAAAATTGATTAGAATAAAATGGTAAAATCTCTGCCTGGAAATTTAAATTCATCATTTCTATTTTTTTAAATATTTTTTCTAAACTTATATATATTACTTTTAGTTTGGCAATTTTTATGCTAAAATATTTAATTAAATTTGAACGCCAATGGATAATTATATGATAAGTCCAAAAAATTTGAAAGTTGTAATAAAGGAATTACAACAAAATGTTGATGTTTTAGTTAACTCAATTTGTCAATTGTTGATTAAACCTATTCGTGATCCGATTACGCTAGATTCCGACATAAATCATGATGATTCGATAATTGAAAAAATACTTTCAGAAATTAAAATGAATGACATTCTATTCATTTCTACTGACGGAAGTTCTATAAATACTCAAGAATATACTCGGACAGTAGGATTAAATGCGACTGTAAATTTACTATGGGGTCCAGAATTTGATGTTCCAATAATAATCAAGAAATATAGAGAATCAGAATTCCAAATTCCTTCATTGATAAGTACCGAGAGAATTCAACAGGAATTAATCACTCCAATATGCATTTTAACGACAATTAAAACGGGCGAATTACCTTGTAAAGATTGTCCTATATTGAAAAATAATTGTATCTTGAAAAGCAAAAAGAATATTTTACGAGATCTAACCAATTTTCGTGCAATTGGTATTTTAGATTTGACAATAGACTTTAGTTTCATTAAAAAACAAGCTCACGTTTCACCACAAGCAAAAAATTTGATATTGAACACTGTTAAATGGGTATATCGCCAAATTCGCGATAATAATCTAGAAATTATTTTTATTACTCACGGATCTCGTGATAAGCGTTTCATGTATGAAATAAAAAATGATATAGATTATATGTTTAAGAGATCAGGGGAATTTGATACGAAACTAATTGAAGAAATAAAAAAATATTGTGAAAACAACCGGAATGACGATAAATTTTCATCAATTAGAAATACATTAAGAGACTTCGTAAGAGATTTTAAGGTAATATCACATAATTATACAGATTTCGATCTATTTCGTAGTTATTTTAATAAAAAGGGAAATTCCACACCATTATTTCAAATTAAAGATCCAAATTCTTTAGAATATTATGAAGGAGTTGAAACGGGATATATGCTAACTACTTGGGGATATTTTGAATTAATCGATAATAAATTCTTATATGTTCCCTTAGATGATATTAAAGTTGGATTCCCTTTGAACAGTGACCCAGAATTCTTATATAAATTATTTTTATTCGATACGGCTTTAGGAAAGGGTCATAGCTTATCCTTGACTTTGGCTCACACGTTAATATCTCCTGGAAGAAAAACTCGAGAATTATTATCACAAATACTTGCGGATTTACATCAAATTCCAAAATCGTTAAAAAACATACAAAAATGGAGATTTATGAAATGAAGAAAGAAAATTCTAAGCAAAATACTAAAGATTCTATTAATGGAAAAAAATATGGAACTTTAGTTGGGATAAATGGGCGTATAGGCTATATTCTAGCTAAGAAAATTGAAAAAAAGGATCAAAATGTCGAAATACCGAGTATAATTCCTTTTTTTCTTGAAGCTGATCCTTATTATATTTTTGTTTACAAACATGTTTTTGCAGGTCCAGATCAAAATCTTCCGAGTTTTTATTTTGAGAGGAAAGATGGAAGTATGATGCTCATTGACCCTGCACGTAAAATCTTAATAAATTCATCATTAACTAGCTATTCTTCAGAAGGGATTTTAATTCCTAAAGAGAATAAATTTATGGATATCCTTGAACCCCTCTCTTCTCTGATGATTTCAGATAATTCTGAAAAATTGCAAGAAATTTTTAAAGAATCTGATTTTGATTTCTTTAATTATTTACCAAATTATATTAAAGAAGAAAGTTTAAGTGATTTGTTTGTACAATTCCTTAATAAATATGGTTCTATTCTATCAGCTGAGAATAAAGAAAAATTGTTAAATATAATAGCAAAATTAATTCAAAAAGGATTAGATGCAGATAATAAAAAAATCAAAAGAGTTTTAGAAGCTCTAACAGATGGAAAAACCGATTGTTTGGCTTTAGGATTTGAAAACAATCAAGTAATCGGAATTGTATTAAAAGACCTTAATCTGGGAGATCTAATAGTATTTAATGAGAATGGACAAAAAATAATAACTGTTTTTACAAATAGCGGGAAAATATGTGTGTTTTCTCCACTATTTCAACTTCAAAATAACAAAAATTTCAATCGTAAAGTATCTACAATATCTTGTGGTTCACTTGGATCAAAAGATTCATTAAATGGAATATTTGAAGAATTCATGAAATTAGGAGTCGATTCTGAAACTATTTCCATCCAAATAGGGATTATTGAAAATACTAAAGTTCCATATGAAGTTTTATTTCATCCTAAAAAAATTAATCACTCAATAATAGCCTCTATTTCAGGAGGAGGTAAAGGAAATCTCAATAAAAATATCATTTCGAGTAATGCTTTTTTAGATAATAAACAAAGATTAGCAATGATAGTTTTTGATGATGTGCCCGAATTTAAATCGAATAGATCTAATACTGAATGGGGATTAGAATGTTTGGAAGGATTATTTAAGGATTTTCCCATTGAATTTGTTAATCCTAAAAAAGATAGTAAATATAAGCTTTCCTTAATTCATATTTCTGCAAGTGAAATAATATATGAAGCTAGGGGATTAAGAGCAGAAAGCGCATTTTACACTGCAAAATTTATTTTTTATCAGAAAAACGAAGAATTAATTCATATTATCAATGGACAGAAAAGATATGATATTATAACTCCGGATTTAATTCAGTGGATATTATTTGATAAAGACTGTGAAAATGAACTGAGAGAAGAGAAATACAATCAAACTAGCATCGAAGTAATGCAGCGGACTGTAAGAAATTATATCAGGGATAACAGAAATTTCCTAAAAGCTTATATTGATTTTAACAGTCAAGAAATTAAAAACGATGATTTAAAAAACAAAGAAAACTTGATTGACTATTTATTAGGAGAAATAGAAAATAGAAAAACCATAATAATAGACCAATCAGATTTAAATGACCTTCAGAAATTAGCACTACAACGTAGTATCATAAATAACATATTAGAATATAGGGAAACTTACTCTTCGAAAGAGAATGGAAACATTCCTTGTCAGATAATCATTGAAGAGGCAACTTCAACAATGGAAGATCAGACGAGTGATCAATTAAGAATATTCCGAAAAGTCTTAACAAAAGCAAGAAAATTCGGAATGGGACTTACTCTAATTCTACAACATTCTGAAGGATTAGATCAACGATTAGTTAATCAATTAGGTTGGATGGTCGCTCTTCCTATTCCATCTGACGGTATTAGAAGTAAATTAATAAAGAATGCCGCAGGGGATTTTGGTCCATTTGATATTAGCATAAAAAAATCAACTACAGGACAAGCAGTCATTTGTCAGAATCAAAGACTATCTTATCTACCAGTTCCTGTTCAAGTTTGGCATTATGAAAAACGAGTTAAAGACCTTTGGAGGAAAAAAGTATTAACTTTAGATGATTTAACAAAAAAGTCTGTTAAAAATACCTTAGAAAAATATGGATTACCAGCAGATGCAATCAATTTTATTTTCAAGGAGGAATCCAAATGAATAATAGATATGCAATACTTTCAGATTTACATCTGGTTCAAAAAAACATTCCAAATTATGATAATTTGTCAGATTTTAAAGCCTTATTAATGAATTTGAAAGAAAAGGAATTTAGAGGAATTCTAATTGCAGGGGATTTTTTTGATGAAAAAATCTCAACTCGGTTATATTTACGGCATTCTGATGGCGAATCAATTATGTTTGAGGTTAGAAAAATAATTAAAGAGATTGGTATTCCAATTTATTGTTTAAAAGGAAATCACGATGCTGAATCGGTTCTATTTACGACAGAACAAGCATTATCTTCAAATTTATTTCACTATCCTCAAAATAATTGGGTGGAATTGCCTGATATTGATATTTATTTCCTTAATTCTAATGCTGACGAGTTTTATGATAGAGAGGATTATAATTCTTTTTTAATAGAAGAATTTAAAAAAATCGCTAATTCAATTCTGAAAATGAGCCAAACAAAACCAAAAATTTTATTAATGCATGAAAATATTGGTCCTCGTCCAATTTGTATTTCAAAAGATACTATTTCAATTTTAGCAGATAAATTTGCACTAATATTTAATGGACACGAACATGTTTTTCAGGAAAAAGTATTAGGAATTCCTAATCTTATAAATCTTCCCCCATCCTTGCCGTCCTTGCTTCATATAGGAAAATTTTGGATTAAAAAATTTGAACGTGAGGAAGATATTGACCTAAAAACTATTGAAAGAAGAAAAGGGTCTCCTTTTGGATATATTGAATTAATTTCCCAAGATAATCAATTAACTTTTGATTTTATACCGTTTGAACCAGCCATAATACCAATCAATTATTCATTAACAATAAATGATCGGAATATTGATGATATTTTAGAAATAGTAAAAAAAGATATTACATCCATTCAGACTCAAATAGGTGATATACAATCTATTATTTTACCCGAAATAATAGGAATGATTTCATTTCATAAAAGAAATATTTCTAGATATTCTAGATTTTGCATTTTACTTAAATCTGTGAATTTTTCGATTAAATAATTTGATGATAGATTAAGAATTCTAAGATTTGTGAGGTCCACTAATGGAGTTATATCCTTAATAGAATTTTCTTTTAATTCCAGGACCTTCAAATTTGTTAAGGATTTTAAAGGAGATAAGTCCTCAATTGAGCCATTTGAAAGGTATAATTCTTCTAACTGGGTTAATTTTTCAAAATTATTTAGTGTACTAATTTCATTATCATTTAAATTTACCTTTTTTAAATTAGAGAAAACAGATAAATTAATTGCTTCATGTTTATCAATCCCACTGATATAATTTTCACTTAAATCTATTTCTTCGAGATGTTTTAAATAATAAAGACCATCAATACTTGATATGGTCTCTATTTTTTTATTATTTAACTTTAAAATTTTTCCATCTACTTTAACTAATTCAGTATGTATTCTATCTTCATCATCTCTATACCTAATAAATACTTCCTTGCCTGGTTCATAAGGAAGTGGTAAAGCAGTTTGACCATTGTCTACATGCTCATAAAACATGTATAGAAAAGCACCTATTCCTCCATAATCTGCACATTCAGGACAAGTCTCATCTTTTCTCAAACAATCTAAACACTCAATTTCTTCACATACTCTACATCTAAACAGATTTTTTGAATATAATTCATATTGAACACCACAAGTTTGACAACTTATCTTTAATAAATCCCTATCTTTATCATAGTTTTTGGAGAACTCCCATAAATCTGGGATTTCATAATGGTTGTTATATATTTTACTTGACTTTTGAAAGTACCAATTAAAGATTCTCTTTTTTAAAACCCTAATACCTTCATAACCGCGCTTTAATTCAGAGTAATCTACTGAACGTAAATGTTTAAGTGTATTTCTCAATTCTTTTACTTTAAAAATTGATTTCTTAATAAATTTTTTGTTTTGAAAGATTTCTTTAAATTCAGGAATTTCGTGCCAATTTTCTTTGATCAATTCTAAATATTGGTAATAATTGAAAAATTCCAAGAATGGCCCTAATTTATGTTTATTTTTTTCTAAAATTTCTAATTTATTTTTGGATTCAATCATTTTTTCAATTTCATTCTTGGTCTCCTCTTTCATTATGATATTATTCCATCTATAACCATGTTTTTCAAATAAAGAAGCTAATAAAAATCTTAATAGTTTTTCAAATTCATTTAGATCTTTTTCCACCTCGGTAATTCGACTCATTATAATTTCTTTTACCGCCTTATGATTGATATAATCAAAAATAAAATAGAGAATTTCGTGAGCTTCATCTTTCCATTCATAGAATTTAACTTCATTGTATAATTCTTCTAAAGACTCCTCAATGTCATCTGAGATAAGCAAGATATTAAACCACGTCGATATCATTATTTCTATTAATGGTAAATAGAAAATCCTTGTCAGGTTTTGAATTGAATACAATGTTTGTTTGAAAATTAGTTCAGGTTCTTTTTCTCCTAATATTTTTATGATTTGAATAATTTGAGATCCAATCTTTTTATACAAATCTGGATTTTTTGATTCTTCTCCATTTATTTTATAAATGACATTGAAGGTTTCTGATTGGGGCGGAAGACATTTTTCTAATTGTCTAAATAAAAAATGAGTTAAGTCTTTTATTTGACTTGGATTTGACAATGCCCTTTCTTTTAAAATTTTTAGGATTTTTACTTTATTTTGATAATTGCAAACCTCAAATTCCTTTTGGAGTTCTCTAGTTTCATTCAATTAAATCCATCATTTAATTTCATTTCTTTTCCATTTCTTTAGCTAGATTAATTATATAAGTAATATATTCTTGAATCTTACCATCTTCTAATAAGATAAAAGCTTTTTCTAATCTAGTTAAATATTCATCTTTTTTCATCTTATCTCTGAATTCTTTTGTAAAAATCCCTGCCAAATACCATGCATCAATTATATTTTTATTTATTATCTTTGGATCTTTAGATACAGTTGAGATTATCTCATAAATTTCTTGCATTTTTTTAAATTCTTCTTCTACTTCTTGTTCTTGTTTGACTTCCATTGACCTCATTTTATCGGGATATAAATACCAATCGAAATATCTAATACCTGCTGAAATATCCAATTCGCTTACGTTTTCTCTAAAACATAATCTTGCCCTAGCAATCGCTATCTTTTTTGCCATGTTAGCACAGAAATCAGGGGATAAAGAATTTCGATCAATATTTCTTTTTTTAATAAAATAAATCTCCATTATTTCATCATAATTTAATGAATTCTGGGTTTCCAATATTTTCATTGCTTCATCGAAATCTACATCTTCACTTGAAAACGCAAAAAGAAGTAACATTTTTTCCCGGAAATATCCATCAATATGAGGGGCAATTGATTCTGCTAATTTTAAAAGTTTAAGCGGATCTTTTTGTAATTCTTCAAATTCTTCATTAGAAAATTGTTCAATTTCTTCGGAATGTTCTTTTTTAATATGTTTTTTTAAATGCTTAACGTATTTTTTACATTTTTTACAATATTTCATTTCCTGCTCCCTATCATTTTTTTTCTAAGAAAAACGAAATCTTGTATATTTTGTAGAATAAATTCAAAAACCTTATTAATTCCCTTTCCTGAGAGACAATTAACGTCATGAATCAATGTTGAGTCTGCCAATTCAAAATTATTTCTTATATCAAAAGCGTCAATTTCATTATTGGAACCGAAATGATTCAGTACCAAAACTTTTGGGGCTGTAGGTGCGAATTTACAAATCTCTCTCCAACTGTCGAGGCTTTTATCAAGATTTTCCCTTCGAGAATCAATCAAGAAAATTATAATATCCGTATTTTTAATTACTGTACGGCGCGTAACTATACGCTCCTGGCTACCTGCCGATGTCCACACTGCTACCATTAAATTTGTTTGATGGTAAATATCTTCTATATAATGCCCGTAATCATAAAAAATAGTGCTACCATCAGTACTAGAAATAGAAGCAACGTTCTCTAAAGAATAAAGATTAGCTAACCATTTAAAAAATAAAGTTTTACCCGAGGATTCAGGACCATATATAACAAATTTAAAAAAAATAATTTTCTTTTGATCAAAAAATTGTATTATCAATTGGAATCACCTCTTATTTATTATAATCATTTTTATTTATTACTATTTCATTGTTACTATATTGTATATAAATTTAATTAAAAAAAACTTACATTATTTTTTTCATATAATAATTTGAAAACCCCAGTTTGCCAGAATACCATCATGCATATATATGGTTTTCTGATTACGTGTCCTACGGGTGATCTAAAACAATGTAATTGAATAATTTCAAATGAAATTTTCTTGATCATATACCAACATTAAAAGCCATTTTGATAACTAATTTAAAAATTCAATCAAAATAAAATTAGATAAAGACTTTAATTCGAAAATAAAACAAATCTTTAAGTTAAATTTTAATATTCCTAAATTAAATCTTTTTTCTTTCTAATAAATTCAATCCCATTGACTAAAATTAAAACAATTTCTTTTTATTAATTTTCTGTTTCCATGATTTTTTCTAATATGGGAGTTTTGACCGGATATTTCTCTCAAATTAAAAAATATAATATTTAAATTAAGATGTTTTTTGTATTACATATTTAAATAAAAAAACTAATATCAAACTTGCTCATAAGGATGAGCAGTTTCATTTTTTAATCCTACCAAAAAAAAGAAGAATATCAAGTATAAACAAAAAGTCCTCTGGAGCGAAATGCTCCATGACTCTTAATTTCCCTTTTTTTAAAAAATCTGATATAAAATAATCTTTTCTATTTATTGATCGTTGAAAAAATATTTTCATTTACAAAATCTATTATTTTAATGGCTCAAGAAGAAAAATAACTCATATAAAAATGCAGCCCAATGAAATTCTCATATTAAGATAATTTAACGGCTTAATTGTAAATTATTAAAAATTGAGAATAATATTGTCAGGATATGATATTTTGGGAAATAAATTAAAAATGTATGTAGAATTAGAAGTTAAAGATGAATATAAGTTTGATGTTCCAGCTAAAAATACAGAATGCAAGTATCACCTTTCTCAATTCTATTGCGATCATCCAAAATATAGAAAATCATTACTAAAGAAGCAAAATTTGGAAGGAAAAATTTACGATTGTAAGAAATCTAATTGCCCTCTATTTAAAACTCGAAAAATTAAACTTGTCAATGATACAATATGGTGTCCTGAAAAAGAGGATTACATTCTAAAAAAGGATTGCAATAATATGTGCCCCGCTTACCATAATATATTAAAGAAATGTTGTCAGAAATAAAGAAAGAGGAGGATTAATTTTTGCAGACTTCCATGTATAAATTTATGATGTGTACGGGATGTTTGAAACCAGAAATAGATGAAAACGCCTTAGAAACACCTTGTATTATTATTGTTAATAAGGATTTACTTGAGTTCGCTAGTCCTAAATGTGTAATAGATGGTAAAACTGAGATTAAAAATTCTTTAAAGGAGTTATAGGTGAAAAAAATGTTTACGGGAATGACACCTAAACAATTTAAAAATAAACATTGTTTTAAGGATTGTGAAGCGGAATGCACTAAATGTTACATGTATATTCATTCAAAAATAGAATTGGCAAATGTTGTTAAAGCAATTGATAAAGAGCTAAATAAAAAGAATAAAATAAATAAATATTGATTTCCCTCTCTATTCTTTTTTTATTTTTTAAAATATATTTAATTTTATCATAAAAAAAGAAATCCCATTCAAATTTATTTCAATTTTTCAAAAATCTAACCAAATTATTACTTAAATTAATTTCTTTTATGTCTTGGCTTTATAAAAAAAAGAATTATTAATTTAAAATTGGAGTAAAGAAATTTCCTTGTAATAAAGGGGATTAGTATGTCAAAAGACAAAACCTTATATTTTTGTCATAAGTGTGAAGTGGAGAAAGGTGATACATCAAAATATAGAATTATTTATTCTAATTTCGGTCGAAAAATAGCGTTGAAAACGATTAGTAACGTTACAAAATATTGCCCTAAATGTAAAGAAAGGTATACTGTTATTATTTTACATGGAAAATAATGTTCATCTTTCTCTTTTTTCTTTTTTATAAAATGGAATAAAAGTAGTATCAATCTTAACTGCATCATTTATTAGTTCGGGTTGATATAAATTAGTAATTCCAAGATGTTTAATGATGAATTCTCTTGTAAATTCAATAATATCGAGTTTCAAATCTTTTTTTATTTCTACATTTAAGATTGGAATATTAATATAAAGAGGATCTATTTCATATCTCAGTTTAAATATTCCTCTTGAATAAAAAGGAAACTGTTTTTTTACGGGAAGGTCTTGGGTAAAAATTCCTGGAGAAATGAATACATTATAAAAATTATTAAGATATTGAAATTTCAAAGATTTGCTTGGTTCAGTGATGCCAAATATTTTTTTAATTACTTCAATATCATTCATGTATTGATTTTGTAAATGTAACTGAGTTGGAATTAAATTTAACATGTTCGGAAAAGATTTGGATATATTGGTAATATTTCTTATAATAAAAAAAGGTTTTAAATTTAAAGTTCTTCCTTGTTTTATAATCGACTGAAATAAATCCAATTTAATTTTTTCTGTGAAGTCAGAAGATTTTTCATCCGGAATTATTCGATCAAACGTGTCGTCTAATATTAAATAAAAATCCTTTAAATCTATCAATTTTTCTGATGCATATTTACAATATAAGTAATATGTTTTAATAATGAATAAAAAAATGAAATTTCCAATAAATTGGTTTGAATTTTCGATTTCAATAATTATGACCGAGTCGGGATCAAATAATAATTCCAAATTTAAACTTTTTTTTGTATTGAATGCATCGCCAATTTGAAATAATAGATACTTTAATCGAGTTATAATTCCCATGACATGTTCTGCTTCATAGAATTCTTTGGTCAATTTCCTCATTTCAAAATATTGTTCATATAATAAGTCAAGTAATTCACTTAAATGTGGCCAATCGCTACCCTCACTCTGATGATTATAAGGGTGGTCTTCTGGTACAAGACCGTAAAGTCTTCTCAATTGATTCCTTATTATTACTGCTGATCTTTCTCCTAAATGATGACTTCCTATAAAACAATCAATTAAGAGATCTATCCATAAATGTTTAGAAATAAATTCATTTTTTATCGTGAACGGTCTTAATGGATTTATAATTAGGGGTCTTATTAGATTTCCGTTAAAATCTCTTTCGAAACTGAAATAATATACAATTTTACCTTTGTTAATTAATTCATTTGCAAACTTTTCCAAATGATACCTTGAAGTATTTGAGGAAAGATAAATGATTTTTTTATCCAAATTTATTAATTGTCCCGCAATATCACAAGCCAATTTTGTCTTTCCTGTAGATGCTCCTCCGGTGATTAATAAATTATCCTCTAGAGAGTAATCAAAGCCAATTTCAATATCATCATTTATAATTTCTTTTTCAAATGCATCATTTTTTTCATCATATTTTATCTTCTGAAGTAAATTTCCGACTTTAATGAAATTTTTATTTGGTATTTGTTGAATTCTCTGAACATTCAACATTGATACATAACGAAATCTTTTTCCTCCTTCCTTCTCATAATAACTCCAAATTTTTCCTTCAAGCTCTAATTCATCTATTATTTTTCCAATATAAGAATTATCAAGATTGAATTTTTTAGCAATTCCCTTAATATTAATTTTTGCGGTTTTATTTGATATTATAAAATTCAGAATTGATTGTTTTCTTGTTAAGGATTTAGAAGAATCGATTTCAGAATGATCTACTTTTTTCTTTTTCAAATTATTAACCCCTTTTTTTTAATACCATTGGTTACTTTTTATATTAAAAATCTTATATAAATGTCACCATTGGTCACAAATTATTATATCAAATTTTATTTTTGGAAAATCATTGATTGAAAAAAAATAGATATTCTCTTTTATTTAATATAATATTCCGAAATTATCTTCCGAATTTCAGGTAGTTTTAATAACTCTTGAGCAACTCTTTCACCCTGAGCTAACAAATTATTAATAATCAATCTCTCAGATTCATTAAAGGGTTTGAGAAACTCATAAATTTTTTCATTTTCTTTCTGCAGTTTTAAATTTTTATGATCTGAATATAAAATCATTTTTGAATAGAAATGAGTAGCTAGTTCAATACGTGGTTTAAAATTATTTTCAATTAACTTTTTATTGGTTCTAAAAGGAATTAGAAAACCATTCATGTCTATATCTCCAAAATATTGGATCTTTGTAATATTTGAATCCAAATCCTTTATCCACAAAATATTACTTTCGATTTGATTCCCATTACCATAAATTACATGTTTAAAGGGCGGAGAATCAAATTCCGAATTAATTTTACAGAAACTCATAAATGTATCCCTATTTTCAATAATAATTGTATTTAAGGATTTAGCATTACAAAATGTCTTTGATACGAATGGTTCAAATGTAGGATAACATTTTAAATCGAATAATGTTAATTTAAACCATTTATTCGATATTATTCTTTGTAATTTTTTTTCATCACCGAAAATTTGAAGTGAACGTTCTTTAACTGGTATAAATTCTAGATTTTCTTGGTCTATTTCTTTAAAGAAATAATTTAATTTTAATAAAATATTAATGTCTCTTGGTCGACTTTGTAATTGGGGGATCCAAGCCAATTTATAATGCCAAGGATATTCTTTCCAAGAAAATTCGCTTTCCTTTTCATCACCTTGAATTATAATCCAATTTGGTAGGTTTGGATTATATGAATGATTCCAGTATTTTTCTCCTTTTGGTAGTCTTATTAATTGATTATTCGCTAAAGAATTTAAGACATTTACTAGAAATTGATTAAAACTTGAATGTCCATAATAATCCTCAGGATATATTTCAATGAATAACGCAATTATTTCTTTAAGCACTAATTTTTTTTTATTTAGTCTCTTTAATTGATTTAAAAATTGTATTTCTTTTTCCAAGTCTAATTCACATTATCAATTTCTTTGTTTAGTGTGGTCTTTCTTAAAATAGAGCCTGCTTGGATAATATTTTTTGAAGTTTCTGGATCAATTTCAATAATTTGCCTTCCATCCATTATTTTGTCTTTTTTCATCGTAATTGTATTTTTAAAATAATGAAGGGCCTCAATTTCTTCATGAGGCGTGAACGGTATAAGTTGAATTTGTAATTTTTCAGCCATTGAGGCAACCATTGCAATTAAATCTGGTCGGTTTGCATCTCCAAGAGGATCATCCATAATTAAAGGAAAACTATACTCTTCCTTCGAACCACCTAACTCAAAGAACATGCGAAAATGCGCAATTAAACAATAGAGTAAAATTGCCATGGTAAGTTTTTCTCCTCCACTCCCGATCTTTAATTCTTTAATTCTTTCATAACTAACATCTGTTGAGTCCTCAGGAAAAAGAAATGTAATTGGACTTAATTTATCTTCTAAAAATTCTCTTATAATTTCATTAATGATAATTTCATTTGAAATGTTTTCAGGGAAGGATTCATTTTGATAAAATAAATTATTAAAATAGCGTTTAGCAGCATCTTTTATACTATTTATGTTCCTATTTTTAATAGGGATTCGTAGTATAGGTTTATTCTTCAAATGCTCCAATTCTTCAATATCAAATCTTTCTTCTTCTATCTTTTTAATCATTTTTATAATTTCATCAACTTTTGTTGAATATTTTATGACAATATTTTGTAATCTACCTTCGGGTGCATAAATCTGTGCTTGTAATTGTTTTAAATTCATTCCAAGCCTTTCAATAAAAAATGAAGTATTAAAAACTTGAACCTTATCAAATGTATCCACAAATTTGAACAATTCTTTATTTTTTATCCTATCATCTTTAAATTTGTTTAAACCTCGTATCTGATGAATAAAATCTTGAATTTTTTTCTCAATACTTTCTTTTTCTTTAATATTATTGTTGGTTTGCGTAACTAAATTATCAAAGTTTTCATTAAATTCTGTAAAGGTTTTGATTTCTATTTCTTTTACTGGAATTTTTATTAATTGTTCATTTAATTGTTGACCTAATAATTGTAATTTTGCATCTATAATATCTAATTTATTTTTTAGTAATTCAATGTTTATTCCTAGTTCTTTGACTTGCTTCTCAAATATAGCAATGTTTTCTTCCGTTAAATTCTTCTCTTTTTCCTTAAATGCTTCTTCTTCTTCTAAATTAGATATCTGATCATTTAAGTCAAGTTCATTTTCAAGAATACCACTATAGACTTCTTTCAAATCTGTTTCTTTTATGTGAAACATTTCCTCAAGCTTATCCGATTCATCAGATAATTTTTTAATATCTTTTAATAAATCCCGATTTACTGTGGATAAATCGTTAATTTTTTCAATTAATTCCTCTTTTTTATTTGTAACCTCTATTTCATTTACATCTTGTTTGGCTAAACTAATTAGAATAGGTTCTTCTAAGTCTAATTTTAGAGCTTTTGCTTGTAAATTGAGATTTGTTGTGACTTTTTTTAGATCCAATTCTAAATCCTTAATTTTTGCTTCAAGCTCATTTTTAGGGCGATAATTATCATATTCAGTTTTAATTGAAATATATATATTCCACCATGCGTCTAAATTCTTTTCCTTGGAATAGTTTTTTAACTGATTTTCAGATAATTTAATATTTTCAAGTGGTGAAGTATCACATTCTCGAATTTTATATTCTATTTCCTTTTCCTTTGATATAATTTCTTCAATTTCTATTTTTTTATTATGATATCTTTTATTTAATTCGTCTATATCGGCTTCTACTTTATCTAGGTCCTCTCTTTTTATTTGTTGTTCTTTTAATATATTTGCTTTTTTTTCTTCAAGATTACTTTGATTTTTATAAATTTCAAAGAATATTTCTAATTTTTTTAGAATTTCCTCTTTTTCTTTAATTAAATTGGATAGATATTTTTGTTTTTTTTCCATATCATTCATATTTAGTTGATTTGTTTCAATTTGAGAATCTATTGCTTGAATTTCCTTTTGAAATTCAGTGACTTCAATTTTAATATCTTTTAATCTTTTCAGTCTATCCCGGTGAAGTTCATGGGGATTTTTTTCTAAGTAATTGTTCCATTTGTTGATTAAATTAATTAATCTGGATTCAATGGTTTTAGTTTTAGTAATTTCTTCATTAAGTATTGAACGATTTGTTTTCAGTTTATCATATCGGTCCGAAGCTTCTTCCTCTTCATATCTCCATTTTAATCCAGGTTGTAGTAAAAAAAAATCTTTATCATCAATTTGAGATGGAATTTTTTCAAAAATACTTGGTGATGATATGAAAACGGGTCGCTCAAGATGATTTAAATCACCATTTTCTCTCAATCCATTTAAAATATTTTTAATTTCACTAATATTAGAATGTATGACCACTATATCATCTAATAAATGAGGGATCTTATTTGCAAAATCATCTCTACCATCAGGATCGGTAATATATTTAGATAAATATTCCCACCCCGCGCCTATCCAACCTTCTATTCCTTTATCCTTTAGAATTTTTTTAATCAAATTAATTTCAATGTTAAAAGGAAACATCATTTTTTCATCAAAATATGTAACTTGTTGATCAAATGAACGTTTTCTTAAATTATTATCAAATAACAATTCAGTAATTTTGTTTAATTCTATTTCCAATTTATGTTTATTTTCATCATTTAAAATATTGTAATTAACTTCATTTTTATTTTCAATTTCCCCGAAATAAGAACAAAAATACGTATCACTAATTATATCGTTCCAATCTGCTAGGGAATTCAATAATTCTCTTTCTAATTTATCCTTTTCAATTTCAACTTTTGAAAATTTATCTTTAATGACTGACTTTTCTGTATATTTTCTATAATTTTCTTGATTTAATTTCTTATAATTTTCATCTAAAGATATAAGTTCTTGCCTTTTTTCTTCAATCTCATATCCATAATGAGAAATAGTTCCTTCTAAATCATATCCTGCAATAAAATATTCCAATAATCCCTTTCTTTTCTCCTCGATTTCTTCTAATTGTGTACTGATACTTTTAAAATCATTTTTCAATGATCTTAATGCTTGTTTTAATTCTCCCGATTTTACATTATTTTTACTAATATTCTCCCTAATTTCAGTTAATAATCTTTCAATTCTATTTTTTTGTTTTTCTAGTTCTTTTGATTGATCTCTGCAATAATAAAGTACAATTTGTCTTTTTTGTTCTAAATTCTCTCGAAGTGGTCTTGTCTTTTCATCGCGCATTGCATTGAGTGCTTGAATTTTATCCATCAATTCTTGTTTATTTCGGAAAGGCATGAGAATTTCATAAACATTTTTTAATTTAGTAAATTCATCTTTTTTATTACTTGCAATGGTTTGTTTTCGTCTTAATTGAGCAATGTTTATTCTATTTTTATTATATTTTAAAAAAGCTATCTCATTTTTTATATTCTCAATTCTTATTGTTAGATTATCAAGTTCTTCTCTTAATTTATTTAAAGAATCCTCAGTAGAAATTTTTTCATTATTAAAATTATTTTTCAATTGAACACCGAGCAATTTCATTCCTTTCCAAATAGAAGAATTATTTTCTAATGCTTCTTCGATAGCTTTCGCAGACTTTTCTATCTCTATTCCATTTTCTAATTTATTGAGTAATCTCTCTATGAAATCTTTTTCAGCTTGTTTTTCAGGAACTTGTCTTAATTGTCGATAAGCATTTTTAATCTCTTCAAAATTTTCATCATCTTTAATCGTCATTATATTTTTTATCAGAAATTGAATAAAATCAAAATCCGTTTTAAAATATAACAGTTGATCTTGTCCGCCTTCAGTTTGATTCATTAATATTTGATTTTTAATCAACTCAGGGTCTATCTGATTACTTTTTAGGTTATCCAGCCATCGGTTAATGGTATTAAAAACTTGAGTTTGTTGCTCCTTCATTCTTCTTAAGGATTTGATGAAATCTTTATGAGTTGTTAAAGAATCGTTTTCAAATATAGGTAAAGTAGTGAAATTGATGTGATTTGGCGACTCAGGAGAATATCTGAAACTATAAAAATCTCTTTTAATATCATCAGATTGTTTTTTTGAAATTATCATTCCAGTAACTAAAAACTCTTTAATGTTTTCCCTATTATGATTCCATTCGATGATGACATGTGATGGATTCTTCGAACTAATGTAATCCGAGAATTTTCTTGGTTCATCTTCTGTTCCTTTTATAAATTCTGCTGCACTCGGCCTAATTAATGCTAAGGTTAATCCAATTATAATTGATTTACCAGTTCCATTTTTAGCAAATATAACAGTACTGGCACCTTCATGAAAATCTAATGTAAGGTCTGTCATGAAAGACCTTTTTACACCAATATTTACAAATCTAATTCTATTAATAAAAGGCATTTTCAAGATTCTCCTTGAAACAATTCAATGAGTCGACGAATTCCTTCATTTTCGGTCAAGTTATAAATTTGATTTTTAAATTTCATTGTAGGATAAAATTTCCCATCTTCTTCAAGTAATAATTTTTCACTTTTTAGAAAAGTGAATACGTTTCTAATATGGGCGTTGCTAGTATTTCTGGATGAACTTAATATTTTCTCTTCGGACGGTAAACTTAAATAAGAATTTAATAATAATTCCGTAGTTTTATCTCCCGCAATTGAATCTTCCGGATTTTCTCTTTCTTTTAACATTCTACATCTCTTACGAATATATTCATCTAATTCACTAATTGTAATCGGTTCTGTTATATACTGACTTCGCTCATCAAAAGAAGATTCCTTTGGAAAATATTGGGCCGCAAGTCCGATTAAAATAACAAAAGAATATTTATCGCGTCCACCTTTAGTTAAATTTAATAAATCAGAACGTTTTTTCGCAAAAATTGAATCGTGATCAGGTCTTAGAAATACTCCACTTTCATCAATTTCGATAATTCCTAATTTTAATCCTCGTGCAATTACATGGACCAATTCGCGAAACATTGATTCATTTCTATACATTTTTAATAATTCCATGTGATATGGCTCAGCAGTTAAATTTTTTTGTTGCCGTAAACCAAGATAAATTAATTCCGTGGCTTTTTCAACCAAGCCCGTATCAATTTTATATTCCTTCAACGTGATCAACCAATTTTATTTTATAATCGTTACCTTGATATATTTCATTCTCAAAATCATCTGGAACAATTGTTACTGAAATGAGGTCATGCAAATAGCGATTTTGAAATTTATCATGGGCAAATCTCCCCTGCACTAATAATCGTAAATAATTGATAAATGTTGAATTTTTCTTTAACTCTATTGCTTTAGATATTAATATACTAAGTAAGCAAGGTTTTCCATCATCTTTAAGATTATCAATTAAAAATGACGTAACTTCATTCCTCAATTCTAATGGATATTTTTGGAGGTCAATCAATTCTATTTCTTTTATTTTTCCATTAGTCTCATCTTTATCTTCCTCCAAATCAAAAGTCATCCTATCCTGGATCAATTCAATAATTTGATCCAGAGAAACTTGCTTTGGTATTTCAATTCCTGTAAAAAAAGGGATAAATATATCAAAATTTTTAATAAGTTGTCCATAATTTACCAACAATAAATTATAGAATAAATCTGATTCAATATTAATTCTCGAAGTTCTTGAACGAAGAAGCTCCTGAATCCATTGTTCTTTAATAAAAACTTCTCTAGCCCTGTTAATCTTGCTTTCTAATGGCAGTAATTTATCGTGGGATTGAGTAAGCACTTTTTTCAAAGGATTTAGTTGCTTTATTCTCGTTTCATTACCCGTTTCAAGCTCATATCGAAATATATCAACTTTAAGTATCAATTCTGATTGTTCTTTCATACAACGGTCAATGTGTTCTTTTGCATCTTGAAGTTCTTTGGGAATCTTAACTCTCCAATCCAGTTCTGCAAGATTTCTTTTTGTCTGCTTAATTATTTCCTCTAATTTAATCGAATATAGTCTTGTCAATCTTAGTTCGTGGTGTGCATGTTCTAAAGCTCTTTCAAAATCTTTTCTTTCTAATTGTCTTTGTAAAATTATATGATTCGCAATTTGTTGGTCTTCCAATTTAACATCAAGCATTCCAAAAAAGAAATTTATTGTCTCAGGTTCAGCAAATAAAACAATATTCTCATCATCGTAATTTCGGTTTGTAATCAATCTGCAAGACATCTCCTTTCTTTCAGGAATTTCTTTTGAATAATCTACATATTCTGACTTACTACCCTCTTTCTTATGTTGTAAAACTAATTTTTCAAAAATAATATCCAAAATTTTTCGCTGATTTTCTCTATCAAGTGGCGCGCCAGAAAATCTATCCATACGATTGAGCAAAAAAAAGATATTTTCATATAATTCTTCTTTCGTTATCCCTTCATATGGTCCCATATTATCTATAATCATTTCAATCATTTTTAATGCGATAGCAAGGGGATCATATTGTTTATATTGCTCTTTTATATTTGGATCCGTAACGTAGCTATTTCTAATATCCGTTATTGGATGTATTATATTTAATTGTTTTAATTTTCTCGTAAGTGAGAATTCCCAAATTTCCCGTGATTCTTTCATGTTAAACATCCTCTTCGAACTTATTTTTATTTTAAATAGACATCCAAATAAATGATGGAAATAAGTCTTTGGGTCTCTATTATTCCCAATTTATGATTGAATCTTTCATTGTAATAATAAGTGAATCTTGATAAATTGAATGATCGCTACTTATCTCTTGATTATCTTTAATTACCATTATAAATTGTAGATTATTATTTTTAGATAATTTATTAATCTCATCAATTACAATATTTGTATGGGATGTATCAAATCCATCAATTGTTTCATCTAATAAAATGGGTAAGTCAAATTTTTTCGCTAATGAATATATTATCCCAAACGATAACGTTGGAGTTTCAGATCCTGAAGGATTGGAAATTCTACCTTTTTTCTTATGATGTTCTAATACATAAAAAGTCCCTTTACTTATATCATCAATTTCAACTGTTAATCTATTATCCCCATATATTGCATAATACATTCTTTCTGTTTGACTTTTAATTGATTCCAAAATGTCTTCCAATATAGAATCTGTCTGAACTGTATCAATAATACTTTTTAATAATACGCCTTCAGTAAAAGGAAGTACATCTTCATATAATTCCTTTAAAATGTAATAATTATTACTTAATTCAATAATATTATTCTCTTGATTCTTGGTCCATTCTGCTATTTTGAGGATAAAATTTTTATATGTCTCGAAATAGACTTTTAAGATTATAATTTTGTCCCTTAAGTCTGTTATTTCTTGTCTTATTATTAGGATGGCAGTTCCTAATTCACTTTTATCTAAATCTTCCGTTTCATTTATTTTATTGAGAGTTTCATCAATTTCATTCATTAGTTCAGTTTTTCCTTGAGTTATTTCTTCTTTAAAATTAAACCAAGAAGAATTTTCTCCCCTTATTTCTGTAAGTTTTTTATCTAACTTGTTAACTTTATTTTTAGATTTCTCTACTAAATTATTGAGTGTATTTTTTAAAATGTTAAAATTCTCTTCTAATTCATCATTTTTTGAGAATTTAATATCAAAACCTTCGGGAAATAGTGTCATATTATCTAAATCATTTTGTATTTGAGTTACCTTTGTAATTAATTGAGCCGAGATTGAGTCTTTAATAGTGTTCAAAGTACTTAAAAAACTATCGATGGACTGCCAATACTTAGGATATTTTTCATAGATTGACCTATATTCCGAATACTTAGTTTCACAATCCCTTAATAAGGAGAGTTTATGTCTGATTCTATCAATGATTTTATTTTGAATGTTTCTCTTCTTTTCTGATTGAATATCCTTACTTAAATATATATTTATAAAGGGATCAATTTTAGTAATATCATCTTCTAGCTCTAATAAATCAACATAAATTTTATATGTTTCATCAGAATCATATACTATCTTTGCTGGAATATAATCTAATTCTGAAGGAAATGAATTAGGATTTTTGACATTTGATTGAAAGTCTTCATATTGGTACCTGAGATTCTCGAGGCTCGAAAAATCTTCGAAATCGATTTTTTCTTTGAATTCAAGGCGAATATCATTTATTTGGTTAATCAAATCGACAAATTTCTTTATTTGTAGATGAATTTTCTTAAATTCTTTTACTTGTTCTTTGAAATTTTTATTTATTATAAGTTTACCTTCATCTCCTATTTCAATCTCTACCAGTTCTTGAGTATCATTAATATTCTCAATCAATTGGTCTTTTGCTTCTAGTTTAAGGTGTTGATACTCAACCTTCAATTTATTTATGTATTGAATTAATAAATCACAATTATTTAATTGTTGTTGAAGTAATGTAATATCATCTTTTGCTTGTAAAATTTTTTGAATCCTTGTTAATTCGTGAAATTCGGTCGAAAGCTTATTAAACGAACTAAAAAGTTCCTTTAATTTTTTATTATCTTGATTAAATTGATTTTTAATTGCTTCTATTTTATTAAAAAATTCTGAAAATTTCTCTTTTTTAACTTGAAAAGTTAAATCCTTTACAGTAAAACTATTTATGATAACATTACTTTTCCAATTATTTTCATTGATTAAAGAATTCAAATTATCTTCTAACTCATTAATCTTATTTTTATTTGAGGAAAGTCTGTCTT
Organism: Promethearchaeota archaeon; assembly: GCA_011365055.1. Next base: position 76,626 of record RDOG01000004.1, read on the forward strand.
TTATAATTGATTTTTGTTTATCTAATTGATTTCTTCGAATTGTACTTTTTTCTTTGAGTAATTTAATTTCTTCTACAATCAAATTTGCAGCGTTATATAATCCATCGTTTGTCGAGAGTTCAAATGCTTTAACATTACGGTCAATAAAAAGATATTTACATACTTCTGGATAAATTTTTAATTTTTTGAGTTCCTCTTTCACTGGTATTGAGTCTTTTATTCTTCTTTCTTCATTGTATTTTACTCCCCTAATAAAATTCGGCATTTCTGTATAACTTATAGCTAAAATATCTTCTAATCTATATTCTTCTAAAGATTCAAACAGTATTATTTTTGGGGTAGTCAGTTTTCTTTTATTATTTCTTTTAAATCTGCGATTTATTTTATATATTCGTCCTTTTTGATAAAACCAAAGGGTCACTGATCCTTGATCAGAATGATCTGGGATCAAATCTTCTTTATTAAGACTATTTGCTTGCCAACCATTAATTCCTACTTTTAAGCTATCAATAAATAATGTCTTACCATCTCGATTCCCGCCCCTGACACAAACTGGAAAACCTAATAACGGTGCTTTTCCTTTAAGACCAAATAAATTATTAATATCAATAAAAAGAAAATACATTTCTATTTTGCTCCCAAAACATCATAATATATTTGCTGTATCTGAAAATCGGTAGTTTCTTCAGAATATTCGTGATCTGGAATTAAACCACGTATTTTATCTAAAAATTTAGTCAAATATTCAGCTTTCTTTCCTCTATCATCAACTAAATCTTCAATTTGATTGAAAATCTGATTAAAAATTGTTTTACAAGTATCTAATGATAACGAGAAATTATTATTATGATCTTTAACATTTTTTACCCAATCTTGTAAATTTTGATTAATTTTTCTGCCAATATCTTCCACTGATAACTGGATATCTTCTAATGGCTCCACTGGAATGATTTTTGAAATAGATTTCAAATTTTGTATTCTTATTTCATCTAAATAACAATTTAAATTATTATTATTGAAATCTCGTTGAAAACTCTTAAAATATTCTAGAATAGTTTTGATTGACATTTTAGATTTAAAAAAATTAAATATCAATAGCTTGCCATCTTTGAAAAGATTGATTTTAGAAGACATTGAATCTGAAGAGGAATCTAATGAAGTAAAAAGAATCCTTTCAAATAAATGGTCAGAAGTACAAAAAGGAATATGGGAAAAATCAAAAGAATAAAGTAAATATAAGTTAAAAATAGAATTTTCAAATTATTTATACCTTTAAATAGGATGGATAAATATTATGATTGCAGAAAATGAAGGAAGGCAAGTCAATCGGAATAATATTAAATAAAGCAAGCTTAATTAATATTTTTAAGGTTAAAAAAGATAAAAATCCTAAATACATGATTTTTTTATACTCAAATTTACATTGGAATTCTAAACCTGACTTAATTATCAAAAATCCTTCCGATTTCGAATTAATTAATGATGGTAAATTTAAAGCATTTTTAGCAAGTAATTCTTTTTTATTAGCATTACAAAAATTGTAATTTTTTTAAATTTGGGGTGATAAAATGGAAAATTTAGAAAGAAAAACATCTGATAAACATTCAGTCAATTTAAGTTCTTCTATTTGATAAATATAAGTCTTCTTTTTTATCTCTTTTCGATAAAGTGAATGTAATATAAACATTATTATATCTCATAAGAAAATTCGACACTATTTCGAATTGAATTTTATTTAATTAGCGAAATAATTTCTATTTCTTTAAATATAAAATGAAATATATTTTGTATGTAAAGAATAATTTCAATAATTCATCTTTATTACATTCAACTAATGTAATAAGAGATGACTTGAAATTCCCTATACTATTGAAAAGACATTTATATTAAAATATTGATATAAATTGTAAATTAAAATAATTGCATGTATAGGGTTAATATATACATAAATTATAAAATAATTTATGGTTTATTTAAGAGAACATCTTTGGAAGTCGATGTATTATATGAAATTTAGTATATCAAAAGTTCTTAATTTAATTTTAATCAAATAAAATACACTATAAAATATTTGATAGACAAAATGCAAGATTTTGTGAGAGAATAGAAATGAAAAAAAAACTTAATAATTTTTTAATAATTTTTCTTTTTATTATTAATTTGATGATTACTATGATATTACCATTTGTTAATTTCTCTATATATCAAAACAATTCTTACTCGTCTCAAAATAATCAAATCTCTCCAATTGATGGTTATAATCTATTTAATCTTGCGAATGATAGCCAAATCACTATTGAAGATTGGGAAGACGGAATTCATAATTTTACGTTAAATAATGATGGAGTATTGGAATTAAATCAAACAAGACATTATATTGGAAATGAATCCTTTATTAATTATGATGCTGGATCCTACGGGAGATTTTATCCTCCTCTACCTAATTGGAGAATATATTTTAATTCTCCTGCATATACTGGAGTTGGAATTGTAGATGAAATTCAATCACATAAAAAAGTAATGTGTCTATGGGATTCCCAAAGTGATGGAATAGCTTTAGCGGCACATTCATGTGGTAATTCAGGATCTAATGGGTCTGCTGAATTTTTCATAATGTGGACAAATACAACTCAGAGAAGTTACATTACATTACGTCAGGGAATAAGTGGAGCCCCATCAATCTATTGTAAAATCGAAAACCAAACACTTTTTTATAACAATGAAAGCGTTTATAATTCTTCGAATTTTTCAATCATAAAAAACATTTGGTATCATTTTAAAATTGATTTTGATTATAATTTAATGAAATTTAATATTTCAATTGATTCCACGCAGATTATTTATTCCAGCAATATCATCAGTACAACTTCTTATTTTAATGAAATAGAATTTTTAACGGGATCTAGTGATCACACAAGCTTTTATATTGATGCTTTAGATTATTCTTGGGCAAATAATTATGAAGAAGGAAGATGGGATCCAAAAATAATTCAAGGAAATTATATAGAAAATTTTATTGAAGAGTTCTATACCATAAACAATCTAACAATAACAAATCAATCTTATGAATTTACCGATATTAATCTATATTTTAAAAACCAAACTGGAAATTGGATGGAATATGTCAATCAAGGAATCGTGAATTTAATAAACGGATCCTATAAAATTGAACTAAAAAGTTCAAATTTCTTATATTCTCCTAAAGTATACAGCATTGTATTTAATTATCCATATATTGAGGATAATTATTATTTCACAGAAAATGTTGATAATAAAATCGTATTGAATTCAACGGGGCATTTTTTTACAAATGAATCTTTTACAAGCTATTCTTCAGGGAATTTTATAACTCAATCTCATCCGAGATGGGATTTAAATTCAGCGGGGGGAGGATCCAGTATAACAATACTTTCAGAACTTGATAATCATAAAAACGTTTTGCGACTCTATGACACGTTTGAATACAATGACCATATTGCTAGTTTAGACTTGGAAAATGTTGATAATGGAAATGTTACTTTTTTTTGGAGGACAGATAATGCACTTCTCCAGAATTATTTTACAATGTCTGATGGTTCCTTATCAGGAATACGATTAATGATTGGAAATGGGTACTTTAATTATTATAATGAAACTGGTTATGAATCATTTGAACCTGCTCTTGCTAATCAATGGTATTTTATGAAGATTGTATTTAATTTTAGCATAATGAAATATGATGTATATATTAATAACTCGAAGTTATTAAGTGGAATAAATATAACAGAAGGATCATATATTAATCAATTGTCCTGGTTCACCATGGTATGGAATCAATATCCGAATTGGTATTCATCATATATTGATGCAATTGATTTGTCATGGGATCCCAATTACTTTGAAGATCGATACATGACAATTTTTAATGGAACATATACTAAAGATTTTCAACAAAATGAAAAACGAGTATATAATGCTTTTGTTGATTCGAATATTAATGAAAATACTTCTTTTACATTACAAATAAGAAATAAATCTCAGAATTGGATTAATTTTGACAATAAATCTTATTATCTTGTTGATGGGCAATGGCGGATTGTATTAAACACTACAGATTATCTAGATACTCCCGTTATAAATTCAATATTATTCAATAATTTTTATTCTTGGGAAGGTGGAGATTTAAACAATATAAAAATTACAAATAACATATTAACGCTAAATCAAACAGGAAAACTATTTGGAAATGTTGGTACATATACAAGAAAATTTTTAAACTTTGAATTTTTTCTCTATAACATTTCTTTAGATTATAAAATTAGTTCGGAAACGTCAATTTTATTCCAAATACGGAATTCATCAGGGAATTGGATAGAATATTCAAATGATCCCGTATATTTAATTGACGGAGAATGGAAATTAACACTAACCTCCAATGTTATTTTTTCTTCACCAGAAATATATTCAATTGATTTTAACGTTATTGAGAAATCAGATTTTTCTTTTAATTCTTCTAATTGGAATGAAGGCGTTCATAATTATACTGAAAATAATAATGGCGCATTAGAATTAAATACTGGAAATCTTATTGCGAACGAGTCTTTTAACAATGGACTAGGAAATTGGGAAATTGAAACTGAATCAGGATATGGAGATGCAGGGGCAACTATTTCAACAAATGTCGGTGGATATAAGAACGTCTTGAGTATATATAAAGAAGGTTATTGGAGGCAAGTATGGGCAAGAAATTATTTTTCAAATAATAGAACAAATGGCACTATTTCTTTTTGGTGGAGAGAAGAACTGAATCAAGTTAGTTCAAGAAGCCATATTTTTCAACTTAACAATTCAAATAATTCTAATCAAAGATCTGCATATTTACGAGCTTGGGATGGAAATTTTCAAGCATTAAATGGATCAACATGGGAAACGATACAAAGCAACCAAAAACAAACTTGGTACTATATAAAAATTACATTTGAATGTGAAAATGGATCTTATGATGGTTTATCTAACGATACATATAATGTATACATTGATGGAGAAAAATACGGTCCGTTTAATTTTGAACAAGATGAAAATTATACAAATTCAATAGTGTTTGGTTTATATAGAGATGCAAGTGGGTGGATTACGGATTGTTGGGATGCGATTGACTATTCTTGGGAATCAGATTATTACGAAGAAAGAAATAGATATATTTATAATGGAACCTATACAAGTCAATTTAATTCTTCAATATTCGGAGATAAATTAATTTTACACGATGTTAATATTCACTCATCTAGCAACCAAACGACTTCAATTCTTTTTCAAGTAAGAAACAAGACAAGTGGATGGATGAACTTTCCTAGAACGAGTTATTTTGATATGAATGGATTGGAAAGTAAAGAATTATCATTTTTAAGAAATTATTATGATGATGAGGCATTTTCAAATAAATTTAATAAAATAAAATATAATAAAATTTCTATTTTTAATGGAGAATGGAGATTAATCTTAAATACGACTGAGAATAATCTTATATCTCCAATAGTAAATTATATAACCTTTGATTATGACATTCTTTTTAATTCTTCGAAATATAAAAATTTCAAAGGCGTGTTATTTCAAGAAAAATCAGGGATATCCCGAGAAGATGAAATCATTCATCAATTCTTTTCTTTTGAGAACGGGACTAATTTTGAAGATACTTTACATGTTGTTGATGAATCCGGTAAAGAAGTTCTTTCTCAAGTTTGGAATATTAGCACTTTTGCTAATGACACGTTTTCGAGTGACCAGTCATGGGCTGACCCTTATGGTTGGTCATGCCATCAACCTGGAAATACCGATGTAAGAATAAACCCAAACATCTATGGTCGCAATAATGTATTGGAATTAAAGGATCATTTAAATGGATCGGGAAAGGATTATTTTTCTTGGGCACAAAAATCAATACCCAATCGAGAAAATGGAACGATTGAATTTTGGGCGAGAAAAAATATAGAGTGTCCTGCATTATATTTTGTTGCAATAGGGGATGGCGGGCTTTCACAATGTATCGGTCATATTCTACCAGTTACGGATGATTGGACACATTTTAGAATAACTTTTGAATGTAATTATGGAGGATATGATGGTTTAACAGAAGAAACTTATAATATTTATATTAATGGTATTTATGATGGAACTTATGGATTTACTTTAAATTCCACATTTGAAGACACATACATTCATACGATAGAATTCCAAGGATATGGGGGCGTGTCTCATGCTCCTTTTGAATGTCAAATCGACGATATCGATTATTCTTGGTCAGAAAATTGGTTCCAGGGACGGAATAAATATCTAGCAAATGCTACAGTATCTCATTTCGCTGATGTTCCGGCAAATACTGAAAAAGTTTATCGTTATTATTATAATGATATGAGTACTACAAATATAGTTTATGAAGATTTAATTTTCGATGAAATGAGGGTTGAGCAAATATATCAAGGATCAATTAATATTTCTAATTCTAATGGCATATATGCTTCTTATTCCTATTCAGATTCTAGTTCTTTAGGTTTAAATTTAAGTGATGAAAAAGGAAATAATTGGATTTTAGATGGTTTTGGTAAAATACAACCTATATTTTCGACTGATTTTTATGCTAGAGTCAGAGAAAAGGGTTTTGTTTTTTGTGAAGTTTTTGGTTATGTAAATAATAACGAATATATTTCCATAAGACAATATGATAATGGACTATTTAATATCATAGGTAAAAATGATATAGCTTATAATTGGTCAATCACATCCGTTAACGACTTTAACTTTGCAAAACGTATCATTGATAATTATTATTTCTATAATGAATCCTCTCAATGGGAAAAAATAACTGTTGGGGGAACTGAGGTTTTTAATGAAGTTAGCGAAGGGAAGATTTTTATGGAAAACGAATCGAAACGGGAATTTGTTTTCATTATTTTTAATGAATCTCAACAATTAAACATGAATCAGTCTTCATTTTCAGGTCCTTCTAACATTTCAATAGTTTTAGGTAGTGGAGACAACGGAGAACTTCAGCCCAACATAGAAAGTGATTTTTGGATAGGAATTAATCAGCATCCTAACACAGAAGCTAATTATAAACAATTAATTATAGATGAATTATATGATTCTTTTATTAAAAACCCTCTTACGAAGGTATTAGGATTCTTACAATATCAAAAGAATCAATCTCAACTGTTGACCTATGTAAATTATGATAATACAAACTCAACTGTTGCTTTTGATGTTTTATGGTTTGGAAATTTCGTGCATTTTAATTCATCAGCTTTTGGCATTAATCAAGATGGAATTCAGGATGAAAATGGCTATTGGAAAATGAATTTTTCAGTGAACTCAACTTTTGATCTACTTGAAGGAACTTATCAAGTGAATATTTCTACAGACTCTAACATTTATGAAATTGGAAAGAATTGGTTTATTGAAAACGTCACGGTAAAGAAAAGAAATATAGTAATATCCGTCCATACAATAAATTCATATAGAGAGATGGGAACAACGCTTAATTTTTCTATAAATGGTACAGTTAAGGATATCTCAGTCAATAAATTAATTGAAAACCAACCATTGGTTAATATTTCATTTCAAGGCAATTTCTATGCTAATAATTCTGAAAATTCTGGAGTCTTTAACTATCAAGACATACCTTATTTACCTTATTGTAGTGATTTTACATTTTTAATTTTTATAAATGATTCATCTGACTTTTACCAAAATTTCACTATATTTGAACCGGCAAACCAGAGTTCTTTAAAGATCCAACAAGTGTATCAAGAACCATTGGTAATCTATCCTGGTAAAGATGTGAAAATGACTTATAACATTTTTAATGCTTTGAATGAGAATTTTAAATTCTTTAACGGATCTTTAAAGAGCTTAACGATTGAAAATCCATATTATCATTCTATTTATTATAAAGAAAACGTACTTCCAGGATATTCAGATTCAATTATTACATTAGATGATAGGGGGGGGCTTAATTTATCCATATCTAATGTATTTGCGGGAAATTATGTAATTCGTTTATTAACTTTTGAGACATATGATTATAAATCAAAAGAAGCTCTTTTTAATATAAAAGTAATGCCCTCAAATAAATCTAATATTATCTGTGAAAAAATTTCTCAGACTCCTTTATTACCGGATGGAAATACAAATGATCGAGTGAATTTGCTATTAAGATTCTATAATTCGTCGAATCCATCTATAACTTTAAATAATCAGCGCATTAAAATCGAAATATTTAGAAATCAAAGTTTTCTTCAAACAATTTCAAATATTTATACTAATAATTCAGGATTTTATGGCCTTTCTTTCAATTTACAAGGAAATGGTAATTATAATATCAGAGTAACAACATTTTCAAGTTCTTCATATTTGCCATCAATAACTAATCATTCTATAAACACTCAAAGTAAAGCCATAGTTAATTCCACTTATTCTTATTTACCAAGTTCAATAATCCCTGGTAAAAATGTCAATTGTTCTTTTGAACTTTTTAATGCAACGAATCCGTTAATAAAAGTGCAAGGCGAAATCTTCAATTTATCATTGATAAATCCTCAAAATCAAGTAATTTCCTCTTATTTAAAACAATCAAACTCCAGCGGAATGATAGATTTTTCATTTATTCCAACTCAAAATGGGACATTTCAAATTAATTTGCAAAAAACTGAATCTTACAATTATTCATCTTTTTCAAAAAATCATTCAATCTTTATAAATTCCCTACCTAATTCGACAATTGCGTACGGTGAGACCTCACTTTTTACAGGAATAACTGAATGGAAGCCATTTAACATGCCAATGATAGCGTTAATTATTAAGGTTAATTCTACTGCAAATATTAACGTTAGCATGTTAGCGACTTTCAATAATCAAACCCTAAACATATCAGATTTTTATCCAATATTTATAAATCAATTTTTGAACATTTCCATTGACAATACTTCTGTGTTTGAATGGATTTGCATTAAATTTACTTATAGTAATTTTATTTTGCCAAATTTTAACTTAACGTGGTCAAAATTAAGAATAGCTCATTATAATGAATCAATATTTCAATGGGAATTACTCTCAGATTGGTCCATAGATGCGGCAAATGAATATATAATTGCAAATTCGTCCCATTTATCTTATTTCGCACCCTTAGGAATTGTGGCAAATGGAACAATACCATCAGGGGGAGGTGATAAAATAGATCCAGGGGATCCCTCATATATTTTTAACAATTCCTTAAATTTTGAATTAAATACTCCAGTATTCGTATTTAATTTTTTGAATCCTTCAATTTCATTTAACTTAAAAAATTCGCTAGGACATAATTTACAAGCATCTGAAATCAATATTTCTGCTACAATGAACGGAAGAGTAGTTGATGTTGTTTATAATCCGTCTACAGGACAATTTGAGATAAATGGAAATAACATGCTTGATTATTTTGTTATTTCTTCAACAATTATTATCTCAGTTGAATATGGGGGGGAAATTTACACGTTTAACCAATATGTCTTTAAATTCACGTCATTAATTCCTTTAATTGTAGCAGGAATCATCATCTCCATAGGATCTGTCTTTGCAATAAGAACAAGAAGAAGAGAAAGAAGACAATCTCAGAAACAAATAGAAAAGAACATGTTAAAACTCGTAAAGCGATTTGATATTGCTGAAGATGAAACCGAAGAAAAGAAAAAAGAGGAATTAATTAAAAAGAAAAAAGAGCTTTCATCAAAAATCGTGGAACATTTAAAAAATCAGAAATTAGAATTAGCATCTCAAGAATTAGATTTAATGATTGAATTTTGTGAAGCACAACAAGACCGCGAGGGGTATATCGCTGCAATTAGAACCAAAAAATCAATAAATAGTCAAATAAATTATATAAAACAAAGGGGACAAGTCAAAGGAAAAGTAGTCTTTTTAGGAAGATCTCTAACTAGTAAGACTTCAATATTATATCGCTACAAAAAAATCGATTTAGATGCCACGGATGAAACGGTTATTGAAGAAATTAGAATAATGAAAAGAACTTTGGGCGAAATGGATTACGAACTCATCATAGATGACATGTTCATCACGATCATGGATACGGGGGGTCAAGACAAATATTTAGAACAAGTAAAAAGTTACGGTGACATGTTTTGGGGCGATGTTAAAGTAATTGTATGGTTCGTTGATTCTCATGATCCCGATCATCTGAATGATAGCCTAAGCAAGTTTTTGGATTTCAAAAAACAAAAACTACCAAAAAATGCAAAAATTATCATTGCTTTATCAAAATATGACGATATAAATGTTGAAACAGGGAATAAAATTCAAATTAGAAAAATAGAACCCGATAAAGTACAAGAAAAATTCGATATACCAGCAGCAGACATTGTTCGAGTTACCATATTTAATCCAAATACAGTAGAAAACCTATTTACAGCAATTAAAGATAGATTTCATGAGAAAGTTACGTTATATCCCATTGAAAAATTATCCTTCGTTAAATTCACATCAAAAGGATCAAAAGAAGTGGGATTTCCACCAGAATTACATAACGAAGAACTGGCTTCAGGGTTCTGGCAGGAACATCCTAGAGACAAATTACCAACGATATTATTGAAAAGAGATGTAATAATAAATAATAAAAAATATGTAGCTCTTTCAGTCAAAATTGGAACGCATTTAGAAGGAGAGGGAGTTCGAGCCTTTGAACATAGACGACACGAATCCATATGTCAACATCAAATCGTGATGGTCATATATTTTGAACCAGAAAAGTTTGAAAAGTTCAAATTAGGGGAACAAATCATATCTACAAAATTACAACAAATCGGTCAAGGGATTTTAATTCTAATCGAAAAAGCTGAAGCAGAACAGTTTCCGGATTTTGAAGAATTAGATAATTCAATCACGAATCTTTTAAAAGAATCCTACGATAGTTTAACTAAAGGAAAGAAAGCAAAGGTTAAACATAAATTAACCAAGGAAGAAAAGAAAGCATTGGAAAAAGGAGAAGCGGAAGAAATTACTCAACTCAAATACCTAGCTAAAGAATCAGAGAAAAAGAAGCAATACGGTTTAGCGCTTCAATTATATAACGATTATATTGCTAAAGCAGAAGAAAGCGGGCTATTAGTTGATGAAGAGAAAATAAATAAAAAAGTGGATCAATTGAAAGAAAAAATTGATGAACTTGAAAGAGAATTCGATTTGAGTCAATTATGGTAGTAAAGATTATTTTCTATTATTTTTTATAAAGAATGATTTTCATAAAAAAAAAGGATGGAAATTAGTTCAAAAACTCATCAATAAGCAAACTTGGATGGGAATATGCCAGGCATCGCCCAACACGCTTTCCAATTTCCAAGCGGATTATATCCAACACCAAAACCTTGATAGTGGGTCCTAATCCAAGGGATTTTGAAATCGCATCGAATGCGAGTTCCAACCCCTTTAGTTGTTCATCGGTTATACCGACGAAACCAAATTCAAGGTCTTCATAGACCTTGTATGGATTTGGATTAATTGGTAAGGCTCTGAGTTTTTGAATGAATTCGATAATTGGATTATTATCTTTCATTCTTGCTCACCGAAGTCCTCGGTGAGCTTCCATCCTTTTGTCAATATCACCTCTAGGTGACTCTAAGGATAGAATCACCGAGGGTGATTTACCAAAGCTATAGAATAGCAATAATATATCGAAAATTAAACTTAAAAATCTATAGCTATTATTTAACTTTTCATAGTTTGAATGATTAGATAGCAAATATCGAATTAAAATATATTAAAAATAAGAAAGAAAAAAAAGAATTAAAATGTTCTATTTAAGGTCCAATTATAATTTCTTTACAAAACGGGCAAGAAAAGATATCTTTAATTTTCGCTCTAGGATTTCTAATTTTCCCAAATTCACCGCAATTTGTACAAAAAAAATCTAATTTCTCATTTCCAAATTCATCCTGATAAATTTCATTCTCAAGAATTTTTGAGGCTTCCATTTAATTAACGCCCTAAACAGTCAATTCGTCAAGCACCACGATTTTTTGTGGATCATAGCAAAAATTTCTTCGTTCACACGTATAAAGACAACAAACAACGCTTGGAACACATTTAAAATCAAATTCTTTATCAATTTCTATGGGATTTATAATAATTTTATTTGAATTTGCCATAAATTCACCATTCACCGTATTTTCTAACTAAGGAATCTCTAAGGAGTTTTTCATCGGGATTAAGAGGCTTGAATCCTTTTTTACCATTTCTTTCCCAACTTTCAAGTTCCGTTTTATAATCATTCCAAATCTTATCTTCAAAATAAGCCTCATGTTCTGCCTGTGCTTCATCAGCCATTATTTCCGTGCCACAACATTCGCAATATATACCGCTCGAATTCCTGTAGCATTTATTTTCCGTATTTAAAGGAGCTCTGCATTTAAAACACTTAATTTTCCAATTTGGATTTGTATCATATATTTTCAATAAGAAATCTCCTTAAATTTACTTTTTTACAAAAAAACAGCAAAAAATAGAATACTTTAGTTATCTTACGATTTGATTTTTAAATTAATAATTTAAGATTCTTGATTATACTGGACGAGTCCGATTTGAAAATTAAATTAATATAAAGTACATTTTTTTGTTTAAATAAAAGTTAAAAATGAATTCAAAAAGTAAATAAATTTTAAATGATTTTATGTTTTTTTAAGATTATTACATTATTAAAGTTGAAAGAAACTTTATTTTTTTAAAGCTAAAAGTTATAATACTTGATTAATTTTATCCTTAATATAAGAATTTGTTGGAAAAACAATTTTTTGGGTCCTTATCTAAAAATAAGAGGATCTTTTTTTGAATAAGGTGTTTAAAAATTCAAGACCTTTAAAAATTGATTAGATTTGTTTTTTTGACTTTAAACTATTAGAAGATGATATAATGGAAGATGTTGTAGAATTTAATGGTGAATGGAAAGAGGAATGGAAAAAGGAATACTTAGAAATAATTCAACGAATTGGAGGACCTTTTCCAGAGCCTACGATTTTTAAAGAATATGAAGAGCAACTTAAAATAGTCAAAAAGGAAATCATAGAGCCTATTGATAGGGAGTTCAGAGAAAGAGACGAGAAATCCATAGAAGGTTAAAGGATGATTTTCATGGAACTCGAAGAAGATAAATATTGTTCTACTCTAGAATTAAAAATCATACAAGATGAGAGAAAATTAATCAATAAGTTATACAAATCTTTTTGTACTCTTGATAAGTCTGAATTACATGCTCGCCTTAACTTCATTTATTATTTAAATAGAAGATCAAGACTTTCTAAATACTAAAACATTAAAATTCTTCTCTTTTATTTTTTAAAGCGTGTATAGAAAAGTAATTTTTTACTATTTTTGAAAAAGACTACTCCGGAAATGCATTAGAATAACAGAATTTATCCCAAATTTAACGTCATTAAGGAATTTCCATTTTTTAAAATTTTTTATTCAAAATTAGAGAATTTTATAAAATTAAAGATTTCATTTTATAACAAAAATAATAGGAAGTAAATTAATTGGTAAAATTAATTAAAAAAGAAATATTAATTTATTTGGTATCAATTGGAAATGCATTTCAATTAGTTGGGTTTGTTATAATGTTTCAGACTTTTATCAGTGCTTATTTTAATGGGAATGTCTGGATGATTAGAATAAATACTTATGGAGAAGCGAATATTGAATTATTTTTGTTTTTTTTAGGAATTATTTTCGTTATCATAAATATTCCAGGTAATTATTACATTTATAATGAATTTCTAAGAGAAAATAATGAATTCATAGTTTTCCAATATTTCACGCTACAAGAGAATGAGAAAGAAATTTAAAAATATAATTTTAGCATCATTAGGAATTTTCTATTTTGTTTGGTTTTTTCAATCCAAGAATTTTATATTCTTTCAGTCTCAAATTATTATAAAATAAATTAAAATTGAGGGAAATTTATGACAACGGATAAAAGCGACATTCCCAACTTTTTAGAATTCATTATACCAGAATTGGAAGCATTAAAACAAAAAATTATTGATTTTAGAGAGACGAAATTATATGAACCGATTGGTATAGACGAGAATTATGAAAATATTCAATATTTACCATCAGAAACAAAAATTATAATTAATTACTTCTTATTTGAGGCAAATCACTCAAATTGGTTATTATCAAAAATCATGTCTTTGATTAAAATTTTTAAATTAAGAAATAAGATGATTAAAAGAATTAGAGAGAAATATTCACCGTCCGATTATAACGAGATTTTATACGAATTTCTTTTTGATTTACCTGAAGGGCTTTCAAATGAACAAATTTTTTATGATTATTCGTGGGATTTGGATGATATAGTCTATTCTTTTAAAAGGAAATTCGCAGATAAGGATTTTGAACAATTCATTTCGACGATTTATGAAATAAATTCGGAAAAAGCCAAAGAAAGAGCCAATGGATATAAAAAAAGAGCAAGTATGGAGAAAATTAGCGAGCGATTAAGAAAAAAAAGAAAAAGAAAATAACAAAAACCTTTTAAACTAATCCCAATAATTGATGATTTTCTTCCACGTATTTATGATTAAATCCGTTTAAGTTTTTTAACGGTCCTTCAATATCTTTTGCTTTTCCAAATTTATTTTTTATTATTTTTGTATTTTTTATGGCCAGAATAGAATCAAAAGCAGTTTTAAATTCCATTAATAATAGATTGGCTTTCTTAAGAGCTGTATTTTTCAGACCTTGTAAAAAATATAACTGCTGATCTTGCATATTCATTTTTTTAGGTGCTTTTCTGGGCAACACGTCAGGTGTTCGGGGTCTATTAGTTCTTCTTAATAAAGAAATGAGAAATTTAATTGTATCTACTTCATCTATAGAATAGATGATTGGCACTCTATATTTTTGGAGCACCATTGTAATAATTCCTCTTAAGGATTCCCGATCTATTCTTGTTTCATAAATACTTTCAAGGTCCTCTATAATTAAAAAAGGTTTTTTGAAAGTTTGGGAGAGTCGAATTATTTGATCAAAGAAAGAACCATCATAAATAGACCTTCCTAAGTCTTTTCCAGTTTTTCGTTCTATTCCTTCTTCTTCTGAAATGATATAATCCGCCACGTCCAGTTGAAATATATCAAGTTGAATACATTCCTCAGGTTTTAGCAATTTTTTACTCATTAATTTTTCCTGGTTTTTTAATAATGTTAAAATGCTTGATGGTTCTCTGTTATCCCCAATTATTTTATAGATTTTCTTTTTTTCTATCATTTTCATCTAAAGTAATTTAATTTAGTTACGTTTTTAAATTTCTATATTTTTTTCAGACTCATTTTAAAAATAATTCATATAAAATAGGGAAATCTTCAGTAATCTAAAATTATATGATCAGAAAAGGATATGAAACAAAATGTTTTTCATGAATTGGAGAGAGAGAAAAGAATTTTATGATAATTGGAAAAAAGAATTTGACCGAAAGCTCGAAAAGATTGAATCAGAAATCGATTCTATCGATCCTGAAATTATTTTCGAAGAAAACATAATATTAAATGATACAAGTGAACCAATTAAAATAAAGTTGGAAGCTTTAAATCGGACTCAAAACCAATTTCATTGTGCGCTAGCTGTTGCCAATGCAAGAATAAGCATGATTGAAAATTATTTATCAGAAGAAGTTACAGCCTAATTTTCTCTCTTTTTTTATGAAAAATGCGCTTAAACCCTCATATTTTATGTAAGTTCAGGCGAAGATATCTAATTTTTTGTATTTCAACTAATAAAACTCTGAAAATCAATCATTATAATCGATAACTGATTT
Source organism: Promethearchaeota archaeon (assembly GCA_011365055.1). The sequence goes on from RDOG01000004.1 coordinate 92,455, forward strand.
AAAAAATCAGGATAAGAATTACTTAAAAAATGTTTTATTTTAAATTTTTTGAGAAATTTGAAGGAGAAATGAATCATGGAAGTCTTTCCATCTAAAATTCAAAAATATATTCTTAAACAAAATGATGAGACAATCAAGAAGAAGATGAATGAGATAATATTGGTGGACTCTTTTATTGATTATACTATTGGATTAGATTATAGAGCAAAATATCTAATCAATTACTTGAAAAATGTAAATCGCTTTTTTACGGGTCTACCTCCTTTAAATAATAAAAATGAAACCTATCAAGAATGGGTTTATCGAAATAAGCTTGAATGTAAAAAAAATCATAATTCTGAAAAGAAGAAGAAAATTGACCATCTTTTTACAAACGCATATTCATGAAGGGAAATTACATGACTGATCTTAATTTTTTTTATGATGAAAGAGAAGATAAAGTAGGAGTTTATCATTTCTATGATATCCTTTTGACAGTAGATAAAGGCGAATTCGTAGAGAAAGTGAAATCGATTTTAAAAATTATTAAGAGGGATGAAAATTCGTTTATTAATCGAATTAAATCATTAATCAAAAAATTTAAGAAAAATTTAAAAAGTATTTTTGAAAAGAGAGAAAAGCCTGAATTGAATCCTGATTTCGAGAAATGTAAGACTCTTTCAGAAGAAGATTTATTTCACTATGGATTAAAAGTTCTTGATTGTGATAATTGTGATTTTAGAAAAGGGTGTAGTAAAGGAGAATTCCTTTATTATTAATTTTTTTTAATTTATTTCATTTTAAAGAATTAATAAATAATAATCAATGAATAATTAAAATCTATAAGTTTATATAGGATTCTATTTTAATCTATTTTGAAAGGGAATATAGTGATGGTGTAAGTCTTGTCGGCTTATTTTTCAGAATTTCCCTCTTCCTCCCCTATATATTCCCTCTTGACGGCAAGACCACTATAATCACATCCCTTATTTTAAGCATCTTATCAATAAGAGTATTAGGTGATATCTTGAATCTTTCGAAGTTTAAAATTAATACTGACAAAGAAATTTGTATTAAATTAGCATCCGTTACCGATTATAATAAGAAAGCTTATAATTTCATATATTCATGGCTTCAAGACGAACAAGTAAGTCAATTTTTATCCGCTTCTTTTTTACCTGAGAAAGAGGAGGAAAATAGAATAAATTTTCTGAATAAAATTAAGAAACCAAACTTTGATTTAGTGATTGCAATTTATGAAGATAAAGTAATAGGACAAGCAACCTTAGATCAGTATGAGAAAATCAGATGGAGACACGTTGCAATAGTGGGAATTGCAATTCACCCAAATTTTCACGATCAAGGTCTAGGAACTAAAATGCTCAAGATTTTAGAGCAAATTGCAATAAGTAAAAAAATAGAAAAATTAGAATTAAGTACGTTTGAATTCAATAAAAGAGCCATTCAAGTTTATCTAAAACTTGGATATGAAAAAGAAGGATTTCAAAGAAAAAGCATCAAGCTTGAAAACGGTGAATATAGAAATTTAATTTTATTTGGAAAATTTCTTGATTAAATTGAATTTTTTATTTTATTTTCACTTTTTGAGCATTAATTAAATAATTATATATGAACAATAGGATCTGAGAAAAATAATTATTTTCGTCCATTATATTTTATAAAGAATTAAAAGGGAATTAGATTGACGGATGAAATTGCGATCTTTTGGGATTTTGAAAATGTAAAGGCAAAAGATGCATGTATCTCATTAGCTAAGGCAATAATAGAATATACTAATTCTCAAGGACACGCTATTATAAAAAAAATATATTCAAATTGGAGAGGAATATCTAATACAATAATTCAAATTTTAACAAGTTTAGGTTTTGATATTATTCAAGTTTCAATGGGAAAGACTAATAGCGTAGATATCAGATTAGTTGTTGATTGTTTAACAATAGCGCAGGAAAGACAAGAAATATCCCATTTTGTTCTAATAACAGGAGATAAAGATTACATCCCAGTAGTTTCTTGGCTTCAAAAAAGATCAAAAAAGGTTACTATTATTGGAAGGAAGAAATCAATAAGTGAGCATCTGGTCTTGAGTGCTGATAAATTTATTTCATTGAACGAATTATTCAAGACTTATAATTCTTTTGGTAAAAAATTATCCGAAACTGATACTGAGTTAATCAAGTTTGATGAGTGCATTCCATTTCTTATTGAGTCAATTAAATTGGCCAATAATCAGAAATTACCTCCCAAATTGTTTTTAATTGATGTATTCATGAAAAATATTTCAAATGGGAAGTATCAAACTCATTCATATGTTTTAAAACCGGATAATTTTGGAACCTTTACATCATTTGATCATTTTGTTGATGAAGTAAAAAGGATCAAGAAAATAAAAATCGAAATGATTAATGATGAAAAACATCTATTATTACCAGATCAAGAACCTATTGTTAAAGATGACTGGTTTAAAATTCTAAAGATCATAGAAAAAGAGTTTCAGGAAAAACAAAGAAATCATAAATTTACTTATTTAAATAAAATACTTCATAAGGCAAAATTAAATGGCGAATTTACTTATTCTAATAAAATATTAAAAAACGCGATTGAAAAATTAAATACCGTTAACGTTCTATCTCAATTAGGAGACCAGAGTTTCAAATTGAGTGAAAATTATCAAGAAAATTTTAATATCTTTATTGAAAACCTTGAATAAATTTAATTTTTAATCTTAAATCATTTTAATTAATCCTTATGATAAAAATATAAGATGAAATTCTATAGAAGTATTATATTTTTTTTGTGGTTATGAATACAATCTCCTATTTTCAAGAAGAAGTAAAAATAACCAAATTTTTTATTTTTTAAAAAAAATTACATATTTAAAAAAGAAAAGTGATTCAATAATTGTTTACTTCAAAAACATTTGATTGTTCAAATTAAGCGTAAAAAAATGCGGGTCCGTGGAGAAATAATCTCCACGACCTAAACCTTCGGGTATTTTATCTGAATCTTATTATTTTTTTGGTTTACCACGGGGTTCGAGGTTGAATAAACGTAACCAACTATTTTAATTTCTCATATCATCAAAATTATCTGGAAATTCTAACGTCATTAAAAGGACTAAGCGATATAATGAATTACGAATACGAAAATCCAATTTCTCTTATCATTGAAACGATTTTTACGATGATTTCTTCTAGGTAGTACTATATATATTTTAAACCTCGGATTCTCGCTAGTTTCAATTTTTGCTTTTTTTGATCCCATGGTAAAGCAGAATATTGAATTTATAACACTTTCTCATATCATCGAAAAGAGTTACTTCTTTGAACAGCAACTGGAAATGAATTTTTTACATTCTCGTATCATCGAATTATCCACGTGACCACGACTTATTTTTAGACGATTATAATTTCATATTCTCTCATATCATAGAGTTGATTTTCGACTATTTTGGCGCGTATTAAGATAATAATTCAATTTCTCATATCATCAAATCTTTATTGGGATTATTAATTATTTTTTACCTATAATTTGCTTTTATTTTGAATCACTTATTTCATGTAACCTCTTTAGAGACCAACTCGAAATGAAATATATACATTCTCTTATCATTAAATGCCATTTATAAAGACCGATTAAGTTTATCGGAATACGAATATTCATTTATATTAATCTAATTTCTCTTATCATCGAAACACAAGTTATTTAGTTAAGTTCTTTGAAGGGCAACTTCAAATGAAATACTTTGCTTTAAATTCTCTTATCATTGAATTGTCTTTTTAATTCTTTAATTTTAATTCCTTTTTTCAAATTTAAGAATGCCTAATTTTGATGATATTGATAGAAATGAATCTAGATTTCGTCACCTCCATTATTTACTTTCTAAATATTCTTCTAGAATTTTTATAATTTCATATCTTTCAATTGAATTTAATCCTGCAATAAAAAAATCTTTAAATTTCTTAATTTCTATTTCAAAAATTGAAGGGTTAGCAACATATAAGCTTTTTCCTAACCGATTTTTATTAAGATCTACTAGAAAAGTCCTAATTAATTGATCTTTTCCTTCTTTTTCAAGTATTTTTATATAATCTTTGATTTTTCGTTTAGAAAAAATATCAGAATGAAGGGATTTTAGATTTTTAGCGAATTCTTCAGGTGAAATTATAAGAACTTGGTCCTGATCAATAGGGCGAATAATATCTTTAATTTCTGTATTCAAAGGCAATTCCATTTGATCTTTATATTTATTCATTAATTGATTGTATTGATTTAAATCAATTACTTCCATACCTTCTTTATTTTTTATTATAGCGCCAACAAAGGGCATTATTTCTTTATTACCTATTTTAAAAAAACTTGGCTTAAATTTCAAATCAATATTATTCTTTTCTAATTTTTTTACCATAATACCTGATAGAGATTCTCTGTGTAACTTAGAAGGAATAATTGCTTTACCATGTTCATGTGATATCATGTTGAATAAATTTAATGATGCTTCTTTTTCACCATGAACGATAAATGTTTTTTGAGGATGAATCCCAAAATTTTTAAAAAAACTCAATAAACCCGTTTTATCGGCATGAGCAGATAGACCACTTAATTTGCAAATTTGACATTTTAATTCAATTTCTTTATCATTTATCAAAAGCTTAGATTTTTTTTCCATGACTTTTCTTCCCAAAGTTCCTTCCGGCTGATATCCGCTGAAAAGAATCTTTGAATTCGTATCGGAAAGTATTGATTCTATATGATTCATTACTCTTCCACCTTCAAGCATTCCTGATGCAGCCAAAATGATAGAAGAATTAGAAGAACTTGCAATTGACCTTGATTCTTTTTGGGTTTTTACAAATTTCAAATTTTCTAGATGGAAAATAGATTTATTTTTCAAAAAATATTCTCTAAATGATGGTTTTAAATAATCTTGAAACTCTGAATACAATTCTGTTACATCCGTTCCCATTGGAGTATCAAAAAAAATAGGAATGTCTTTAATCTGATCCTTTATTTTCCATAAATAATATAGAATTTCTTGACTACGCCCAACAGCAAAAACGGGGATTAATAATTTACCTTCATTTTTCATTGTTTCTTTTATTTCTTTCGATAAAAATTTATCAACAATGTTTAGATTTGAATGAGTTTTATTGCCATATGTAGACTCAATAATTAAATAATCCGATGCTTTAATTTTAGTTGGAGGATTTAAAATCGGACTTTGTCCATGTCCAAGGTCTCCCGTATATGTAAGTGTTATTCCATTTAAATTTAAATAAGTAATGGCAGACCCTAGAATATGGCCGGCATCACAAAAAGAAAATTCTAAATCAGATAAGGAAGTCTTTCTTTTATATGGTATGCCTTCAAAATTATTAATTATATTTTTCACATCTGATTCGTTATATAATGCCTCAATCCCAGTTTCATTTTCCTCTTCTGCTTGAATTTTTGCGCTATCGAGAAGTAATATCCGAGTTAATTCCTTTGTAGCAGTAGTAGAATAAATTGGTCCATTATATCCTCTTTTCCATAATAAAGGAAGTAATCCAGAATGATCAATATGAGCATGGGATAAAAAAATACCATCAATTTCATGCGGATTAAAAAAAAGATTTGACTGATCCCTTTTTTCAGGTCCTTGATACATGCCGCAATCAAATAGATATTTATGTTCCTTTGTCTCTAATAGAATGCAGCTTCCAGTTACTTCTTGAGTCGCACCCAGGAATTTTAGTTTCATGTGTTTTCCTCACGTAATTATGAATTCACCTTTTCCGAAGCTCGTTCGAGCACCAATACCCGAACATTTTTCAGCAACAGCAAGACTTTTCCAAAAAATAAAAGGTGCATTTTCTATTTCAAAATCAAATTGAGACCCTTCTGGAAGCGCATGATGAGAAATGAATCTATTCGTGTCAAAAAAATTGATTTTAATTGGTTTCCGTGTTTGAGAGTCAATTAATTTTAATTTTGGATCTGGATAATTGGTATAATCATATAGAAAAAATTTACCCGCATTTTTTATCGAAGTTAAAAAATCTTTTACTGTTAAGAAATTTGTGTTATTATTTTGTTTTGGGATATATTGACTTAATAAATGGATTTTAAATTTCTTTTTTATGCAAAGTTCTTCTGCTCTCTGATTAATCATTTCATCCGATATTACATCTAATTGATAATCTTCTATAAATAATTTCCCAATTCCTTTATGACATCTTCCACCAAAATTTAATCCAAAGTTACGAGCAAATTCCATTATTGCGATAGGATCTTCGAACCTTTTTTCGTTATTCTTTAATTTAATGATAATTTTCAATCGAAATTTGTTATAATTGGAGATCATTTGTAATCTATATAACTGATTGACTTTATATGTTTGTCTACTCATGCGAGTCTTATTTACAGTTGAAATTCTTGTTGCATATCTTAGGATTTCATTGCAATTATTACATTTATAATTCAAAAACCGTTGCTTTTCGATAGTGGGGTATAATAAACCTCCACATTTCTTATGATATACTAAAGCATCTTTGAAATATAATAGAGGTATTCCATCTTTAAAACTATCAACTATATCGGATTGCATGTTCATCAAAAGATATCCAAAACGCCCTCGTAAAACTTGACCAGGAGGGTATGGCCATGTATTTTTTGCTCTAGCCCTTTGATCTTTATAGCCCGTTCCAAAATGCAATAAATCTTTATTTCTAAACTTTGCAGTTAATTCTACTGCAATCATGACATCACTTCAACACTTTTAATAGTTTTTCGCCGGCATTTTTAATAAAATCAGTCCATTTAAATGATTCGATTGTTTCAATTTCCATTTTCACTTTGCCTCTTCCTCTAGTAACCCACCCACCTAAACCGGTCATATTTGTAGCTTCCATTGAAGCAGCTAATATATTAAGATCTTCTTCTTTCGAATTAAGGATCACTATATCACCGTAAAAATCTGCATTCTCTTCAACTTCCTCAACATTTAAAGTTCCTCCAGATACTACAGACCTAGTATCCCGATCAATTTTTGAATGAAATGATTTATGAACTATTTCTTTGGCATCTTTTTTAGATATCAAATCATCAATTATGGCTCTTCCTCTTTGACTCATTGCCCCAAAAAGAGAACAAACCTTACATTTTCCACAAGTAGCATCCGTCCCGGGTCTTCCAGCATCGCAAACATTTCCGCCCTTTTCTTTTAATATCTTTTCTGCATTTGCTCTAAGTACTCCATAAATTGGAACCGCTACTTTCCCATTTGACGTTCTTCTAATAAGTTTAACGGATTTATCTTTATTTATATAATCAGTTTTAATTTCACCTGAAATTAAAGTTGAAATCGTAGTCATTTTAATTTTTAAGCGTGTAATATCGTCTAATTTAATCACTTCCTTTATTTTTTTGATTTAAATGTGAGATTTAATTTCCTTCCTCTTTTAAATCATTTTGATATAATATTAATTTGTTAAATATTTAAATTCATTAATTTTTAAAATGAAATTAGTCTTTTGATTTAACTACCTTAAAATTTTCAATACTCTTTTATACTTCTTCACTCCTATTTCTTTATAATGAGTTATAAAATTATAACTTTCCATAAAAAAAGGATTGGGTTTGAAATAGGTGTCAAGTGTAAGTATTGATTTAGCTTTTAGAAAGGTGACACATAAGTATCAAATTTCGATACCTAAAGAATGGGTTGATGATTTCGGCAAACAACGGCTGTTCATGTATTCAGAAGAAAAGAAAGAACAAGCAGTTTTACTTCCAGAAGTAATTTATAAAGAATTAAAAATAAAACCTCTAGTTCTTATTATTCCAAAAATATATAAAAAAAATAATTTCCTCACTCTACAAAAAGATATCAGAGAAAAACTAAATATTCAAGTAAATGACATCATTCGCTTAACCTATAATAAAAAGCTATCAATAATCGTGCTTGTAAAGGTTAAAACTGAGAAAATTAAGAACGAATTTGATCAGGAATTCGTTGAATTAGCTCAGAAATTCTTTTCAGACCCAATTGTTCAAAATAATATTAAACTCATAAAAAAAATAGAAAAACAAGAAAAAGAAAGGATTGAAAAAAAATGACAAAGAAAAAAGGTTTTACATTAATATTCACTATATTCTTCTTACTTTCAATGTTTTTACCACTAATTCCCATGATACCTTTTATAAATTCAAATAATACTGATAGCATAGATTCCATTAATGATCCCTTGGATTTATTTACAAAAAATTCTAGTAAGATATCTCAAGGTTCAGCAACAGGAACTGGAAATAATCAAACCTTATTGCTAACATGTGAAAAGAATGAAATTTTTAGTTTCTATAATACTTCAATTGATATTCCAATTCCAACTAGTAATTGGAATGTTAGTCAAGGTTATTTTAATTTTTCAAGCATAAATGCATCATTATTCCATAAAATAATTAATGATAATGAACAAAATCAACGATATCCTGATGATACTACTACTGGAGCATCATTTCAACCAGCCTGTACATCATTTAATATAACAGCAGACACGAATTTAACGGGTATTTCTGCAAGAATGGCAAAGACAAGTAATTATTTTGCTCAAGAACTAAGAGTTTTAATTTATAATGCAAGTTGGGTTGTCAACCACCATGAACCGCCATCTACGGCAGTTGCTCCCATTTATTCTGAAGATTTTGAAGTCCCACCATCAGGAGGAACAGATTCTAATCCTCAATGGAAAAATTTTACATTTACTAATCCAATTTTTCTCAATACTTCTGAGACCGTGAATAATACTTTTTTTATTCAGTTTCAACAACTTGGTGGAACAATTAAATGGTATTATCAGGAATCGGATAATAAAACGACATCTTTATATTGGACGGGTTTTGCTTGGAATGCAATAACGGATAGCTCGCCTGGTGGCAATGTGGATTTAACTTTAAAAGTAAATTTGACAAATTACTCGCCATTCCCTTCAGAGGCGCGAATGAAAATTAATGGAACTTCCATTGAAAATTTAGACAATGAAAATTATGGGTATGGACAATTAACACTAGACAAAACTAAAATAGATCAAGGTGATTTCTCGCAGATATCTTTTGACGTTACTGCTAGTTCTGATTTAAATTTTACCGTTAACTGGACTTGTAATTTTGAAAATCTAACTACAATTACTCCTGAATATGAACTTTCTTCAGGAGGAGATACCGAATGGAATGCGACTTTTTCAGGAAATTTTCTAGCAAACTCTTTCAACCAAGAAATTAACATGTCTATTGGTCAAGATTGGGAGAATTCAACAGTTTATAATAATTCAGTAGTTTACAATGATATCTTAGTGGACGAATCAAATGATTGGGTATTTATAGATAATATTTCAACAAATGGATCTTGGGTAATCAGTTCATCCCAAGAATATTATGGAAATACCATTCAAATGTATCAATACGGTTCATTAAATAATGTAACTACAAGTAAATTAGTAAACATGTCAGATACTATCTACATCAATGCTACATTATCAGGAGCTACATCTGGCGAAGCAAATTTAACAATTTTCGACCCAGCTGGTTCGATAATAGTAAATAAATCGAATAATAATACAATAACTAGTTCATTGATAACGTTTACTGATGTTATTTTACCGAATGTCGCAACAACAAATGGCACCTATACTATTCAAGTCTTATGGTGGAATGGATCTGCAACTTCATTAATACAAACAAATTTGGAAATCATTAATCGCACCCAATTAGTTTTATTATCGGATGCTCAAATAACAGGGCAGCATTATATTGGTGATTCCATTAATATTAGCGTTTATTTAAATGATACTTCTAAAGGATCAGGATCACCTTGTGGAGATGCAGATATATCCATTGAAGTATTCAATTTAACAGATGAATCAACAGTTGAGACTTTTTCTGGCACAAGTATTTCAGAAGGCTTATTAGGTTCTGGTTTCTATAATTATACATTAGATACAACGAATTATATTAACGGCTCATATAAAATCCGAGTAAATTCAACAAAACTTGGAGCAGTAAATCACACATTGAATACCTCAAGTTTTAGTCTAATCTTTGATACAAATTTGACGTTGGTGAATTTTGCTGGTACTGACTTAGGGACAACTTACTATAATAATTCAATTTTTCTCAAGTTTGCATATGACTTCAATAATTCTAGATATTTATATGATCAAAATGTTTCTATCGGAGCTGCATTTGATGATGCGACTTATGACAATGGTGGGACGTGGTTACCTTCTTTTAACGATATAATAACTTCGGATCCCATGGCTGGTGAAGTTACCAGAGCATACATGAGGTTCCAGATTAATTTAAGTCGAAGTGCAACTGTAACCAAGGCCAATCTCTACATTAACATCACCTCGACCACAGATCCAGATATTCGAATTGCGTTAATTGAAGATGAATGTTCTAGTTTTCCGTTTGGTTCAGGAGATGAGACTGATTATCCCGAAAGTTCAAATTACATCGACTATAATGCCTCACAATCTATTGGTTGGAACACCGTCGATATTTCCTCTTTAGTTCAAGCGTTTGTTAATCGAGATAATTATCACCCTGGTCAATACATGGGATTGAAATTCAAGGAAATATTTATTACTCCTGATTCAGGGGACCAGATTTCAATTTCAGCATTTGAAACGGGGGTCGCATACAGTAGTTACATTGATTTGGAAGCAAATGGTGGGGAAGATATTGTTTCGAACCCTTCAACCGTTACCATCCAAGTAGATGCTGAATCTCCGGAAACTTTACACTTGAACAGCACGACAAATACCTATGATATTCAATTGAATTCGACAGAACATTCTTTTATCACTCACACGCTTCAAGTAGTTGCTCAAAAAATGGGTTATAAAAACCATTCTAAATCTTATTCCTGGACAACTGTTGGAGCAAATGGGCGAATTGAAAATTTCTTAGTAAATCAACAAGCGGTAATAAATAACACGGGAATCGTCAATACTAATTATCCAAATAATATTAGTATAAGTTTTCAATACTTGAACGATACATCGATTGATGGAGCCATTGCAAACGTTTCGATAAATGGTACGTATGAAAAACCAATTAACTATTATTCAGGAACCGAGACATACAATTTCACGCTTAATTTTGCAGAAATTGACTATAATTCCACTTATCCGGAAACCTTGCCAAAAGAAATTTCCGTAAAAATCAGTAAATATGGATATGATCCATTGTTTTATAACTTCACGTGGAATTATGATAGGGCTACTACTGACCTTACTTATAATGGAACTATTGCTTCGTTATATACATATCCGACTAACTTAACTCTAACGTTAAACTACTCTGTGAGTTCAGTATATCCAAACGAAGAAGTTGAAAATGCTCGCGTTAAAGTCTATATTAATGATACGGATTATGACATCCCATGGGATCCAATTTCGGGGCTTTATAATGTTACGTTAAATAACACGAATTTTTACAACCGAACGGAAACTTGGAACATCACGATTACTGCTGATAGAAATGGGTTTGAAAATAGAATAGTTCAATTTTGGTGGAACACTTCTGAAATTTTGACAAGTTTATCACTTGATAATATTGTTGGAACAGATTTGGGGACAACTTATTATAATAACTCTTTATACCTTAAATATTCCTACAACACGACTTCTCCCAACACATGGATTCAAAATCCCGACGTGATAACCATTCAAATAGATGGAAACACACCAGTTACTCTTAACACAAATGGTTCTTTTGAATGTTATGACTATTCATTGGACAGTAAGATATATCCATTTGGTCCTCACACCATTCAAGTTATTGCTCAAAAATATGGGTATCAAAACTGGACTCGAAATTACACGTGGACAACAGAAGATGCCATTTCTAGAATTGAAAGCTTCCTTGTTGACGGATCACCAGTAACTAACATTACAGGAACTGTTTACACGAATTATCCCAATAACTTAACCATAAGTTTCGTGTACACGAATGATACTGCAATTTATGGAGCGTTCGCAAACGTTTCAATTGACGGAACGTATCTCAAAAACATTTCATATTATGGAGCAACTGGCACTTATAACTTTACATTGGACTTTACGGAGATTAACTATAATTCAACTTATCCGAATATAATTGCACCGGTCATCATGATCAACGTGTCTAAATATGGATATACTCCTGCGTGGTATAATTTCACATGGAATTATAGCAGGGCAACAACTGATCTTACTTATAACGGAACGATTGCCTCATTATATACCTATCCTACAAGTCTTACATTAACGCTTAATTATTCTGTTAGTTCAGAATACTCAAATGAAGAAGTCGAAGATGCATTGGTTACGTGTTTGGTGGATAATAATTTATACACTATTATAGCCTACGATTCTGGATCAGGTTTATACAATTTAACGCTTGATATCGATGTTTTTCCGTTTTTAAACGATACTGCCGTTAGAAATGTGACTATTAATGCTAGTAGAAATGGATTTGAGAACCAAACGATTCAATTCTGGTGGAACGTAACCGAAATTTTAGCCACTTTTACCTTAGACACCCCAACGATTATAGGAACGGACTTAGGAACCACTTATTGGAATAACAGCATATTTTTGAAGTTCTATTATAACACGACCGCACCTAACCAATACATCCAAGACCCCGACGTTGCCAAGTTATGGCTCGGAAGTAATGAATATGATTTAACTTATAATATAACATCAAACAGTTATGATATAATGTTAAATACGAGTCCCTCTGATTATGGATTCAAAATTCATAATATAATGGTTAATTTCTCGAAATATGGTTATAATAACTTCACACAAAATTACACTTGGACAATCGATCCAGCTGATACTTTTTTCAATACGTTTGATATCAACAATCAAGTCGGACTAAGTAATAATTCAGTGATTTCTACTTATTATCCAGAAAATATCTCAATCGGCTTACAATTTTTCAATGATACAACTATCGATAACGCAACGGTTACTGCAAGAGTGAACGGGGGAACTTACCCGTTTACATATAATCCATTAACCGAAACATATAACATCACGCTGAACTTCACTCAACTCTCATATGCTGACGATGCAAACTTAATTAAAAATATTAACATTACCGCATGGAAGTATGGATATAATATTGTATATTACAATTTTTCCTGGAAATTTTCAGAGGCACCAACATCTTACACGTTACATTCTCCAACACCCATAGGAATAGACCTTCCGAATTCCTATTACGCGGAAAGCATTAATATTTCAATGAATTTTACAAGAATTGTTCCTACGACTGGTCCTGTTTCCCACGCACAAATAGGTCTGGAAATTCGAAATTTAGGATCGAATGCATTGATTGGTCATGAATTATTGATATATGATGCAGGTTCAGGGCTTTTCAATATAACACTAAATACCACGGATTATGGAATTCAACAATTAAAACTCTTATTTAATGCATCAGTGTTCGGATATCAAGATTATCTTGTATTAGACCGGTTAGAATATCATTGGAATATTCTTCCCAATCCTAATACCGCATTAATCCTATATGCAAACGTCTCTAACATGGTTGCTTATAATTATTCCTACATTTGGGGATATTCGGTCAATTTCACGGTATTTTATAACGATACGGCTACCGGAACACCTATCGATAGAGGACAAGGAACCACTTTGGGCGGTTGGATAAATGACCATAACAATCAACGTATTAGAAACCTTCAAGATTCGGACTTTTATGAAATAAATGCAGGAAATTACACGATTCACATCCAAAATCTAAATTCAAGCAGCGGACCTTATAACATCAACTTAACTGCTAGTGCTCCTGCTTATGGACCGAGAACAATTCTGAATATTTATCTCTACGTGAACGGAACCCAGACTACCTTGATCTCAAACAATACAGTATTAAACCATTTAACGTGGGGTGGCACCCTAACATTCAACTTGACATATAATGATACGACATGGAATCAACTATTAATTGGTGCAACGCTTTCAAATAATTGGACTATTGGTGGCGTCGATTGGGTTGATAATAATGATGGAAACTACACGGTGACCGTTCCTCTAAATGATACGAATCTTGCAGCAATCATTCAAGCAGGCTATTGGACCCTCAGAATCAGTGCAGCCCTTGAAAATAGAACAACTGGAATAGCATATATTAATTTCAATATAACTGGAAGAACTTCTTATTCATTATTTAACAATACTAACGAAGATAACTTGATTATTGGGAGCGACATAACGGCAATTAAGAATATTACCACGTTTTATAATGAAAGCGCAGTTTTAATCATTTATTTCAATAGTACAGATTTTAATGTCTATTTAACGGGCGCATCCATTAATGCGAATTGGTCTTGGGGCATATCAATAACTCCTATTGGAGGAAACGGTACTTATGCAATTAGATTCTTCAGAGGTGCTTCAACAGGAGTACATGATGTTAACTTAAATCTTAGTTTATCTCAATATCAATCAGTGATGATAGAATTTAGCATTATAATTCTTCCAAAGCATCAGACCAACATTACGATAATATCAGCAATTCCAGCGTCCCTACCTGCAGGTACTGTATTTAAAATAGTTATAAGACTTTTTGACCAAACGGCAAATAGTCCATTAAGTTCGGGTACCATTATCTTTATTATTGCAGGAGAAGTATATATACGAACCGTAAACGCATCAGGATATGCAAATGTAAGCTTTACCGTCCCATCAGTAGCATTTTCTATTGAAATTTCCTACCAAGGAGCATTCGGAAATAACATGACGGCAATCCTTCCATTGACCGTGCAAGTAACAACAGGACTTGATTGGACATTCGTAATTATTGTTGTTGTAATCGTAATGGCAATATCGATAGGAGGAACCGTTACAGCTGTGATAATACGGCAAAGGCGGAAGCAAGCAATAGAGAGAACCAAAGCGCGTAAAAAGCAAGTCGTTAGCAGTGTAACAGACGTGGCGAACCTCAAAGATATAGTGGTTATACTAAAAGAAACTGGAACAGACATATTTCATTATCCTATTGAGGAAGGAATGGACCCAACACTATTTTCAGGTTTTCTAACAGCGGTCAGAGAATTTGGAAAAGAATTAATAAGAACCGAAGAAACGCAAAAGAAAAGGCGCGAAGATGAGCTGAACCAAGAAGAAGAAAAGTCAGAAGAAAATAACTAAAACTTATATTTTTTTTTATTTTTTATTTTTTAAAAATTCTCTATTTAATTCAAAAGACTTTTATCTATTCTTTTAATATATCAATCTTGTATAAACCTTTATTTGCTATTGTGACAATGACACTTATTGCTAGCATTAAAATGAATAGATATTCCTAAAATTTTTTTATAAGAACTTGTGAAGAATGCAAATTTGCTATTTATTTTTTGCGAAATACGATATTTATATTGCGAAAAGGTAATATATATACAATGGTTTTTCAAAAAATCTCGTTTTTTCAATTTTTTTTTGCGAGATTTTTATAAAAACAAAAGAGTTGAGAAGAATGAAAAAAAATCAGATTTTAGTTATATTAACAGTAATATCGATATTAACAATACCGAATTTTCTGATTTCTTTAATTAGCTCAAATAATAATCTCAATTTTGGCTTATCAATGCACTCCATGGCAGTAAATGACCAAACTTTAGTCATGTCTTGTGAAAAGCAAGTTTTTATAGAAAATTGCAATGATATTGATGATTTTACTATAAATACAAATGATTGGGACTTAAATGAAGTTCAATTATCCTTCTCGCAACTCCAAGCTTCAAATTTTTTAAAGACTATTAATGATCAAGATAGCAAAAAATACCCTGATGATTCAACAGTAGTTGGATTCCAGCCCGCAGCAACTTCTTTTCAAATTTCTCATTCAACTAATCTCAAAGGTATATCTTTATACATGAGTAAAAACGGTGATTATTTTGCAGAAGAACTCAGAATCTTAATCTATAATTCTTCATGGGTGTATAATCATCATGAACCTCCTTCTCCTTCAAATGCGCCGATTTATTATGAGGATTTTGAAGTTACGCCATCAGGATCAATAGATATTGAACCTCAATGGAAAAATTTTGAATTTTCTTCTCCAGTATATCTTGATATTGATGATACTGTTAATAACACGTTTTTTGTTCAATTAAGACAATTGGGCGGAAATTTAAACTGGTTTTATCAGGTAAGTGAAAGTAAAACGACTTCTTTATATTGGTCAGGCTATTCCTGGAATGCCATAACAGATTCCCAGACAAGTTCTAACGTGGATTTAACGTTAAAAGTTAATTTAATGGATTATAGCTTTTTTCCATCGGAGGCACAAATGAAAGTTAATGGTAGTCTTGTTTCTGATACCGCAGATTTGGGAATAGGGGAACTTACTCTAATTGGACCCTACACTGGGGCAAATGTGTACTTTGACATTAGTTCTGAAAGTGGAAGAATTAATTATTCAGTGAATTACTTATCAAAATTACAAACGGAGACAAACATTACTCCTGCATCCACGGATAATGGTGAAAGTATTGAATGGACCTTGGAATTTGAAGCTACATTTCTTCCAGATTCCTTTAATAATGAAATAAAAGTAACTATTGGAGAAGAATGGACTTCAACGAAAGTATATTTGAACTCCGTTGAATATTCAGATGCAACCGTAGATTATACGAATGATCAAGTATTGATTCATAATGTTATCGTGAATGGTATATGGAAGGTCGTATCGACCGAGGAAAATCAAGGATCAGACCCCGAACCAACCCCCGTACCTGAACCTCCTCATCATTGGTGGTGGAGATTTTGGTTTTTTATATGGAGATTGTTTTTTAGAAGATAGAATCAGTTAAAAATAAATTAATTCTTTTTTTTTTATTTTAAGATACTCTTATGGATAATATTGTTTAAAATATTCGTTTTCTTGTAATTTCCTGATCTTGTTTTGGTACTTTCTTTAACTTTTTTTCAATTTTCTTTTCCAATTTTCTAATTTTTTCATCATAAAGGAACTCTTTTTTAACCTCCACTTTTATGATACCCAACCTCCATTAAAATAGACTATTAAATTATATAAAATTAAAATATATTTTTATCTATTGAATTTAAATACTCCAAATCCTTGTTTATTGATTTAATTGGAATCTATTATCACTTAAATTCCCTATCTACTTGTCGCAAGTTATCCACTCTTAGATACGGAATCCAAAAGTTTAACCGATAAAATGATTTTCGGAATAAATAAAGGTGATAAAAATGTTATCGGTTAATTCTAGAATAATTAAGGTCATAAATACAAATGATTCGGAAAATTTCAAGGCAAAATCAACATTTCTTGATTTTAAAAAGTATTTACAAGATAAAAAACTGCATAATACGTCAATAATTAATAAATTTCGTGTTTTACAGGATTTTTTTTCAACAATGGAAATAACTCAAATTGAATCCACAAGAGTAGAGGATGTAGAAGATTATAAACGTGTTTTACTCAAAAGAAAAAGTACTAGAGGTAGTCCTTTAAGTGCCCATTCCATCAACCAGAAATTACATGCGATTAAATCTTTTTTCTCCTATCTTCGAAACTTGAAACGAAGAGAACTTGTTAGAAAACGATACAAAAAAGGAGTAAGTTCTGAATATTTAGATAAATTACGTCAAGTTATTGATGAATTTGAGTTTATTTGTGAAGTCGAAAATATCAAGAAAGAAAAACCCGACTTGATTCCTCCTTATACCTTAAAGGAATTAATAAAAATGTTACGAGTCACGTTATTTAAGAACGATATAGAATTGGAACATTTAAATAGTAAAAAAAAGAATTTTGAAATTAAAATAGCATATCGGGATTTCATCATTATTCTTTTTAGTGCCGTTGGAACAGGAGCAAGGAATACAGCAGTTCGTTTACTTCTTAAAGAGGATTTAGACTGTAATAAATGTATGGGAGCTTTTCTTCTGAAATTTTTTTTCTTTAATTTGATTGAGGTTAATTGTAAAAAATGTATTCCTACCGTATTATTATCACGAAAGAATCGGGAATCTAAATATCGTGTTAGAATCGAAAAAAAGGTATGTCAACTCGTGAAAGATTACATCATCAATAATAATAACGACCCAGATTGCCCCTATGTTTTTCCATCAATTCGTCCTGTTACAAAATTCTCAATAATTGCACAAAAAAAACTTAAGTATCCGTTTTTAAAAACCATGCAAATCACAAGGATCATGAAAAGAGCAAAAATAAGAGCAGGTTTACCTGATGATAATCGAGGATATCATTCTAATCGAAGAACATTCATAACTGAAATATATAAAAATGGAACCAAATATGAACTCGTGTCAAAACAAGTTGATCATCAATCGATGCTTGGTGTAACCGGTGTTTATGAATCATCAAATCCAGAGGATTGGAATATTAAATTTATTGATATTAGAAACTTAATGCCCGAAATTAATCAAATTAATTGGAGAATGCTAAATAAAAAAATAAATGCTCAAAAACTTGAAATTGTAAAAAAAATTGCAATAGCAAAGGGAGGAGAATGTTTATCCAAGACTTTCACTCGGAAATTAAAATTTCGTTGTAGTGAAAAACATGAATGGAGAACCAGATATAAAAACGTCAGATATGGTAATTGGTGTCCTAAATGCGGCAGAAATAAAAAGTATGATTTAAAAACAGTCAAAAAAGAAGCGCGTAAATTTGGTTACCGATGCCTTTCGAATACGTATATTTCTTGTGATATAAAAATGACTTTTCGCTGCAAGAATAAACATGAATGGGAAGCACCATGGTATTCAATTCAAAGAGGACAAGGATGCCCTTATTGTGCAGGTAATGCAAAACTCGCAATAGAGAAACTACAAAAATTAGCTGAAAGACGGGGAGGACAGTTAATAAGTACTAAATATATAAATACTAATGAGAAACTTCTTTGGAAATGTAAGTATGGACACAGGTTCAAGAGAACAGCTGGGGAAGTCAAGTATTTTAAACGTTGGTGCTATATTTGTCAGCGACCTCATAATAAAATAACAATTGAAGACGTTAAAAAATTTGCTAGAGTACATAAAGGCAAGCTTATTTCTGAAGAATATAAAAATTTGACCTCTGAACTATTATGGGAATGTGCTAATAAACATCAATTTAAAGGAAGTTATTACAACGTCAGAAATAGAAAGAACTTTTGTCTTTTATGTGCAAAAATTCCTACTAGTAATAAACTTACTATTTATGATCTCCAAGCTTTAGCAAATGAAAGAAGTGGCGAATGTTTATCGGAAGCGCATGAATATAAAAATATCAAAAGTGTCCTTAAATGGCGATGTAAAAATAATCATGAATGGATGGATAAGGTTAGTGCCATTAAATATGAAAAAAGATGGTGTCCTATCTGTACTAGGAGATATGAATCATGTTATCGACCTCCATTTACAATTCAAGAAATAAGAAAAATAGCTGAAGCGCGTGGAGGGGAATGTTTATCAACTAAAGAAGATTATCAAAATCGATCTTCACAATTGATTTGGCAATGTGCTAAAAAGCATAAGTGGAAAGCAAATTTAGTGTCTGTTTTAGATGGTTATTGGTGTCCAGAATGTGAACCAAGAAAAGGATATACTGTTGAGGATTTAAAAAAATTTGCTGAATCCAAGGGATTTAAGTTTTTATCAAAGGAGTACAAAAGCAGAACCATTGAATATGAATGGGAATGCAAAAATAAACATAAAATAAAAGCTTCATTACGCAGAATGCTTTCTAATGATACTTGTATAGAATGTAAAAAAGTTGAATTATTACAAAAATGCAGAGAAATTGCACATAAGAAAGGTGGGCAATGCTTATCTCACGAATTAAAGGATATTAGAAGTTATGTTCTTCTTAGATGTTCAAAAGGTGACGATTGGAAAACAAGGCCTAAAGCGATTCTTAATGGTGAATGGTGCCCAAAGTGTTCGATAGAAAAGAAATATACATTGCAAGATGCATATGATTTAGCTTATAGAAATGGAGGTGCCTGTTTATCTCTTGATGTCGGTGATGGGAATCTTGACCTTTTATGGCAATGTAAAAACGGACACCGATGGAAATCACCTTTAATTAAACTTATTAATTCTAAAAATTGGTGTATTCAGTGTAATTCACCATGAATATTATAGAAAAATGAGGAAAAGTCTATAATTTAAAGACTTTCTATTTTTATTTAATATATTCGTCCCATACGTCAAAAAAAGGTTTCAAAAGGTCCATTATTTCATTAGGGATATAATGAATAATATTTTTGTTTTTTTGTTTCTTCTCTTCTAATGATTGTAAATACCTTTTATTTTTATGGAATTCTTCTAAAACACTTGCAGGGATTTCTAAATCTTTTTCCTCTTGAATTTTAAAAAATAATTCATAATGTTCTTTTATCCAAGTGTTCCTAATTTTCTTGTAGGTTTCAATTTTTTCACTATCTTGTTCTAAATCTATTAATTCTGATATTTTAACGACGTTTAGCGCTATTAATTCTCTAATTTCGATAATATTTTTGGTTTGTCTTAATTTTTCAAGATTTTCCCATAATTCTTCTTCTAATTGTGCTGTTATCGATTTATAATTATTTTCTCCTATATCTTGATTAGTATTTTTCACTTCAATCAATATTATATACCTCTTATTTTGTATAAAAATTATATTATATAAAAATCATTAATTTTAAATATAAAAACCAATTAATTACAATTGAGTGCTCCTAATTTTTTGTTTTTCCGGTGGAGTGGTCGGGATTCGAACCCGAAACTTTAGGACGAGTGCTCCTAACGTTTTCCCATTAAACTACCACCCCACAATACAACAAAACATTACAAAAAAAGAAAAGAAAAATCAAGCAAGATATCTAAAATATGCATCCAAAGACTTTTTGAATAACTCTACATTCAAGTATGAATATTTTAAAAATTCAACGAAATCTTGTTTATATTGACTAATCTGTTCATTTCTTTTTAATTTGTCATTGACCAAATCATTTAGAATTCTCTTTAAATTAGAATCGTAATTCATCAAGAGTCTGCAATTATTAGCTTTATTTATTAACTTAGTTCCTGAATTTATATCTTGCAATTTTTTCGTCAAAACCATTCCTTGATTCATTTTTATCACCAGATTTAAGTTAACGGTGACTAAGTTATATCGTAGTTTTTTAAATTAGTTATTTTTATAAGACTTAATTAGATAAATCAAGTAAATCAAAAAGAAATAAAACCAGAATGAATAAAGTCCTTTAAATAGATTTAATCAAAGTGTTTTTCCTAATCTATTCTAAATCTCTATAATCAATAAATTACTAATGTTATAATAGTTTATTTATTATTTTATTTTTGATAATAATATCTCAAAAAGAAAATCATAAAAAATAACAAATATAAAAATGAGATTTATTTAATTTATATTAGTCATAGAAAATCGAAAAAAGTATTTTTGTGAGGAGAAATTATTGGTCAATTTCAACAAGGTTTACAACGATCCTAAAAACATGTTCAATAATGAAACAATAGGTAATTTTTATAGAGTTTATCCAAAGGAACCGACTCAAAAAGATTTTAAAATACTGGAAAATTCAATAGAATATGCTTTACTTCAAGCAGAAATGGTAAAATCAGCAATAAATGATTTTAATGGATTTAATCCCCTTGTAATTTTCATGCTCCAATGTCAGGAATGTCTTTACTCATTACCGCTTTTTCTTCAATTCCCTTATAAAGATTTGAAAATGATTCTTGAAAAAAAAACTCTCAAGGATAGTTTTAAAGGAATAGATAATTTTTGTGAAAATTGTAGAAAAGAGATGGACCTTTCAAGTTTATTTATTTTTGGATTAGCAGATTTAAAAATAGAAAATATCAAAAAAGTGCTCAAAGATATTCTATTTATCAAGATAGAATCAGTTCTTGGAGACCAAGAAACATTAATTTATAAAATGATAAAAATAAATAAAGAATTTCAATTTAAAGAGTTGGAAAATAAGCAGAAATTTAAAATATTTCATGGAGATTTTAATATTTATCCTTAATTTTCTCCTTTTTTATTGTTTTTTATTAAAGACATTTAAAGAATAACCATATTATTATAAAAAAAAAGGGAAGATAAAGAAATTAGTGTTCAAGATCATATGCTGATCTGATCAAAGCACGTTCATTTTTTCTTCCTTTCTTAAGTTTCTTTATGTCTTCATCCATTTCTGGAGGCATAAAGTAAGAAGAGGAAGGTGATTTCTTTTTTTTGCCGACCAAGCAAATCTACCTCCTTATTATATTGGAGGCAAATCGTCATTGGCCGACTCTTCCCTTTGTCACGGTCACCTAGATCGATGACTCAAGGAATCACCGACCTGGTGATTTGCCTATGCTAGATTGATAGCAATTAATAATAGTAAATGAACATATAAGAGATTTTTTAAATGAGTAATTATTTTTAAAGATAATTTTTTTAAAAGGGAAAATAAAAAACTTAGTTAATAAGAGAGTTTTTTTAAAAAATACATAAAATAAAAATCTGAAAATGAAAATTTTTTGTTGAAATAAATTAAAACTATGTAAGGTCTCTTCTCTTCTTTATTTCATCATAAGTATTATTTAAATATTTTATTAGTTCTTCACTTTCGACATCATTTCTATCAGGATGAAAGATTTCTGCTAATTCCTTATATAAGGAATGTATTTCCTCATTAGTTGATTTTGAATTGACTCTTTTTTTTCTATGGGTCCTCTTTGCAAGTTCGTTCATGGCTTTATATGGAAATTTTTTATTATTAGGGAGATATAATAGGGGATTCGAAAATGGGCGTTCTTTTTTTAATTTATTCCTTATTTTATCATGTTTCTTTATTTGATTATACATTTTATTAAATAATTTCAGTTCTTTTGGATATTTACTTAATACATCAATAAAATCTGGCTTTAATTGAAATACTTTTTCAAACATTTCCTTTGCCAATTCAAAATCATCAAGTTCAAAATATATTTTTCCCAAATAATAAAATGGAATATGGTGCTTTGTATTCATCTTTAAATATTCTTCAAAACATATTTTGGATTGATTAATTTTCTCAATTTTATAGTTTATTATTCCTAAATAAAACCATGCTTCATGACATTTTCCATCTAATTTTATTGCTTTATAAAACTTTTCTCCCGCTTCAAACAAATGACCCTTTTTAAATAATGACTTTCCTACAGAAATAAGTGTCTCTATATTGTTATGAAAACTTTTAGAATTGTTAACCATAAAATATTCATCTTTTTTTTTTGAATCCTTTATCTATTTCTAAAAATATTTTAAAATATTCATTTATTTATAAATTATCTATAGAAATATGTTATTATATAAACATTTTTCATTTTTGTCGGATAATTTACTCAAATAATATTGAAATATTCAACCAATACTTGTATATGTTAATGGAGAATTTTAATTCACCTATTACCGCTTCGTATATAATTTTCCAAATAATACAAATAAAAAAAAATTAAATGGATTTTATTTCGTGAAGATAGTTTGCGTAATTTATGGTAATATTTTGATTAATCTCATCCCTAACGAGCATTAAGATCTTCCCGAGGTTATTTTCACCTTTATTCCTACAAACTCCCCAATAAGTGTCACCCCATTGGTTTGTTTCTTCTATATATGCATTTCGCGTGGCGAGAAGTTTACGTTTTAAATCCTGATTCTTTAAAAATTTCTGTTTAACTAATTTCTTCATTATATCAAATTTGATTTCATCCCAATCTTTTCGAATGGGAAATTTTCTAGCTAATCGCTTTGCTTGTCCAGGGGTATTTGAATTTCTAATAGCGTTTTTATGCTTTTCAGTAACCATTTTTGCAGCTTGATAGGCGTGTTCTACGGTTTTATATTCTTTATCATCATAAATTATAGGAAATTTTAAGTACCAAAAGTTACTCAACCATCGAAATTTTCCAAAAAATCCGTTAATTGCCTTCATTTTCATTATTATCATCTCATTTACTCAAAAAAACAAAAAATCAATGAATAATTAAGAAATAATTTCAACCGTTTTTTAAATAAGTAATTTTTCTTAATTCATGCAGGATTTATTCCTAAGGACTATTTATATTTCAAAAAAGAAAGCATACAATAAAAATACATGAATATTAAACAAATATTTCATTTTAAAAAAATTAAAAAAAAAAGATAGAAATAAATAATTATACATAATCTTATATTTTTATACTTCTGCCCTTAATTCAACTCGTTCATCATACCATTCGATTTCTGTTGGAGGACACTGCGATTTACATCGATATCTAATTATGGTTTCAACTTGAGTTCCATCAGCTCTTTTTGTAGCTCCACTTTCTGCGGCTTCGAAGTAATAAACAGGGGTATCGTATTCTTTAAAGCAGACCTTTGGATTTATCACATCATCTTGTAGATATTCCGTATCATCTCGTGTTAATACGTCAATGATGTCAAAACATTCATCTTTACCCCTAGGATCCAAGATCGCAATTCGTTCGATATCCGTGTCTCCAAATATTTCTTCATCATTAAGGTAATTGATTATTGAATCCAGTTCTTCATTATTTAAGCTGACTATCCGAGTTCCATCAATGTATTCCAGAATATGAACATCTGAATAGTTCAAAGTGCTGGTTAAAAGATCGTAAAGACCTTCCATTATTAATTTAAACATACTTTCATCCCACTGATTCTATCTTGCACCCATATCTACAATTTTTTGATGGTCAAATTCATTCCAAATTTGTATAATATCATCAGTTGCAGGATTTCTTCCTTGAAATTTCACTTTTAATTTGTCATTATTAGAATTACATCCACAAGGTAAAGCTACTTTAATATCCTCGCAGCTTTCTCCATCCTTAAAATCTCGCTTAAATACGCCTCTAAATACTTGACCATCGTGATCTGGTTCAAATCTTATAATCTCAACTTTTAGATCTAAATTTTTATTTGATATAAGGGTTAATTTCCACGTGCATTCCGTTTCAGATTCATTATTGGAATATACACTTACTTTTAATGTATCAGGTGCTTTTAACTTAATTTTCAATTTTTTGCCTCAGTTTTAATTTTAATATTCTAATCTAAGTCTTCTAATTCGTCCAAATCATCGTCAAGATCATCGAAATCTTCTTCAAGTTCATCATCTTCCTCATCATCATTGAGGGTAGAGGGGGCTAATATATACTTAAATTTAATACCGCTTTTTTCATTCTTAATTAATAAGGGAGTATAATTTCCAAAGCAAAGTTCCAAGATTTCATTATTTTGAAAGTAACCATCTTTTATCGGAATAAATCGGGTTAAGAAATTTAAATTGTATAGTTTCGAAGAAATATCTGAAGAAACTATAGATTGGTCCTCTAAACTAATAGTTTTAGTTACCGAATCCTTTTTTTCTTTAGTACAAGCATTTTTGTTGGAAAAAATTGCCATTTCGGAATCTTTTTTATTTAATCTAAATAAAACCGCTTCAAAATTATATGATTTAAGTTCATTCAATTCATTTTTTAAAGATGATGAATTTAAGTATGCTTTATGAGAAAGGTCTAAAGTTTTTTCATCGACTTTTTTATCAATATAATCATAATCATCATGTGAAAGGATATATGTTCCATTTTCATATTTAATCGATATCGAATCTTCGGAATTATATTCTATGATTAAATCAGTCTTTTTATTCTTTGGAAGTTTTAGAATTTTTAGAAAATTTAAATTAGCATTTTTTTTATTGTTAATTTCAAGTGGAATTTCCATTTCGTTGTTAATTTCAAATTCATCAAAGTTTTCCTTCAATAATTCGAATTCAAGATAGCAACTTTTTGTTGGATCAACTTCATTAAAAGCAAGGGATTTCTCATTTAACCTTAATTTTACAGTGCTTTTAAAATTATTTAGAATCCTAAGTGCCTTTATAAATTTTATTAATACTTGCCCTGATAAAGTTAATTTAAAATATTTTTCTTTTTTTGGTATAGATACATTATTTGAATGAATATCTATTGATTGAGACATGTTTACTTCACCTTTTTCTTATTAAAAATAAAATTATTTAATTTTTAGAAGATTTTTTATGTTAAAATCATCAATTCTGTTGAAGTAGTCGGTAAATCTTGTTATTTGGGAGGCTTTGGAAAACAAATATTGAATGATCCGCACTAGGATTCATCCCATCTTGAAGCTTGAAAACCTGGCCAATAATATTTTTTCCCATTGAAATAAATGTAGAATGTTCATCTACATCACCATATTTAAGAATTTGAGGACTAACTCCTTCAATTACACCTATCTGAATCAAAGCATTGATTTCATTTAACTTTTCAATTGGTGCGTTTTCTAATTTAGCTAATTGGTAGATAAGCTTGTAATATTTTTTCAAATAGATGTTGGGGGATTGAATAAATTGAATTTCGTTATAAAAAAAATCCATCCATTTATTGAACTCTGAAAAAACATTTTTATTGACCATGGAAACAAATTTAATTACGTTGATATCCAGCAAGGATTCGTTTACCGTTTTCCTCCGATATTCAAAAACATCCTTTTTTGTCTTGATGTAAGCGATTCTAGCTATTTTTCCCAATTGGCTTTTAAAATCCCTTTTTCGATCACATTCATTAGCAATATCCATTGATGTATAATCAACAGCTCTTACAATGCCGGTTTTGATTTTTTCATCCACTTTTTTCAAAAATAATACGAGCCCAAGTACTTTTCTGGCAATTTTTTCATCAATATATTGTGTTATTTCATTCAGGAACCATTTTTTATTGAAAATCCAAATTGTATTTTTGTAAAAACTTTCGAATTCATATATTGAAATTTTATCCAATTCATCGTCATTTCCATAATCTAAAATAGATTCGTTACAAATTGCTAATCGATGTGTTGAGCGCAAGCCATTTACAGCAATAATAGCTTCAATGTGGAATATTTCTTTTGATAGATTTTCTATTATTTTTAATATGTTTATTAACTCATTTGTAGATATTTCTACAAATTCGGATTTTTTTATCATATCTATCACCATTTTAGTAATGATTAATTTTTATTTCCATCCTTTTTCCAATGAATTAAAAAATCATCATTCTTACAATATAAACACCAAAATAAATCAGGAAATTATGATATACTATTTAACTAAATTTTTATATCAGTTATTTTTTTTGAAATGAGCAGAATATATTATTAAATTAATCTAAATTCTATCTAAAGATAAATAAAAAAGAAATAAGAAAAAGTGACAAGGAAGTTCAATGAGATATTATCATATATATTCTTAATTAACAATAATTTCTAACTTTTTATGTTCTGTACCCAAATATTGGCTAAAAAATAAAAAATTAAGATTTAATCAAGGCGTTAAAAAACTTTTCTGCATCTTTTTTAAACGATTCCCGTATCTTTCCAGAGTTTAAAGCCTCATAGAAAATCTTTAGCTCACTATTGTTTTTATTATCAAGTATTAAATTATATAATGAATTAATTAAAGCAACCTCACTAGCATTCAAGTTATAATTAATCCCACTTTTTTCATTCCAGACTTCCTGCCACCAATTCCAAAAATCGTCTTTTATCATTTTGTCCCGTTTTTGCAAACCATAATTTTTAATATCTTTCTGTTTATCAGAATTAATATAATTCACCTCGATTTTCTTCTTTTATTGTGGATTATTGTATTCCCCTATAAAAATTCCGTAATTTTTCATTTTTATTTCCCTAATCCTTTCAATATTTTATATGATATTATATTTTCGTAAATATTCTTTCGATAGCACCCTGCAATTTAAACATTGATTCATTTTTTGTCCACAAAGAATATTACAAATAAAATTTTTTGTATAGAAATTATAGATATTACACAAACCAATGTTACTCATTTTGTTACATCACGGTTTTCTTATTTATTTTTTAAAACTAATGGATTTGCCTCACAAATTTCTTCTTTAATACCATTATTCCATTCATCAACTGAAGATGGCATACATTTTGATGAATGTGTCTTTTCATAAATGGGTGAATTCCAATAGAATTTTTTTGATTTGATATCAAAAAATGCTCTTTCTTTCACTTTGTTAACGCCCTTAATAACATCAACAATATAGAGAATTTTATATCTTCCATTTTCAGCAGGGAATGGAGACATTATGGCAATCCTTGGTAAATTTCTAATATCATATGTTTCTAAAAGAAATTTTTCAATACCTTCACTATCAGTTTTAGAAATTCTCGGTATTTTATAAGAAATTGATTCGGGAATGATAATTCTACTATCTTTTAATAAGGATTCACTACTCATTTATATCAACCTCTTTTGATTCTTTTTTAATTAACATATAAAATCCAATCTTATCCTAGTTATTAGAATTAATTTTGAATATTATTTAATTGCATGGCTAATTGTCAATTACTTATTTTTTATCCACTTCCTTGTCTCTTTACCAATGAATCTTTAAAAAGCAAAAATATCACAAAATAAAACACCAGGATAAATACTTATTATTTTCAATAAAATTGGATTTTTATATTGGTTATTCGAATGAAATCATAATCACGTTTTTCTTTTATCTTAATTCAATTAATAATTGGTAATTATTATAGCACCTTATGAAAATTTTATCCAAGTATTTGTTAATGTTTTTTAATTTATACCAGAAAAGAAAAACTTCTTCGATTTTAGATTTTATTTTGTAATGAAGTTTCATAATTTTCTTTATTTAGAAAATAACTCATTTAAAAATTTAAAAGAAAAACACGTTAGTCATTAGATTTTTTGGAGGTTTTCTTTGTAACATAGAAAATTCTAATTTCATTGGCAAAAAGAGAAAAATTAGACAAATTATAACATTAAGGACTTCGAATTGATTTAAATAAACGCTTTTACACACGATTGATAAGCCTTTAAATTATCTAATTAAATTTAGACGATTAAAATTAACATTGAGATGAAAAAATAATGAGTCACGTGGATTTTCCATCCTTCAAATCATCAAAATTCTCTTCTGAACAGAATATATCTTACAGTGACGCAGAAAATATTTTTTTAGAATCAAGGGAAAAGATTTTAGATCATTTTTCAAAATTTGATAATTGGGAACAATATAAAAATGAACATTTATCAAAAGAATCAACAAGATTTGATAAAAAGTATTGTTTAGAGCAGATAATTGAGAAATTTAAAACATTTATATATGACGAATTCTTCTCTAAATATCCATGGTTAACAAAATTCTCGCCTCGATATCAAAAAAGATATTCGGAATTGCTTTCTGAATTACAATATCATAACCATGATAAACCCATCATCTTACAATCTCGCCATGGAAAAAGTAAAGTTGAATTGAATTTATTTAACATTACTGAAGAGGAACTTTGGTATCCCAATATAAAGATAATATATGCGTGTCATTCTGCAGATCACAGCAAAGCTCCAGTTTTAATGTATAAGGATCACCCAGATTTTATTAATCATCAATTAATATTTCATCAAGAACCACTTCAAGCACATCCAGGAGATCGAGAATACACTACTTATTATGCTTTAGAATTAGGACTTCCCTTATTGATAGGAAAGAGATTGGAGAACCTGGCTTTTTTCTTACAAAGAAATGGCGTACCAAAGAAAATAAAAGATAGTAGATGGTGTACTGATAGATATAAATTTGCAGTTTCAAAATTGGTTTATGAGAGATATTTTTTCCCCTGGAAATATAAATTAACGAAAAAGGAAATAGCCAAGTATTGGAATGATGCATGTAAGAAGATTGGAACCAAGTGTGAAAATAAAGAATATTGTACCAATAAATGCGAACTAAGATCTAAATCCAGCTTTTCCAAACAAGACCTAATAAATTTTGTTGAGAAGAATATAAAAAAATACGGCTTAAAGCCACCAAATAAAACTAATTATGAGCGAAGTACCTTGATTTTTCCCATTAATACGTGGAATTTTTGGAAACAGTGTTGGGAATCAACTAAAATTTCTCCATTCATGGAATTAAATGATAAAAAACAAGAAAAAATTCCAAAGTATCCAAAATATTACAAAATTTATGGGGAAATCGATAAAGACGGAGCAGAAAGAATAGCAAAATTAAATGAAGGTCGGAGAATGAAGATCGTTACATTTTTTTTAGAAGCGGAGAAAAGTTTTAGTCCCAATAATATCATTCAAATGTTGGGAATTGCTCAGTATCAAAGCAGTAGCAGGGCAAAAATGAATCCAAATATTAAATTACATCCAATTTCTCGGAAAACTTCAAAATTCTTCATTTTTCAATACCTACCAATTCATGGCTTTAATTATAAGGAAATTTCAGAATTAATTAATAGCTCAGGATTAAGGGAATTTCCTTATAATATTGAATATGATTCTAATCCGAAAGACCAAAAACAAGTCAGAACAACAGAAATTAGATATGGGTGTATTTGGTGTCCGTTTAAAGATGGTTCTTATTATCTAACATTAAAAAAGAAATTTCCTATAGGTTATTTTTATTGTCACCTTTTAAGGACCATTGCTTCAGCAAAATCTATTATAAGTAGCCTGAAGGAAAAAAAAGAATTGACTGAAAACGATTTAACTTTTCATGAAATTCCAATTAAAGAATATTTTTGGTGGGATTCGGAACATACTCCAAAAAATAGGCCTGAATGGGAATGTATAATGTAGTGAGAAAAAGGAGAACTAATAATGTATTCAATAAAGATAATAAAAAACAATCAAGATAAATCATGCGATTATAAAGAAGGAATAAATCCTCTAATATTATGCAAAAAATTTCTAATTAATTCACAAGGCATTGTTAGAGAAAACTGCGTCTGGACTAATAAGGGATTATTCTGTATGGACCATGAAAAATTCCTAAATTATGGAAATTTGATTATCAAAGAGATTTTTTATAAAGATCAACAAATTTCAATTGATCATCCACTTTTTTCCATCATGAAAATTAATGAAATCGGTCAGAAAAAAGTGATCAATCAAGAGGGAAAAAGCATGAATGATGGGGTATCAATTGAATTTAGACTTTCAAGTAACATTTCCGAAAATGAAATTACAAAAGAAATGATTGAAAATGAATGTAACCGGGAAGAGGCTATAAAATCAATAAGTGACAGGCAAAAACTCTTTTGGTTAGACGATATTTTCAAAATAATCGTTGATGAGAAAAAAATTGACAATTATATTAAAATCTTTGATAAATTAAAACGAAAAAAAATATCTTTAATTTAAACCAACATGCAAATAAAACTAAATATTTTTCTCTTTTTTTATTTATTTTTATAATTTTGATCTACTGGCAAGAATTTTTTCTATTTTTTAGGAAAATGTGGGTTCCGTATTGACTTTTCGCCTATTTTGATGGCGAATCCTTAATTTTTAATGCTTTTAAAAAAAAACTCCTTTAAAAACCTAAAATAATTAATTTTTGGTGATAAAAATTTCAGAATCAGTAACATTAATTATTGAGACAATGGAAAAATATGCCCTTTTAATAGAGAATAGAGACAAAATTCCTCAAAATCTTTCAAGGAACATAGATTTCAATAAATTGGAAACGATATCTTTAGAAAAACTCAATGAATTAATCAAAAATCCTAAATTACTTGAAGACTTTATAATAAAAAATAATCTATAATATTTTATTTTTTTATTAAATCTTGATTTATTTAATCTTTAATCATATTAAATAAATAAATAATTACTTGTTGTAGAAGAATTTTTTAAATGTTTGAACAATTTTTAATATAACAAAGATTTTTAATATAACAAAGGAATTTATGGAGGATTATAAATGAATAAAGATGAAAAAGTAATTGAGATTAATTTAGCAATTATTAAAGAAAATTTAAAAGATTTTAGAAGTTGGAATTGGATTATAATAATTATTTTAAGTTTTATTTCATTAGCTTTACCAGTCTTTACTTTTAGCGCTGCAGGAGCCATAACTTATCGAACGAATTTATATTGGTTTCAAGCAGAACAAATATTATTCGCTTCAGGAATACCGATTCTTAGTGGACTTGGTGCAATGTTAATAATTGGAATAATTTTGTGTTTTGTAGTCTTTATATTAGGGATGTTAGAAATTAAATACAAAAATAAAATTTTACCCTTATTAGGGATAACGATTGGAATTTTAATTCTAATTGTTCCTGTAATTGTGTATTTTGCTTATGGAGGAATGACAATTGATGCTTTCATGACTTCAATTTGGAACATGTGGGGAGGGGGATTGACGGGATCGGCTTTATTTGGAACTACGACCATAGGTATTGCACCAAATACTGTTACTTATACTTGGTCAATGTCATTTGTGCATGTTATTGATTTAATATCTGCAGGATTATTATTTTTTAATTCTTTTCTCTATTGGAAAGATATCAAGATTCAATTGAAAAAAGATTAAAAATACCATTTTTTTTCTTCTGAACATGTAGATCTTGTTACAAGATAGTTATAAAAAAGAAAAAAAGGGAGTTTTATAATAAATTTAGATTAATTGTTAGTACCCTCGGGTATAGAAAGATTATTTTCAACATTCAAACTTGAGAAAAAGAATTGTATTGGTTCTTCATATTCTTTAATGGTTCCCGTTTTAGAAAGGTTTAATCTTAATCCTTTTTGAAACTCAGTAATATAAGCGCCATCTAATTCTATTACGTTATAACCTGAAACCCCGTTAATTTTTTCATCCCATAGGGACAATGTTATACATCCAGTCTCATCAGCTAAAAGAAAATCAGCAATTTCGTGGGATGAATTATCTTTTTTAAGCACGACTTTTCTAATTTGAGAAATTTCTTCAATTTTTCCAATAATCTTGAGATTGCTTTGATTTAACGTTAATTCACCTATACGAGCATATCTTTTAGTATCATTTTGATTTGATGTTTTCTCTATTTCAGTTAATTTTCTTTCTGCAATGGACCAGCTTCCAAAGCGACCGATGTTTAGGTATAAAATATTTCCAAAACTTGAAACATATCCATTATGAATATTTATTGTTTCTTTCAAGGGAATTCTATCAATATCGTCATCCCAAAGAGTTAAATTAAATGTACTAGTATCATCCGCGATTAGAAAAGTAGCAACCTGATGCATTGTATTATCTTTCTTTACTCTAACAGTTTTATCTTGCAGTTTTTCTAAAACTCTTACTTTGACATTAACTTTTTTGTTACCTTCTCTTAAATCTTTTAATTGAATAAGATCAGTCAAATTATTCACCAAATAATTAATAAAACATACATTATCTAATAAAGATTGATTTTTTAAATCGGTTATTTTCAGTTCGTCAACAAATTTATATCATTTCTACCGATACCCCGTTAAATTCTTAAAAGAAAACATCATAAATTCAATTAGTGATAAGAATTGGGACGATCTATTCCAACTTACAGAATGTTACTTGAAAATGAAATATCCTCATGGTCCGCTTTCCAAAAGTCGTTAAAGAAACAAGAAGATAGGGAAGCTTTTGATGAAATAATGAATAATGCTCGATTACTAGCCGACGCAGGAACAATGGTTACTAGGCCATTTATTTCTCAAATAATGTTCATGAGTATTCTTATTAAACAACAAGATCAAATTTGTAAAATAAATAAAAAGATAAACTCTTTAAAAAAAAGGGATTTAGTTATTGATCAAGAAACATGACTGAGATAAAATTATTGAAGTTATTGAAAACAAGGACGTACTTAATTTGAATTAATTTAACATTAAATAGGATAGTATTCAGTAAAAATAGGAAATTAAGGGATTTAATTTTACCTATCATTCTAAGTTACCAGTTTTTCTTTCTAATTATTAATAGTTTAAAGAAAATAATTTCTAATTTTAATTCTATTTTTTAATAATTTATTAAAAATTCAAAGTTACTCTTGAATTAGGTTCAATTTTTTTAGGTGTTTTTATGGAAAATATTGAAATTGCCGAGATTTTTTATGAGATTAATCATGTATTCGTGCATAAATCGACATTTAGGAAAATCAGCAAGGGAGAAGAAATGCTTGTCCACGGTTTGCTAAGCGGGTTCTCAAGTGCCTTTTATAAAGAATTATTTGGTAACTCTGTAAAAACAGTTTTATTTGATAATAATTTTTTCATTGCAATTAGAGGTCCTAAAACAAGAAATAACATTGTATATATATTTGGGAAATATAAAAATTTCAATGAAATTGAAATCGATGAAATTTCACAAAAGATTTACAATGCTTTTATTGATTTTTGTCTGAAAAAAGGATTATCCACGGATAGATTCGATGGAAACATGACCAAGTTTAAAAATTTAACGGAACATGTCAAAAAATCTCTATTTTAATTTTTTTTTTATTCCATTAAATTAAACCATCTATTTCTTGGCAAAATGTAATTGGGCTAAATCAAAGATTTGATTCTTAATTTTTTCAATTTCTCCCTGGGGGAAGGTCCGTAAAAATTCGTTTAATTTAATTTCATCTTTTAATTCAGGATACTTATTGTAAAATAATCCCATGCAAAAGGAAAGAAAACTCTTAAAGTTGTAATTACTTCTTTCATCAATTTCATTTTTAATGTATTGTTGACCTTCTTTGGATAAACTATAAAAAACTACTCTTCTATCATCTTCAGATTGTTCATTTTTAACTAATCCCTTTTTTATTAAATCATTGATCACGTTTAAATATGCACTTTTTGACATTTCTGAATATCTAAATAACTGTGTAGATTGAAGTTTATTCTTTAAATACAATAAAAACAATATTTTTTCTTCCTTACCAGGAATAAACCCATGTTCAAAATATTCCTTTTTCAATTTCATCACCTATGATAAAATAAGAAACGGTCGTTTATAAGCTTATCTTTTTTCCGACTACTTTTTAATATAAGAAAAAATGAGAGTCTTAATAAAAAAGGACGAATTCATCCAGTTCCAAAACCATTAAAGGCGGATGACCAATGGTAGACCAAATGGTCATGTTCAAAACGAAATTCAATTCCGGAATCCTTGAAAAAAAAGAAAAATTATATGAAATTGGAATTGTTGCTTTAATATTTGAATATTCAAATAGAAATCCGGTATTAATTTCCTTAATTGAAAAATTATAGGTGTATTCACTTAATGGATTATAAGAATAAAACATCCCTTGAATCCGAATCCATCTCGCGAAAAAAATAAATGGATTTTGAAATGAAAAACGCATGGAAAAAGTATATCCTTCCGGATACGGCAACATGGCAGAAATTCCTCTTATATTTAGAGTATGCCCGTTATCAGGTACCAGTTTTTGCAACTCTGTAATTGAAAAAGAATTATAATGACCAAGGGGAGTATCTAGAAACGTTCCTGAAGTCGGAACTACCATTATAGGTACAATTGTTATGTATAAAAATGAAGCTCCCAATAGCATTGATGTTATAATTATCAAATTCTTTATTTTATTCTTCTTCAAGCTTCTCATCATCCCCTACTTTTAAAAAAAATATAAAAATCGCCATTATTAGACAAATAACCATTATCATTATTTTGGAAGTTCCAAGAAGAATTTCAAATAATGTATCAAAACGTGTTCCTAA
The DNA here is from genome assembly GCA_011365055.1 of Promethearchaeota archaeon. Next base: position 128,063 of record RDOG01000004.1, read on the forward strand.
AGGTATAAAGAAGGAAAAATAATTATTAGCGGAATGAAAAATAAAAGATAATATTAAATTATCCGTTAATAATAAAAGCAATACTCCGAATATACCTCCAATTATTATCGAACCCCAACCTTGCAAATAATTTTCCATTGGCCATGAAAAACTGACCCAATAATGACTACATATAAATATTATACAAGCAAAAATTCCTGATATGACTTTTCTTGAATTTTTTGACTCAATTTTTATTTTTAATAAATCAAAACTCACTATATAAAGCCCAAATCTCCAGCATTCTTCGAATAATGGACCTAACCAAATCGTAGTGTAAAAACTCTGAAAAGGGGAAATGGTAAATAAACCAGAAACAAAGAAAATGGATTGAGAAATAAAAAAGATGCAAAGTATTGTTATGGATATTATTGGAAAGAATTTATTCAGTCCTATTTTAGGAAAAAATCTTAAAGCAAAATAGACCAGAAATGGTGTTGTCATCAGTATCTGAAAAATGTGAAAGATATCGGATAATTTAAACGGAGAATCTGCAACAGTAATATTGATTATTTGAGATAGAAAAAAAATCATTAAAAAACAAAAATTAATTGAAAAATTTAGATGGCTTCCTGAGCTATTATCAATTAATGTTAAATAATTCTGGGAAACAAAATTCTCTTCTTGTGATTTTGATTTTTGAACATTCATCTAATTTTATTTTGTATTGAAAGTCTATAAAAAGTTAATAACACCTTAAAAGAAGTGAGATTTTTGTCGGTTTTGTCAAGATGGAATCTAAATTAAATTTGAAGAGAAATAATTATTCATTTTAATATCTTTCCATATAAAATAGAATCTGAGAGCGACCCATTTTTTAACCGAACGCTATTTTTCCGATATCCTTCTTCATCATAACCCATTTTTTCATATAATTTTCTAGCCGAGATGTTTTTTTCAAATGCTTCGAATTGGATTTTTAAAATTCCGATTGATCCTGCTTTTTCCTCAAGAATTTTCAACATTTCAGTGCCCAATCCCTGCTTTTGAAAATCTGGATGAATACTAATTGTTAAGGATCCAACGTGTGATTGTTTTTCTTGTTTATTTTCAATTAATTGAGCTCGGCCAATAATATTTTGTTCATATTTAGCAAGCAATAAATGAACATCATCTTGTTTAATCCTAGAAAGGAAGACTTTTTTGCTTTCCTGAACATCCCGATGGGCAAATGAAGTAACAAAATATTCGTCAACCAATTTAAACCATTCAAAACATTGTTCATAAACATCATTATTAAAATCCAAGGCAGACCCCCAGAATATAGATACTATCCGCCCGTTTTTCAAGGTAATTGTTATTTGATTATCGATCCTTTTCAAGTAGAATACCATTTTTTTAATTTTTTTTTATATTCAAATCTAATAATTATAATTCTATGGGATCCACTTTTTAATGTCCTATCCTCAAAATATTAATTATTATAGAAAAATTATAAATGATTTTAATCCTGATGAAGATTTACCAAAAAAATACGGCGAACTTGAAAGAACACATGCATTAATTATTGAGTTAAATACTACAAATTTAATTAAAATTTTTAGCATGTTACAAGATCAACCTATTTCAAAAGCGTTTTATGGAAAGGGAATCAGTAGAGTGTCCATGAGTATAGGAGACATCATTTTAAAAAATAATGAAGCTTTCTTTTGTCATGATTCCTGGCTTAGATTTAAAATATCTGAATAACATTTGAAAAAATTAGAAAGATCTCTCTATTGCAGAGAGTTCATCATTAATAAAAGTTAAACTAAACCAAGCATAATAGGAAAAATTTATGATGTTATCAATCGCAGGGCTAAATTCTCGAAATTGTATATTTTTTTCCATCCATTTAATAAGTCTTTGAACCATCTTATATCGTTGTTTATAATCGATGTTTTCAAAATCATGTAAGAAATATAATTCTGGGATGTCGTACATCACTTGAACTGCGGTGCTCGCCCATTCTAAAATTGAATACGTTGCTTCATCTAAGTAGAATGGACCTTCGGGTCTTTTTTTTAAAAGGGTTTTCGCTTCTTCGCCCAACTTTTTACTAAGTAAAACTCGCTGTTTAAGGGGTCTATTATTAAACTGGATCATATGTTTCTCCTCAAATAATCATTTAGAATAAAATATTTAAACAATTATTATTTTTGCCTCATATTTTTAAATACTATTAAAAGTCGATGAAAGTTTAAATCCCTTTTTTCTTGATTTTTATTAAATTGAACATTAAAAATTCTTTTTGAAAATAAAACAACGGCAAAAAATTAAAAATTAAACAATAAAATTAATGATTGCGACTTTTCCAATTCTATTATTAACTACATACTGAATTCTTCAATTAATAATAATACTCCTAAAAATTAACAAATTTAAAATTAAAAATCAATAATTATTCAAAAACCTAAGAAAGGTGATTTTAATTTCCAGTGAATCATTATTTAACATTTTTCAAGCGAATGAAGCTAGCTCAATTAATTTGATTGATGAAGATTATGCCATTATTGCCTCAGAAATATTGAGAACTAATCCTAAACTAATTCAAGTTCTTCAAGCAATTGAGCTTGCAGGCCATAAAACAAATATAATTACTACAAAAAAAATATTTAGTTCGCAAGTAGGCCACCTTATTAATGGCAGCTCAATCAGAAATATTTTGGAAGAATTGAAAGAGTTTAACAATTTTCATACGGATCTATCGTTAATAAACATGGATTTTTTAAAAATTAAAAATGTAGAGTGCTATTCTTTATCAGAAGTTGGCGTCAATATTCTACGAAATCACGTGTATGAAACCAAGGAACAATTTGAAGCGAAAAAAACGAGGCAAAGTGGGGGACTTGAACACGTTTACATGGTAGAATTGGTTGAAAAAAAACTTAAAAAAAGTGGATGGAAAATTCTCGCAATCGAAGAATCTTTCCGTCTGAATGGGCAAGTAGTGTATTTTGACATCCTGTGTTTCAAGGAAGAAAATGGCATCAAGAAATTTAGGGCATTTGAATGCGAGACCACTTTTAATACGACGAGGGAGCAATTGAAAAGACAAGTTCACAAAAATATAATCAAGGCATTTAAATTGGGGGAATTTGCGGGGAACCGGTGTAATATCATATGTTTAGATCAAAAAGCAATGGATTTAATTCTTGATGTAGTTAGACCCTTCGATTTTCAAAAAAATCCAGGATTAATTCAAGTTACAACTTTGCATAATTTTCTGCATAAAAATTTCAATCATTGGGTAAAATTTGGAACGAAAAACCGACTAATGACTGGGAGTCCAATGGTTGCACAAGAAATAGAAAAAAAGATCCAAAAATTTAATAAATTAGAAAAAAAAGATGAAAAAGAAAGGAAAATAACAAAAAAAGTGGATGCCTTAGTAAAAGAGGCAACAAAATTTAGAATGTCTGATTGTAATCAAAGTTTAGATCTATTGTTTATCGCATTACGATTCATGGAAGAAAACCATGTGGAATATTTACTAAAAAAACATCAAGTAAAATATCTTATTAAAGAAATCTTAAATGACAATCAAATTTACTTCATTAATCTATTCTATTTTGTTGAAAATAATTTGAATTTCTTACCGATTAAAAGAATACAAGAAATTACTGATCTGCAAAAAAAACAAAAAAAATATTCGTATTTTCTAAAAAGTCAAAAGCAAAATGCCGAAATTTATTCTGCGTTATTGGTGAACGAGCATGACATCAAGCGAAAGATCATTGGAAAAAACAATATTCACCAATTAAACTTACATGGGTTTCAAGACACTTCAATACCTGTGAATATTTTCATCGAAACATCCAAACACGTGTCCAAAAAGACCTTAAAAATAATCTTTGATTATATTGAAAACGTGAAAAAGAATGAGTTTATTACGGCTAATCAATTACAACTTGAACAAATCAGGATTTTTCAAGAATTAAAAAATAAATTGAACTATCACGATCATTTAATGTATGTTAAGTAAATTATAATTATGACTTTCAAGCAACTTACCTTGACCGCCATATACTATGATCCGAATGTCATAAAAAAATTTATTGACCTAAAATACTTAAAAAAAGTGGATGGAAAAAACCCAATAAGTGAAAAGCAAAAAGTAATGATTTTTGAATGAATTTTAAAAGTCGTTCAATTGAAACAGCGGAAAAAAGTGAATAAAAGGGAACCGTGATCCAAGTGATTTAATGCATCATATAACAATTCCTGATTGAGTGAAATTCGTAATTATAAGGTGAAATAGAAATATTTATGGTTATTTCCATCAAAAAAAGTAAATTTATAACTCTAATTTGTTTGATTTCTAGAAAAGCCCTTAATTAATCAATGAAATTTAAAGGGAATTACAATGAATTCAATGACTAAATTAAATAGATCATGCGTGGTTCAATGGAAATTCAATGATTGTTTATATAAGACTGCAATAATTAAATAGAAACATGCTAAATTCTATTCTCTGATCTTTTGTTTAATCTATTGATTTCGGTAATAATTTATAATTAAATTCAAGTAGGATTAACGAAATTTAAGTTATTTGGGAATAAAGTTGCTATTAAATAATCAGATCACTAAAAAAAAGTGGATCCCGACCAAGTAACTAAGAGTAAAAAACAAAATGGGTGGACTTTTTTTGGCAACAAATTAAACTACATCAGTTAACGTCCCGAAAATCTATGAAAATTAATTATTCCGTTAATCACTTAAAGCGTCTTGGTTTAAAGCAGTAATATCTTACATTAATAAAAGAATATTATTAAATACTTATTTTACTCAGTATGAAGAATAAATATAATTAAATTATATAGTGATTGGAAAAGGTCTTTACTTTACTTAATTAATAGGGTCTAATGATAAGGGAAAATGTGTCTATAGATAAGATAAGAAATGGTTTTTTAACAAAATAAAATTTTTAATTTTCAATTTTGTGGTATTTTCCATAACAAAAATTGAAAAATGGTTTTAATGAAAATATCTCGAAATTTATATACCGAAATAAATTATTATAACTATATCCTATAATATTAGATACTAAATTAATTATAATTTGGTCATAAATATAGGGAATTATCAGTGGGCTGTATAAATGAAAAAGAAGTTTTTTTGTATTATAATGATATTAATGTTTATAAATTCTAATTTAATATTATTATTTCCCATAGATTATTTAATTAATCATCAAAATCAACTTTTAACGAGCGGGTTTAATAATTTAGAGAGTTCAGATTATTCAGCTGATCCTGCAGATAACTATATTTTTGAAGGATTTTCCATTTTAATTTCGAATGTTTCAAATACTGAATTTTCAAGATTATTAATTGCTCCTCAATATTATGATTATTTAAACCATTTTTATCCAATAGATGAAAGTTATGACAACGTTCCCACTCAAATCATGAAGGTTGGAGAAAATTGGTCATATATTGGAATATCTGAAAAAGAAACTCATAAAATTTTTGAGCAAAATTGGTCAAGTACTAAATTAACGCCAGTTCTTAATAACCTTCACAATAATTCAATCACCTTTTTTAAAGATTATTGGAAAATAGAAAATGAGACTTATCCAGGAAGAAATGCATCTTTGTTTGCAGATGGTTTAGCGCAATACTCCTGGAATTCGTCAATGGGTTGGATTGGATATCAAGATGATGGAGGAAATTACAATTATTCTTCTCCTTATGAACCTCAGATCTTTGATATTGACTATAGAGCAGTTTATGAGTTGGGAGCAGGAATTGAAAAAATTGATTTTGCTCAAGTATTCTTTGAATTTATTAATACTATGTGGTCTAATCAATCTCAGATCGTGGATAACGTGTCTAAATTACATTATTGGTATTCTATCGATCATACTGGTAATTTAACAAATTCTGTTGACTTTGAAGATTATCATGTTGCTGATAAAGGCGTTCTTCATGATCCTAATGATTTTATTAGTGATGGTGATTTATTTAACGAAACTTCGATCCCCGATGATCTGAATCCGAATTTTAGAAGGCTTACATTTACTCGAAGCACCGCGAACACCCTTAATAATTACGATTTTAAAAATCATAAATTTGAAGATGGCGAATTTAATTTTACGATATCTACAGGTACTGGAGCTCAATTTTTAGAGAATACCGAAGATTATGGCTGGACTTTTAAAATACAATCTACATCAAGTTTAAATGTATCCTACAACACGACTTTCCCTCTTTTTAATAATCGTTCCATAGGAACATCGTTTAATGTATCAAATGATATCGATTTAGCATTAACGAATTTTTCTGTATTGATAACTAAATTAAACCAATCCAGAAACTTGACAGCTAAGATTTATACTTATGATTTTGAATCCCAATCCCCATCTGTATTATTAGATGAATCGGTATTCAACATTTCAAGTATTGGATGGCAAACTCTCACTTTACCAAATCCCATTCCAATGTTTGAAAACGGGTCATACTGTATTTTATTTTCAAGTCCTAATTCTAATACTTCTCAAGATATTGAACTTGCTTTTAAAAATCAATGGCAAGATAATCAAGACATAAAAAATAAGACCAATAATCATTTTTTAATAAGTGCAAACAACGATCTAGATGTCATTGAAACTGGAGACATGGTCGTTGAACTTATTTTTAATAGCTCCAGTTCTCCCTATTACAATCGGACAAATAAGGATTATTATCTTGATGAGGAATTAATTAAATATAATTTTTCCAAAGATGGCACTTTATTGGATAATTTTGAGTCTGATTTTCAAATTCAAAACAATACTATTCAATGGGAGCCATCACCTTATGGAAATTACCCATATTTAATACAAGAAAATTACAGTAATGATCCTATCTTTTTTATTTCTCCTTACCAATATCGTTCTTTTTCACCAAATTATCCGATAGGATTTTTTGATTCGAATCAAACCTCAGATCCCATTGATCAATATGAAGAGCGGAGAATCTGGACTGATGGGAGCATCTTATATACAGGTAAGGTTTTCAGAGATGCAGATGATGAAGATACTGGTTACGTAACATTTAATCCGACTACTTCATTAGGAGAAATTTATTATCACCCCAGATGGTCGGGCATTTATGGCGCAGAAAATCCAAGAGAATCTCAGACAAATAAATTAAGTTTTGCTGCAGATTTTAATTTTGGAATCGGAGCGAATTTTATTTATTGGTTTACTGAAACAAATTTATCTACTAAAATGTATACTGATGCAGAAATCGGATTTCTTAATTTAAGCACAAGAAATGATTATTTATCATATAAATACACGGGTATAGACGATTGGATTACAAATTATTTCAACACCTTGACCGGGAGTGTTCAAAATAATACTTATAACGTTTCTGATACCATTTCCCAATTAACCGGTTATGAATTATTTACTTATGATAGTAGTTCCCACCAGTATAATTATTCTCTGGATACAAGAAATATTAAAAAATCAAGTGCTTATGGAAATAATTACATTGATTGGGAAACCTTAGGATATAAATACACAGATGGTAATTTTAGCTGGACTCAGAAGCATCATGCATCCAGCGATTATTTTTCTGCTTTTAATAATGTAACTGCCAATGTGTCTCAAATAAATCAGGCCTATTGCATCGTTCCAGCTCCTGTAATTGGAGTTATTGGGGTTTGGACAACTCCAAAAAAGAATCTAACTAATTATTATCCGGGTGGATCTTTTGATGAGAGCACGGGGCGAATAAATTTTGGAGAGCCAATTCCATCAGGAATTAATAATGTATATGTGGAATATTATACAAATGAATATCAAGGATTAGGATTTATGAGTAATACCTCATTTACAGGATACTTAAACGTGACTTATGAGAATTTCTTTTCGTTAACGGATTCAAATAAACTCATTGGATGTTCAATTAATGTTTCAAATGAAAACTTAGGGCTAGAAGCAGTCAATATTAGCATCCAGGGCGTTCAAGGTACACCACCTCCTTTAAGAATGTCACTTTACGAATTAAATGAAAGTAATGGTTTAGGTTCGAATGAGGGATATCCTGATTTAACTAAGCTTATTCAAACAACTACATTTCAACCAAATACTTCTTTAAGTTATCCACGTTGGTATTTGGTTAATTTTTCAAGAGAAAGTATAGTTCCATTGGAAAAAGGTCATAAATATGCAATAATTATTCAAAGCGAGGGAACTCCAAATGCTGCAAATTATTATTCTATAAGATTTTCAAATGCATATCATTCAAATACTCCTAAATCATCCTATAATTTTTATATTCAAGATAATGACGATTTAAAATTAATAAAAACTGGTGATCTATTATCAACAATTTATTTGGTTAAAAGAGTTGATCCATCAGAAATAGATGAAAGTGATAGATATCGGCAAAATCAACTTATTCAACTAGTTCAAGGTGTTGTTGATGGGAGTTATTCTTTACCTAACAATAATCATTATATTGGAACATTATTAAATTTAAATATCAATGATTATGTATATTTAAGAAATTTTTCCTTTTATATTTCATCCTATTCAGGAACTCCTAATTTGACTTTTATAATTACAAAAAATAATGCTTCTAATTTACCCGATTTATCCCAAACAATTCATTCAAAAATAATTACAATTACTCATACAGGTTTAAATTGGATAAATTATACGGGGTCAAATATGATTAAGTTATGGGGTGGTAATTATTCTTTCTTGATCCAAGGAGACTCCGCAGGTCTATCTGCTAATATTGCTTACCAATCCATAGATACGGAACATGATCTAATTCGAAACACGGGGTCGGGGTTTTTTTCAATAGATGGTGAATCCATAACTTATATTATTCGATTTTTAAAACCTGCTTATAAGAAATTTTCTTATAAATTAGACAATAATTTTGTTGAATGGCATTTATCTTATAACTACCAAGGATTATCTTTATATCAACAAGACGTGTTTTGGAATGAGACTTACTCTGATTGGAATTTACATGAAATACTAGCCCCAAATGGATCCAATTTACCATTAAATAACGCAGTTAACAAATCCACATATTGTAGTCTCAATAAAACTACAATGGAAAGTAATGGATTTGGATTTTATACCTTAATAATGAGAAGTCCTTTACACGCCATGGATATTAATAAATATCGGATTAACAATACGGGATATGAAATTTCTAATATAGATACTTTGTATTTAGGCAGTCGTTATTATTTTACTTCATCAATTTTAAAAATAAATATTAATTGTAGTAACGATTACGGGAAAAATGGAATAATTAGCATTTCAATTAAAAAACCAAATAATGAGATAGAAAGGGGAATATCCAGAGGACCAAATGTTACTTTTTATTATTTATTTAGTTCAGAAGGTGATTATGAAATAACAAGTTTTTGGTATGATTGCTATTCATTTGCATACAATACATCAATATTAACAGTCAAACGACCTTTATTAAACTTCATTAACCCTGGTAACATTCATCTTAACATTACTGGTAATTACTCAATATTAGAATCTGAAAGTGATAGAGTGGTGGACATAACTAATGGAACTTTTATATTAAAAATATTTGATTGGCAATATGCTTCTTTATATAAATCTTTTAAAGCAAATATGGATGTAAACAATCTAACTAATCTTGATATTAATTTGCCAAAAGGAGCATTTTCCTCAATTTTAGTCACATATTTAAGTGGTACTGAAGAAGAAATAATATTATGGGGGAGTAATTTTACAATCGGATCTTTCATTTTAATTGATTTAAGTGATGAAGTAATCAATTGGAGCACGAAAGCAATTTGTGATAGTAAAGATTATAGAAGGAGTCAACAATTATTTGTTCAGATTACTCCGATTAACTGGGAAAAACCATATTATATTAGATTTGGGGCTTCATCTTTTTCTGATTGGTATTTTCATACATTATCAAATCAATATATATATGTGGATTATGATTTTGACATTGATCAAGATTTTTCTAATGCTCAAGCTTTAGAAAATTGGGCTGAATATCAAATTAGTGATTATAATATTAGTCAAAATATAACATTTTATTTTGGGATTTATCATGATGATGTAAATAGTTCCAATGATGGAGATTTCTCAACTCCTGAAGATTTTAATTTATTCTTTGATAATTTATTAGGAAATATTTACGTAGATGTTGCTTATCATGAAGAAAATTATGTAACTCAAGATATGGAAAAGTCTTTTGATATAGAATTTGTCAATCTTTACGTGAGGGAAAAGATTGCTTATATAATTCCTGAATATGAATATGGAACGATATCAGTTGATTTTTCAGTATTTAGTTTAGGAGCATACATGAGTACCACGGTTGCAGTCAATCAAAATCTTACCATTACATTAAAAAACGTAACCTATCATCAAAAAGTGAATATTTCATGTTTGTATTTGCCAGATACTTATTTGGATGAATATACGACGGTTCTATTTACTTCAGAATCCAAAATGTATAATATTACAACGGATAACTCAGATAAAATGTTTCAAATCAGCGTTGATCAGGAAATTTTAAATTGGCAATTCGCTGCTGCAGGTGTAGCAAAAAGTCAAAAAATAACTGCAACTATAATTCCAATCAATCAAGATCAAAGTTGGGATCTATATATAGGATCGAGCCTTTTTATGGATGATTGGGGATTTTTTGTTAGTAGAGATAATATTTTTGTTGATGATGACGATATTCATGGTCAAACCGGTGGTACAGAAACGGGACTTCCTGAAAAAAGCATTGGAAATTCGGAACAGGTTTATTGGAATACGTTTTCACCCTCAATGCAAAAACATGAAGTAGAATTTTATATTTTTGTAGTATATGGATCGGCAGATTATACTTCACTTACTGGACAGATTTATATTAATCCAATAGGAGATGTTACTTCGATTTTTGCACCCAATGGAATGAATCAAACTCAAATCACAGTTAAAAATTATTATAGCGAAACTGCAACCTATTATACAAGATCTTTTATTGATATTGGGGTTGCTAGCGTGCCAAGTTCTTTCCCAATACCGTATTTTTCTTCATATAATATTAATTTACAATTAACAAATATTCTTTCTGAAGCTTCTGTTAATGTTACAGCAGTTCACATTCCTTACTGGGCACCTTATCACGTTCCAGAATATGATCCAAATTATTTATTCAAATTTCCTTCACCTTATGTTATTGTCGTTCCGCAAATAACGTATAATTTTAGAGTTGTTACAAACGTTACGGATGATATTTTCCTAATAGAGCAGAATCAAGATACAATAACATGGGATTATCAGCCAGGAACAAATAGTTATTATCGAAGCCAACAATTTACTGTTGAGATAACACCTCTTAATATAATTACTGATTGGGGAATTCGTGTTGCTAGAATTGGAGATTCAACTTTTCAGGATTCTCTTGGAAGATCGCCTTCTCATATTTATTTTGATGATGATGGAACACATAATCAAGTAATTGAAACCGGAGCTTCTGAAATCGAGATTTTTACAAGCTATACATTTATTCAAAAATTTTCAGATTTCAATAAAAAAACAATTAATTTTTGGATACATGCAACTGCAGATGCAGATTTTTCCACTTTGGTAGGTTGGATATACTTTGATGTTTGGATAAATGCTCCAATATTAATCAATTCTACTGGTGATGATTATGGTGCATTTAATATTTCTATTTATAATGTATTTACAGATTCAAGGACTGTTACATTATTGGCAGATAATCCGTTTGGAGATTTAAGCATTAGTCCATCGCAATTCATTCTTGGATCCTATAATAATAAAAGCGTTGAGGTTCAATTTGGGGATTTTATCACAGATATTAACATGAATTTAACTCAAATTTTTGCAAGAACTGGTGTTGGAAATTGTTATATCATACCAACAATATCTAAAATGATATTCATTAATGTGAATTCTTCCTTTTATCCAGTTATCATGCAGCCAACGATTCTTCCGGATGTACATTGGGCTAGTTTAGATTGGTTTGGAACCCGTGTCTATTTTACTAACATTCTTCACATTTCATTTAGACTCTCAAATTTATATGGAGATTTGCCCAATAACGTTACAGTATATGTTAATTTTGGACCATTTGAATCCGTTGCGACCTATAATCAAGAATTAAATGTTTATACAGCTGACATTCCAGTTTATTTTACTATTTTCTCAGATAAAATAACTATTAGAATAGATGGATACGAAACTATCACGATTTATGAATCCAGTTCAATTACCATTGTAAGTTTAGATTATTTTATTTTAATTATTGTTATAGCGGCTTCAATTATTGCCATTTTATTTATTGAAATTAGAAGAAAAATACATAGTCGATCAAATAGAAGAAGATATTTTGAGACCAGGAGAGAGGATTAATCGTAACATAGAGGAGAAAGAAAATGAACAAAAAAGAAAAATTTTTGATAGCGATTCTTTTAACGCTTGGAATAATGTTAATAGGGTCCTCAATGATTCAAGTTGTAAATGCGAGCACACCAATACAAGGTGCATCCGAATCGGGTGATTTTAAAGTTACATTAATAAATAATCCATTTTTCCCATTCCCAGTTACGACCACAGGAACTCCAGTATCATTTACATTAAAACTGGAATATAAAACTTTCCCCGTTATGAATTTAGCATCTAATGATTTACCTGTATTACTGATTTTTGACGAATACGAAAATTTTATCCAGGCAATATATTTCACCGAACAAAGTAATGGAGTTTACCACTTAAATTACTTTTATCAATCAGAAGCATCAAAAAAATATGTTATTAAAATTGATGCAAAATATAGCCTAGATGAATATTTAACTTTAGACCTTGGAAATATTTGGGTTTTTTTCTTTCCATTTTCAACTCAGAGTTTTATTTCAATTATGTTATATTTAATTACATTTATTGTATTGGGCTACATTATTTCAAGATATCTTTTACGTAAAGCTAAAGAGAAACAAATGGATAATGAACGACTAATCAGCATTGGCACCAATGGAAGTAAGGTTTTTTATTCCCTAGGAGTATTACTTGTCCCACTTATCTTTCTTTCAACATTTATAGCCGGGATTTGGGGATACATCGTGGCGATTATTATTTTAAGTGTAGTAGGTGTTACATACCAACGATTACCAACCCAAAGAGAACAAGCTTTAATATTATTCGGTGGAGCTTGGATCGCATGGATTATTGGTACATTTTTATTTTGGCTTATTCAATTTAACGCTGAATTTAATAATTCAATTTTCGCAATTTATTACAGTTGGTTAATATATTTTTTCACTTGCCCGTTTTCAAATATATTAGTCATATTGAAATTAAATAGTAGTCATAAAAAAATTAAAGCACCAAGAGAAATATTATCAAATATATAATTTTTAAAGAAAAAATAGAGGAAAGATATAACATGACAGAAGTAGATAAGTTTTACTATGCAGATTATTTATTAGGAGAAGAAACGGAATTAATTTATCCTGAACCAGATATAAACACACTTTATAATATATCTAATAATGATAAAGAAATAGATTATGTTGTTTTTAGAATTAATAATCCAAATTATAATCTACTTTATCAATTTATTAAGGATCCTGAAGCCCGTAAGAAAAAAGTTAAAGAATTAAAGGAATCAAATCTACCAATATATACGGTTTTAAAATGTATTAAAATTACCAGAGTAGATTCTCAATTCATTAATTTGACTAAGTTTAACGTTCCTGATTCCGCTCAAGAAAAAGAATTGGCAAGATTTTCTGATTTAATAAGAATGCTAACGAAATTTACTGCTTTAACCAATGTTAAATTCATGCAGGATGATTTAATAATTGATGGTTATTTAATTTCGGCACAACACAATAATTTAGAAAAGGCTAAGGAGAAAGTGAATCAATTATATGAATCTTTTGTTTCGCTATATCACGCATTATATCCTCAAATGGAATTCTTATCTTTTTCTTATAAGAATTTTAAACGATTGTTATCTCCTTTTAAACATTTAGCTATTGTGAATCACAAACCACCATCAATTACTGACGATAGAATAGTAAAATATCAACCAATAAAAAGCTCAGAAGTTTTAAAAGGATTATATAATATACGGGATAATATTGTAATTTGGACCAGGATAAGGAAAATTCCAGATGATAAACTACTTTATGAGCGTATTAAAATAAATGAATTAATTGGAATTTTGGAGCGCATTAAGACTCAAATTGTTGATTCTGCAACTGCTAGTATAATTATTTCTGCCATGGCTTCTTTTGCTCAAACCGAAACGGAAACAAAAGGATGGTCGCGAGGAACCTCGGAATCAATGGGAGAAACAGATGTTGGTAATATAAGTAATATAACTCGATCAACAGGTCATTCTGAAAATGTCAAAGATTTAGATAGTAGTTATGGTGGAGTTATTCGAATGGAGAAATCTAGCGTTTTAAATGCATCTGAAAAGAACATTAATGAACAATTATCCCAAACCAAAAGATTCAATCAAGAATTAGATTCTATAAATCAAATAAAAAAAGAAACTTCCACGGATACTATGACTTCAAAAGATGCAATTTTACGAGAGCGAGTTTTTACAAAGGAAAATCTCGCGGAGATTAAAGAAGGAGCAGTTAATTCTCAAGAAAGGCAGTATCGAGAATGGGATGTTATTGATAATGTGGGATTAGAGAGAATTCAAGTTCAGGATGCGACTAGTCAAAGAATTGATTATAAAGGTGACGTGTTACATATAAATAATCCATTATCGAGGATCGGTACAGTTGCAAAAACAGGCGAAACGTCACCTTATTTGAAAGATTATGGATTAGATGGATTACAACAAGGAGGATCTATTGCAAGAACTGGTAGTTTGGACGCAGATGCTTATGTTGGATATGATGGGGCAGTTGGATTCGAAGGAGGTTTGAAGGTCACAGGAGGTCTTGGGGCAGGTAGTAATAGAGTAGAAGCTTCAGCAAGATTTTATACTCAGCAAGAATTAAATTGGGGTGTTAAAGGAAGTTCCAATCTCAGTGATGATTTCATTTATTACCAAAAAGCTGAAGGTATCGTTGCCCAATTTGATGATTCCATTCTTCATCAATCTGACGCTATTACAAAATTCGGTTCTGAGACTATTACCATGGATAAGGGAATTACTTCCCAAGAAATTTCTGTTGCGGATAGAATTAAGGATCTTCAGACATTTTCAAGTTCTAGCGAAGATTTAAGAATTAATTCCTATTCTGAAATGAGGGATTTAGAACAACTTCGATCATCTTCTTCTGGAATCGAAAGTAGTGACTCTTCTATACAAAATCAACAATTAATAAATGAACAGATAAATTCTACAAAATTTCAAGAAATACGAAATCAATATTTTGGAAAAGAATATTCATATGGTGATTCTGCAACTACATCAATAAGCCATCAATTAGGTACTTCTATAAACAAGAGTTCTGGATTAAATGAATCAATTAATTTAAGTAAAAGCAGTGGAATCACTCAAGGGTTTGCGGGGGGCGTTGCTGGCGGGGTTAATCTCTCTAGAACCATTGCCAGTAGTTATATAAATCAAAACGCTGAAAATGCAAAATTTTTACTATCTAAATTAGCAATGAGATACGAACAAGGACGCGCTTCTGGAATGTTATTAAATGAAATGATCATAACTGCTGAACATCAGTATGGATTGGATACCACCCTTTCATTAATAGAAGGTCTATTCAGAAATGTTGGACAAGATATCCTATCATATCGAGAATTTATTTATAATGATGAAAAAGCAGTTCAATTTTTTCTATCATATTTATATAATCATTCAGCATTTCCTATGAAAATAACTGATGAAAAAACAGCCTACGATGGTGAATTACATAAATTGAAATACTCTATACCTATTACTAATGATGAGGCAGCCATTCTTTTCACCCCAAGTCTTGAAGAAATGCCAGGTTTGGAAGTTCTTCGAAAGGACATTCCTGTTTTTTATCAAGAATTTGACATGAAAGAATATGAATATGAAGATTTTATTGAACTTGGAAAAATTGTATGGCAAGATAAGGTCACGGGGAGATTGTTTGGATTTGATTATAATCAAGAATTTCATCTTTTAGTAGCGGGGGGAACAGGATTCGGAAAAACAATTACGGTTATAAAAATTATTCGGCAATTATATGATAGAGGAAATAAAATATTTGGAATCGATCCTAAAGGTTCAGGTGATTATAGCAAGCTTATTAATTTATGTAAAGATCAAGGAAAAAGACTTTTATTTTTTAGTTTTGAGAGAGATGATAATGGGCAGGCAATCTTTGGACCTCTCATGATAAATCCTCTTAAACCTCTGACAGTAAACGGAAAATTTGTTTCGACTGAAAGATGGCGAGATTTATTTATTGATTGTTTTGTTGGCGCCTATGGATTAAGAGATCGTTCAAAGGCGACTTTACGAGATGAATTATCAAAATTATATGGATTAGTCCCAGGAGATCATCCTTATGGACATCGGTGTGAAGGAAATGATTGGCCCCATCTTTCTGAACTTCTTGATTTGTTATATGTGAGATTTCAACTTTGGAAATTCGAATTAAAAGAATTCCATGAAGCAGAACATGTCATGGGAATTATTACTAGGCTAAAATATTTATTATTTGAATTAGGTGATTGTTTTAATACAGACAAATCAATAGATATTGAAATTTTATATAGAAAAGATACTTGCCCCATCATCGAAATTGATGCATTATCCCCATTAGACAAGAGCTTTATTACTACTTTTTTATTGCAAGGATTATATGAATACTATTCTCAACTCAGGAAAAAAGAAGAATACAAAGGAGAATTAATTCCAGATAATTTTTTCGTATATTGTTTGATAGACGAAATTCATGAATTAGTACAACAAAAATCGGATGATGCAGCTGTGGATTTGCAGATGAATATGATTAAACATCTCTTTACTGAAGCTCGTGATAAAAATATTCGCATGATACCAATGTGTCAAAGCGCTTCGGAATTATACAAGGCAGTTCCATTAGCACTTAATAATTGTTATACACAAATAATTTTACGACAATTGACAACTGATGACGTTGACGTTTTGGCAGGAACGTGGGGTAAAAAGGACCGAGCTTCTGAATATACAGGTATGGAGCCAGAAAAAGTCCAATATTTGAGAAGATTATGGTCAAAATCGGGCCAGGCTTACGTAGCAGGGAAGAAAAAACTATTACATGCAGGTTTAATAAAATTACAATATAAAGATGAACCTTACTTGATTGATATTGATGCCGAATTGGAAGTTGCAGCAAAAGTTTTCTCAAAAAGAGAAAGGACAAAAAAGACAAATAAATTTATTAAAGATGAAATAGGTGATGTCAAAGTTTTACAAACGGATTTGCTTCGTAGTAGCGCAATGAATGGCATGATGGAAGGATATACTCCACATTATAAATTAAATTTCATTCATTCAGAAAAGAGACCCATAAAAACAAGTACCGAGAAAATAGAAATTCAAGAAGATTTAGATTTCTTACACGTCGTAAAAAAAGCAATTTCTTGGATTGATAAAAACAATCCTACCTGGTTTCAATTATTACACGCTATTTCTGATAATAATGATGACATTGAATCTATTAAGACTCATAAATCATGTGATGGGCTTGATGATAATAGAATTAATAAGATTCTAGATAATATTATTGATAATCCCTTATACCATAAACCCTTAATCATTAAAACTGAAAATGAAGGAAGAGAAATTTATCAGTTAACCGAGTTTGGTGATGAAATCATTCGTATTTATCTAAATCTCTCAAAGGAAGATTACTATAAAGATAGAAAAATTGTAAATCTGGACGAAAGATACATTGAGGATAAGGGAGAAGTAATTCAGGACATTTTGTCAACGACAATTCTTGAAGGAAATGAAATCAAAAAAGAAATTAAGGAAAAAATTGATTCTGTAAAATATACATTATCCATTAAAAAACAGAAAAATCCAGAATTAGAATTAACTATTCTCGAAGGCGCATTAAAAGATGCTGAATCAATTAAAGATAAACAATTGATAGGTGAAATAGAATCAATTATTAATTCCATAAGATCTTCTAAACATCATATTTTAAAATATGTGATTTCACACTTTGATGATTATAAGGGGATTGTTCCATTTACTCCAAAAGTTGAAAATCTAAATGATAATGATTTTATTGATGAAAATAAAATTCCTGGGATTACCAAGAAAGAATTAATTGAAACATTAGATGACATTTATAGAAAGACTGCAGATAAAAAATCTATTAAAAAAAGAAAAAGAGAGGGAATTATTGAGAGTATCCATGATGGAGTGGATATAAAATATAAATATTTAAGTTTAACAGTTGTTTCACCTAATGAAAATGAGAGAGATGAATTTGGAATAATCATGATTATAATGGATTATGATGCATCTAGAGACCTTCAAGACAAAGTAGACTTAATTTTGGGCGAAATTACTCCCGAAAACATCGTAACAGGTCAAAACATGTCGGAAATTTTTAAAAAGTTAAATGAATTAGAAAAAAAATAAGGATTGATAATTTTAATGTCCGTTGCAGTCCAATCCAAGATAGCTGTGTTAGGAAATACAAAAGCAGGTAAAACTACATGGGTAAGAAGGAATTTAGACCGAAAATGTAAGAATAATTACGAATTAGCTGCAGATAATAACGCAACAATTGGAGAAAACAGAAAGCAATGGAAATTTGGTAATTTGTTTCGAGTTACATTCATGGATTGCGGGGGACAAGAATCTGAGAGATCAAAACAACATTCAGGCACTACTGAAAGAATTATATTTGCTAAAGCAAAAAATATTTTATATTTTTTAAGAACGATTGATTTAGATGAAAAGTCAAGATCTTTCATTCATCATTGGAATTCTAATTTTGAATTAGGTCATCAAGCAAATCAAGTATTAAAAAATAGAATTCTGAAAGAGACCTTCCAATTAATTAATATCATTGGTAGCATAAAAAAATTTGAAAAAAATGCAAAAATTCACATATTTTTAAGTAGATTTGATGAAGTTGTAGAATTTTTAAATGGTGATTTAAAATTAATAGAAAAATGGTTAACTGTTTTTATTGATTTTTTTCATGGAATATTAAACGCTACTAATGATTTGAATTTCTTAGGACAAATTTATGCAGTATCGACAAAAAATAACTTCTATTATTATATTAAAAATTCTAAATTGGCAAGAGGAAGCATTACCCAATTATTTAATACCTTAATACCAAGGCAAGAACAACTTAATGACGTGATTAAAAGTAATGGAGAATTAATTAAAAGACAAGGGGCAAAAAGGCTTTTCTTACGAATGGTGAATGAAGATGGCTTTGATATATGTGAGCCTTATGAGTCCAATTATATAATCAATTCAAACAACGAGCACGAAATTGAAAAATTATTATATTATACTGAAACAAAATTAAATTTATCCACTCAAGAAGAAAGAGCCTTTGTAAATGAATACCCATTCTCAAATCTTTCTTCTGATTCCCAATTTAAAAAACGAATGGATTCAAATATTAGTGTATTTAATATAGAATATCCATCAAATAATTCTAATAAAATTATAAAGGAAAGACATTACTGTTTATGGAGCCAAATTTCGAGAGATATTTATATAATATTGCTTGTACAATTTCAAGGAAAAAACGATCAAAAACCTAGTGATTTAATTAATTATGCAATTTTATCTAGAATTTCTGAAAGTATAAATAAAATAATAAATGAAATAGAAAAAATATATGCTTAAAAAAATACGAGGAATGAAGAATATGGCTGAAAATGAAGAAGGCAAACCATCTACTCGAAGATTAATTGAAGTTTTTAAAGCAGATGGTAAGTTATTGGAATTTATAACATTTTTTGATTTTAAGACTGCTAGTAAGGCTTCAGAAAATACCATGTTTCTAGGAGAATTTGGAAAAAGATTGCCGGAAACAATAGCTGGTAACACTATTGACCAAAAAATTATTTTAGGATCCGTTCAATTTCTACCTGAAAGTGCTTGGGAATTCTTATATAATTATACTAGTGAAATGGTAGCTTGGGAAGAAAAAAGAGATAAAAAACTCCCAAGAACCAAAACAGAATACGTCGACGCGGATGGCCAAAGAAAATTTATCGATTTTCAACAAGAAATCGTAAAAAATCTAAATATTTTGACGAAACCAGAAGAGAAGAAAAAGAAATAACTTTATTTTTATTCTAATTTTTAATTGATTAAAATGGACACAAATGAAAATAAGCTCAGTTTCATCATAGATATTTTAAAAGCGGTTCCAAATTGTTTGCTTAAAGAAGAAAAACAAGAATTTGAAATGATATTAAAGAGAAATCCTAATTCAATAAATGAAGAATATGTCAGTAAATTATATGAAAAAATAATAATCAATATTAAAAGCGGTCTTAACATTGAGCCAAAAAGAAAAATCAAATTTAAACCAGAAAGAGATGATTTCATTGAAAAAGGGATTTCAGAATTTCAAGTAGGAGACCAAGTTACTTTTATAGCAGTGATTTTTAAGAATAAGGCACCTCATTATCAATGGGTTTGCAAGGTTTGTTCTGAAAAAATATCTAAAAATAATCCGCATCCAAAATTGGTTTTATTCAAGCCAAAAACTTCTTGTCCTAGATGTGGTAGGTCATTTTTAATGTGTCCTGACTGTAAAACAAAAGCACTTGTTAGAGGAAAATGTGTTAATGACGAATGTGGAAAAATTTGGTATGATTATCATATTTTTCTTAGATTTTATCTTCAGGATAATAAAGGGGGAAAAATTTTGGCTAAAGCATCAGGTAAAAAACCAGCAAAATTACTTGATATTCCAACTCTTGACTTAATTAAAGCACTTCAAGAAAATAAATTGGATCTTGATCAAATTATAGGAAAAAAATTTAGATGGTTCGGTAATGTGGGGAAAGAAAGATCAGGTACAATTTATTTTAGACCTTTATGGTGGGAGAAACCAATCCAAAATTAATATTTTATCTAATTTATTTCTTAAAAAAATTGGATTTTCAAAATCTTTGATATTTCTTTTCAAATTTAATTATTAATCCATCTTTATTCCTTTTAAGTTAAGTTAACAAATTTAAAAATTCAATCCTAATTACAAGTAATTTAATTTAATGGATTTGAAAACAATCCGTTTTGTATCTTGTTTTTTTGCTTTATTTCTAACGACTACTTTCCAAATGGACGTGAAAGATGTAATGTAGAAATGAATGAAACCAAAAGATCATTGGCAATAGGAAAAAATCTGAAAATAAAATGGTATTCAGAGAATTAATTGAATAAAGCAAAAAAGAGATCTAAATAATTATTGGAGGATGATTCTATGAATTTGTCCACTTATTTTAAATCAAAAAGTCTAAATGATAGTGAAGATCTCTTAAAAGATTCTAAGAATGATGGATTAGAATTAGAATTTAAGAAAAAATTAGAAAAAATTCAAAATAAAATTAAAAAAAGATATTCTATCGATATAAATTCTGTAAAAAGTACCGAATTTTTTAATGTAGATTCAATATTTAATAATGAAATTGTTGATTTGACTTGGATTACCATAGATGGAATTACAAATAATGAAAAAACTGTGAATAATAAAGATAACCGAATGAGATTATGCGTTTTTGAAGATAATACGAGAAGGACAAGAAATTACATATGGTTATGGCCCGATGAAGAAGTTAAGAAAATATATAGAATTCGGGATAAAATTCGGGAATATATCAATTCGTTTCCAGTTCTTGATTACAAAATCTTAAACCGCGCTTTTAGAGGTTCTAATAGAATTTCTGCAAGAGGTATAAGAACTGACCAAAAAGATGAATTTATTGACACTATTTTAGAATTAGAAAAAGAACTTGAAAAAGAATTCAATAGATGTTATCATCGTGGATACCGCATTAAAAGAGATTTAATAAGGATTGAATTTGCTTTAAAATACCAAAAATTTCATCAAGAAAAACATGGAGAATTGCCCACGTGGGAGGATATTGAACAGCATTTAAAGGAAAATATTGAACCACTTTTACCTGAAAGGATAAAATATGGAGATAAAGTAAAAATTACAATTCATTTCGATGAAATAATTTTACCAAAAAGACTTCAAGAAGAATTTCGAATAGCAGCAGAAATTGCCAAAGAAAGACAAATAATTGAAGAGCAAACGTTACAAAAGAAATTAGATAATATTAAAACCAAAGAAGAAATTTTCGACATAAAATTAGTAATGAAAGAAAAAGATGAAAAATTAAGGATTAAATTGGAAGAATTTCAAAAAGCCATGCAAGTTGGGTTTCATAATACCGCTGTACAAGTATTTAACATTGCCACAGGTAATTTTTGGCCGGAAGCTTTCGAAATTGTAAATACACTTTTGAATAAAGTAGGTAAAGGATCTAATAAAATACCCACTAGTGCAATAGGGCGATTACAAAAGTTACGAGAAATATTTCTTGATATAGATAATTTGAAAATTGGTTCGCACAAAGAAATGAATGATTTAGTCAATAAATTTGATGAAATCTTACAAAAAGCACAATCCGGAAACATTGATAAGACAAATTTATCCGAAATTAAAGTTGATTTGCAAGACCAATTAAAAATAATAAGAAAAAATTGTGAAATGATAGTCACTTTATTTGAAGAAACGAAAAAAATGTCTGGCATTGAAAAATATGATACGAGCGAATTAAGAAAAAGAAGAAAAGAAAGACAATTACAAGGAATGAAGCAATCCATAAAACAAATGATTCCCCAGGAGGCATAATCATGTCAATTGCGGACGATAAATCAAGTTATTATTTCTTTTTAAATAATATTGAATCAATTGAGGACATGCTTCAAAATTATATAACGGGGAGTACTGCAGAAGATGATTTGATTGAAGAATTGACTTCAAGATCAGATGCCGGTCAAGACACACTCCATTATATAAAATGTCGTGAAGAATTAAGATTAGTTGAAATATTATCTCAAGAATTTGGGAAAGAAAGAGGCAAAGATATTTGGGTTTTCGATATACATCGATCTTTGAATCTATATTATAGTAATCTAAAGAAAAAAGACCAAAAAAAATTGAAAGCTTCTTTAACTGAAGAATCAAAAGAAAATATAAGTTCGGGTAATATAGACGAATTACTAAAATTCATTTATGACTATAAAATTCCAAAAAATGAAACAGACCAACCTTTACATGAAAATGGGACAGTTTTTATTCTATTAGGATTTCATGAATACTTAAATAATGATTTTATTAAAAGAATATTGAAAAATATTCTTGAAGGATATTCCTTTAAAGAGAAAAATAAGAAAACACTTATTTTTATAAGTCCATGTTGGCCCCTTGAAAATGGTATTGAAAAATGGTCTCTAGATTTAAAAGATGATATAAATAAATATGATTGGACTCTTCCGCCTAAAGATGTAGTTGCAGCGACGGTTATTTCTTCTCTTCGAGGAATATTAAATGATAGCTCTAATAATCTAACAGAAAAATACGAACTCATTAAAAAAGAAGATGTTCCACGATTAATAGAGTTAATGAGAGGTCTAATATCCAGAGAAATCAAAGATATAATTAAGAGAATTTTTCATCAAAACTATCATAATAAAAGCATGAAATATAAAATTGATTTAAATGATTGTAATGCGGAAAAAATAAAAATTTTAGAGAATCTTTACCCAAATATTAAATTTCTTAATCCGAAAAATAAGACCTTTGATTATGGAGGACTCGATCATACTCTTGTTAAACCAGGATATTCGCTTGAAAAATTTAGAGAAGTGTTAGATAGAACATCGACTAGTAAAAAATATGCCATTCCAGCGATTATTTTAGCAGGTATAACAGGAACAGGAAAGACAGAATTTGCAAAAAGAGCATTTGCACAAAGAGATCTTGGTCAAAAAGGGTTTAATAATATAAATTTAAAGCCTACTTTTCAACATAAAGTAGAATATGACTCTCATGTCGGTGAAATGCCTAAAAAAATTCAAGAACTTGGAAAATTATTAGATGCTATTGAAGATTGTGTCTGTATTTGGGACGAGGCAGAGAAAAATTTAGGTGATAATGATAGAGAACTAGATGGTGGTACAACTGTTCAGATGCAGGGAGAAATATTAAAACTCCTTCAAGATAAGCCTTCTACAGCAGTCATCATATTTACAATGAATCAATGGTATAAATTGAAACCTGAAATCCTTAGTAGATTTGGCAATAATATCTTGTTTTTTGATTTCCCTAATCTATTAACAAGAAAAGAAGTATTTAACTCTCATTTAAAGAATAACGACCAGGATCCAAATAAATTCGATTTAGAAAAACTAGCCAAACTTAGTAAATATTTTGTTCATAGAGATATATCTTTTGTAGTTTTAACCGCTTGTCAACAAGCTTATTCTCCTATTAATGGAGTAGAAATCACTACGGATGATATTATTCAACAAATTAAATCTCATCGAAGTAGTTGTGTTTATAGTCAAAAACATGAAGATATTGATGATATGAGAAAGCGAGCTCAAAAAATGAATTTGATTAATGAATCACAACTTAATGAATTTACATATGATGATTTTAAGACTTACCAGAATGGATCTCGGGATAATGAAAGTGAAAATGATGAAAAAGATTCAGAACTTTCAAATAACATCGATCTAACTCAAAAATTGAAAAAATTAAAGTCAAAAGTTTCTTGAAAAGGTGAATTTAATGTCTCATTTTACAAAATTAAAAACTCGGCTTAATGACCTTAATTGTTTAGAAAAGGCTCTAAAAGATTTGAAATTAAATTATAAAATAGCTAATAAAAATGAAAAAATTATTCTTCACGGTTATTACGGAACAAGAAAAGTTGATATCTTATTAAAAACAAGTGAGCATGGTTCAAATTATAATGTCGGTCTTATAAAGAAAAAGGATGGAATATACGAATTGGTTGGAGATTTCATGAATTTTAGAGTTAAACACGAAAATAATTTATTATTAAATCAAACAAAATTCTCAAACGTTTTACGTCAATTACACGATAAACATAAAACGCTCAACGCGTGTAGAAAACAAAGAAAGTCAGTCAAAAGTGTTATATATGATTCTAAAAATCAAAGATATGTGATCAAGGTGAGAAGATGACAGATAATGGAGAAATAACAATAATAATTCCTGAAGATGGAGAAGTGGAAATACAGGTAAAAAATGTAAAGGGAAATGATTGTATTCACTTAACTGAATTTCTAGAAAAAGAATTGGGTGAAATTATTGAACCTCGTCAAAAAACTCCAGAATATTTTCAAAAAACAAAAAACATTTCAACTCGAAAATCTAGAATTATATCCTAGCGAATATGAAATTTATATTGATGAAAATGGAAATATTATTTTCCCTCACCTTAGTAAAGACCTTCTTTCAGTAGCCTTAGAATTAAAATATAAGTGAAGTTTTTTTCAGATTTTTTTCTTATTTTTTTTGTTTTTTTTGATTTATTTATCCTTTTTATCTCATTTTCTTAATTTTTAATTTTAAATAAAGTTTTATTAATTTAAAACGCTCATTTTCATAAAATCTCTAATTTTTATAAATGTGATAATTTATTAATATTTAAAAAATATCGAAAGTCATTCCTTTTCAACAAACTTAATTTGTCATTTTTGTTATTTTTATTACATATCGCTAATTTTTTTAATTTAATGAAAAATTTCAGTAAATTTTTATGTCTTAGGATAAAAAGTAATGATTTTGTGTTCAATATTCATTCTTTTTTAATGACTTTTTTCATCCATCATCTAAATAACTCATATAAATTATAAATCCTTAATAAAAACAAATGTTTTTTTGTTAATCATTTACTTATTATAATTTTTTGATATTTTTGATTCATAATATAGGAGATGATAAATTTCGCCGTTGATATAAAAAAGCAGATAAATAAAAACATAAATTCGGACAAATTTCCATTAGATTTAACATTGAAGAAAAAGGTTTTAAAAAATCAAGTTATATCTAAATTATCAAAAAAGCGGAATGGTAAAGTAAGCAAAGGATTTTATTATCCACGTCATTGGGATTTAGATAGAGCGGTTAAAAAACTAGAATTCAACACTGTTTCCAAATTTATTGATTTCTTAATAGAAGAAACAATAAAGGAATTTAAAATAAAGTTTCAAAATCAACCTAAACAAAAACCTAAAGAATATTCATTCACATATGACGAAAAAAAGATGAAAGAATTCCTTTTTTATATAAAATTAGAAGGATACTCATTGACTTCTTTCTTTTTGGAAAAATTTAGACTTTTGATAGAAACCGAACAGGAATTATTAGAAAATAAAAATCTAAGCGCGCTTATCAATAATATCAAGGAGGATTAAAAATTACCGACTCAATCGAATCTTTATTTAATCTCATTTATAATGCTAATTTACTTGAACAGTTTAACGATGACTATTTCACGAATTTATGGAAAAAAATCTTTATCGATCCTGATAATGAAAACAATTACAATCTATTAAATAATTAGGTGAGAAAAAATGTCAAGTATTTCAATAAATAGAGAAAATCCAGAACCGAATAATGAAATTGATGAATTTTTAGATCTACCCATAAGAGTAATTGATGATCCATCAAAATTTAATCCGTTCATTACAAATGAAGAATCAATTGAAAATTACTTAAAAAAATTAAAAATTGATGATGAAAATAAAATTAAGGGCACTAATTTCATTAAATCTGCAAAATCTAAAGAAAAAAACAAAAATCGAGTTATTAATCCAAATAAAATTTCTACTACCATGAGAGGAAAAAACATTCGTTTTAAAGTTAATAATTTTAAAAAAAATATTGAAAAACTGCTTAATAAAAATAGTGAGAATTCAAAAGAACGAAGCGGAAATGATTCTTT
Source organism: Promethearchaeota archaeon (assembly GCA_011365055.1). Next base: position 155,034 of record RDOG01000004.1, read on the forward strand.
TAAATGGATATCATATATTGAATTTTTAAATTCTTTATTTCAAAAATTAACTAAAATATTAAATTTAATAGAAAAGAAAACAGGTATGGCGGATTTAACCATTTTTCAAGTAATGGATCATTTAGAAAATCAAATTTTAGAAGACAAGCAGACGATAACTTCATCTAAAATTGATGGCTATAAATCAAATCAACAAGTAGAAGATGAGAAATTAAATATCATTATGCAAACTTATACTAAAATCCCATCAAGGGGACCGCCCTCAAAAATCATTAAAAAAGGTAATGGTTTATCAGTAATTATTAAGACAATACAAATTATTGAAGAAAACAATAAGAAAAATAAAGCATTGCAATATAAAGCAGCTCAAAAAGAAGTTCAGAGTGAATTAAAAGAAGTTCTAAAGAAAAGAAGACTAGCAATTGAACAACTTGCTTAATTTAATTATTTTTTTCTCTCTTTTTTCTCTTTTTTTAAAAATAACTAATTTAAATTTATAATCCTTATTGAGATATAATTCAAATTAATTTAAGTCATCAACTGTGAAGAGATGAAAAAATGCTATATAATCGAGACAATTCTATAAAACAAAAAAATATCAACGTATTAATTAAAATTATTAGACAAATTGACTATAGAAAAACAATTTTAGGAAATAAAATCTTTAGATTTGAAGTCAAGGACTTATTAACTAGTACAAAACTAAACTTTTATTTTTGGAAATGGAATAATAAATATAAAACCCCAATGGAAAACGACATATTAATATTAAAGTCTTGTTTCTTCATCCCTGAAGAAGATATGATAGCATTGTTACCCCCTCAATTGAATTCTGAAATAATTTTCCAGGGAACCCCAGCATTTCAAAAATTTTTCAAACCAATTTCTGAATTACGTGTAACGCATCCATACAATAATAATACTATTTTTAAGATTGATCAGATTGAGACGCCTAAAGAAGTGATTGTAAAAAAAGATCAGACAATTCATAAAGTTTGTAAATGCACTGTAACAGATGACGAGAGTTTTATTAACCTTAACTTATGGGATACCATTATTAATAAAGTAAGACAAAATTCTCAGTATATTTTACTCAATGGGAAAATATCAAAATATAATGATAATCTAGAATTAAATCTCGTCAAGACATCTGAATTAATCGAGATTATAAATTAGGAAGTAACTAAAATGAGCATTGCTTTAGATAAAATAATTGTTTCCTCAGTTCCTGAAGAAAAGTTACCTAAGGTACAAATAACTCACGACCGGATAATAATTAATGACATGAATATTGTGCCAACAGATGAAAAAGAACCGTATCCATACGTGTTTAAAAGAAAAAAAATGCCCAGGGGCTCACAAATCGTTGGGATAAATAGCTGCCAACTAAGGGCCCATATGAAACAAATTCTACCTTTTCTAAAAATCTTTGAAATCCTTTATTTTATTAAGAAAGGAGCATTCAAACGATATTTTCTTCTAAAATATAGACCAAATAAAAAGTGTTTTATTCCAATTCCAGGTTCCATCGTGCATGAAGATATACAAAATGATTTAGAATCAGATCAAATTGAAGCCCCGATTCGAGTTCCGCCAACTATATTTAGATTAATTAAGAAAGAAATTACAAACCCTAGGAAACCACTTTCATTCCTTAAAAAAATTCAGAAATGTATTATAAACTATAGAGAATTTAAAAATGATTTTCGCCCAATCCCCATTATAATCGAAAAACCAAGCATTAGTTTCACTATTGAATTTGGAGGAACCGTTGATCTACTTTGTTTGATATCATTTTCTCCGGTAATGATTGATAAACTGAAAGAATTCAATAGGTACAATCGATATATTGATTGGACCGATATAATTCCTAATAAAAAATATTTAATTCTTTTGGATTGGAAATCTGGATCTCACTTGTTTCCAAATCATAGAGACCAAACCAGCGGGTATAGATTTCATTGGCAATATGAAAAAAATATTTTAGATAAAATTAAGACGATTCATGGGAAGGAAATAGAATGGTTTCCATACAATGCTGTTGTATTGTTAGGTGGGGATAATTATAACTTTCAATTGACTGAAAATCATATTTCGTACTTTATAAAAGATTATATTAAATATTTATTTTCATCGCCTATCCCAACAGAAAATAGGTCGTGTAATTTTTGTTTTGTTAATAATTCTTGTTATAAATAACCTCCATACATCTCTTTTTTTCTTTTTTTTTCCTGGTCCCAAATAATTACTCGTTAAAAATTTCAAATCATATTAATTATGAAATTAAACCCGATTTTATTTTGATCAAAAAGTGATAAAAATGAATGATATGCAATTGTTGATTAATTCAAAACAGGCAATAATTAATCAAATTAAGTTATTAAGTGATGAAATAAAAAGATTAGAGTGCGTATTATTGATAACAGAGAATGAAATTGGTAAATTTACAAAAAAAGGATAGATCAAAGGAAATTTTCTTGCTCTCAACTAGCTATAACTCAAAATTAAGAACGAATCTTGTTTTAATCATTCATTTTTTATTTTGAAAGAATAAGCTCCCATTAATAACATTTAGATTTAAAATTGTATTAACTATAATAAACGTAATTTTTTTTTGAAAATCTATTAATATATTAGATCATTTTACAATATATAAGAAGAAATTGAAGTGTTAGAAATCAATAGGATACCTCCGATAAATTCAATTTAATTGAATTTATTTTTTTGCCGACCAAGCAAAATATTGACTAAAAACAAGTCATTTTCTTCTTTTTGTTTTGATCGGCTAATAATTGTCCTAAATCCTTGGATTTAATATGGATTTACTCCAAAAAATGTGTTTTAATTCTCAACCTAATTTCTGGCATAAAAAAAAGGGAAGAATTATTTAGAAAATAGATTATGAAGACCTAAAAGATCAACAACCAGTCGTTCTTTAGGGGGCATATTACTATCTTCTTTTGTTATTTTAGGAAGAGATTCCTTAATTTCGTTCAATTTAGAAATCATTTCTTCCATTTCAGAATTGCCGACCAAGCTTTTTTCCTCCATGGAGGCAAATCGAGGTCGACTCTTCCCTTTGTCACGGTCACCTAGATCGGTGACTCGGGGAATCACCGACCTGGTGATTTACCTTGTGCTAAATATAGCAATTATATATTAGTGAATACACATATAAGACATTTTTTAAATTGATTATTCTCATAGAGAATAAATTAATTACCGTATTTCTTTTTTTTAACAGAAAAAACAAGATTATTTTAAGAAATGATGCATTTAAAAAAAATAAAAAAGGAATATCTTAAATTTTGTTGCTATAAACATAATTTTCTAGTTCAATTAAAGCTTTATTTGCACAATATTTGTCTGGTGTACTATTCCAAAATCCAAAGATTGTATAGTTTATTAGATAATTCAAAGCTAATAATAAGTCCGTCCCTTGATAGCCTCCGGATTTAACGGGAATTGTATAAGGATTTAATTTATCTCCATTTGACCTAACGATTCCATTTACTTCATCGGTTTTTATATTTAATTTAAGTCCAAGTTGTTTGAACATTTCTTGACTGGATTTTTTGGAATATACGATTCTTAGATCTTCTTTTAATTTTTCTATCACGTGTAAAAGTTGTTCTTTATTAATTCTTTTATTCCCAAACATTATAAACACCAAATTAAATTTTAAATGATAAAAGTAATGACTTTATTTTTATACTCATTATTAAAATTTCAAACAAAAAATAATGGCGTAGATTAATATTTATGACAAAATAAGAATCGATATAAAATAATAATGAAAAATTCCAATGGTTTTCCTTCAAATCAAATTTATTGATATTTCAAAATACTAATAATTCTCCAAATATAATATCCTTTTTTGTTATTAAAAGAAAAAAAACGTTTAATTTAAGATTCAAACATTTTCATTTTTATTATAATAAAGTCGACAATAGGATCGGATAGAGAGAACCAACAAAAGCTAACAGAAGAATTGCGATTGAAATAAAGTCCCAAAAACTTGTGTATTGATAAAGGATCCTATTTTTATGTTCCAGTTTTATTATATTTTCACTGATAAAAATTGATATAATAGGTGGACCAAATGAACTTATTATAGATAAAGATCTTCCTAATATTGAAGTATTTGGTCTAGTAATAATGGCTATAAATAATGTTAATGCAGCTAAAATAGAACTTAAAAGGATTAATTTAATAGTATCTTTTTTATAATATTCCCTAATTTTTTGAAGTTGATTTGATTTATGATCTTTCATAAATAATTAATACCATTTACCAAATAAAAAACGTAAATATGCGGAATGCGCATTTTATAAATAGTAGTGAATTTTTGATGTTGATTAAAAAAAGGAAAGAAAATGATGAGATAATTTATTTATCTCTATTTTGTAAAGCAACAAGAAGTTTATTACTTGGAAATTTCACTGAAGAGCGAAATCGAATGTAATTAAATCTTGTGGCTAGTTCATTTTTGCCGACCAAGCATATTCCTCCATGGAGGCAAATCGAGGTCGACTCTTCCCTTTGTCACGGTCACCTAGATCGGTGACTCGGGGAATCACCGACCTGGTGATTTACCTATTGCTAAAGTAGCAATAATATATTATAGGCATCAATATTTAAAATTGTTTGAATACTAAAGTAAACATCAAAGAAGATAAAGGAAAAAATATATTATAAAAATAAGATTTTGATATTCAATTGAAAATTGAATTATTAAATTTAGAAATAGAGATAAATAAGTTAATGAAAAGTAAATTACGTGAAAAAACATCACTGTTTCATCTTTTATGAGCCTCTATTCTCACCTTTTTTTAATATAACAGATATAAAATTTCTCTTAAAATAATAATTAGAATTTCTTTACTGTAGGTGTTATTTTGTAATTCATTTTACTTAATATTCATTGGCAATGAGACAAGAAAATACGAAATTATAGCAATTTCTAAAAATTAATGATGAAAGTAAGCATGAACGCGCATAAAAGGGACGCCTTCTAAATTGAAAAAATTAAATTAGAAAATCTCTATGGTTATTACTTTGATTAATGATCGTGATAAAAATGGATGAAAAATTTTGCTTCATATGTGAGAAAAATATTCAAGTAAATGAAATTTTAGACACTCAAAATATAATAGATAATTATAATCTCGAAAAAGACCAATTATTCACAGAATACTATGGCTTAGTTAATTTAAGAATTGATAAAAAATTTCTCTATAATGAAAACTTGGTGTTCTGTAAAAATTGTGTTGATGAATTTGAAAAATATTATTTGAACTCTGCTAATAAATGAATGAGAGGTATATCTTTATGTTAAAAAATAATGAAAATCAAAAATGTATATCAAAAAAAATCATTAAATTAGAAAAGAATAAAATCGATGAAATTTTCGAAAATGTTGAAAAAATGGAGACTCCCGAACAATATTATTACTGGCGAGAATTATTCATCAGAGCATTCAAAAACTGGGATAAAATCAAAAAGATTTCAGGATTTCCAAAAGTAAATAAAAAGACATGGTTTTATATTTGTAATAAATGTATAGAATTTGACAATAAATATCATAAGAATGAAGTTTTAGCGGGAGGATTATGGGTAGATAAAGGATTTTCACAAGATAATACCCTAGAAGACTGGAGTATTGATATTTCCCACGTTGGGATCGAATTAAATGAATGATTTAATTTTTAAAATAATAAAACATTCTTGAGAAATGATGACTGAATCAAGATTGATTTCAACTCCATGTTTAGATTTCAATTTAAACCCTTTTTTAATCGGAGATTCCGCAATTTGCCCGAGATGTGGTGATGAATACTTCCAAACAGCTTGTGCTGCACATGATGAACAATTATCACTTTTTTATAATTATATTCCAGGAATTGAAAAGGAAAGACCAGTAATCGGGGAATGTTATAGTTGCGGGTTAAAAATAATTATTGATGATTTCCGTGATATCAAAGAAACATTTTACTCAGATAAGAATAATTTAACATTACCTTTAGAAAAAAAATTTATGTTTTTCACGAATTCTATTGGGTATGGGCAATGGAAATATCCCTTAGTTACTTACAAGGATTATCTTAAATTGCGTAAGCGTAATTACACGATAACAATAAATGGAAAAAAAGTGCCCATGGAATACGATGTAATGATTATTGATCCTGGTGTAAATGGATTAAAAAATAGGAAAGACTATCCCTTTAAGGATCAATACCCTCCCAAGAAATTAAGAGCAAATCAATTTTTTGTTCCACTTGATTATCCTTATGACGTTGGACCAGATTTGACTCAAGAAGAATGCATTAAAAAAACTTGGGAAAATATTAAAAAATGGCATAAGCATCCTAAGGCCATTTGCTCAGTTCAATATGAATTTGAAAATCTTGATAGTCTTAAAAAGAATTATTTGAAATTATATCCTTTAGTGGACAAAATCGGAATAGGAAATCTTTGCAAGTCAAAGAAATGGAAAAATTTTTTGATTCCCGCAGTTAAATTCATTTTTACACATAACCCCAATAAGAAATGGATTCATTTTTTTGGTTTAAGAATTGAAGCGTGTAAATTTATTGCAGATCTTAACCCTCAACAGTTTTTCCCTGTAAGTGTTGATTCATTAAAATTTGATTATGGAATGCATAATGAGAAACGAAAAGTTGGAACTCCAGGGAATACTAAAAAAGAACGATGGAAACGATTTTTCGAATATGTAAATTATATAGAAAAGAGAAATGTCGAAAAAAGTAAGTGTTATCAAACTCATCAGTTCTTAGAATTATATCCAATTTTAAAAAATGCTCATTCATTCAAAAGCTTCTTTTTAAAACCAGTTCGATACAAGCCTAAAATGCAACGCTTAAGAAAAATAATAAAAGATCATATTAATTCCGCTTCAGATTCTAGTTTTAAAATGAAATTTACAACTAATAAATGTCTTTTTGATTTTTTTAGGTAATGATAGGATATTAAAATGGAGTTATTTTCATTTATGAATAAAAAAGGAAAACTCATAATAAAGACAATTGAAGAATTGCCAACACCATTCTTACGATTAATTTGGAATTCTTCCATTTTGGTAGATATTCATGGTAAAAAAGAAAGAGATGAAATGTTATCCTACATGCATGATGCTAACATGGATGTTGAAATGATTAATGACACATTTTTAAGTGAAAATTGGCCTGGCTTTTATTAAAAATAATTATTAAATATATTCTTGTCTCTTTTTCTTATTTTTTTTGTCTATTTCATTTATTTTTTATTTTCATTCAACTCCTTTTTTTTAAAATCCCTTATCTCAAAAAAATTACTAATAAAAAAACCAGCATTAAATTATTATCAACAATCATTTTTAATGGTGTTTTATTTGTAATAAAAAGGTTAAAGAGAAATGTTGGCAAATAGAGATGAGAAATAAAGAAATAAATTCATTAAGGAATATATTGACAAAATAATTGTGAGAATTAAAAAATACAATTAAAAAATAACGACCTGATGAATGATGAGTTGAATAATTTTGAAAAAAGATGAAGAATCACAAAATGTAATCAATAATAATGTATGCGTCATTGCAGATCCACGAAGCGGATCTCAATGCCCATCTCATCACAATTGTAATAAATGTGAATACTTAAAAAAAGTCAAGAAGGAGAAATAAGATAAAAATTAGATAGATACAAACGCATTTTTTAAATTTTTCAATAAGGAGCGAAAAGAATGAAGGAAAATAAACTCGTATATTATATAAATAAAATTTCAAATATTATAGCAGATATTGAGAATTTAAAATATGATATCTTTGATGAGGATTTTGAAGAGTTTAAGGACATACTAAATCACGTCCACGATAGAGTATTTAATGTTATTAATTGTTTTACTTCTGAAATTGATGATGAAAAGCAGAAGGAAGGAAAATTGATTGAAGAGGAGATAAATAATATTAACATTAACGGTGGTTCCAAAGAAAAGTTGATTTTAGAAATTTCTAAAGATATTTCGGAATATATAAAACCAATATTAACAAAAATTACTAAAAATCTTTCTCTTCTCATAAAAGAAACGTTGAAAACTATTCCTAAAGAATTAATGGGGCAATTTGAAATTATACCCACCATCTACTATCCAGAGGTTACTATTCGGTCTAGATGATATTTAATAAATAAGAAATGGGATTTTTAATGACTGATAATAAAATTAATGCTAAAAAAAGGAAATTAAAAAAAATTTATGAAAAAATCATGATGCTTTGGAAGTTTAAAAAAGAAACAGATAATATTGATGATATTTCAAGATTAGAATCAGAATTCTTAGAACTTTATCTAGAAATATATCCAGAAAGTCAGTATGAGTCTGGTCAAGATATCATTTATCGTTTATCATTTGATATTGAAAATATTTAATATTTTAAACTATTTCGTACATTGAATTCTTGTCTCTATTTGCTTTTCTTTTTTTTATACATTTTTAAAAGCGAATTTTCGCGGTTATCATGCGAAATTTTAGCGGATTACAAAGAATAACTGTTTAAAAATTTAATATGAATTCTAGAATAATACATTTGATTATTTGGTGTTTTTATTGTAGATGAATATATAATTCTTCATTGGCAAAAAGGACAAGAATTTTTTTATTAAATATTGGAAATGAAAAAAATGTCTAATAATAAGTGCGTTCAAATAGATTTAGTTGATTATTTTCCTCTATTTTCTGAGTCTAAAAGAAAAGAAACACAGAATATTAAACCAAAAATTAAAAAGCAAACATTAAGTGAGGTATCTCATGGATTTATAAAGGGGATAGGTTTTAAAGGAACGGGCATGGCAGCTCGTTATTTGGGTGCATTTACTCGTATTGAGGAGGAATTCATCAAGGCCACTTACTCGCAATTGAATAATATCCTTGATCCTAATTGTAGTCTATATTTAGTTCATTATAAAAAAGATGGCGTCATTAAGGGATTAGATGTATCTCTTTTTTGTGGGGGATGCAAGTTAGGGACTATCCGTATTGATGTTAAAAAAGAATCCGAATATACAATACGTATCCGGGTCCAAAAATTTCTTCAAATTTGCAAAAATTTAGGTGTAAAGATTAATTTGATGATCATTGACGCTCCATACTCTTTGGATAAGGATAAAAAAATGTATAACACCTATCATTATAATAAATATAGTGATTATAGATTATTCATCCAAAAAATAGTGAAAAATTGTCTCGAAATACTATCTCCTGGAGGAATTCTCATCTCTAAGAATTGGAGAGCTTTGAATTTAAAAAATTCAAATTTATTGTTTCGATTATTCACTTTTTATGGAGGAAGAAGAAGAATCACAATTTTTGAAGGATGGCAATATAGACCAAATAAACCGAAAAATCAAATCCCCTTTCAATTTCATTGGTTCGAAGTCGAGAAAGAATTAAATCGGACTTTTCAAATGAAAAAAGAGGCTCCAAAAATAGATTGGATTCCAACAATTAGATGGCTTAAGGGGAAATATAATTCCTGGTCTGATCAGGAAATTCAATTCATTAATATCAAACTCAAAAAATGCTCACCCGTTGATAAAGTTGCTATCATAACTGAGAGTAAGGATTATCATATTTTACAAGGATTATTTAGCAAATCAAATTTATTAGATTTAGATCAATTCTTCGAAGAGAATGAAAAATTTAACGTTTTAATACTCGATTCTTACCCAAAGATAGGTGGAAGTATTACCAAAACCAATAAATTTAAGGAATTAGCCGAAAAGTATATTAAAAAAGAGGGATTGTTGTTTACAAAAACATATTTTGACCTTTCATTAGACCCTAATAAATGGTCCAAAAGAACTGTTGAAAAAAAGATTAAAAATGAAGAAAATTTACCCAAATTTGATTTAAAAGGAAGAAGAATTGTAATTTATGATAATTATCATCCAATAGATCTTTTAAGTTGTTATAAAAGAAAATGAATTCTCATGCACTAAGATCGACTTATTTAGGGTAATGAAAATGAACCGAAAAAAGAATATATTTCACATGCTCGCCGATTTTTTTTATGATTGTGAGGTAGCACTTGCTGGATTAATGAATTATGATAATCCGTTATGGGAACCGGAATATTGGCAGAAAGTTGAGGCAAAAATTTTTGAAGATCAGGGCAAGTTCCTCAAGAAGATATTTGGATTAAAAAATCAGAATGGCAAAAAAGAAGAAAAATTTACAAGGAGATAAGCGAAAAAACATTAATTTTTTTAATTTATTTTTTTTATTTTTTATCAATCATAAAAATTATGTTTTAATTTCTTTTAATTCTTGTCTTTTTTTTATTTCTCATTTTAATTCATTTCATTATTTTTTAAAAAATAGTAAAAAACAAATTGTATTTGATAATTTTATTTCATTTCAAAAAATTACTTATTTAAAAATGAATTTCATATTCAATCTAGTTTTACATGTTTTAAATTAGTTTAATTGTGTTTTTCAGAACAGAATTATTAGAAGGAGACCTTGAAAACAATGACTTCAACCAAAGAAATATTTTTAAAAAAATTAGGATGGACCGTGGAAGAAATTGAAAGATATTTCAATCAATTTAATTTTTATTATTTTGGGGAAGAATCCGCCAAGAAAATGCAAGAGTGGGCTAAAAAGTGAAGGATATTTATATTAGTGATATAAATAAAAATTTTTCTTTTATTACAAAAATCCTTAAATCTATCGTGCCATATTATGGAAAGCAGAACCCCCCAAAAAATTTTTTCTCTAAATGGAAAAAAGTTAAAAAGTGTTACGACTCAGGTGGGTTTAGCTTTTTAATGGGAAACATATCTGAAAGTCAATTGGATCCTGATAGAACAATTGAAATCTATAATACCTTAGGACATGGAGAAAATGATATTTTATTGCAATTAGATCTTCCTCCATATTCCGAAGATAATATGGAAAAAAGATTAACGTTAATCGATAAAAATGTTGAATATTATTTTTATCAAAAAGCAAAAATTGAAAAAATTATTCCTATATTACACGGATGGAAACGAAACGAACTTGAATATCATTTAGATAAATTAAATGGATTTAAATCACCAATCGCGGCAGTTTACAATGGTTGTTTAACAAAATCGAAGACCATTGCAGTAGGATCAAACCTATCTTTAGTGAAAACGAAAAAGGTTGCGATGGGAAGTTATTTAGCGACTGCAAAAGATAAAAAAAGAAAAGTATCTTTTGAAAAAGTACTTAATCACATATTATATTCGCTTCAGACCTTGGATGGGTATGAGGTAATAGTTCTTGGGGCAGGAAATGTCAACATGAGTCATATATTGTTCAGCCTTGGAGCTCAAGCCACTGATGGATGCAGTTGGCGAATTGATGCAGCGTTTGGTCGGATCTATTTAGTTGGAAAAACTCCAATTAGCTTCTTAACCGTTACTAAAGTAAAAGATAAGAGAGGACTGCTAAGCATATTAGGAGCAAAAATTGGAAATAGTATCATAAAAGAATTAGTTAAATCTTCATTTTATTTAAGCGAACAATTCCAATCAGAAATACGCCGCCTATCAGTTAAATATAAAATACCATTAATAAAATTAAAGCAAATTATTAAAGATTTTTTCATTATAAGAAGATCTGGAAGAAATCCCATTGATGAAGATATGATAATTTTACGAGAAATGCATGAGCTACCCAATCATCCTTTTCACGATTTACCCTTCAAAATATTTTTTGAAAAATTAAAGAGAAGTTCAGGAGTAAGAGCTTATCATAATGCTTTTGTCATTACTCTAGAAGAAAATATCGCTAGACAACACGAAAATGACGAAGATAGTTACTTTAAATATCTTAAAAAAAGATTTGAATCTTATTCTTCCAAGATTCATTTAGATGTTTTAAAATTCTTTCATAAAAGAATGAGGTATCCTTACATTCAACAAAATTTAGAAATATATTTACGAAATTAAGGTGAATTTTATGTTAAATCTAGAAAATAATATATATAAAGATTTTAAAAATTCAAAACTAAATACAAAGCTACAAGTTGGACAAATTATCAAAGAATTAGCGATAAAATATGAGCGATCCGAAGAATATTTAAGATGTATTATTTCTAAAATTCTGCAATTTAAAATGGAATGTAATGGAAGGAATAAATGAAAAAATTTATAAAATCTTCTCTTTTTTCTGGTGGACTCCTTTTTTTTCTTTTTTTTCTTTTATTAATTTTCGAATTTAGTCAATAGCGCCCAATGATAGTGAGAATGTATTCAAATTATTTTTTTAATCCAAAATTTTTAGATTATAAAAAAATTACTTATTTAAAAAAAAGAGAGGAATAATTCTCAGTTTAACTCGTTATTTTGCTGTTTTTTTGTGAGTTGATGATTCATGATAAGTTCAAAAAAAAGATTAATGAATTTAGGAAATAGAATCAAATTCAGGAACTATCATAAAGAAATATTGGATTCACTGAATCAGGATTTCTTGAATGATGTTCTAAAAATAAAGAATTATTGGAAAAGAGAAGAAATGTTTAAAATTGCTTTAAAAACCATTCTAAGACAAGTACACGAGCCAAGGAAAAAAGAATATTATTTAGATTTTCTTGATTTTCTTTTAAATCTAAACGAATCAAATTTGAGGCGCAACTTATTACTATTTTGGCATTCAACAATAAACTCGTATAAACAAAGGCATACAAGTTTGTTATCATCTATAAATAATAAAAACACAAATAGATGGATAAATGTAGATAATGAAGGGCTTCGATTGGGCCTAACTGGACAAATAAAAGTTAAAAAATTTGGTATTTTAAACAGAGATCCTAGTTTGAACGGTGCCATTACGGTTATTTATAACAACTAATGCATTTTTTCTCTATTTTTTTAATTTTTAAAGTAAAAGGAGCATTAATGAATGAAAGATGACGGATTCGTTCTAAAACCAGCAAAGAATATAACGCTTAGAGAGATTAATGAAGATCTTAAAGGTCAATCAGTTCGAGTTATTGCGAAAATTTTTCCAATTACTAATAATTCTTGGTTTATTGATGATGGTAATGGAAAGTCAACTAAATTACTAATAAACGATGAAAAAATTAAATTAAAAAAGAAATTAAATTTCCTTGCAAAGAAAAATAGTCTAATCCGAGTGGTGGGAAACGTTAAATTTAATGATGAGGGAGATTTTTCTTTAAAAGTAAAATATATTCAAGATTTAAGTGAATTAAATTTAATTTTATATCAAAAAGTAATAAAAATAAGAATTCGTTTAAATTCTAGTTAAATGGGATTGATATGGCAACCAAAATTTTATTTAAAAAAAATGATGAGAAGGAAGAAAAAAAGACCAATAACCAAGATAAAAATAGACTTACGGCAAAAGAAGTTCGAAAACTTAATACTAAATATAGGAAACAATTAAATTTTTGGTCTGAGAGTGTCGAAAATATTAATTTAAACTTAGTAGAAGTTAGAAGCTTTTTAGAAATAATTAAAGCATATTTAAAATCAATTTCAAAATCTGGAGCGTTTCCCAACCCTATTAATACTGAAAGTCTCAGGATAAAAGTTCAAGAAATCCTATCCTATCAAAAAAAAATAACTCAATCGATCGAATTCAATGAAAATTTAATAGCCAATATTCCTGATGAAGTTGAAGATGCCAATAATGATATTGAAGAAAATAGTGAAGACAAAAAAAGTTTGCTTGGTTACTTATAATATAAGATATTTCTTTTCTTTTTTTTGAAAATTATTTCATCTTTTCCAAATTTCTTTATTATTTATTTTTCTAGCACCTTAAAAGAGGGATGTTCTAAATAAGGAATTTAAAAATCTAAGAGTATCTATTCACATTACAAAAATTAATAAAATGGTATTTTTTGTGAGAGTGAAAGATATATTCAGATTTTACAAAAATACTGCTCTAATTAAATTAAGAAGATGTTTAATAGAAAAAATTAAAAAACGAATTAAGAAGGTTGATTAATATGGTTAAATCTTTTCAAGATTTACAAGTTGGAGATAATTTAGAAAATAAGATTTGTATCCTAGAAAGCATTTCTGAAGAAATTGATGGTCCTATGGGGCCTTATAAAAAATTAACACTATCAGATCCTAGTGGTACCATTACCGTTTTGCTAGGCATTAATAAAACAAATGGATTGGGACAAGGAATGACAGTTCAAGTATCACTTGAAGTGAAACAGGGATCAGAACGTTTTCCATTAAAATTCTCAAATGTTGTAATTGAAAAATTTAATGGTTTTTCAGAATCTCAGACTACTACATCAGACGAAAACGTGGAAAAAACTTCGACCTCTCAACCCAAATCGGAATCTAATGGTGAAATTGAATGGATGGAACTTGATAAATCGTGGAAGAAAAATGGGAATAAAAAAGAAATCAAAAATATTTTAATGCTTGGAGTTGTAAGACCTAAAAAAGAAAAGAATGATGCAGGTTATCCCGAAATTAAAGCAAAAAGTCTTATTATCGGAATAAAAAATGGTTACAAAGATAAGGGGCTCTATATTACTCTTACATCAAAGAATATTAGACTTCTATCCGAATTAGATCGTAATCTTATCACCGAAGAAGCAACATTGCATTTAAAATCTTAATAAATTTTTCCACTCTTTTTTTTCTATTTTCTTTTATACGGTAATTTCTTATTTCATTGTAGGTGATTTCTTGGGATCTTCAAATAAAGGAATTGTTACAGAACGTGAAATAAGTAAAATCTTTGCAGCCTTAAATTTTGGAATCTTAAGATCTGCAGGATCTGGTAATTCCAGGATCGATGCTTGTGATACTGCTGTGGCAAAAAATTACTTTCATTACGGATTTGAATCAAAAAAGAAAAACGGCAAAAATATTTATGTGACGAAAGAGCAACATGAATCTTTCCTTCGATTTGGGAAAAAATTTTGCACTCTTTATTGTTATTATGTGTTGAGATTTAGAAAAAATGATGAAAAAAATAATCCAAAGTATACAAATTACTATTTTGTTAACGCAGAAACGTTAATTGATAGGGATTTTACAAAGAAAAAATATGTTAAATTTAATTTTTCCAATATAAAAAGTAAGATGGTTCAGAGAATCTCTATTAAAAATGATTTAACGAAAGATGATATAAAAAATAATGGATTTAATAAATTAGAAGAGACTTTACAAAAAGGAGATAATTTCGTATTATCAGACTTTCAAGAGATTCTTAAAGGATATAATGATTTTCTCCAAACCAAATCTAGATTAATTAAGGAAATTGATTTCTATGACACGTATGGAGACTGGACATTAGAAAAATTTTATTATTCTGAATTTATTAATACAATTAAGAAAATTAAGATCACAGCATGAAAGATTTTACTATTTATTTCTTTTTTTAGTGAATAAAATGGTTATAGATAATGAGAAAGAACGGAAATCTAACAAAGATCGTATTTATTCGATAATCGAATTGAAAAAAATATTAAAAAAAATACTTCAAAAATTAAATCCCAGTGAAAAAAAAGCATTTACAAAAAATCAAATGAAAAAAATCATAAATAGTACAATAGGGTCTCTAAATATTTTTCATTTGCCAATAATTACAAAATATATGGACAAATATTGTGAAAAATGCGGTAATTGCTGTAGAAATGTTAAATTAATTAATTTAACGCTTGAGGATTTATATCGATTAAAACCCATTGTAAAAAATATCGAAGAGCTTGTTTATAAAAAAGGAGGAAAGTACTTTTTTTTAAAAGAACCTAATCAACCATGCAGATTTTTAGAAAATAACTTATGTATCATTTATGAACATCGTCCAGATGTTTGTCGATTCTTTCCTTTTACGAGTGACCCGTTTAAATGTCAGGATCAGATACCAAAAATTGTGAATTATTCTAATTGTAATTTTTTTGATAATCTTATTGTTACAATTGTTATTGTTAAAATAAAATCTATTTTACTTGAAAAAACAAATCCTGAATTATTAGCGAAAATTGAAGAATATAAAAAAATAATCTACCCGGAAGCTTATGAAAAGCGATCAAAACTGAATAATCAGGAAATACAGCAGCTAATCAAAAATCAATCTCTACTACTTGATGTATTAGATGATAATTTTGAATAAAAAAATAGATGAAAAAAAGAAAATTTATGCGATACATTCCACTAATATTGCAATATTTGAGATAGGTCTCGGTCTAGTATCGTTTCCATAAACAATTTTTTCGGTTCCTGGTTTTATTTCAAGAATTTTTGTTTTTGGTAAAAATTTTTCTGATTTTAATTTATTAACCACATCAACAGCTTTACTAATTGCTTGTTTTCTTGCTAAAAATTTTAAATACTTATTATTTGTTTTAAACACAGTCATTAATGCTTCATTTATACATTTATCGACTGTGTCTCTTGGATTATTTGTAATTATTAAAACTGTTGGTTCTTTTTTTGTTTTGGTCAATCAATCACCTCATTTTTCATGTTTTTTATATTTCAATTATCCCAATTTTTTATATCAGTTATTTTTTTAAAAATTGAAATAAATACAAATTTTGACCTGATCTATGTAAAAATAAGAACGTGCTATAATTTTAAAAGAATATCAAAAAATATTTATACTATTTTAACACCTCAATTATTAAAATATTTAATATAATGGCGTTGATAGAATATTTCAAGTAATAACATAAAATTATATTGTCCTTATTGTAATGAATTTAAAAATAAAGAAGAATTTACTAAAGAACACGTTTTACTGGAGTCATTAGGGGGTACTCTTGAATTTGGTATTAATTCTTGTGAAATTTGTAACAATCAACTAGGTTCGAGAGTTGATAGAATTCTGGTTGAAAATTTTCTGATAAAGTCATATAGAATGTTATATAAAATTAGAGGGAAAGACGGTAAAATTCCTACCATTTTTTTAAAAAATGGAAAAATAATCGAAACAGATGACATTGTTAACGTAACATTTTCCAAAGATGGCCCCAAATTATTTATAAAACCCGAAGTTCAAAAAGATATAAACACAGAAAAAATACAGATAAAGGGTAATAAGGATATTTCATTTCAAGCACTCGAAAAAGTGAAGAAAAGGAATGAAAGATCATTTTCTAATAAGGATTTTAAGAATATTAATATTGAAATAGTTGAACACGGACCCGATGAATCTTTTAACCAGGATAACATTATTAATGAATTAAAGAATAAACTGGAGGAAATCGGCATTGCTGCCACCGTAAATTCCGTTGAATATAATAAAATAAAACCTCGGATTAATCATTCAATCACTTTTGGTATGAATGATCTTGATAGAGGAATTGTTAAAATGGCTTTGGGTTTCGCTATTTTTATCCTAGGAGAGGAATTTGGAATTGAGCCAGAGGCTCAATTATTAAGACGTTTTATCTGGGAAGATAATGAACAATTAAGAGAAAATATTAAGATTAAAGGACAAGTTTTTCCTAATATTAATGAAAATATTAAAAACCTTGACTATATTTTTTCTAAAAAGGGATATCATATTTTTGCTTTAATCGATGCTGGAGATGGAATTGGTTGTTATATCAATCTTTTTGGGGAAATTCCCAACTTAGTATATATAACAGATAAGACAACTAAATATAAATCAAAAATTAATGGTGGAAAAGTCTTAAGTTTTCAAATTCAAACTAAAGAAATGAGCATACTTTCTTTTCATCAATTTGTAGCTTCCCGACTAGATGAAATTAATGGTCGCGTTTAACTTTATTTTTCATAAAATTGGAAATTTGATAAAAATTTTAAATTAAAATCATCAAAGAATTGCATTGTAATGTCTTTTCATTTCATTTCTCTCTGAATCTTATTTTTTTAATCATTTCTCTAAAATTTCTTTTTTAACACTATTTATAAAATAAAAAATGTAATTTTGTTGAATTCAATTTTTCCTTATTAATTTAAAAATGAAAATTAATGAAATTTACAAATATAATTTGTTTTGTTGAATATTTTAATCAATTGACATTGAAGAAGGATTAATTAAAATGATTGAAATTTCCAAGGATTTGGATAATATTAACCTGCCCGAGAATATAACGAATAACGATAGTGAAATTCAAAACCTAATTTCAACTGCACGATATTGCATGGAGAAAAATGAAATCGAAGTTGCTGCTGAATCCCTTCAAAAAGCATTAGATAAAGCTAGACAATTTATTGACAAGAAGAACGACAATTTAAAAAGGTCCCAAATTACTCAAACTTCTAACAGTTTAATAGAAAATGACCAAGAGCCAGAAGTGGAAGAAATCGATCGGTTATTTAAAGAATTTGAAAATGAGAAACAGGATAAAAATCATGAAGAATTTCAAATTGAAAATGGTTCTCAATTAGCGGGTTTATTTCAAGACATCAGTAAATCAAAAGATGATTCAGAAAATGACATTAAAACTCCAATGTTTAATTTTGATAAAGTAGTAAAATTAGTTTTTATTATGTTTATTGTCTCTATTGTAATTTTTCTAGTTTTTTTTGGGAGTTTTTTTATTTCGGCATCCAGTACGGCAAGATTTTTCCATTTTTATTACTAATCCTTTCATTTATTTTTTTTAAAAGCTAATAATTCATTTCGGATTTTCTTTTTCCATCTAAAATCATGTATAATTCGTTTTCTAAATCCTAATTTCTTTCTAAGTTTATGAGAATTTAGAATTTCCATTCTTCTCAATTTTTGAATATCCTTGAAAAAATTTGCTATATTTTGAGGAATATCAAATAAATATGTTGCTTTGCCCTTTTTAGGAGATTCTAGGATTAATAAATTGTTTTTGGGAAAAATAAAGAAAATATATTCACTTGAAATGAAGACTTTACCTTGTTGGGTGTCGCTAAGGACAGAAGTTTCTAAATATGAAAAATATTCGTTTCTATATTCTTCATCATTAAAAAACCAATTTTTAATTGTTAATGATTCTAATTCTTCTATACCTTTTTCTTTCGCAATACCCTTTATTTCATCAATGCTTACGAATTTATCGTATTTTTCTGCGTAATTATGCATGAGTATTTTTTGAAAATTTGTTAGTTTTATTGCTTTATTTTTTTCGATTTCATTTTCTGTGTATGTTTTTAATATTTTATTTGAAATTTCATCTAAATTTAAAAATTTTATAGTTTCAATATTATCTATTTTGGAGTCAAAGTGAAACTCTTGTTTAATATTCTTGTTGAAAAGCTTGAATTTCACTCTACATTCTAATGAAATATTAAATGTCACATTGATTTTTGTTTTTATTAATTCTAACTCTTTTTGAATAAATAAGGGTATGATATTATTTTGAATTTTTATATTAAATTTATCATTCTGTAATTCAGATAATTCGTCGTTAAAAATCCAATCCCTTAAGGGATATTTAATATTTAATTGTTTTTTTATTTGTTCTAATTTGAATAATTTTTCGATTTTTAAAAATTTAATAATAAATATCTTATTTTTTTCATTTAATTCATCATTCAACATTCCGAAATGGTCCGTTTCTTGGATTTTTTGAGTATTTTGCTTTTTTATAACTAATCCTGTTATATTAATGGCATCACCAATAACTATTCTTTCAAGAATATTTTTTGAATCTGGAAAAAAATACCTATTTCCAGGGAAAAGGTTAGCAAAATTGAATAATTCCCTTGCTTCAAAATAACCGTTTGAATAATCAACTATCACTAACCTATATGAATCTCGAACGATCTTAATTTCTTTAGTATTTAATGGTATTTCGTCAATGGTTTTAATAGATGAATCTTCATTTGAGATTAATTCTAACGTTTTTTCATTTCTTTTTACCGTAAAATTTGATAATTCTAGAAATTTTCCCAATTCAAAGTTTATTCTAGAGAATTTGTCTCTCTGAATACTACACCTAATTGTTCCTGTAGAATCAGCTAAATATAATACAATTTCTCTTTCATAATTAAACATATCATAAATTACAACTGCTAAATTAAATATTTTTGATTCAGAATAATAATCATTAATTCTTAAAGTTGGATAATCATAAATTCTTTCTTTATTTGTAATTTTGAATTTACCTCTTATTGAAAGTCGAGCTTCTAATCTTGTATTATAAGATTTGATATATATGTTTGAAAATTCAACTTCTTTATTTCTAGGATTTTCCAAATTTCTGTAAAAATCTAAAAATTCAAAAATTTTTTTATTCCAAATTTTAATATTTATTTTAGACGTATCATCATAAAAAAAAACATTGATATATTTAATATCTTTTAATTCTTTTATTCCTGAAACACTTAAAATGTTTCCTCTTATTTTAATATTCTTCATTTTTTCTTTTAGACTTATCAATTTTTTATGCGTATTGTTAACATCGATCCAATGACCTTTTTCTTTTTTTATTTCATTTTTTCCTGTATCTGTTTCATTTTTACATGATATTTTCTTTAATTCTAATAAATTATCAACTTCCATTTTATTTTTCTCAATACTTTCTACCGTCTCTGCTGCTTTTTTTAATATTTCTTTGAAAGAACTGACCATTAGTAATCAACTTAACCTATTTATTATTAAATTTTTTATTCAAATAGTCAGTACACTTTCCACACAATTTATTAAGAAATTCAGATTCTAATTCTCGTCCACAATTACGACAATTAGTTCTAAAAACAATTTTTTGCGTTTCTATGGTTATTTCAATTGCCGTTTTAAATTCCTCCGTTTTATTTAACTTCAATTTTATTATTTAGTTATATTTTTAAATTTGTTATTTTATTGAATTAGAAAAAAGAGGATAGGTATTTTACTAACTAAAAAGGATAAGGAGTTAATTTTCTTTTTTAACCGAAAAAAATTATATTTTTTAAGGATTTATTTATAATTAGAAATTTATGACCGATATATATGAAAAAATGAAAATATTTTATTCTTCAGTTATTTTTTGTCCGCAGTGAGGGCAAAATCGTGAATCCTTTTCTACTAACCTTTCACAATTTGTACATTTTATAGCATTTTCATTTTCTTCTGGATTCGATATAATTAATTTTCCATCACGATATTGTATATTTGTCATACATATTGGACACAACGATCTTGTGCGCAACCATTCAAGTAAATGCATTTTATGACTAACCGCATTGCATACAGGACAAGTTAATTTCTCATCTTTAATTTTTATTTTGTTTAGACAGACACAACACTTCTTCAAATATAGAGGTTCTTTGTGTGTAAACAAACGAAATTCATTTAAATTAATGTAAAGATTAATGTCATCATCGTGATAAGTTATTTTTCTCTTTAGATCATTTTCAAATTCAAAAACTTCCTGGTGATCTGTTAACGGATAATATTCAGTTCCAAATAAGTGTTCCAAATTATAAGTAATTTTATATAAATCAATTGATTCATTCCATTTTTGAATGAGTTTCGGTTTAATTTCATTAGTTTCATGATTGAAAAATGTCTTCTTCCAACCTTTAAATTTCTCGGCATTTAATACAAAAATTCTCGGAGGGACTTTTGGAAATTGTTTTGAGATAGTAATTTTAAATTTGATTAGTGTCCTATTAAATCTTTCTTTTATTTCTCCAATCCAAGTATTTTCATCTAATCTAGAAAATGATTTAGATCTATTAGCCATCTTTACTGCTTGTTCTTTTAAATAATCTTTTTGATTTTCTATAACCTCAGTCATTTATTCAGCCTCTTCTGAATTTATTTTTTCGATATAAGGAATTTTTTTTGAACAGATATAGCCTCTCCGATCCATGAGATTAATCAATTTTTTATCGTAATCATCATCAATTTCATGACCCAAATTCACAATCCCGCCAGGAGAAGGAATAAATTCGACGAATGATCGTTTCTGATTCATTGAGGCAGTTCCTTTTAATAAATACCAATTTCCTAGTTGTCTTTTTAAGAGATTAACACTTTCAGTATAATCTTGGAAAAATAATTTCGTAAAAAGTTTAGAAGATAAGCCTAAAAACTCTTCAAAATTGCCACCAGCGATCTTGACAATGATATTCCCTTCATCTAATTCAGTTTTCATTTTTTCTATCATATTTCTTCTTTTTTCTGAAAATTTATCTAAATTAAAGAAAATATGATCTGTAGTTTTCCTAAAATCATTATCAGTCATTTTAAATCGGAGAAAAGGATAAACATTAAATAATTTCCTTCTACAATTGCTACATGTTCCAGTTTCCATGATAGCGACGTGTTTACATTCATCACAATAAACTTGTTTATTTTTAACGATGAGTTCAGATGTACATTTAAAATTAGTGGTCTTATTCCTATGGGAAGAAGCATTTTTGTTTAAAGTAATTGAGGACTTACATTTATAGCAAAAAATGGTTACTTCTGGTCTAAAATGAAAAAAATTTCTTACTTTTATGGTTAATTCTTCTGTACTTTTTTTCATTGGTGAAATAAATAAGTATTCTGCAATCCTCTTAACAGGCGTAATATTTATTCCTAACCTTTTAAATTCAAATTCATCAATTCCTTTAGCCTGAGAAATAACTTTAATGGCATTGTTTTGGGATTGAATTTGATCTTCGATTAAATTTAATAAATTGATAATAGAATTTTGATTTGTTTTTTCTAAATGATTTAAAGAATTTTCAATATCAGGATAATTAAATGACTTGATAACACTCTTAAGCCTTTCATATAAATCACTGGAGGAATCAAAGAATTCTGAATCAGCAAATTCTTTTAAAGTTAATGAATACCAATCATTATCCTTGGTATATTCTTCAATTTTATTAGGATTATTCATTAATTTAATAAAATGTCTTAAATGTTTTGAAATTTCAGTTTCCTTTAATTCTTTTTCAATATTTTTGATGAATACCTTAAAAATCCGTTTTAAACCATCTTTATTTATTAAATCAAATTTCATAGTATATTCTCTTCCAACTTTAATTCAATTTCTTTACACTTATTTTATATTCGTTATTTATTTATAATTTTATCAATTTTTTTGAAATTTCTCTAGAAAAAAAAGAGATGAAGAAAAAAATCCCCCTCACAACAAAAAAACCCAAAACAAATCGTAAGGGGAATCCCAGTTCTTCTGGGACTTAAAATTCTAAGTCCAATATTAAATAAAATATTACTATATATATAGTTATCGTTCAATCTTTTCTAAAAGCAAATTATTTTTGTTGATTTGTTCCAAAAATATTTTTTTCCTTTTTTCTATGAGTTTATAAAGAAAATCATTACTAATTATTATCAAATAAAAGGTGAAAAAAGAAAAAAGTGATGAAAAATGGTAAAATGTTATATTTGTGGAAGACCAGCAACTTCAAGCTGTATATATTGTTTTGCACCGGTCTGTAATTTTCATGCTGTAGGCATTGATAAGATTTGTGTTCAATGCCAAAGTGATGCATGTACCATGGGAGCTTCAATAATTAAAAAAGGAGTTATTATTACAGGACTCTTTGGTGTTATGGGTATTGTTTTTCTCTTTTCCTTTATGTTCATCCTATTTCCTTCTTTCTAAATTCTTTTTTAATTTACTTTTATTTAATCTTAAAAAATTTTTAAAAGAATCTAAAAAAATAATCTTTGACAATAACTATTGAATGCCTGCTGAATCTCCACGCCAAAAATTCCTAAACTCATTAGACAACCAAATATTCCAATAATTATTAATCCAATTATTAACAATATTTCTAATTGCTTGTTATTTATTACGGTTTCTTTCAATTTATTCCCTCAATTTAATTAACCAAATAAAAAAATTAAGTATAAAATTCATTTTTCTTTGGTTTACTTTTAGGTTTTAACAGAACTTTTAAGAAATCATCCATTTGGATGTTTAGCTTATTTGGAATGTTTTTATCCAATAATTTATAATTGGTCTCCTCCAATTTAAATTCTCTTTCAGCATAATTATTGATGGTTTTTCTAACAACTTCTTTTATATCTGCCCCAGATAAATTCAAACTTAAAGATGCTAATTCGGCTAAATTTACATTTGGATCTAAAGGCAATTCTCTAGTTCGTATTTTCCAAATTTCTTTTAATTCTTCTTCATTCGGCAAGGGGAAAAACAATTTTTCATCAAATCTACCGGAACGAATTAATTCTTTATCTAATAATTCAGGTCTTGTTGTTGCACCTATTACTACAACATTATCCGATTCTGTGAATCCATCCATTCTTACAAGAAATTGGGTTGATGTTCGACTTACTTCCCGATCACCATTTGAATTTAAAGTAGGTTCCCCACAAATGGCGTGTATTTCATCAATAAATATAATGCTAATTTTATCATTTTTAATGGCCATTTTTATTGCACAATCAAACAATTTATCAACTAATCTGGCACCTTCACCAACATATTTTCTAACAAATGCTGCTCCAGACGTGTGAAAGAAATTAGCATTTATTTCTTTTGAGATTATTTTTGCCATTTCCGTTTTTCCGCATCCAGGAGGACCTATAAAAAGAATTCCTTTTGGAACTTTCATTTTTTTTAGCGATTTATAAATTTCAGGACGGGTTTTTTTTAATAGAACAGGTAAAATAAGTCCTTTTTTTAATCGATTTTTGATTTCGTCATAACCTCCTAAATCAGAAAACTTTAAATTAATGTTACAAGGAGTTAACATTGATTTAACAAGGGGATCAACTGATTCGGGTAGTTTTGCGATTATCTGATAATTTTTTGTGGTAATAACTTTATCACCAATATTGAAATTATCCATAATATCGTTTGAAGTGCAATTTACAAAAATATCAGGACCGTGTTGAGTCTGTAATAAGAATTCAGCTTCGGAAAATTTATTTTTTACAGTAGCAGTAAAATACCAATGTTGTTTATTGTTATATAAATATGGATTGATAATTTCTGTTTTATTTTTATCATTATTAATATGTTTAATGTTATCTAATTTTCTATTCAAATAAATTACAGAATTAATTAAATCAATAGTTAAGTTTATTAAATCCTTTTTGGTATATTTTAATAATAAATTTCTATTTTCGGTTGAGACCATATTTTCTAATTTCTTAATCTGATTTCTCGAAATTTTTACCACCATTTTCCCTTTGAGAATAATAAATATGGTTTTTATATATATACTTCGAGATTTTTTTTTCCAATAAAACCAATTAAACAAAAATAGTTTGTAGGAAACAGATTTTCTTATTATGCTCCTTTTTTTCTTCTGCTAACTAATTTAAAATTCAATTATAATTTACTAACAGTTATATTTTTTAATTAATGGTTTTTTTGAATGATTTAAGAATCAAATGGTGATTTTCTAAATGTAATCAAAGACTAATTATTGTCATTGGCTAAAAGAGAAAAAAATTCAAGATATGAAAATAAAAAAAATGATGTGACTAAATTGCTCGAAAACCCACTTTTGCAAGTTAAAGGATATCGTGATTTTATTTATCTATTCGAAGATTATGGGGATAATAATACTTATGCAAAACAAAGTTCTAGTTCCTGGTATTGTGTTAAGGATCCACTAAGAAAAAATTTACTTGATTTACATCTTCAGGGAAAAATAACATTAGGAGTATATCTTCACATAAAACCAGAGCCCGGTGATTTTTTTAATGTTTCAATAAAGGATTTTCCAAGAATCCAAATTCCTTTACCTTGGACCCGATTTTTTGTAATCGATTTAGATGACCATTATACAAATCGGAGTTATAAAATTACCATACCTAAAGAGAAAATGGAATTTGCCAAAACAAAATTAACAGAGGAAATATTAAAAGGAGGATTCAATGAAAATCAATTTTTGACGGTTAATAGCAGTGGAAATAGTTATCATTTTTGGTTTGGATTTAAAAATGAATGGCCTACTATTACTTTTCGCTCAAAATTGAAGCAGATCGAATCTCAGTTTTTTTATCATTTTTACGAAAAAATTGGAGACCAATTCCAGTGTAAAAAAGAATTTAGGGATACTTATGGTGATTGTATTTTTAACTTAGAATATTTTCCTAAACAGGACGATTTATTCTTATTTAATCACGAAAGCGTTGGTATTCCAATTAGATTACCTGGGTATCATAGAAAGAAAAAGGTATTTGGAAAATTCTTAAGTAATTCTGATGGTTCTGAATTAAAAGATATTTCATTTTTCAAAAATAACTTATTATCCGATGATTTCATTAAAAACATAACATTTGAGAAACAAGTTAAAGATATCCGGTTTCATAAATTATTAATGCCCCTAATTAAACGGTTTTTAACCCCAAAAATAGATTCTAATAATTTGAAGAAAGAAAAAAATGTATTAATTCCAAAAACAAAATTACCATTAAAAAATTGTTTTTTAATTCTTAAATTTCAGTTTGAACAATTCGGATTTTCAAGAGACCACGATGTAAATGTCGCATTATTCACTCACATGATGCTAAAAGGCTGGAAAAAACATGAGATCCATGAATATATTAAGGGGATAACTGATAAATATGATCCTAAAAGAACTGAAAACATGTTAAAAGGAATCGAAAAAGGACTATTTTACTCCGCAAATGGAAGAATTAAACATCCTAAATGCATTCCAACATTATGTTCCAAAAAATATAACGTTTGTATTGGAACAATGAATTGTAAAAATTGGATTCTTCGCGATAAAGATGGAAAAATTAAATCAGATTATAGATATTGGAAAGAAGTTAATTTTCGTCAGTATTTAAATGACATAAGAAAAATTCTACCAGGGTGCATGACGGATTTTAGAGGTATTGATTCTATTGAAAGAAGAATCTTGCATCTATTATTAATGGTCATTACATTAAAATCTGTTTTTTCTTTGAATAGAAATGAAATTAAAATGATTTTAATTGGATATAACAAAAGTGTAATAGAATCCAATAAAAAATGCGGGGAAAATCTGAATTTGAATCCTGAAATAATCGAAGATGCTTTAAATTTGGTATTTAATTTTGATTTGGATAGAATAATAATAGGATGTTCCTGGATACAGAATTATAATTTCTGTAAAAAAGATAGGGATTGTCAAGGAATTCATTACCCAGTGTTTAATATGATAAGGAAAATTCGAAATAGGGCTTCTAAATGTGGAAAATATTTTCAATTAAAGATGAAAAAATCAAAATTCATTAAAGCATAATTTCATGTATGTTATTTAAAAACTTTAATTAAAAAAAATATTGAATTTTTTTCTTTCTTTTTTTATTATTGCCAATTTTTTTAATGATTTTTTATTTATTTTTTCTTATTTTATTCAATTCAATTCAATATTGTTTTAAATGGAATAAATATAAATTTTCCTTTAATTTTATCAATTTGCAAAAAAAACAAGATATTTAAATATGTTTATCATTTATATATAATTGGTTTTCAATTATTTGAGGACCTTTTGTCGAAACCTTTTGGTTTCTGCGATTTGTTTAGGTTTTAAACCTTTGTTTTGTTTTAAGGATGATTAACTTCATCCTTATCATTTGAACGCAAGTTTTTTTTAAATCTTCCATATTTTTTGGTTTTTTTTAGATTTTTGTTTTTTTTAGTTTCTGAAATGCTATAAAAATCCTGGTGCAATTCCAAGGAAGCCAAAACATTCAAAACCGTGGGCTTCTATTTGGAAGCTTTGACCTTTTTTGATTTAATAAATCTTTGTTTTTTTGATTTATTGGAAATGAAGAAAAGGAGATGGTATATAAATGTCTATAACAAATATTAGGACTAATTTGGTAGAAAATTTTTTACCAATTCTTAAAAATAACCCAAATTATGATATTCAATTTAATGAAAAAGACCAAAATTATGTAAAAAAAGCAGATTTAAAATGTATAATTCAATTAAAATTTCCAAATGAAGATGATAAAAGCTATTTTAATAATTATCTCTCAAAGAATAAAATGAGCGATATAATTATCTTCGAAAATGGGCTTTCGTGCATTTTAAACTTATTTTTAATTACGATCAAAGATGATAGAGATAAAATTAGAAATTTTGTGAAGAAAAAGAAAAAGACTAGACAATGGAAGCTAAGATATTTAAACGCTAAAGAAATAATTTATCCAGACTATCGGGGTAAACGGAGTTATTTTTATCAAATGATAAATTATTTTCTGGATAAGCTTCAATCCAAACCCAATGGAAAAATTAATTTAGAAAATGAAAAAAATGAGTTAAAAAATAAAAAAGATAGCGTGAATTTAGTTTACAAAGATAAAATCAGCAAATTAGAAATCGGAGTTTTAGATACAGAAAATAATTTGAATCAATTACAATCAGAATTAGAAGAAGCTGAAATACATTTTAAATTTCTTAATAACTCAAATCTTTTTGAAACCGCTAAAACCACCTATAATAAAATAAGTCAGGATATAGTAGATTTTGAAGAAAAATACGAAAAAAACGAACAAAATAAATGTAATTATCAAAGACAATTAGATGAAAAAATTAAAAATATTGATGATTGCCTAATAAATGAGATTAACAAAGTTGAAACGGAATCAAATGATTTAATCGATGAAATTAATCAAATAAATGAAAAAATTGATAAGTTCCTGGGTGATTCGAAGTTTAGATCACTTCAAATAGAAAAAATCCGTGAAAAAGCGATTTCCGACATTGAAAAAATTAAAACCGAAGCAGAATTAAAGAAAAAAGAAATAATCGCTGAATATGAACCAAAAATCCAAGAATTAGAAAAAGAAATAGAAACCTTGAAACAAGCAATTAATGAAAAGAGAAAAGAATTATATCATGCAAAAATTAATTTGAAATATTCTGAAGAATTATTAAACAAAGAAAAGGAAAAAATTGATGCAATTCGAGTAGAAATTGAAAAATTTAAATTTGTTTTAAATGACTTAAAAAAGAAGAAAGACCAATTACTAAATGAGCTTAAAGAAAAGTTAGCAGAGATTGATAATCGGGCAATTGGAAAAATTAAGCAGATTAGGAATTCATCTAAGCAATCAATATTACATGAAATTTTGCTTTTTAATAGTCAACCATATACTTTTATTAATGAAAATGCAATAAAAGAACATTTTGGGGACAAGGGGCTTTGGGATTTTAGAAAATGGCTAGCTCAAAAAAGTTCTAATAGAAGATATACATCTGAATGGAGAGTTGTGGAACATAAGGTAAGTAAATATAATTGAAAAGGTGGAGAAAATGGCAAGTAATACAATAAATCACGATTTAAATATAGAAATAACCAATAATCTAGATTTACCCATTAGAACAATAAATGATCCAACGCGTTTCAATCCTTTCATAAATGAAGAACCTATTGAATTTTATTTGAAAAAATTGAAAACATACTCTGATAATGTAGAAATAATAAACGAAATTCAGCCAGATAATTTTCCTCCCTTAATCTTATTAAGTAATTTATCTTTGAAAAAATCGGAATTCATTAAAAAATATTTACTATCAGTTGATAATGGAATTTTGATTAAAAATTTTGGTCAAGATCTTATCTTAAATTTAAATGTTTTAAATTCTGATGATCAAGAAAAAATTAAGAAATTTCTTCGAAAAGAGAAAAAGGGAGAATTTAAAATGAATTACATTGAAGCATGTGAGATTTTCTTTCCTTCAACAAAAAATATAATTCATTTAGCAAAAAAGCAAAAATTTAAACACCGAACTGTTATACGAAATTATTTTCGAAATTTAATTGACAAGATTTTCGATAAAAATAAATTTAATAGCGAAGAAATAGAATTAAATTCATTCATTTTAACAGAATTGGAAAAAAATACTAGTTTAAAAAATATTAAAGAAAAATTATTCGATAGAATATTAATTTACAGTAACACGGATGTGGCCCTGGTTAATAAAAAAGCTATAAAATTTTATTTTGGAAATAGACGTTTGAAGGATTTTAATAGGTGGTTAGGTCAACACCAATCATTAGAATATAGTTATCAATGGCGCGTGATTCATTTTAATTAATTGGTGAAATTTTATGCGAAGATCAATCAAATCCGAAGATTATAATCCCTTTATTAATAAAAAATCAGAATGGCAAAAGAGAAGAAATATTAGAGAAAGGATAACTTCTTTAAAAGAGCAACCTTGTATTAAATGTTTGGAAATTAGTAGGAGTTTAGGGACCGTAATCAACAATAATGGTATAGGGAGAGAAAAAGATGTCATTAACTATCACGGTGACAAAATTATAGTATGTCTGCAACATAAAATATATTATTCTTATCAAAAAAACCGAAATAAATTAAATATTTTTTATACCTAATAAAATTTTCACATTTTCTTTTTTGAAAAAACCAATTTCCAAGATGGAATATAAATGAAATAAGTTTTAATTAATTCTAATATTTTAGTCCCGCTCTAAAATTAAAACAAGTTTAAATATGATTTACCATATATTAGCTTAATGTATCGTTTTTTCAATGATAACTTAGAAGCAATTGAAAATTTATCGCGTTTAAAAGAAGAATATAAAAGGGATATTCAAAATAAATCGTATTTAAATTATAAAGGGAAGAAAAGAAAAAGAATCCATTCTGCAATGATGCTTTATGGAATGGAGATCTATCCCGAAAATATTAAAAAATATTTACTTTTAGAAATAAATTCGTTAGAAAATCGAATAAATAATTTAAAGAAATTCTTATTGAGAGATTCAATCCGTGAAAGTTTTATAAATGACCAGAGGTTAGATCAACCATTAAATGAAATTCAAACAATCAATTTAATGTTAACTTCCATGTCTACCGTGTCAAATTCTGGATCAGTCTTAGAATCTCGCGGATCAGTTTTAGAATCTCGTTCATCAGAATCCCAACAAATTGAATTTTCGATAGATCGGGAGATTTCGAGCTTTGAAGGTATTTCTGAACGGTATGCTTCCATTTCGGAACAGTATACCTCTGAAGACAGTTCCTACCGACAAATAACAGGTGAAAATTTATCTGAAAGGAAATCTAATTCGCAAAAAGATACAATATTAAACGAAAGGGAATGACATTAAACAATTCATTTTAAAAAAAAATCTAAATCGAAATTAAATTTGTCAAAAAAAAGTAAAAGGAGAAAATTTTCATTTATTTTTGAAAATCTTTTTCAATTATTTTTGATCTATTTTCATTTATTTTTGCAAATTGTAAGTTAAATTGTATCTCATGCGTCCATTTTTCCATTCTTCCACTTTGCTGTGCGGGAATTGCGAGATCAAGGCGTAGTAACCCGTAACTCTCGCTTTGTAGTCTAAATTCTTGCTTCCGCAATGAGGACAATTATTAAATATTCCAGCAGAATTTTTACCACATTTTAAGCAAACCGTAAAATCGAGGGTAAAAGCCCAATAGTATGACGGAGAATTTAAAGCAATTTTTTCATTTAATTTTTTCAATGCTTGCCAATTTGGGTAATTTTCGCCAATCCATAGATGATTTATGACACCATTTTGAATGATAGGATGAAATTGAGATTGTAATTCTATTCGTTCGAACATCGATACGGGGGCGTCATATCTTAAATGCCCAGAGTTAGTATAATATACATTCCTTGATTTTACATCACCTAATACCAAGGCTTTTTCAGGAAAATATTTCAAATCCAATAATGCGATTCTACCAGCTGTGGATTCACTAGGTTGTTCCCATAGAGAGAATTTCTTTTTATAATCAACGCTGAATTCTAAACAAGTATTTGACATTTCTCTTAAAACTCTTTTGCCAAATTCGAAGGAATTACTACTTTCATGTAATTCTTCACCGGTATGAAATAAAACAGACTCATTTAATCCTGTAAATCCAATACTTAAACTTTGCATTGATAAATTAAAGAACTTTTTATCACTACCTTTAATAGTACGGCATAAAAGTGGAAGTTTGTTATTTTCTAAGCGATTCTTTATTATTTCATATTTATTTAAAAGAATATCTTTACTCAATTCCATTCTTTTACGAAGTAATTCGAAATAAAGATCATCATCACCATTAGATTCATAGGCAATTCTCGGTATATTTAGACTTACGCTTTGTAATGATCCAAGATTCACGTAATTTTTTTCAAATTCAAATAAATCTGGATCCATACAATACTTCTTTATTTCTCCTTTTCGATTGAAAAGCCGGCAACATTGTGAATGAACTTCGTCATCACCAATTACATCGAGGTTTAAAAAATAAGGTAATCCAAATTTCGCAGTAAGTTGATAGGTTTTTTCGAATGCTTCTGGATAGTCTTTTTCCCATTTTTGTTTTAATTTTATTTCTGGTTTTGGAAATGGATAAAATACTCCATTTTCATCGCCTTCTAAAAATACATCGTGTACTGCTTTGAAAAATTCCAGGCAATCATCTTCATAATTAGCATATGTTTCAGGTCCGATTTTTCCACCTAATTTTACAGCTTTTACATCCATTAGAGATTTAGGAATTGTTGGAGTAAGTGTTATACTTGAAAATGTCCTTTGTGCACCTCTTGTTAATCCAACTTGATTTATTCTACAAATAAATACTTGGGCAACTTGTTTTTTTTCTTTATATGATAGATTCGCAACAATTGGAGCGAAAATAGCAGTAAAATTATCATATCCTAATCCTCCTGAAAATTCGTTAGTCAAATAAACTAAGAACGTTGCAGCATGATCTGCAGCTACATCGGCATGATTTGCTCTCCTAAAATTATTAGTATGCGGCCAATTGTTAAGCGGAGGGAGTCCATGAAGTAAAGGAATTCTCAAGTCTATATTTTGACAAAATGGTCTCAGATCGAAATATCTTAACATATGAATATGAATTTCTCCCTTTAAATGAGCATTTGCTTGTTCATCCGTCAGCAGTCTTAACATAGAATACTCTTTTGAAATTTTGTCTCCTGCCCATGCGTGTATAGATTCGGGATTTATGAACTGATTGGAATTTTCTTTAACTCCCTTGCTTAAATATTTTTCATAATCCATCACGGGCATTCCAATTCTTGTATATTTTTTTCTGGCTTCCAGCATTCCTAATTCAGCGAGAACCGAACAACACATTTCTCTTATTAATGGTCCAGATAACCAATTTATACTTGAAGTAATGATTCTTTTTACTACTGTTTTAGTCACAATTTCAGCATTTGACTTAGAAATACCTGTTTCTTTGATTAAACTTTCATAGATTTTATTGGCATCGAAATCTTGTAAATTTCCACCAGTGGATTTAACTTTTGGAAAAATATTTTGTAGTAATTTTTCAGTTATATTTATTTTTTTTGATTGAATGGCCATTTTCTCCACCAATATTAACCAATATATCGTTTATAGATGAATAGAAATAGTAGTTGTTTTTTATATTAATTATTAAAAAACTCGAGGAGTTATTTCAAAAAATTAAAATATTTAACAAGACCATTTTAAAAAAGAAATAATTTAGGAACTTTTAATTCCCAATCAATTTATATTTTAAAAGAAAAATAGTTTTTCTTCCTTCATTTTCTATTTTAATTAATAAAAAATTAAAAAGGAGAAGATATTTTATTTAATCACAAATAAACATTAATTCGTCTGGAGGATATGGGATGTCTATTTTTATTTTTGGCTTTTTTCTTTCGCATTTAAAACATCTTTTTATTCTCCATTCATAAATAGTAATTTTTTCTCCGCAAGATGGACATTTAGGAGATCCATACTCTTCTTTTGCTAATGACATGAATTAAAATTAAATATTAATTTTTATACAAGTTAACAAATAAGGAGAATTAATTAATTCAATTAAAATTAATTTTTCTTTGATATTTTTCTATAATTCTAGATAAACTTCTTTTTTAATTAACTAATTCAATTGATGAAAATGAATAATTAACCGAAATTCAGACATCTTAAATATTTTTATTGGAATTTTATCGAGTCATTACTTTTAAACAAATTATTTTTTTAGGAAGTTGTTTAAAAAATAGGTTCCTAATTTCAATTAATTTTAAGTGATTTAACTTTTTTGATAATAAAAACGAGCTAATATATCAAATGGCATGGGAAATAAAATTAAAAATTGAAATTCTAAAGATGGTGATTAAAATAACAAGTTCAACAGAAATAATAAATGGAAATGCAGAGTTTATTACGGCAGAAATATGTAATAAAAATAATATAAAGATCCATTGTTCGAATTTGGACCCTCCATTTAATAAAGATAAATTCTATAGGAAATATAAAGATAATTTACCTGAAAATGAGTATTGGACTTTTATGGAAGATATTTGTAAAAATATATTTAAAATGACTGTTCCAGGTGGATATATTTTTTTCATGCAACGATCTGAAAATGAAGATAAAGTAAAAAACACGCTTGAAAATTCAGGATTCACTTATCAAAACACGATAACTTGGAAAAAAATGACTAGCCCGCCTCCAATAAAACATAAATTGGCACCTGCAAAACAAATTATAGTCGTAGCGACGAGGGGAATGAAAGCTAGATTGTATAATCCTCTCAGAATTGATGTTGCACCTCCACTTAATTATCAAGTTTCGAACCCAAAAGGAGTAACTATTAATGATGTCTGGGACGATATAAGGGAGCTAACTAGTGGTTTTTTCGCAGGAACAGAACCGATAAGAATGTCTGAAAATAAAGATATATGTTTTGAATATAAAATGAACCAGATAAAAGAATTAAAATTGAAAAGATTTCATCTTCAACAGGCTCCAATCGCCCTCCTAACAAGAATAATTCTTTTATCAACCAAACCTGGGGATTTAGTTTATGATCCTTTTGGAGGAACTGGAACGACTTCGGTAGTTTGCCAACAATTAGACAGAAACTGTATTATAGTAGAAATTGATGAATTAAATATTAAATGTATAAAAGAAAGAATGAGAATAAACAGAGTTGAGGATAGTCTAATACATAGAGAATATTCTTTCGGAAAGAAAATCGAAATGGATTTATTGAAAAAAGGGTTAAACTCGTTAAATAATTTTAAAAGATTGTTAAAGGAAAAAAAATTATCAACGCCCATTTTAAAAAAGGAATTAAATTCGGAAAAATGGAATTTAAATCAAATTTTTATAGACCATAAAATGACTTTAAAGGATTATTATAGATTTACTCCCGGTATAGAAAATATATGGTCGGATAGACTAAATATTGTAAAAGTTCCTAATTTAAAATTAGACGCTACTAGTAGACCAATAGAAAATCTTGAAAGTTTGAGTCCTTTAATAATCTCGGGAAAAAATAAAAAAAATCTTGAAGCTTTCTTTTAATTTCCCATTTTTATTTTTTATTTAAATTTCTTATAACATTTTAATACTAAAATAAAAAAAAGAAAAAATGGACTAATTTTTGAATGATTCGGAAGCTTCTTCATTAAATTTATTCATTTCAGCCAAAAAACGAATATTTGCAATAATTTTCGCGATAAGGTTATATTTAAAATATCTTTTCCAATAATATCTAAGAGATACTTCCAACGAATTTTTTCCTATTAAAATTCTTGATAATTCACGTTGTTGTAAAACTCGATAGAGAATCCATTCTGCAGACCAAACTGCTGCCATTGAAATATTAAAAGTGTTTTTCCCATACATTGTAGCTTTTGGCAAAAGAGATAAAAGATCGTGAGCAGTTTTCGTTAAAATCGTTTCATATGTTCGGATATCTATTTTTCTATTCTTTAATTTATAATTGACTTTATCTGAAGTGATAATTTTTGTTACGATTTGCAAAACATAATCTTCGCTGTTAGTCGTAACAATAATGTCTTTATTAATGGTTTTAATTTGATGCAATAGTTTTCTAATTCCCTTTTTCTTAATTTTTATTTGTCTCTTTTTATATTCATTAATTAAATCATTAATTGATATGGGAACATTATATTTTCTGGTTGCCAATAATAGGCAAATTGCTCCAATGTAATGCCACTTTCGTCCAACTTGAATTAATTTCTGTGTATAATAATAAATAACCATTCTATAGAAATACAATGCTGAATACTTAATGTTCTTATTTAATTCTAAATGAGATACGATGTCTGTTATTATTCTCACGTTAGTTTGATGAGTTTTTTTATTCCAATATGGTAAAGTTTTGTTATAATAAGTCTTTAACCGATAAAATTTCTTCTGATCCTTACCATTAATTCGTTTATTATAAATATCTTTGAAAAATTTAGTTTTAGGTCTATCGATATGGCTGCCTTTGGCTCCAAAAATACTTATAATCGGATTTGCTCCAATTTTTTGATTTGAAGAAGCATTAAATATATTTGGATTTTTTGCAGTAGTGACCATAATTTTTCCGCAAACTAGTCCACAATTTCTACAAATATATTCTCCTCTTTTCATATCAGGAAAAATTTCAGTTTCTTTTAGGCATTCTGGACAATAAATTTCTTCGTTTTCGTTATAACTTGTAGATTGTTCTTTAGATTTCTTTCTTTTAATTGGTACTTCTGTTTCCATTAAATTCAACTCTATTAATAATTCATTTCGATTGTCATTTAGCCTAATAATTTATTCTTTGTACAGAAAAACAAAAAAACACTGAAAAATGACAAAAAAACTGAATTTAGGTTGTTTAATTAAATCTGTTTAATTTATTACTTTCATTTTTAAATGAATTACTAAATTTAATAAGGACTTAGAGAAGAGATTTTTTTTCCACTAATGAAAAATTAAATTTTATCCTATATTTTAATTAAAAAATAGAAAGTAGTTTTTAAAATCTTTGAATTAATTATCTCGATGAATGAGAATTTCTTTTATTTTTGAATAAAATGTCATATCGTCGTTTTATTTTACTAAATAATGAATTAATATGTGATTTGTTTTTGATTTATCTCTATCTTTTATTTTTTATTTATTCTAAAAATTAATAAGATGTTTAAAAATCAAAGATAAGATTTTATTAAACTCAGAAGTTTTAATAAAAATTCAGGAGTTGATAATTTTTAATGGTATATTAACGAAAAAAGGAAATTGTAATATTGTAGATTTGTCTCAGGACAAAAAACAAAAGAAAAATGGAAGGCCTGTTCAATTTTATGTTCCAGTTCCACTTAAAAAAGTCTTAGATATGAAAATCGATGGAGCAAAGGTCATCAATAATGATGATTATAGAGAATTCATTTTAGTAAACAGTAGATCGGCTCTTTTGAGAAACACGTTAGAAGCTGCAGTAGTAATTATATTAGATAAAAAAGATCAATATGATCTCATTCCAAATTATTTAAAAAATAAAATTGAATTCTTAAAAAAGTTCAAATTTCTTACATATAATGAGATTTTTTCCAATTTTTCACCAATATTTTCAAAAGGAGAGGAATAACGTGGCTTCTGCATCTGAAACTCAAATAAAAACACCAATTAAAGTAAAATATTCTAAAAGTGGTCAGAAACCAGTTCAATTCTATGTTAAAAAAGCCTTAAAAGATTTACAACAAGAGATTCCAAATGCAACAATTATTAAACACACTGAATATCGAAATTTTTCCGATTTTTTAAGGGCCTGTTATAAAAAATTTATATATTATTTATTGATTCAGGAAGAAAAATCCGAAAAAATCCCACCTTATGATAAAAAGAAAATCGAAATACGATCTCAATTAAAAATTATTCCTAAAAAGGATCTAGTTAATGAACTCATTCCTTTTTTAGCAGGGATTTAAGGAAAATGAATTCAAATAAATTTTTTTTTTATTTATTTTCGAATTCATCGGATAGGCGATCTAGTCTCTTTGGCTGCGATTCTTCAAGCCATTTATTTAACGCATGGTCAAAACAAACCGATAATGCTTTTTCGTTTACTTCTTTCTTCCTTAATTCAAGAATCTTATTTCTGAATATTTTCAATTTGCCGAATGGTATTTTTAAATTAACCATTTTATATTCAGGTAATTTTTTAAAACTACCTTTTCTTTCTAACTCATTTATTTTTTCATTCAATGAATCTACTTCTTTTTTCGATAAAGGAACCTGTATCCATTTATCAACAATTTCTAATATACAAAAATCTTTTATTTTTCCTTTGAATTTCTTTGTTCTTTTTATTTTAACGTTTAATTCAATTAATATTTCTTTAAGAATTCCCCATTTTTCGTTTAAAATCCAGATGATTTGTCGGTCCATAAAAAAAATTATGTTTTTATTTAATAAAAATCGATTGATGAATTTCGTAGTTAAAAATTGTAGAATTTTAAATATGTTATGTAGTTAATTATTCATTAAAAAAGGCGGATTGGTGAAGAATGAATGATTGAACAAGATATAATAATAAATAATAAAAACGCTCACAAGCAAACATTTAACGCTAAATTACATCCCATTCAGAAGGCTTTAGAAAAATTTAACACTGATTTTCATCTAGTTGAATTAATCAGAAAATATGAGAAATTAAAAAACCAAAAATTATCAAAAATGGAGATATTTTTAATAGGTCAATTGCATCAAATTTATCTTTTTGACGAAGTAATTTCTTTTTGGGAAGTAGATAAGATTTTAAAATTCACGCAACAAGTTGCTATAAAAGAGGCAAAGGATAAGAAAACCATAAGGTTTTATCCGAATTTAAGTTCATCTTTTCCAAATATTAAAAAAGGAATTATTACGAAAAAATTTACATCCACTCAATTAGAAATTGAATATCATACTCCAAAGGAAAATATTATTCTATATAAAGAAATTTATTTGAATTTATTAGAACCAAAGAAGAGGGAAGATTATTTTAAGTTATTACACGAATTTGCTCAAAAATATGATGTTCCATTTAAATATTTAAAACGATTTGGCAATAGAATTTGTCAACCGGACCTAAAAAATGAATATGTAGTATGTCGGGAAACCATATATCAGGGAGCGGATAGATTAGGATTTTATATTTATGAAGATCAAAATGAATTTGTTGTATTTCATATTGGAGAAAATAATACAGAAGCTATAAAAATATTAACCTATTTAAGCAAAAATGGATTATCTCCGATATTATTTGAACAATGTTTTATTAATTCGGGATTTTTAAATCAATTAGGGAAACAACTTCAACGACTAAGAGATAGAAAAATAATAATACAAGAAACGTATCTTTCTGATAAGAAAGTTTTTGAAGGAAAGGAGAAGGATTATAACATTTTCAGAATTAAAGTTTATTTTTTTAATAAATTTAAAAGTATTCAAAGGGCAAATAGAATTAATGGACCGTGGATCCTACAGATTGAAAGGTCGAATTCTATTATTGATTCAGAAACAGAAGATAGTGAAAAATTTAATAAGTTACATGAAATTATTTTAAAAATAATGAGCCAAGATTATTTGAAAATATATGAAAAGGCTGCAATTAATAATTTTTACTATAAAATTATTATGAATATCACTAAAATTACTAGGAAATTTGATAATTCAGGACAACTCATCGGGTACTTCGAACCTGAAACAGATGCTGAGAGGGAATCTAATAAATACTTATTTCATGGAGCTAGTTGTTCAAAAGGTTTTTTTATATATGATAAAAAAAAGGATGAATTTGGTTCCAATCCTAGTTTCTTTAAAGAATTGGTGGATAAAATTCATGGCTTTTTGGATGAAAAATTCTACAAATCACAAATGGGTACCTTAAATCATAGACCTGCCTTTGAGACGGTTTTAAAATGGTATGAAAAGAATTTTTATGACGTAGAAGGAGGATTTGGTCATCCAAAACTTCATTTTAATACTCATTATGGACTCGCTTCAAGATGGATTGAAATAGATTGTTGGATAAAATACACGGAAATAATAGATAATTATCGAAGTAATAAACTTTTATTAATTAGTGAAAAATTTGGGGGATATAATGACATAGATATTGAAAATATTAAATTAGTAGTAGAATATGAAAAAGGACAAATAGAAACCAGATTAAAAGCTAAAGGTTATCAGATGATTCCATCAATGTTAGTAGAAGAAATAACACATACCGCAGAAAATAATGTTTTATTTATTTCAATTAATGAAGAGAGGTTTAATTACAAGAAAATTATCCCAGATCGGACCTTTGATACTGGAAATTTAGAGGTGATGTGCAAAAAAGTAGTTCAAGATTTTAATAAAATGCGATATTCAAGTAAGGATCTTCCAAATATCAGAGAACTTTTCATTTCAGCTGTGGCAGAATATAAAATTGATGGAGAATGTGGAGTTATTATTACTGATGATGAAGGAGTTATTTATTCCCAAGTAAAAAATACTGAAACAACGATACAAGCTGCAGGATCAAAGGGAAACGCAAATCTATGGAAATTGCCTAACATTATTTTGGAACAATTTAAGAAATTTCCTAATTCGACGTTTAAAGTTGAACTTTTAATTTCTCCAGGAATAAAAGAAGATACCGAAAAAAATAAAGAAGAAAACGGATATGTCGATTTAGATGAAGATGATGACATAGCTCCTACTTCAGTGGTGATATTAGATGTATACAGATTTAAAGGTACAGACTACACAGATCCAAAATTCGCCAATGCCATTCAAAGAAGGGAATTATTAGAAAAATATTTTCGAATAATGGATAATAGGCAAGTTATCAATAGCCAACTATTATGTATACCAAAAGGATTAAAAGTTTATAATACTGAAAAGTCGATGAAGGACCTTTATCAATTCATTATTGATACTTTTGAAAATGAAGAATTATATCCCGTATATCTTGATGGTATTTTTTTAAAATTTAACGATTATTCTTTAAGGAAAAAGAATTGTGAAAAAACAACGTTAAAAATAAAAAGTATTGAAAGCATGAGTTATGATCTTTTGTTATATGCAATTAGAAAGGCAGGGAATAACCAGATTTGGGGGATTTTTGTAACTTATGATGATGAAAATAATATTTATTTAATTGGTACAGGAACAGTCGCTAAAAAATATTTATATGGAATAGTAAATCCAAAAGATACTTCCCAAATTATAGATAAAAACGTGGTTTCTAATATTCCTCGGAGTAAAATGGATTGGATTGACATTTCTGATTTTGATATTAGAATGCAGGTACAGTTTTCTCCTATTCGATTTACTAGAATCATTCAACGTGTTTATCCGATTAAGAGACGAAGTGGTTATAATTATACAGGGTTGGATTCACCTTCAACCTTTTTGTATAATCCAGAAAAAGGATGGAAGGGAATTTGGATAGCGCAGGAGAAGATTAAAGAGCATTTTAAAAATATTAAAAGGAAACTATTCGAAGATAGGAGGGAATGAATTGTTAGATGTCGAAATATTAAGAGATGATTCTCTTCAATCACATCCGTCTACAATTTATGAAAAAGTAATTGAAGAGATAGTATTTACTTACTGGCCTGAATTGTTATCAAGAAAATATTCAAATAAAAATGATTTGGATATTTTTAGAACCAGATATGATTTGATTGAGGAACTTTTAGCATTAAGATTGAATAAAACCGAAGAAAATAATTTTAAATCCATTTTCAATTCGTTGAATTTACCAGTTGATTATGATAAGAGTTATATATTATCAATTCTTAAAAATTTAATTAAAATTCGGCCTTATTCAATAGAACTTACATTTTTTAATGATTTTGCAATTGAATCTTACAAAAAAAATCCACCAAGTGACCCTACAGACGATGAAATTATTTTATCTTTCTATAACAGGATTCCAACTAAAGGAATAAATCTAGCAAATTTAAAAAATAATACAGAAATTACTAAAGGAGATAAAATACTATGCGATAGAATTGTTAAAAAGGGAATTGATATGGGGGTATTTTTCCTATTAAAACAAAAGAATTTTACTTCAAGGAAAACCTATTCCATAACTAATATTTATAATGAAAAGGGTGCAAAAAAGATAAATGAAAGTATAGAAGATATAAAACCCCTTGCCTTAGAAGAAAGAAAAGAAATAGAAAACAGTCCCAATGATATGATTAACTTGGCTAAATTCATCTATTTAAACTTAGACATTAAGAAATATCGTTCTAAACCTATAAGATTTACTAAAATTAAGAATTGGTTTTTCTTCAGAAAGGTGAAATCAAAGATATTATTAGATATTCTACAATTAGGAGAGAAATTAGGTTATTTTAAAATAAAGGAAATTCCATTTGGGGCTAAAGATACGATTATTATTAAAAAAAATTTAAATAAATCTGCTGAAGAGAAAATTAGACTTATTCAAAATCAAATTGACGAAAAAAAAATAAATAATACTAATAATTACAATAAAATTCGATATGAAAACGATAAAAAAATTATTAAAATTTTAAATAAATTAAAAATCTTTCTTGTTGAACCTCGTTCTGATAAAGAAATCAATGATTTAGTTAATAACGATGTAAATTACAATGAAATTACGAATGTTGAATTTGATATTGAAAAAAAGGATTATACCTTCACGGATATAGATGGGAGATTAAAATTATTACTTAAATTAATAGCTAATAAAAGTATTAATTCTAAAATATATCTTAGAAGAGATATCATATTTAAAAAATCAGATGAATTAGGTTTCTTTTGTCCATTTGAAAATGCCCTTTTTCATTTTTCAATCCCGTTATCTGCTTCTTTTGAGGAAAATCAGAAAAGATATAAGAAAAATCATAAATATTATACAATTATAGAATATTTATCTCATATTTTTAAATATGGAATGTCTCTAAATTTATTAGAAATTTTTAGATCCATGTTAACAACGAAAAAATACAAACTTAGTGATAAAGAAGTCACAAAAAACTTACTCAATTATAATTTAATTAATTTTCAGATGATTAAAAATGATTTAAATTCCTATTATTTAATCACAAGCAAGTTTAAAGTTATTTCAAATAAACAGATTAATTTAAGAAATAAATTTTGGTTTTCAAAATATGAGACTAAAAAGAGATTCATAAGGTACATTTCAAATAAAATCTTGGATGGTGGAGTAAAAAGAATTACTTTTATCCCCACAAAATACAGGAAATTTTTATTTGATGTTAGTTATGAATATAAAATATTAAGGTATAATATGACTGATAAAAAAAGACCAATCATTCAGGATTATTCACAAATTTCAAAACAATATGCCTGTTTACACGTTTCAATGGGTCAACTTAGTATATTTTTTGATAGAAATATATCGTATGATATTGTGGAAGACGAATTTAGGGAATTTCTGGAATATAAATTTTCAAGAGCAAGACAAGGACAAATTAATGGTCCTCTTTCATTCGAAAGATTGATAGAATATTGGAAAGAGAGCGGAATTGATGTTATTTATTCAGCATTTACCCATGGAAAAAATTTATCACAATGGGGAGGATTAAAATTCCTGGTCCAAAAAACCGTCAAAAATTCAAAAAAACCATATACTTCAACAGTGGAAGTTGAATTTGATGGATATACAATTTCGAGAAGAAAAGATGGACTTCTTTATCTCTCTTTAATACAACATAAACACGGAACGTATAAAAAAGGAGATTGCATAGATAGTGTACGTGTTATTACTATAAAGGAAAATAAGAAAAAGTTAGAATATTATCGCCATCTTAAAGGATTTCACTTGTTGAAGCGAATCAATCAATTTGAAGTTGTTTATTTAGTCAATAATAATTTAGGCTTTAAGGAATCAACAAATATCTTAAAAAAGAATAATTTTAGAGAAATTGATTATAATACTATTGGTTATGAACCAATTGATGAAACCGATTATGATTATTCAATAAAATCAAATTTAAGAAGTAAATTAACTCAAACCTTCAACAACCCCGACTTCTTAGTTAATGATTATCGTAAAATTTTCGATAAACTTGACAAAGATAACATTATTGAATTTAAAATGAATGGTATTTGTGCAGGTATTTCAATAGAATCTGATGGGAAGATATTAATTTCGTTAAAAAATAGTGATACCGAAATAATTCTTCCTCCAAATTATGAAAAAGCCTTTAAGTTATATAAAAATTGTTCATTTAAATTAGAAATAATCTTTAAAGATAATAATACATTTCAAAAATATCAATCAATGACGAGAGATCACAATGTTGATTTTTCTATATTAAAAGAAAATATTTTTATCGTTATAACAGATATTTTCAAATTTAATGGAGAAAATGTGGATCTTGAAAATTCTTCTTCAAGAAGAAGAATATTAGAAGAGACATTTTTAATTGTATCTAATGGAAATGATTTAAGGAAATATTATGACCAAGATTTTGTTAACTATTTAAAGTTCTGTGGAAGAAATCAGATACTTTGTATTGCTCCAGGAATTAAGTTTAGCAATACGAAAGAAGGAATAAAGAATCTTACAGATTTTATAGAAAAATACAAATCATTAGTTATATCGGAAGAAGTGGGGTCTTCAGAAAACTTTTATCATAATATTGACGGCTTCATTATAAAAAAGGATAGTTATAACCTTTTTAATACCGCAATTTCTAGATACGAAGCGATTAAAATTAAAACATTTGAGACTTTTTCTCTTAGATTATGGGCAGTCATTAAACAAGACCACTCAAGTTCTGATTTAGGCCTATTAGTCGCTTTAAAATCAAGTGGAAATCCCAAATTTTTTCCAATTCAAATTACTCAAATTCCTAAAGGGATCGCCAGGAAAGCAAAGTGGCAAATTCTAAGTAAGGAAATCATATATGAATGTGCATTTCCAAAAGGACTCTATAAAAATACTATATCAAACGTTAAAAGATATGGTTTGAGACCAAATGCGAATATTGATAATATAAATAAAATATTAAGACATTATAAAATTCCTCCCGAAGCGATAAAATTATTCCATAATATATTAGAAGGAAAAATATAATCGAAAAGAGGTATATAAATGATGAATCAAGAAATATTGGAAAGAAAACGCCTTTTTTATCAAAAAGAGAGATTTTTATATGATCTTTTAAAGAAATATAAAAGTAATTCATGCCTTCATTGCGGAGATAAGGGCAAAATAGATAGTCGAACCAGATTATGTAATAATTGTATAACAGATCCCGATAAATTGGAATTAATTTCGATAGTAACAGAATATTTATC
Source organism: Promethearchaeota archaeon (assembly GCA_011365055.1). The sequence goes on from RDOG01000004.1 coordinate 199,973, forward strand.
AATGAAAAACAAAAATAAAAAAGCGATAATTAAAACTCAAATTCAAGAACAGGTAGAAATACCAGATAATGGCATTCAGGATATTAATATCAAACAAAAAAAATGTTACTTATGTAATATTATTTTAGATAAAAATGACGATTTTTTATGTAAAAAACACCAAGAATTGTTTTTTCCCGATAAAAAAGGGAGAAATAAAAAGATAATAAAGGAATATAGAGAAAGATTAATTAAAGAAAATAGATGTACTTCTTGTAAAAAGCCTAACATAAGAGGATTTCTTTTTTATTTTTATATTTTTTATGAAATTATTGCTTCTCTTCATGAAGGAAAGAAGAAATTAGTGTACAGAAAGAAATCGTGTTTCTTTTGTATTAATAATCATAAAATTCGAAGAAAGATAAAAATAAAGAAAAATATATGTTCTAATTTACATTGTAACAATAATTTGAGCAATTATTCGATTCAAAAAGGATTTAAAACTTGTTTAACGTGCCGCGAAAAGAATAGACAGCGTATGAAAAGAAAAGACATATGTAGTCGATGCCATGGAATATTAACACAAAAGCAAATTAACATTTCAATTAGAAAAATTGGAAAGAACAATATACACGTTCATTGTAAACGAATTCAAATGATTAATAGCCGTTTAAAGTATTTTTTAAAAGATAAAATTATTAAAGATTTTAAATTAGATATTAGATATAATGAAATTTCGTCCCAAGTTAAACAAGAATTAAAAAATTTGTTATGTTTTTATTATATTTTTCAAGAACCTTTTCTCCCTTGGAAAAATTATCAATTCAATTATCAATTCTTTATCAATAAATTTCTTGAGGTGAATTAATGAGTATCGATGCAAGAAAAGAAGAAATCATTGAAATAAACAATAAAGAAGTAGCATTCGAATTATTTGATATTTTGGAAGAAATGAATAAAAGAATATCGATAGATAATTTATATAATTTATCTATTGAAAACGTTGAAATTGGTTCAGCTCTCAAAAATATAGGTTTAATAGAATTAAAAGAATATCAAAAAGAATATCAAGAAAAGAAAAAGAATAAATATGGAAAGAAATATCGAAGTAGACTAATAAAACAAAATCTATGTACTTGGTGCAAAAAAGAAAAAATTAGGGGGATTACATTTCTTTTATACCAATTTCACAGATTACTTGTATGTTTAGAACCAAATTATTCTAGAAAATTAGTATATAATAAACAAAAATGCTATTTCTGTTCGGAGATGGTCAAAAATAAGCGAAAGAAAAAACTAATTAATAATATTTGTATTAGAAATGGTTGTCATAACAGGCTTTCAAACAGTAAATATAAATCTTGTGATGATTGTAGAAGAAAAGATAGAAACAGAATAAAAAATAGAAAAAATAAATGTTTTGCATGTCATAAATCGATGAATTCTCGTCAAATAGAGATTTCTAAGAAATATATCAATAAAAGAAATGTACATTTAAAATGTCATAAACAGCAGATCATAAAAAATAGGACAAAGTATATCATAAAACAAAAGATTTTGAGAGAAAAAAATTTAAAAGTGCAATATAAATCTATTAGTTCTAAAATTAAGAAAGAATTAGAAAAGATATTAGCAATATATTTCATATTTCAAGAGCCATTTTTATCGTGGAAGAAATATCGATTTGATATTGATAAATTTTATGAATTAAATTTTCCAAACTACGCACCTGAGCTAAATGATAGGCTGATTTGTGTTAGATGTAAAAAGGAATTATCAGAAAAAGCGATAAGATTATCAAAAAAATATTTTGGAAAAGACAATATTCATGTTCAATGTTACAGGAAAATTCTTATCAGTAATCGCAAAAAGTACATTTTGATGCATAAAATTCCTAAGAATTTAACTTTTGGAATGAGATTGGACAAAAAAACTAAAAAAGAGCTAAAAAATATCTTAACTTTATATTATATCTTTCAAGAAAATTTTCTTTCCTGGAAAAAATATCAATTAGACCATCAACTCTTTTGTCAAAAATATTTATCTCCACTCTAAATTCACTTTTTCTCTTTTTTTTCTTTATTTTCCTTGGTTTTTCGATATAAGAATATTCGAATATTTTTCTGGGAGGTTTACAGCAGATTTTATAACTTGATTCCTTATTAAAGTAAATTATAATAATTGATTTTTTAGCCAAATTGCTAATTTTTTAAGAGTTTTTTCTTTTTCATCAATTATATTTGAATATTCAAAACAATAGGTTTTTGGAGATGATATTATTTTTTTATTTTCCCAATTTTCACGTTTACTTTCTAACCATGCTTCATTAGCTTTAACCAATAAATTGTCTCTTAGGAATTCAGGTTCTATTATCATGAATTGCACGTTATTTTCTCTAAAATATTTATGCATTTGATTACTATATTTAGATGGTTTTTTAAACATGTAATCGGAAGCGAATATAATAAAGAAGTATTTTCCCTTTTTAATATACACATTAGTCCATTCTCCATCTTGTATCTCATTTTCCAAAATATTTACTTGATTTTCTTGAATTTTTGTCCCACCACCCGGTGATTTTACCTCTAAATATAATCTTTTTGTTTCTAATTCATTATATATTAGAACATCAAATTCTTTTGCGATGAATTTACATTTGAGTCCAATTTTTAAGACAAATGGTTTGATTTTCTTAAAGAATTCTTCTTCATATTTATTGTATGTCATTATATCTCTTCCAATTAACGTATGAGAGTCATAAATTTTAAAAATATTTTTTAAATTACCATTTAAAAAAATTCTTAAAGCGTTGAATTAAAGATATTTTCGATTTTCTTCGATAATCCCAATATTCATCATGATGATAGTATAATTCAAATTCTTTCTCGTATTCTTTTACCCAATCAAAATTAGTGATGTGTTTCATAACTTTTTTAACGCTAACTTTTCTCGTGTTATCCGGTGAACCATCTTTCTTCCAATTAAAAAATGATTTTGCATGATTAAACAAATTAAGAAAGTTATCGGGATCATCAGGATCAATATCGAAAAATATTGATACGGAAGTTATCTCTTTTAAGTGAACTCTTCCTCCATTAGGAAGAGGTTTTACTAATTTAGCAGACCCAGTTGCTAAAAGAGTTTTTCGAAATCCCCCTCGTTCAATTAAAGCGTTTTTAATTTGTTCAACATAAATATTATAAATTTCAATCATTATGGGATATTCTATTTGTTAAATATAAATATCTTATCTAGTTTAAAGCCACAGGAACACTTCGTGAAAAAATAATTCACCAAGATCTTGAGATGAGTCCTATAGGGTTTTGAAATATGCGAGAGTTGTGAGGCTAAGGATTTGAAAGAAAGCTTAGATTAATTAAAATGCTGAAATGCTTAAAATATAAATGAAATTGAATATAATATACTTTTATATGAATTATCAAATAATTAATATAAGGAAAGGAAGAGATTTTAAATAATGAAAACCGAAAAATGCCCCCATTTTGATTATTGCATTACTCCCCAATTTTGGGTTAAGGAAAAAGAAGATTTTATTAAGGAAGTTTGTAAAACAGCTCTTTCTACAAGTTGTACGCATAAAAGTGGTATGGATACTCACTTTCATCAATTAAATGAATCAGATATACAAAGTGAAATTCAAAGAATGAAAGAATATTTGGATTATTTAAATAAAAAGAAAAGTAAAAAAGACCCAAAAGTTGATTTTTTTTCCAGATCAAAGAATCAGAATCAAATTGAGAATAATTCTATATCAAGAACCATTAAAGGAAAAGAAAATCTTAAAGATTGGGAATAAATTTAGAGTAAATATTTATCAGAATTAGATAAAAAATAAAAAAAAGAGACTTTTTTAGTCTAAAACATGTTTTTGATTAAAAATGAATCAATAAAACTATTCTTTCCTTCAATTTATTAGACTTATTATTCCACCTCACTTGTAAATAGTAGTTAAAGAAATCTCACTTGGTAGATCATATTAAAATACAACATATTTCTATTGTCATACTGTACATTTTTCGAGAAGGAGAAGATCCATTAGTGAAAAGTATCTTTTGGAGGGTTAAATTTGATTTCGACCCATTTTTGGAGAGCTCCTTCGGACATTTTTTCATTACCAAGAGCAAGGAATTAGCGTTGACTGGTGGAACGTGGGAATGAATGATGATGTTTTTGATCGTAGGCATCGGAAAACGGGAGTGAAACTTAGAGATCTTTATAATAAAACAAAAAATGTAGCAAAAACAGCAAGATTGATTTTAGATGTTATGAAAGACATCCGGAACGAACGTACACCTCAATGGAGCAACTCATTATATTCAGTAGTAATGCTTCATACTTCAGGTCTGTTTAATTTTTTTGTTGAACCGAGTAATTACGAAGTATTAGGATCTGTTTGGGATGGCTATAATAGCAAAAGATATCATGGAATGAAGGATCATTGGTTTATGTTTTATCCAGACCTCCCTCTCATTAATTCAATGTCTTTATCTTCAAGAAGTTCATTCATGAGCAGGCTGGGAGGGCTTACAAGTGGTAAGGCACTTTGCATTCATACGATTGAAGAACCTGCATTAAGATGGATTAAGAACGACATTCCAGAAGCTTATCCAGCAGTAGTTCAATATTGTCGGGAAATAGGCGTGCCCGTCCCCCGAATGACTTTAGAATGTAAAGTTGGAGGAAAAGATAATTTATTAACATCAGATGAACAATTAAATAGAACATATCTTGAAGGAACAAGGGTAACAAGAGAAGATATTAATGTAACCGAAGAGGATTTTTATAAAGGATTTTTAACGAATATACAGGATGATGCCCCTTTGGATGTAAAAGTAACGGAAAAGAACTTGTTATCGAAAAATTTTGGTAAGTATGCTATTTTTTATTAATTTTTTTAAAGGATTTGAATAAGAAACCTAAAATTTTTGAACCGCCCCATGCAATCTTTATGATAGATTCTGAATTTTTTTTCTTTTTTTAATAACTCAATTAAAAGTACATTATAATGAAAGATGTAATTATAATCTACTATATTTGGAAAAATTAAACGAAATATTAAAATATAAATTGAAAAAAAATATTAGTTGCATGCCAAATTTAATAGTTACCACGCTTAAAGCTTTAATTAAAGGTAAACTGGGTATCGGCAAGCTTAATGGGTTAGAGCGCTTTATACTCGCTCAATTGAGTCTCCCGGACCGAGTACCGACATTACTTTCTGCCACAAATATTGAACCATATATGTTAGACCCGAAATATAACTGGAAATTAACAGTAGAAAGCATTGAAGCAAATGTTGAGTTAGCTGATATAGTTTGCGAACGTTTTGATTGTGATATGGTTGCCATGCCAATATGGCAAGGTCTAATGCCATTTGGTGCGTGTGAAATGGGCACAGAATTTAAAATCTCTGAAGAACGGGTGCCGTACTCCGTCGGGTATCCGATTAAGACTAAAGAAGACATAAAAAAGATTAAACTTCCAGAGGAAGCTACTGGTCATCTTAAAATGTATTTTGATTTAAATTTGGAAATACAAAAACGCCATCCTGAATTGTTTCTACCGCTAACTCTTGATGGTCCTTGGGATCTGGCAATGTTGCTGAGAGGAGATGCCAAACTGCCCATGGATATGCGTCTTCACAAGGATTATGTAGAAACGGATGATCCAATTCGGAAAGAAAAAATAAGAAAACGCGGTGATCCGGATATTTATCCAGCAATTATGGAATTGACAACCCAAGCAGTGATCAGTATATTTGACTTGGCAGCTAAATATGGGTTATCGCTTATGGGTTCCACAATGATTGATCAATATACAGCTCCTCCGATTATGGGACGTGAGGACTTTGTTAAATATGTATTGCCCTATATAGAGAGAGTATGGCGGCACCATAAGAAGAAAATAATGATTGTGGCTCCTTGTATTTCACCCATGCAAATGCGAAAAATCCTCGAGACCGAGCCAAAGGGGATCAATCATCAGATTTTATGGTCAAACTATACTTTCCCGACCACACCAGAAGGTATTACTTTACCGGAGTATGATCGTTTCGCATTTGAGCTTGCCAAAGAATACAAGAAGAGTTTTTCGTATATAGTTCATGGTAAGTTTTTAAGAGATTCCACAGAACAAGAGATCGAAGCCCTAGTCAAGCGGGTATGCACGCTGGCTAAGGAAATACGGGTGTCTATTTCAATTGCGATTAGCGCTGTACCGCCAGGCACGGATTTGGAGAAAATAAACTATCTATTCAAGAAGGTGCAAGAATATGGAAGATATAAATAAATTTATTTCAATCACCGAAGCAGTTCTTGATGGTAATTCGTATGATATTGAAGAACTAGTCCAATCCAGTCTGGATTCTGGCAACGATCCTCACGAATTATTCAGCGCCATGATCGCTGGGCTCGAACAATGTGGAAAGTTGTTCGAGAAGAAAGAGTTCTTCTTACCCGATATGATGATGGCTAGTGAAACATTTACTAAAGGCATGGAAATATTGGAACCGTATCTGGCACAAATCTCAATAGAAAGTACGGGCAAGGTACTTTTGGGCACAGTTGCAGGTGACGTCCATGATATTGGTAAAAATCTAGTTGGTTTTCTGCTGAAAAGTGCCGGATTCGAAGTCATCGATATTGGGACGGATATAGATACAAAAAGATTTATACAGGCAGTCAAAAAATATCAACCCGATATCTTAGGTATGTCAGCATTACTAACTACCACTATGCAGGGGATGGAAGATGTCATCAAATTGATGGATGAAGAAGGATTGCGCGAAAAAACAAAAGTTATAATTGGTGGTGGACCTGTTTCAAAACATTTTGCAGAACATATTGGTGCAGATGCTTACGCCACTGATGCTGTGGAAGGTGTAAACAAAGTCAAGGAACTGTTAGGACTTTAATTTTTTAAACGTTATGTGAAAAGAAAAAGGATAAGCAAAGAGAGCAATTTTTCTAAGTTTCAGACATGATAAATCATTTATGGATAAATTATGGTAGTTTTTAAAATTCCTTATTGAGTGTACAAAAAAATCAATAGAGAGAAAAAAAAGATAGATAAATAAAGAAATTACGGTTTGTTATATTTATTATAGGATGTCAATTTTTTAACAGTAACACGTTCTTCAGTTAAACCTGACTTTAAAGATTCTGCTTGTTCCCCTAATTTACTGGCTGTTGCAGTTATTTCCTCCATTGAAGCAGTTTGTTCTTCTGCTGAAGAATTAATTTCTTCCATTGCAGAAGATGTTTCCTCACCAAGAATTAATGCACCTTTAATGTCTTCAGTTATTTTACCGATTAAGTCAACAGTTTTACCTATTTTGCTGATGATATTCGATATTTTTTCAGTGGAATTTCCAACTGCCGATTTAGATTCTTCTGCTAGTTTTCTTACTTCATCGGCAACAACCGCAAATCCCCTTCCATGTTCTCCTGCACGACCCGCTTCAATGCTTGCATTTAAAGCTAACAAGTTAGTTTGCTCGGCAATGTTTATGATGATCTCCATTATTTTTCTTATATCATCACTTGAATTTCTTACATCTTCTGCTAATTGATTTATGTTCATGGCCGTATCGTTGATATCTGAAAGTTGTTTTACTTGAGTTACTGCGCCTGAGGAAACTTCTTGAGTTGTTGAAGCTATTTCTTCTGATGAGGCATTCACTTCATTGGCGCTTGCTGCCAATTCTGTTGCCATGTTAGAGACATTTACACTTATTTGTCGACTAGAGCCAATAATCTTGTCAAGCTTTTCATTTCTTTTTTTTATGATTTTAATCACATAAAAAATACATACTAGCATTGCAACTATTCCACAAGGTGTTAATAATATAGTAAGAATCAAATTATCAGCAAAAACTAGCGTAGTTAACATCGAGAATATCAATACTGTAAAAACAGCAGCTAGAATTAGCATTGCAACTCTGAATTCGACAGATTTATAATCTCTTTTAAGATAAAAGAAAAATAGCAAGGCTAGAGATGGTACAATCACACTCATTATAATAAAACTTACTTCTACTGGCAACCCTAATTGCATTTTCAATCTCCACTTTTTTAATTTTTTATTTAAATTTTAAAATTTTCTTAATCATATCATAAGTAATTTTTATTATGATATCCTAGGGATTTTTTTAATCTATAGGAATATTTAATAAATTAGCTAGAAAATTTTTTACTTTTTTTTACAATTTGGAAAAAAAAAGGCAAGATAATTTTCAAATTAGTATTAAAATAAGATAAGAATTTACGTATTATCAAATAAAATAAATAATCAATTATTTAATCCTTTAAGATGTTTATAAGGTATAAAAATAGTGAAAAATGAGTTTTAGTAAATTTTTTCTTATAATTGTTTTATTTTCTTGCCTTTATTTTTTTTCTTTGTTTCATTTTTTCCTATTTTAGCCTCTTTTTGCTTTGAATCGCCGTAAAATTGCACGCTATTGACTATATCTATAAATTCTTCTTTAAATTTTTCGAAATCCTTTTCAAATAACGTTAATGCCAACAGGACAGTCTTACTTCCAGAAGAAATTATAGTATAGACAATCAATATGTCTTTTCCATCAAATTTTTGTCCTCGAAGTTCTATAGACATGGCTTGATGATCTAAAACCTTAAATTTTTTCAAATTTGATTGTTTTGCTTCCGGAGGAAGATCATTCATTAGTTTCTTAATAATTAATTCTGTCGATTCGTGTAAATTTTTGATAATTTCATGCTCAGCTATTTTTAGATTTGGTAACGGTTGAGTCACGTCTTTTCTAGCACCCCACATTCTCAATTCTTCAATGTATTGGTGCTTCCAATCCAGCAAGTCTATCTTGCATCCTAAATCTTTAAAATCAACATACATTATGATCAAACTCTTTTTTAAAAAATAATTTAGGGATCTTACCAATTTGTATAAATTTTACCTTTTTTGAGCTCATAGAATATTTATTTAATTGTTCATATTATAATTTTGAAAACATATTAAAAGATGATTTAAATGGTAGAATTAAAATTTGAACAAAAAGCAGTAAAAGATGTAGAAAGAGAATTCGAAAAGGTTCAAATTGATGAAAAGATGAAAGGGTTCTTAGATATGATGCTTCCAATGTTAGAACCGCACCTTCCAGTAAGTGGTATGGCAATAAAGGGATTTACATGGAGAATAATTAAAAAATGGCAGCATGAAAATCATAAATCAATTACTGATATTCGGTCTTTTTCCCCAGAAGACAAATTTAAGGTTCTTAAGTACCTATTCGTTGAAGGAGAGAATACCTATAAAAAGCTTGTTAAGAGTAAAGAAGAAAAAGAACATATTGAAAAGATATTCAAAGATTCGTTTAATACTTTCATTAAACATTACCAACAACAAAGTTGATTAAGAATATTTTAAGAAATTTAAACAGAAAATTTTCACTACATTCTTTTAAAGAATTAATTTAATGATAAAATTAATGAATTTTTATTTAATTACTCAGGTCACGAAGAGCTTTTAAAAAAAATAAGATAGAATGTTGTTATGCCATGAGAGAAAAATTAAGTTACTAATCTTTATAGTTATAGCCATCAAAAATACTGTTATTATCACTAAAATTATTATCGTATCTCTATCCTTCATTTCTTCTCTTTTCTTTCTATCCATGACCACTTTTACAAGTAATGGTAAAATTAAAAAAAATAAAATGACTCCTATTATTGTAAAAGCATAAGGAAATGATAACATGGAAGATGAAATATCCGTTTATAAAAATCTCACGACATTTAGGGAACCATTAATGAGAAAAATTATTAATTCAAATGAAGTTCCACCAATTAGTATAGGATTAGATGCAGGGTGTGGAATTGGAGCTATTGCAAAAATGCTTTCTGAGAAGATTGGTTCAAATGGGCAAGTTATTGGATTAGATTTGTCCAAAACTTTTATTAATTACGCTAGAAGTAATTATCAATCTAAAAACCTTCAATTTAAAGAAGGAGACATAAACTCTCTTCCTTTTCAGGAAAATACATTTGATTGGTTGTGGAGTGTCGACACTGTATGGCCAGGTCCTAAAGAATTTGGGTGCCCATCAGAGGATCCCATACCAATCGTCAAAGAATTTCATCGTGTTATCAAACCAAACGGTTCTATTTTTCTTCTATTTTGGACATCTCAAAAATTGCTTCCAGGTCATCCCATTCTCGAAGCAGAATTAAATACGGCATCATCTGCAGTTGCACCCTTCACTGAGGATATGAATCCAATACATCATGTGATGAATGCAACTTATTGGTTAGCAGAATTAGGATTTAAAAATATTAAAGTTATTACTTATTTGCAAAATATTACAGCTCCATTAACTCAGATGGATAAGAGTGCACTTTTAATGCTATTTCAGATGTTTTGGAGCTCAGCAGAGCTTGAAGTTGATGAGAAATTTTGGAGAGCATATAAAAAAATATCCGATCCTAACTCGAGCGAGTATTTATTAAATAACGAACATTACCACGGTTTTTATACTTACACGTTATTCAAAGGAACCAAGTAACTATCATTACATTGAAACCAAAAAGTATATCAGAAAGTTCGTTTAGTTGAATTATTTTTGTCATACATATATGATAATATAAATTACATTAAAATTCGTTGATTAGCTAATATTTTCGTAACAAATTACACGGGAGATTTTTTTAATGAAAAGACCATTATGGTTATTAAAAGTTGTTAAAGCATTGTTTCCTATTCTAAAGTTGATGGATAAGTTTGCTTTTTTGAATAAAATTACCAAAACCTTGCAAACATTTCCCCTTCCTTTCAATGTATTAGATTTTTCTCCAATGAAGTATGATTTAGTATATTCTTTGCCAAGGGATCAAGTTATATCATTAGATGAATCCATTGAAATACACCCAGAATATGTTTTACCTTCTGAGGTTGTTGATTATTTTATAAAAAGAGCAGAACATCACTTAATCATGCGATTCTGTCTTTGTAGATACTCAAATGATTGCAAAACTTACCCAGAGTCAGAAGGTTGTTTATTTCTTGGTAAGCCAGTTTTAAAAATCAGCCCCGAATTTGGGCGATTAGTCACTAAAGAAGAAGCATTAGACTATGTCCGAAAAGTACGGGAATTAGGAATGATTCAAATGATTGGTAGAGCGTTTCCAGATGCGTTTGCATTGGGTGTTGGCCCTCAAGACGAGTTAGTGACTATTTGCAATTGTTGTACTTGTTGTTGTGGCCTAGGAATGTTCAAACACATACCACCTAAATTTGGCAGTAGCGTTTATGGTAAATTACCAGGTATTGAAGTCAAAGTTACTGATAGATGCATTGGTTGTGGCACTTGTACAAAGGATATTTGTTTCATACATGCAATTGAAATCATTGATAAAAAAGCTGTTATTGATGAAATGGCTTGCCGAGCTTGTGGGCGATGTGTTTTGGCTTGTCCTCAAAAAGCCATTGAGCTAAACATTACTGATAGACATTTTTTAGATAAAGCTAAGCGTGAAATTGATTTAAGACTTAAACAACCTTAAATTCAATTCATAATATTTATTTTAAAGCATCAAATTTACAAGAGATTAATATTATTTATCAAAATTAAATTAATAGAACATTTCATAAATTTTGGGTCAAAGTAGATGCCATAGATAATGATTTATTTATTAGTTCGTTGATTATTTGAGGATGTCTATTTAAATCTATTTTTTCACCACATGCCATCCTTAGGAGTTCTAAAACTGAGATTATTTTAAATTTATCTTTTCGAACTTTCCTATCCATTGCAAAATTTATGATACAGCCTGGACACGAATTTACTATTATGTCTGCTCCTGTGTTGCTAACTTCTTCAAGTCGTTTTTTTCTAATTTTTCCCATTTGACTTATTCCATTTAAACCAAGAGCTAATCCACAACATAGAGCATTTTCACGATTATGATCCAATTCTATTAATTCGGCACCCGTTGCTTCAATTATTTTACGAGGGTGATTGAGCAACTCGGGATATTTTTTAACGGAGCAAGGATCATGATAGACTACTTTGAAATTAAGATTATTTTTAATCTTTAATTCACCAGATTCAATAGCATTTGAAATGTATTCCCAAATTGAAATAATTTTATAATTTTGTGCTATTTTTTTGTACTCATTTCGATAAGCTTCATGACATTCATTGCAAAATACAATCAATTTATCCGTTCCCAAGGCGGAAAATTTTGAATTAAGGTGCTCTTCGACTTCAGGTTTTGAGATCGGGTAACATAAACGGTGATAAAGTTCACCACAGCAGAAATCTAAACCTCCTGCTATGTTTTTTCCTTCAAGTAAACCTTTAATTGTAGAATTATCATAAAAATCTTGATAAATATAAGAAATTGCACAACCTAATAAGACTAATTCATCGGATTTTTGAGGAGATTTCCATTTTTTTAGTTTTTGAAGATTTTCAGGGGGCATCATTGTATTTTCGTACATTTTAAAAATATTTTGACTATTAAATGGTAACATAAAATTCACTACTTGTGGAACTTGACCTTTTTCTTTTAATGCTTCCATCTGCGCATATTTCAAGTTCTTTATTAATTCCATTGGCGTTAGATTTTCAGGACAGTTGAGATCACAAGTACCACAAACAGCACATTGATTTACAATGAAACTTGATCCATTAATTAGGTTTTGTATTTCTTCTTTTGCTTGATCTATATTCAAATCAATAACTGGACAACTCATTAAACATGTTCCACATCCGGAACATTTATTAACATCAAACATTCTTATTCATTTCTCTTTAATTTATGTAAAAAAATTTATAAAGAAAGGAAATTTGCTTTTTCTCATTTGTTTTTTGTGACTTATATGCATTTTGTAAATTCTAATAAATCAAACCATTATATAATTTCATTTTGCAATTATCAACGTTCTCTTGATTATTTGTATTCTATCAATGAATATACAGTAAAATCGAATATTTTTGGAAATATTATGAAATAAACCTAATTAAAAGAAATCTTACGTCTAAGATCAAAATTAATGGGGAAAAAAAAAATTAATTTAATTTAAAAATGTTATTATATTAACGTTTTCTAATTATTTAAACGGATTGTTTGATTTTTTCTTAAATATCATCCAATTTCTAATTCTAAATTATCATTTTTCATTAATTTATCAAATTCTTCTTTTGCTCTTTTTTCATTATCAAATATTTTTAATTTTAATTCTTCAATTCTTTTAAGACTTTCTTTAAAATTAGATTCTAGAGATGAATAAGTAGTTTGTTCGGCTTCAATTTCATTTTTTATTTTGTTATATTCCTCTTCGATTTCTATGAACTTGTTGTTATATTCAATACTGGTGTTAACTGCATTATCATAATCGCTTTTTAATTCGTCTTCTTTTTCTTTGATTTTATTCAATTTATTAACTAACTTCTCTTTTTCTTTTTCCTTTAAATCCTCTATTGAATTTTGATCAAATTCATAAATTTTTTGAGCAATCTCATCTCTTTCTTTAACAGCATCTTCATATTTTTTTTGGAGGTTTAATTCTGCGGTTTTTGCTTTATTTGCTTTCTTCTGACTGTCTTTAAATTCATTGTCTAAATTTTTTAATTCTTTTTTCTTTTTTTCAAGAATTTCAAGTTTTTCTTCCATCAAATTTTTAATTTGTTCGCAATTTTCACTTGAAAGTTTGATTTTTTCTTCCATTTCAACTTTTTGGACATCTAGCTTCTTTAATTCTTCCATCTTCAGACAATCCACCAATATTCCTAAAAAGTCCTTAGTAAAATTAAAATAATATTGAAATCCATTTAATTTATTAATTTCATAACTTAAAAATCTCTTAGAACGTCAATATTAATAGTTTTTCAAAGGTTATTAGTTAACATTTCAATTCCATATGAATTATGACTTGGAGAAAAAATGAATGAGCATAAATTTCTTATTAGAACTATTGCCACCAATCATATTGGGAGGATTAGCGATTGTTCTATACTTAATAAGCCTTAAAAAAGATAAAGAAAAAACAAAGAAGGCGATAAAGAAATCATTAAAAATATTTATTACTGCTTTACCACTTTTTGCTGTAGCTTTAATTTTAACGGGACTATTTTATAGTGACATAATTATGCCCCCGTATTTTGTGGAACAGGTTTTAGGCACTTCAGCAGGTCTAGTGGGGATTTTAATAGGAACGCTTCTCGGATTTCCTATGCCTGGACCCCGGTATGCAATATATCCATTATCTATGGTTCTTTTACAAAAAGGTGCAGGTGTCGGTACTATTACGGCATTGATCATGGGACAACAGATAATTGATGTTCCAGAGGGATGTTTTATTGAAATAAAATACATGGGTACGAAATTTTTCATCATAAGAACGATAATATCAGTTCTTGTAGTTTTTACATCGGGAGTAATCGCAGAACTGTTATCATGGATCATTCCTTTAAACATTTATGCATAGGTGAGCTTATTGGAAGTAATACAAGAAAAAAAGAAGTTCGAGTTGGGTCCATTTTTATTAGATATCATGTTAGTTTTTGTAGTTCTTGCGGTTTGCATCATTATAATAATAATTTTTCCAACTGAGTTCATTTCTATATTTCAAGTATCGTTATCAGTTACGATTGATCAATTAATTTCAATCATACCAATATTTTTAGTCGCCACTTTTCTTGCAGGTATCATGGATATTTGGATAGATAAAGAAATGGTTGTAAAACTTTTTGATAAAACTAGATTAATCGTAGGTTTATTATTTATTACTTGTATCGGAATAGCTACTCCGGGTCCAATATTTGCAATGTTCCCTATAGTACTAGTGTTAAAACGTAAAGGAGTGAAGTCTCATTTCTTAATTGCTTTCATTGCAGGGCAAACGATGATGGGACCGATGCGTATCCCATTAGAATTAATTTATTTAGGACCCACGTTCTTACTAGTTAGGGCACTTTTAGCTATTTTTTCGGGTCTTATGAGTGGATTGCTAGCACTTCCATTTTCAAAATGGCTTGATAAAGATATTACAAAATATGGTCAAGAAGAGAAAATATAATAATGGAGAAATATACCTAAAAAAATATAAAATATCATTTTAAAAATATATGAAATAAAATTAACATCTCTTGAGGGTAAAAAATGGCAGATAAAAAATCTTCTGAAGAAATACAGCCCGGAGAATTAAAAAGAATAGTTCCAAGAGTTACTTATGAAATAGTTGGAGCTTTTAACTTATTAAATGCACCAAAAGATGTTGCAGAATTTTATTCTTTTATTCTTTCAAACCCAAATTGTTCAACAGACCAAATTCAATCTCAATTCCATCGAAAAACAAAGAATTTAGAATTTTTGAAGTCCTACGGATGGATAAAATCTTCGAAGGGGACTGAAGGCGAGACGCTTTATAACGTGGTTCCACCAAATACGATTTTGGACCCACTCATTGATGAAAAAGAAGTTCAATTAAAAAAATTACAGAAAGAAGTGAAAAAATTAGAAGATGATGTGATGACTCTAAACCTTGCACGACGAGATTTATTAGCATTGTCAAAAGAAGGTTTTGCTAGTGAAGTTTTGAATACTCCAGATGATTTTTATCGTGTCCAAGGTTATATGTGTCGAAATGCGAAAAAAAATATAATTGCAGTAACTGATAGATGGTTGCTAGCATTATATATTCAACAATTAGATAATTCAATAAAAATTGCTGCTGAAAACGGAGTTGACATAAGAATTTTAGGGCGTATTGAGGATGAAGATCCATCGATGTGCAGGGAATTAGCGATCAGGGCTAGAGATCTACTTGATGCGGGTGCAAAAGTACGTGTATTAAATGAAAAAGTCAGAATTCGTTTTATGGTTATAGATGAAGAATCAGTATTTTTTGCTGTTAGACCACCAAAATCATTACATAGAGGCTCATATATTAGGCATCCAGATTTTGCAAAAAATTTTGTTGATGAGATGGAAATTCTATGGGAAAAAGCTGAAAAACCAGATGAATTAATTAAAAAATACTTGAAATCCTAGTGGAAGAAAGTAGCATGAGCAAACGAGAAGTAATGGAAGAAATTAAAGCAACAAAAATTGAACTAAATAATTTTTTTAGTGAATTTGAGCAGAAGATGGATGATAAGGCAGATAGAAGTTTAAGCTTTGCTATTGGAAGAGGTTTAAAATTTTTAGAAAATGTTCAGAATCAAGATGGAGGCTTTGGTCTCACCAAAGAAAGAGAATCAAACCCCCATCTTACAAGCTTTTCCCTATTAGCATTAAGTAAAGGAGGTAGAACTAAAGAAAATGAGGTCATAAAGCGTGCCCTTCGATTTCTTGAAAACACCCAAAATGAAGAAGGTTGGTGGTCATATGAAACAATTAGCGCAAGTGAAAGCATAGGAGTTACAGGATTGATTGTTCAAGCTTTTCAGATTTTAAAAGTAAGTAAAACTCATCCAATGTATAGAGCAGCTTTAAATTTTCTTAAAAGATCTTTTTCAGATGATGAAGGATGCTGGCGAGACAATAAATTTTCAGAATATGGTGAAATTTCAGTAAACGAATCTGCATTCAATGCTATCGAGGGAGAATTAAAAAAAAATCAACTTGATAAATTTAAATTGTTATTTAGATCACGATTAAATGCTGATGATGGATATGGATGGAAATTAAGATCTGAAATGGGGGATGAGGTAAGTGATATCGAAAATACTGGTATAGCATTAAAAATTTTAAATAAATTAAATTTTTCTAAAGAAGACGAATTTATGAAAAAAGCAATTGAATATGTTATAAGCTCACAATTACCAAACTATGGTTTTCCTCGGAAAAAATTATTAGCTAAACGCATTGAAACTGCTGAGAGAGATATTGAATTTGATGCAACTAGTTTAGCGATATCCGGTCTTATTGCTTCGAATTTTAATCCTTATAGTAAGATTATTCAATCTGCAGCAGAAAGTTTAGCAAATTATATAAATGAAGATGGTGGTTGGGGTGATGGGCCAGGAAAAGAAAGCGACACAGATTCTACTGCACTTGCAGTCATTGCATTGATAGATGCAAGTAGAGCTGCAGTCCCTCTAGCAGATATTCAATATGAATTTTATGAAGCAAAAAGTTTTATTAAAAATTATATTGATAGAAATGTAGAGCAGTTAAATAATGAAATAAAAGAAACTAAAAGGTTAAATCGTTTGCTTAAATATTATACACTCATCTTAATTACCACTCTAATAATTGTAGTGATCTTATTCACTACAATTTTGTAATTTATAGGGGATATATAATTTGGTTACGAAAAAAAAAGAATTTGATTTAAGGGGAAAATTAGAGGAAGTTGACAAATATTTTTATGATTTGAAAGATGAATTTGATGATTTAGCGGATAAAAATCCGAATTGGGCTATAGATAAAGGATTGAAATGGTTAGAAAGAGCTCAAAATAGTGATGGAGGTTTTGGAATTAGTGAGGGAAAAGATTCTGTTATTCATTTAACTGCTTTAGCATTATTGGTTTTAAGTAAAGTTGAAAAGTATACTTTAGACAACAATGTAATTAAAATTGCTTTAAAATATCTTGAAAGCACCCAAAATAAAGAAGGTTGGTGGTCATACGATTTAGGTAGCAAAACAGGAAGTGTTGGAGTAACAGGTCTAGTTGTTCAAGCATTAAAGAGAATAGGTGTAAATTCCTCCAATATTATGTTTCAAAAATCAATAATGTTTCTTAAAGAATCTTTTTCGGATGAAAAATCGTGTTGGCGAGATAATCCTTTTTCAGAATATGGAGAAGTTTCCGTAAACGAAGCAGCATTTAATGCTATTTATGATCTTCTTGATAAAGTACCGCTAAAAAATTGTGAAAATTTAATTAAAACAAAATTAAATGCGGATGAAGGATACGGATGGAATTTTTTTTATGATAATGAACAGGATGAAAGTGATATTGAAAATACAGCTTTAGCATTGAAAATTATTAAAACTCTTGACATTCCAGCAACTGAATCTCCAGCAAAAGAAGCAATAAATTATATAATAAGTTCTCAAGTGCCAAATGGAGGATTTCCAAGAAAGAAACATATAGCAAAACGCAATGAAGATGCAGAAAATGATGCTACAGCGCTTGGAATTTCGGGTCTTATTGAAATGGGAATCGAACCTCATAATGAAGTAATTCATGCAGCTACTTCATTTTTACTTAGAAATATTAATATTGATGGAGGTTGGGGTAATAAACTTGGAAGTGAAAGTGATACTGATTCTACTGCACTTGCATTAATGGCGCTAATGGATGCTTGGAAAAATTCAATTCCATTAGTAGATATCAAATTAAAAATTTCTGAAACAAGAAAATTTATTGATTCTTTTATTGAAAGTCATGTTGATCTATTAGATGATGAATTAAATAATTATAAAAGTTGGAATCGCATTTTAGAAATAAGCATTACTTTATTAGGGGTATTAATTCCAATTGTAATCACGCTATTCATTTAGAATTAAAAATAAATTAAGATCAAAAATCAATTAAATAATGTGAGAGATATAATTCAATGTTTTAATTTTATTCTAAATTAGAAAAATAATCTTGAAGGTGATTCTTATATGGTTGAAGATGAATCAGACGATTTTGTAGCGGAGCTCAAAGATGTCATAAAAGGAAGGTATTATACATATGCAAGAGAAAGATACAATGAATGGTCAGACAAAGAATCCAAGTTAGGATTGAAGTTGAAGAAAGAGATTTATGAAGGTATTATAAAAGATTCAAAAGAATTTATTGAACATAAATTCAAACATTTAAAAGCATATGTGAAAGATAGAAATTACACACGTTTAGATCTTGAAATGAAAATAATTAAAAAAAATCTCAATTATTTACATGATATAATTGCAGAACTTAATACAGACGATCAAATCAATTGGGATAAATTACAGGTCGAATTTCGTATATTTGCTAAAAATACTGCTCAAGCATTAATGAAATATGAAAATGATTATCGAAAATTAATTGAAGATGAAAATAAGAATTTTGAAAAAATGAAAGAAAAATTAGAGAAAGGGAAAGATAAGGAGAAAATAGCTGCAATTGAACAAAAAAAAGTGCAATTAATATTAGAAACCAGAGAAGGAAACTATCACGATAAATTTATAGAATACATCCCATTTTTTGGAGTTTCTACAATAAGATTAAGAGTTATTATTAATGAACCAGTTAAAGATCTTTGGATCAGACCGCATTTTACCCCAGATCTCTACTCAACTAATGTTGCATGGAGTAATTATGTATGTGGACTGAATAACGAACATACGGATTTTAATATAACCCACGGATTTATTGCTACATACGGGGGTGGTAATCTAGGGGGATTCAAAATTGGAGAAGTTCCAGAACATACAGAAAAATATGTATTTTTCTTTCTTAGGCATCACGATGAAAAATTAAAAGATTTATTAGATTTTTCTATTACATTTGATGCTGTGGAAGAAGATGGATGGGGTCAAAAAGTCATGGATTCACTCACGATACAATTAAAATATCCTGATGATATTCGACCTGAAACTCTCAAAGAAATTCCAGATTTAGCAGATCCAAAATGTCCATGTTACCCAATCTATAGTTACGATTACAAAGACTTCAAAGGAAGACCTGATGAAAAATATAGAGAAATTAATTTTAGAGGTAACATGCTACCCGGTTATTATCCAAGATGGATTCCGCCACAAAAGATAGAATATGAACCTATTTCAGAGAAGTTGAAAGAAAGAATAAGTAATTTAAAGGTACGAACTTATCCAAATGGTGAAGTTAGAATTTGGTATTATTTTGGAACTGAACCTCGATTGATTGCCCATTTAAAAGGTAGTTTATCCGATGCAGTTTTTTATGATCCACTAAAAATGGTTACAGCTGATATCATGAGATTCTATTCTGAGGATATCATTGTTATAAGGATTTGGTTCTGGTGGATTGATTTACGAATGAATGATAAAAAATGGAGAATGTTTCATGAAATGCCGGATTTTGAACGCGTGGATTTTGTAATAGATCTCAATAATCCTCAAAAAAACAAGAATATAATTCCATTTATTTCGACAGATGTTCATTGGAAAGAATTTTGGTTGGATACGAGATATGTAGATAAAGTAGTAGATGTTAAATTTACTCCAATAGGGATTGATTTGGTTAATTGGAAGCAATTGGTTGCATACTTCTCGCATCACCTCGGAATTCTTTATAATCCCTTGCCTGCAATCATATATTCTTTATTTACTGGATTACAAGATGATAAAGATTTTTATTGCGTGATTTGTGGTAAAAAAACCTCTGAACCACCCAATGTAGCTGCAATAAAACAAATAGCAGAAGAAATTGATGAAAAGAATTTAACAGAAAAAGAATATGCAAAAATGGCGGAAAAGATAATAGCGGATGATATGACAGATTTAATGTGTCCAAGCTGTAAGAAAATAATAAGAAAAGATGATAAATTGCAATACTTGTTTTTATTTAAAGATTTTGAAAAATTGCATAAAAAATTAAGTGATGAGATTTTAAAAGATGCTTTAAAAGAGGAGACTAAGGAAGCTGGTGTAAAACATGCGCTAAGAATTCAAAATTGTCATGTACCAACCCCAGCTGATGGAATTACTTCGCATGAATGGTGTTCTTCAACAGTCGTTAAACCTCTTCCCTTAAAGGAATTAGAAACTCGAGAAGAATTTGAGAATAGTTTGAAATTAAATAAATTAGATCATTATGATATTACCAATTTGGAAGGTATGAAGAGTAGTTATGCAGTGAAATTATATAAATTAGGAATAAACAAGTTACGAGAATTAGTTAATGCAGATATAAATCAAGTATATGAATCAATAGAAAGAACGGGATTATCCCAAAAAGAAGTCGAAGAACTTTATGATTTATTATCTCGGTGGCAACACATGGCTGAACTTTATCAAATTAAGGGAATAGGAAGCCAAATGAGCGATTTATTGGTCGAAGTCGGTGAAAATATTAGATCCTTGGCAGACAGGAATCCCGAGGAGCTTTTAGTGGATATTAAAAGATATAATTCAATACATAATGATGTAAGTAGAGTACCTTCTATAGAAAAATTAAAAGATTGGATTGAGCAAGCAAAAACATTATTATAAAAAAATCTTTTATTTCTTTTTTTTAGTTTATATTTATTAATATTAAATATTTCCAATTAATATTTCCGTTACGGAGGCTTAAAAATTTCTGATAAATCAAAAGAAGAAGTTCATAAACTACCAAAGAAGGAAAATATTGACGAATGGTATAGCGAAATTCTTTTACGAGCACAAATTATTGATAAACGAATTCAGGATTCAAGAGGATTTTACGGTTATCCTCCGTATGGAACACGAATGATGATAGAATTAGAAAAATTACTTATTAACGAATTAGATAAAACCGGTCATGAACCGATTCGTACACCCACGGTCATACCATGGTCCTTACTTGAAATTGAACAAGAACATGCTGAAGGTTTCGTGCCAGAAGTTTGGAAAATAACTCAAGGTCGGGAGAGTAAAGAATTAAACATCCCTAAAGTATTGCGACCAACAGGAGAAACGCTAATCTACTCACTATTTCATTATTGGATTCGAAGTCATCTCGATCTCCCCTTAAAAATTTATGAATGCCGTCCAAGCTTTCGAGCTGAACCAGATAATGCCATAGTACCATTTCTTCGTACGCATGAGTTCTTCTGGATTGAATCTCATTGTGCCTTTTCTTCTTATGATGGTGCAGTAAGACAGGTCCGAGAGGATATGGAAATCTTTGAGAAAATCATTTGGAATGAATTAGCAATTCCTTTTCGACTTTATAAGAGACCCGAGTGGGATAAATTTCCAGGAGCGGATTATACATGCGCTTATGATGCACCTTTAGAAAATGGAAAGGTCATTCAAATAGGTACGACACATAATTTGGGTTATAGATTTGCAAAACCATTTAATGTAAAATTCCAAAACGAAAATAACGAAGAAGAACTTGCAAGCCAAACATGTTTTGGTCCAGGAATAAGTCGAATAATCGGAGCTTTAATTTTAATTCATGGAGATGACCAAGGATTAGTGTTACCTCCAATTTTAGCACCGATCCAATTTGTAATAGTCCCAATCATAAAAAAAGAAAATGAAGATGCAATAAGAAAATATAGTGAAGAAATTAAAAATATACTGAATTCTGTTGCTCGTGTCAAGATAGATTATTCAGATAACACGCCCGGTTCTAAATTTTATGTGTGGGAAGAACGAGGAGTTCCATTCAGAATTGAAGTTGGGCCAAAAGAGTTAGATAAGCAAGAAGTTATGA
The DNA here is from genome assembly GCA_011365055.1 of Promethearchaeota archaeon. The sequence continues at coordinate 222,320 of RDOG01000004.1, forward strand.
TTGTTAGAAGGTTGGATCGTAAGAAACAGAAAGTAGAAAAGAAGAACCTTATCAATATTGTACCAAATTTATATGAGACATTGATCAAAGACATGCAGAATAAAACAAAAGAACTATTCAAAATTGCTAGGTTAAATTCCATTGATGAGTTGTCTCAATTAATTGAGGATAAAATCCATCTAATAATCACGCCATTTTGTGATGACGAAGCCTGTATTGAATTGTTAAAAGATCAATACAATTTAAAAGTGCGAGGAATCCCATTATTTCAAAAAAATGAAAAAGATATTGATGAATGCGAAGAAAATTATAAAATCAAAGATAAAAAAATTAAATGCCATATTTGCAATGAGCGCCCAGCGAAAAGAGAAGTTCACCTAGCAAGACAATATTAAGATAATACCAAAATAATTTGAGATAATATCAATTAGATATTCATTTTTCACTTGAATGTCATCACAATATTTTTATTCATAATTTATCAAACATTTTAAACTTAAATTAAACAAAAATTTAGTATATTTAAATTACAGATTAAAACGTGCAGCAACCATGGATGTATTTGAAGCAAATATCAAAAAAATTTATGCATACAGCTTTTTTATGGGATTACATTTTGTTGGAGGCGTATTGGTCCCATTTTTTACTCAATGGGGTCAAATTTCCTTCATGCAAATAATGATCCTGCAATCGTGGTTTATGTTTTGCACTTTCTTATTTGAAATTCCTACAGGAACGATTGCAGATTATATAGGAAGGAAACACTCACTAATCCTTGGCGGAATAATAAATGTTAGTGCTGTTTTAGTTTATACAAGCATCCCAAATTTTTTTATTTTTATGATAGGAGAGTCTTTGTGGGCATTGGCTCAAGCCTTAATTTCTGGGGCAAATGAAGCATTAATATATGATACTTTAAAGGAGCTTAAAGAGGAAAATAGATCAAAAATAATTTTTGGAAGACTTCAAAGCGCTAATATAATAGGTTTAATGATAAGTGCACCTATTGGTAGTTTTGTCGCGTTTTATTTTGGTGTTAGAATACCAGTCTTAATTATGAGCGTTCCTTTTTTTATAGCTTTTATTTTAGCTTTCACATTCAAGGAACCGGAAATAAAGGAGGATAAAGAAGAAAGAAAGAGAAGTTATTTTCATATTCTAAAAATAGGATTAAAACAATTTATAAATAATAGGATATTGATAACATTAGCAATTGACATGATAGTAATAGGAACAGTATCTTTTATGATGGTTTGGTTATATCAACCGTTTTTAATGGCATACAAAGTTGATATAGCATTTTTTGGTATTTTCCATGCAATATTCCTCATAATACAAGTGATAATAATGAATAATTTTGAAAGATTGGAAAAATTTTTCCGCTCTAAAAAAGGATATATATTTGCATCTTCAATAATAACGGGTATTGGATTTTTATTAACTGGACTGATCATCTTTTTACCAATAGCAATTATAGGAATGATATTAGCGATTGGATTTGGCATGACAAGAAAACCATTGTTAATAAATTACATGAACAAACACATACAATCTAGCGAGCGAGCAATAAATTTATCTACAGTTAACATGTTTCAAACGTTTGTTTGCGTGATAATATATCCATTTACAGGATTGTTAGCTGAATGGTCTTTAAATATAACTTGTATTATCTTGGGAATGATAGCAATCGTGTTTGCTTTTATTTCAAGAGTAGAAGAAAATCATTTAATTGATTAAAATTATTCATATAGATAATTGTGAATAATCATTAATTTTTATTTTTAGATGGTGAAATTGAAATGAATGATGAAAAATTAGTGAAGACCGCTTCGGATCGAATGGAGAAAGAACTTAAAGATAAAATTGGGACAAAAGTCTCTGTAGGTTTTTTAATTTTAATATTATTGATTTCAATTGGTTTAAGTGTAGCGATATTCTACATAACTACGAATCTGGTTGTCCAAATAATAGTTATTGCTTATTTGGTTTTGTCGTTCATCATTTCAATAGTACATTATTCAGATAATAAGAAATTGCAGCCATTTAATAAATTTATAAGATATTTATTACCAATTAATGAAGAACGAGTTAGAGCGGGTCCGACTACTATCCTTAGATATATATACATGATTACATTGGGTGTAATACTTGCAGTAATAATCTTCACAACTAATTCGGTCTTCAATCTCATTCCAGGATTAACTCCTATTACAGCAACACAATATGGTTTTTATTCAATGATCTGGGAAACAGGATCTTTAACAATGTTATGTATCTTTTTACTAATTGTCATTAGCCCTGTCGTTTTTAGCACTCTTTTTTCAGGTGCAGCGATGATTTATAATGATAAAGAAGGAGTAAGATATGCTAGAATAGTTTCATTCCTCCCCATATTGTTTTTTCTCCCAAGCTTTGCAATTTTAATGACAAAATTAATAGATATTATTGTTAAAATATTTGCAAATGGGGGAACTTTAGTATCACTTCCAATTTTACAAGCTAAAGATATTTATTCATTCTTAAGTTTTTTAATTTCGTTTTTAATTTTTCTTATTGCATGGATTATAACGCTTAAAATTTGGTATGAAAAAGGAGGAAAAAGGAATGTTTTTATAATAATAAGCATAGGATTTATTCAGGCAATAGCTTCTTTATTTATCTTTTACCATAATCTCATTCAACAGTTAATATTTGGACATGCAAACTCTTTTTTATGGACTAATCCAATTCAAGGTATTCTTATTCAAGTAATCTGGTTTGGAACGCTCGTATTTATACCAATTATCATGAAATTGTTTGATAGAGGCAAAATTAAATTTATAGGAATTCTCTTTGCAGTTGCAGCAGCCTTCGCATTTCAAACTTGGAGCATGTTTACTTGCCATAATAACATTCTCACCATTTTGATGGGGGAAGGCAAAGGACTTCCAGAAATTGAGATATTTCTGGGGCTTGGGTATATCTATTATTACTTTTTTATCTTTTTAATTCCAATATTTTTCTTATTTGGATATTTTCAAGTCTTATTTGTAAAATCAATCTATCTCACTTTCAGAAATTACGGTTTAAAAAGAAATATTCTTACTCGAAAAATTGCGACTATCATTGGAATTAGCATTTCAGTAATAGTACTCATGTTTTGGACATTAATTTATTATTTCTTAATGTACCAACCAATAGATTATTATGCATCGCTATCTTCCATGGGAGCAGTCTATTCTGGAGTTTTATTTATTTTATATAAAGGAATAATGGATGGCATTCCATTTATTAAAGTAATTACAGATTTTCTTATCAATGCAAATTATGTTGAATGGACTAGTATTTTAATAACTGTTAGTTTTATGCTTTATTCAACGTTTCGATTAGCACATAATCTCACTTCAGAATCGGAGAAAATAGGAAATGAGCAGTTTTTGTCCAAAACCATTAATGTATTTAAGGAAAAATCTTCATACAAGTCAAGGATCATATTTGGATTTGCTCTTGTTTCAATATTTGTAGGTACCATTTCAATATATGCATTTCTTTGGATATATTTAGATATTTTTATCAATACACCAAATTCTTTTACAGGCGTAATCATGCTAACTTTAGCTATCATGGATAATATCAAGTTACTACTCGCAGTTATCGGATTCATTACAGCAGTAGTATTCTTCTTTAAATATATCCGAAAATAAAATTATTATTTCATAATTGTAAATAGTATATCAAGAAAAAAATGAAGATAATTCTTATGAGAGAAGAGCAAGAAAATATTAAAAAAAATAAGGAATATTTGGAAGGATTAACTCAAAAAAATAAATTTATTGATTTAAAGGTTTGTCCGGCATGTAAATCCGCGAATATAAAAATTTATGGAGATATAATTGGTCTATATTCCCCACTTAGTCCAGTAAAATATTTGTGTAATAACTGTGGTTGGATTGGGCGAGTTACTATTGAAATGACTAATAAAATTGGAGAAAAAGACGAAGAAGTGCTTGAGGATATCATCTCAATGTTTTCAGATGAAAAAAAATAGAAATAAAGAATTAAATATGTTTATCTAACCAATCACTTAAATCTTTTAATACTATTTTTCTATCTTGTTCTATTTCATTATATATCTCGTGAAATAAACCATCATATATTTTGACTGTCTTGTCTTCCATACAAAGTATTTCTGCTAATTTTGATGCACCTATTATTGCTATATCGACCGAACCACTTTGCAGTAAGCAAGGCAATTTAAACGTTCCAGCAAATTTTTTAATTGAACTAGCTGCATTCATCATTTCTGCAGCTAATCTTGAGCTGACATCGTAATAAACCATAGGATCAGTTGCATAAGCTTTTACAACTTCTGGATCGCGACTTACAAAATCCGTACCAAGCCCTGTTGCGAATCTTTTATGAGGTGCTAATTTTGATATTAATTTTCCCAAGGCACGAATGATAGCATTCGTTCCAGAACCACCGACTTGAATGCCACTACCTGACAAAATTAGTCCTTTCAATAAATTTTCATATTTTTTAGCGAAATGCATCGCTATGAATGAACCTATTGAATGCCCTAGCATAAATATTGGCAATTTAGGATGTTTTTCTTTAATGATATCAAATAGAATTTTTACATCATCAATGAATTGGTTAAAATTATCGACATAGCCACGTTCTCCTTCTGATTTACCATGGCCTCTATGGTCATTAGCATAAATAATATATCCTTTGGGAACTAATTCATTTATTACGTTTATATATCGACTGGAGTGTTCAGCAAATCCGTGAATTATTTGAACGACTGCCTTGGGAGTAATTTCAGGAAGCCAGCATTGATAAAATATTTTTATACCTTGAACTCCTTTAAATTCTCCTTCCTCATTTTTCATTATGTCACCTTGTGTAATGCTGTGTATAAGAAAAAATAGTAAAATAAAAATTTGTTCATAAAAGACTAAGACCTTTTAGAAGAAACAATCTGGAATTTGCATCATTTTTCTATCAATTTTTTATGTCTAATAAAAAATTAGACAAAATATTCTTTTCTTAACTCTCTTAATTTTTCTTTCTTACCTTTATTTGCATATATTTCGAAGATTTCTTCAGCAAGTTGAGAGGTCTTGGTTAAAGGATGATCTAGAGCTCGATTTACCACGTATTTAGACATTTGGACTAAAATTGGATCTCTTTTAATAAATTGCTTTGCATATGTCATAACAGAATCCATAAAATTTTTTGAAGGAAAAATTTCGTTGATTAAACCCAAATTTTTTGCTTTTTCTACATCAATTTTTTTCCCAGTTATTATGATTTCTTTCGCAGCTTGAATACCTATTAATCTGGGAAGTATCGTGAGACCAGACCATATTGGTAATAATCCTATGCTCACTTCAGGTAAACCAAAAACTGCATTTTCTGATGCAATTCTGAAATCAGTGGACATAGCAATTTCAAATCCGCCACCAAGTGCAAACCCATTAACCGCAGCTATAGTAATTGCGGGCAAATTTAATATTTTTAAACACATACTTCGCCCTATTTTAGTAAATTCAAATGCTTCTTCAGGGGATAATTTTCCTTTTAAGTCATTTCCAGTTGAAAAAGCGCGTCCTTTCCCAGTTACAATTATAACTTTTAACTTTTCATTATCGTTTAATTCATTTAACATGTTATTAAAAAATCTCAGCGTATGAATGTTGAAACAGTTCAATACATCGGGTCGATTAAAAGTTATTATTCCAATCTTGTTTCTTTGTTCAAAGAGTACCGGATCTTCATTCATTTTAATCACTACACCATAGAATAATAATTAATTAAATAAAAAATCAATAAAAAATTTCCTTTTAGCCTAATTACTTTTTTAATCTTTGCTTTAATTTTGCTACTAAAAATTCCTGAAATAAAGGTTCTACGTATTCGTTTAAATTGATATTAAAATAAGTGGATAAAATGCGTAAATAATTTTCCCGAATGAGATCATTTATAATTTGGAAAAATTTTTCTTCAGTATGACCACTGAGCTTGCAGAGATGATATAAATCAGCAGTAGGGTTCGATCTGATTTTTCCATAAAGACCAAAGTGTTCTGGTCTACTACGTAGAGCAATAGGGTCTCTTTGAATGAGAGGATAATCAATCCATTCATCATCAAAAAGATTTTCCTTAATAGCCTTACGAATGATATTTTTTGCCCATTGTCCTGCATCCCTCATTTCCTCAAAGACAGAACTTTTCGATGCTCCGAAGTTAAAGAGATTTCGGACCCATTCAGGCACTGTGTTATCATCAGCAACCATTATAATCAAGATTTCTATTGCGATTTATTTTTTCCCTTGTAATATTTTATGAAAGTTAAATAATCTAATATTATACGTTTTCAATTTAAATTTTTCTGGCTTCTAAAATTGATTAGAAAACCGATTATAATCTTATAAAGTTTATCTTTTCAAGGGGTATTTTTTTAATATTTCAAAAATATTTTTATATAATTTAGGATTTAGATAAAAAAAAAATTGAAAACATGAAAAATTCTCAAATTTAATATTTAATTTTAGTCAATTTCTTCTATTTAATTTCCAATATTATACTGCTTTGATATAATCAATGTCATGTGTTATGACATGTAACAATCATAAACGAAGGAGTTTGAAATTTATTATTAATATTTTTATCTGAAGATTTATTAATCATAATTTACAATTTTATCAATATACTTATGTGGATTTAACTCAATTAACCATTAAATAATTCTAAAATTCAAAATCTAATAAGATATATTGGTTGAATAGAATGAATGTCCCAGAAAGAAACGTAAGATTTAAACTAGTTTTATTTGGAAACGCATCCGTTGGAAAAACATCTTTAGTAGAACGATTCGTAAATGACAGGTTTGACTCGAATTACATGAGTACATTAGGATATAATGTATATGAAAAAAAAATAGCTTATAAAAATGCTCTAATTTCTTTAATGATTTATGATATAGGAGGACAAGAGCAATTCCGAGAATTAAGGAGAAAATATGCTGAAGGTGCACACACGGGGATTATTGTTTATGATATAACAGACCTTAGATCATTTGAAACGGTTTCAGATTGGAAATTTAATTTATATGAATTTGCTGGTGAGATTCCTTTTATTATTATCGGTAACAAAGTTGATTTAGAGCACAATCGTAAAGTAAATAAAGATATGGCTTCAAATCTTGCAGTTGAATTGGATGCGGTTGAATTTTTCGAGACTTCTGCAAAAAATGGCGATTTTGTTCAGAATGCATTCACAAAATTAGCAGCCAAAACATATGACAAGTTCGTGGAACAGGATACATAATCTACATACTTTTTATAAATTCACTTGACTCTTATTGAAATAAAATTAAAGTAGGGAGTTATCATATCCTCAAAAAAAAAAGGAATTTTAATAATTACATTCATAATTTTAGTATTAGTAATGATTCTTTTTCAAAGTTTTATCGAATTTATTCCAATTAATTTAATAAAAAATCAAAATGAAAAAGATAAAACACCAATTAAAGAACAACCTATTTACAAAAATGAAACTCTATTAGAATCTAAAAATAACCTGAATTTATGTTATGAAAATTATTATCCAGAGTCTTTTTCTTTAAAAAATGGCACGACAGGATTGCTTCGAGACCAAAATTTTAATACAACAGAGTTTTGGAATTGGACTTCATCATCAAATATTACTGTTTCAAAAACAACTTCAAATATGACAATGTTCCAACATACTTCACCAGAAAATCCAATTGAAATCCTCAATTATACTAGTTATTCGACAGATTGGGACTTTTCAGACCAAGGTACTGTGCAATCAGGTAGCCTTTCTGATACTTATACAAAGGATAACGTTGCTTTTACTCTATCAGAAGTAAAATCATTACAAAATTATCAATTGGGAGTCATTTTTAATTTCACAGGATTAAATAAATCATTAATTAATTATCAATTAAATATTTTTGTTAAAAATACTATAACTGAGCAGTTTTTAATCAAGATATTGAATCACACTTCTCAGAATTTTGATAATCTTGATATATTTAATTATACTGATTATATGTGGGTTAACAATTCATTCGATAATAATTATGTTGATGAATATAGCAATGTTTGTATTTTATTTCAAGATAATTCAAGAAATGAAGATCAAACTATAAGAGATGATTTGTTTTTAGATTATATTGAAATCAAATATGATAATGTAACATATGATTTTAAAACTTTTAATCAAATAGCAATGATAAATCAGAGTTTTATTAACAATAATGAACAAGCATTAACTTATAATCTTACTATCAAATATAAGGTTGAAAATCTTACGAATATTAAAGCAACTTCAATTCAAGCGAGGGTTTGGAACGATGTTGGAGATTTAGGGGTTGTTTGGGAGACAATCATAACTTCATCTTCAGGATGGGTTATAAATTATTCAGAAGTATCAGATTATATACAAAATATTGGAAATTATAATATATTAATTGAATTAAATCTAACCTTAAATACCACTTACGAATCAAATATTACATTATTATTAGATTTTGTCCAGGTGATTACGGAACCGGATTCTTATTCGTTTCAATATGTTGATAATAATTATATTAGAACTTTTGAAATACGAGATACTTTAGATTTTGAAATGAATTTTTCAATCAATTCTCCAGAATCAGTCTATCAATTAAATTTCAGTATTTATTCTATTTCAATTAATGAGACTTTTTACGTGAGATTATATAATTTTAGTGCATCTTCATGGGTTGATTTTATAACGCTGGATGAAACTACGTGGAATTGGAAGAACTTTAGTGTTAAAATTGGCGTTTTAGATTTGATAGATGAAAATAACATAACAATGTTAAAAATAACGGATAAAGGAAATCTTGATGGTTTTAATGGATTAATCGAATTTGATTTTATCGAGGCGAAAAGATATGCAGCCCCAACATACATAAATAATATTTCAACTCCAGAGGGAGAAGTAATGGTAGGTGATTATGCCATTTTTATCGTAAAAATAAATGATTCATATGGAAATCCGGTTATTAATGCATCAATAACCGCGAATTATACTGAAGATTCTTATTTTTTTGAAGATTATAAAAATGGTAATTATTCTATCTCTTTTTATACCGAACTAGCGGGACCTGGAGAAAAATACATAAAAATTTTAGCTGAAAGAATATTTTATAACTCTTCAATATTAATAATAAACTTTACAGTTGGAGGATTTCCCACCAATTTAACAATAACTCAAGGAGCCTTAAACATATCGAATACATGGAATGCTTATCCGCAACCGTATGTAAATGATACAACAAAAAAAATTCGTGTTTTTTATAACAGTACTACTGGAGGAATAAGACGTGCTCAAATTTACGCAGTACCTCAATGGAATAATGAAACACTTCTTTCATATGTAGATATAGGATATATAGAAGGTACTGCATATTATGGTTATTATGACATAAACTTAGATACAATTGGTTTACATCAAGGGGAAACGTATTTAATCTATATCACTGCATTGAAGTTAGGCTATCTCTCTTGTAATATTACGTTAAATATCACAATTCAAGCAAGAAATGCTTCTATTTCAACTATTGGCTATGAAAATATCACAGCTTATGAACAAGAAATTACAACTATTGGAGCAAGTTTTATAGATTCTGTTAGTAATTCACCAATTATTCTTAAATTACCTCAATATGGAAACGTAACTTGGGAATTTGAGAATAATTCCACAATTAATGGAACAATGCAACTCTTTATTTGGTCATATAAAGCTGATATTGATATTAATACTCTTGGAATTCAGCCAGGGAAGTATAATATAACGATCAGAGGAAATGCAATTGATTATCAGATTGTTGAAACTAATATTGAATTAAATGTTTTGAGCAGAAAAGATGTTGAATTAATATTTTTGGGAATACCTCAAGAGATCTTGAGTGGAAATACTTTACAAATTTTGGTGAAACTCCAATTCAAAAATGGTACCGTTTTATCTGGGGAAAAATTAGATTTAAAAATAACTTATATCACAACAGGAGAATTAATAGAAACAAGTATTTTAACGGATTCACAAGGATTAGGTCAATTCCAATTTTTATTCACCGGTATGGATACTCTTATTTTAATAGAAGTAGAATTTGATGGTGAAACTTCCATTAAAAACAGTTATAATAGAGTCCAAATTTCGGGCATAACTATATTTACTTTATTTATAAGATTCTCCCCAATATGGGGAACTTTTTTGGTCATTGGTGTCGTAAGTAGCCTGTTTTATTATTTTAGATATAAAAAACCTAAAAAAGAAAGAAAAATTCGAATACAAAAGAAGTTAAAAACGGAATTTGATGATATTAATAATCTATTATATGTTTTAATTCTTCAAAAGAAAGGAGGTATTTTATTATATCAATATGCAGTAAAACCTTCAACCATGAATCCAGTTTTAGCTGGCGGTTATTTACAAGCTATTTCAACCTTTAAAGATGAAATTTTAAAGTCAAAAAACAAAAGTCAAGAGGAAAAGTGGGAATTAGCATATGAAAATTTCAAAATTTACTGGATCAGTGGACAATTAGCTTTTTTCATTTTTCTTTCAGAAAAACAACTTTCAACAACAACAAAACAAAAAATTGATAAATTTATTCGAGCATTTGAATTTAAATTTAAGGATAAAATTAAGGATTTCATCGGTAATGTTGATGAGTTTAACTCAAGTGAAGATTTAATCAAGAAAGAGTTAGAATTAGATTTAATATTACCACTTAAGATAGATTGGAAAAAATTTCAATCATTTGAGGGTCTAGATAAAATCCAAATGACATTAGTTCAGTTAGCAATTTCTTTAGAAAAGGAAAAAAACAATTTCAACATTGAAAAATTACTAAAAACAGCAATATATAAAATGGGAGAACCAGAATTTAAGATATATGAGGAATTATATAATTTATGGAAGAACAATATCTTTATACCATATGAATCATTCGAATCTGAACAGGAAAATGCTAGCAAAAAGAAATAATATGAATTTTCAATTATATTCAAAGGATTTTTTACTAAGAATTTTATTTAAAAAAATAAAGAAAAGATTTCAATTTTCAAAGTTTGAATCTTGATCGGATGTGAGGTGATTAGTTTGGAAAATAAAAATGTCATTTTAGAGTTTTTTACGTCAAAAACTTGCCTCTATTGTCGAACCGCATTGAAAATGGTTCAAAAAGCAAAACAAAAATTTGGGACTCGGCTTGATATTCAGGAAATAGATATTGATACACCTAATGGACAAATCTTAAAACAAATTTATATGGTAGAAGGGACTCCGACAATAGTAATAAATCGTATAGTAGCTTTCCGAGGGTTACCACCTGGTCAAGAAGAACTTGAGACAAAAATTGAGGAATTTTTATAGAAATTTTTATCTTATTAAATTATTTACGGCAAAATCTTATTTCGCTAATTAAAAATAATTTCACTTGAAATTTTTAATAATTCAAATAATTTTTAAAATAAGTTTAACCTAATCATTATCTTGAATGTATAGATAAAAGTAAAAGATGAACCGAAATGAAAGATTTTATGTATGTAACATCAGAAAATTTAGTTTATTGCACACCAGACTGCACGATTCCTATAATCGCAAAGAAACTTTTAGAAAATTGGACAGATACTGTTCTTATTGCTGATGGAAAAAGCAAAGTTTTAGGAATTGTTACAGATGGTATTATCTGGAACTTAATCTCGAAAAGAGATCCAAAAATTTACGATTATAAAGCAAAAGACATCATGGATAAGAATTTAAAAATTATAGAGGTAAAAAAAGGATTTAATTTCATTGATAAAATGAGAAATGAGATAGATAAAACACCAGTAAAGCGTTTAATTGTTAAAAAGGAAGGGGAAATTATTGGATTAATACAAAAGAAAATTTATGAAAAAATAAAAAGACATGCTAGAACATTCAATGTCGAATTTAAAACATAGGAAGGCTTTATTTTTGTTTGAGATATTTGACAAAAAAAATAGTGAGGAATTTCCCACAAAATCGCAAACGTTCTATCAAGTCTTCTTATGTTATTTTGATGAAGCAAGGGGGCATTTGCCACTTTATACATTCCCATCAGAATTAAAATATGATGAAAACGAATTAAGAATCATTAAAATTCATAGTATTTGGTTTTTAGATTCTGAAGCGCAAGAAAATTTATCGCATGTTGATTTAGAATATGGTGATAAAATATATTTGGCAATGAAATTTAAAGGAAAATCTTGGAGAACGAAAAATAGGGCAGGATTAGAAGAGGATACCCCCGAAACTTATGTCTTAATAATAAGTTTGCCTCGCGAATATTCTTTTTTAGGGTCAGATTTATTAATATCATTATATTCAAAAATTAAAGATTTATCAGATAGTATGTATATTTTAATTAAGGCTGAACTTGCTTCTAAAAAGGTCATTAAAAATGAGAAAGATAAGACGATAATTCAAGAAGGAATAGCAATAGAAAATGATATTCAGAAAGTATGTGGAAAATTATTGCCGAATCTTTCACCAGATGTAGGAGCTTTGAAATCTTTAGTAAGTGCCGAAACTAGAAAGCAAGAAAAATTAGCATATTTACTTTTTCAAGACATGATTAATAAAACTCCTGAAAAAACAAGAGAATTTGAAATTTCGATTGATAACAACAAACTACAAGAGAATAAAAGAAAATTTTTTGTAAAAAAAGTAAAAATTGTAAATGTGGAGTTATCTCCAACTAATGATAGATTAAAACTAACAATTAAAAATTTTGATGATGATTTAAAAAACATTAAAATCCAAATTTCTCAAGTTAAGTCTTTTTTTGAAACATCAAGTTGGGAAACAAGTGTTGATACTTGGTATTCAGGAGAAGAATTGGTTTTTCAATATCCTATTACAGATTTTGAAGTAGTTTTTCAGTTGAAGGTTAATAAAATGGATGGAGAAGTCCTCCTTAGAAAGAATATCAAACCTAAAAAATATTTACCAGAAATAGAATCGCCTTTAGAGGTATTAAAAGTCAGGGATTTTATGAATCCCGCTCCAGCCACGATTTCATATTCATCCAATATTGTTGAAGCAGTAAAAATTATGAATAAAGAGAAATTAGATTACATTTTAGTAACATTGGATGATGTTCCGATTGGTATCATAACTCCTCGGGATTTACTTCAAAAAGTAATAAATTCTTGTATATTAGCCAGAAATATAGGTGTTAAACAAATTCAATGTAAAAATATTATGTCTTCACCTCTTCATTTTACTTCTGAAGATACTTCCATCCAAAAGGCAGCATTACAAATCATTCAAGCGGGTATTAAAAAACTACCTGTATTAAAAGACAAACAAATTAAAGGGATAATATCAACAAACGATTTAATTAATGCTTATTTGTCCATCAAAATGAAGGATGAAAAAAGTCTAAAAGATGAAAAAATTAGGGAAATCTCTGAATTAACAAAAAATAAAGTCCAATCGATAATGCAAAAAAATGTTATAAAGATGGATTTTAATCAAAGCTGCCAAGAGTTATTACAAATTTTAATAAAGAAAAAAATTGGAAGCGTTGTTGTGTTACAACACAACAAACCTGTAGGAATTGTTACTGAACGAAATGTATTTAAAAAGATCATAGAGGATGGTATGGATCCGAAAACTACGGTAATAGGTGATTTAATGTCTTCTCCTATCATTTCAATTACGCCAGATACAGAAATCGTAGAAGCTATTGAAATTATGAAGCATAAAGGCATACGATACATCCCTATAATGAATGAAAATGACCCATATTTAATAGAAGGAATTATTTCAAATACAGATATCTTAAATTTGGATGTATCTACAACACTTGACTAAATTGTAAACAGTTATTTCCGTTTGTGATTTAAAAGAGTCACAAAAGGGGATAATTTTTAAAATATATAACACCACATTTAGATCCATAAATAACTTTTACGTATTTTTTTCAAAATAAAATAGGTGGTCTAATGGTTGAAGAAGAGAGCCAATTCGATAAAAGTTTCAGATTTTTGGCAAACCGCCTTGAAGGTGGAAAAGATTCTTATGGAAAATTGATGAAAGAAATAGTCAATACGGGCGTTTGTTGTCATTGTGCATCATGTGCAGCGGCATGCGATGTTTTAGAATGGGATGAAGTAACAAAACGACCAAAACTAACGGGTAAGTGTACTGGATGTGGAATTTGCTATAATCAATGCCCACAGACTTTAACTTATATACCAGATTTGATTGGAGATTATAAAGCAGCCTATACTGGAAGAAATTTAAAAAAAATCGATGGACAAGATGGAGGAATTGTAACTGCGCTTATAATGTATGGTCTTGATGAAGGATTGTTTGATGGAGCTATTGTAACAAAAAAAAGTCAAGCAGAACCTTGGAAACCTGTTCCCACTTTAGTTACTAGATCAGAGGATTTAATGGGATCTTCAGGATCTGTTTATGTTCATTCCCAAACTACAATCCCTTTAATAAAAGCAATAAGAGACGGACTTGGATCAATCGCATTCGTAGGAACCCCTTGTAATATCAATGCAATTAGTAAAATGCAAGATAGCCCAACAGGTTTAGTTCATCTCTTTATGAGGGCAAATATATTTAGAATTGGATTGTTTTGCATGGATAGTTTTTCTTATGATGGGTTGAAATCATTTTTAGAAAAAAATCATAATTCTTGGAATGATGTCGAAAAATGCATGATATCAAAAGGAAAATTTATATTTAAATTGAAAAACGGAGAAACAATTGAAAGAAAAGTACACGGACTCAACCAATATAAATCAACTTCATGTAATTTTTGTACTGATTTAACTTCAGAATTAGCTGATATTTCAGTAGGGTCTGTTGGTTCAGATGATGGATGGTCCACCATCTTAGTTAGAAATGATTTAGCTCATGAAATTCTCTTGGATGCTGCTGATAAAGGATATCTTGAAATAGCACCCTTATTACGTGGAAAATTAAGATTTGTAGTAAATCTCGCTAGAATGAAGAAACAATCATTTTACAATATAAGGGAACGTAGAACGTTTGTTTATCACGTACCTGATAATATAGAATTAGAACAGAAAAAAGAAGTCAAGCCTACAAGTAAAGAGGAAATACTCGCAGCAGCACAACGAAAAATGGTTAATCTTTCTAACCAAATATTTGATGAAAAAACAAAAATTCTTAGTCTAACAGTAATAAACACTTCAGGAGAGAGTCTAGAAGAAGTAGATATTAATATCTCAAATGTAAAAGAATTTTTTGAACTAAAAGCTTGGCCAACAAAAATTTCACTTTGGTATCCATTTGAAGAATTAACATATGAAATCCCAATTGATGATCTAGAATCGGAGGTTCTCATTCAATTATCAGATAAAAAAGGACTCTTATTATCTAGGAATATTAACATCCAAAAATTAATGGAGAGGTCTAAAAGTTAATAAAAGCCAAGAAATAACTTTTACAAGAAAATTTAAATTAAAACTCAAAGTTTTTTAAGAAGAGAAAAAGAATAAAAAAAATTAAGGAGAATTGAAATTTAGTAAAATTAAAGTAATTAAACAAAAATTTAAATTAGGAGAAGAAGATTTATGAAAATAAGTTTAGTTGGATTGAGCGGATGCGGGAAAACTAGCATTTATGCAACAACTTTTGCTTCAAAGAAGCCAGAAGAAACTAAAGAATTTGCTCCAACTGTTATGTATGAAATTAGAAATCATCCGTATTTAGGTGTAAATGTTTCATTTTTTGATTTTGGGGGTCAAGAGGATTACAGGAGTTCATACTTTGAAAAACCAGATGTTTTCAAAGAAACTAACGTCTTAATTCCAATAATTGATCTTCACGATCCTGAAAAAATGAGTGAAGCAGAAATTTACTTTAAAAAAATCGTTGATACGCTAAAAAACTTAAGCTTATCCCCAGAGGTTATCATTTTTTACCATAAATATGATTCTGAAGGTTATCAAAAAGAATTGCTTGAGGCGAACCTAAAAAAAGCGAAGAGCGTTTTTCCAAAAATATTCGCGGGTTTTAAATGTAAAGAAAGTATCACTTCCATATATGAACAAGAAAAGTTATCAATAATATTTAGGGATATTCTATTAGCTAATTATGCTGATATTGAACAGCATGTTGAAAATGCAGAGAAACAACTATCTGAAATTTCGGCAAAAATCATTGTGAGTGACATTTCTGGCAACGTTATCGTCCATAATGTTCCTGGAATTTCGACAGGATTACAACTACGGGCTGATCTAAGAGATTTCATCTCCTCTTGTAATACGATTCGTGAAAATTTCTTTAATACTGATTCAGTAAAGTTTGTTGGATCTACTAAAGAGGCAGATAAAGAAATCGATATTTATATTTTTAAGTACATTCTTTCAGTTTTAATTATGGGAGCAAATTTGGAAGATAAGAAGACAGCAGAGCAACTAGAAATCTTATTAAAAGACCTTGAACTATTTGCAGATCTAGTAGTAAAGGCTCATGAAGAATAGATGAGTGAATTTAATGGCAAAATTAGTAGAATTAGAATCTCAGACAGTTGCAAGGATCGGAATACCTGTCCCGGTTACAGTACGGTACAATTTGGATTTGTTAGAAAATGAAATTAATGTGACTTGGGCAGGATTACGAATATATTTAAATCGTCCGTGCAAAAAAAATATTTTGGTCTCAATTTCCGAGGTTTTTACTAATGGGAAATTTGAAACTACAAAATATAAACGGACTAAAAACCTACAATTGACTAGACGAATGATTCCTACTATAAATAATAGCGATATTATATATACCATTCATGGAAGTCTTGCTTTTAAATCCGAACGAGGTGAAGAAGACAATTACGATGATGAAAAACTAATCATCTTACCTACTTTCAGAGAAAAAAGGACGCCAAAACCAATAAAAATAGAACTTCAAGGAATTGTTCTAAGCATTAAAAAAGATACATATAAAGAAGAAGAAGAAGTAGAAATAGATTATCAATTAGAAAATTTCAAGAATTTAGAAATTAATTTAGTACAAGAATCGAAAGTAAACTGTAAATGCGAAGATTATAAAACTTGTGTCTATATAAAGCCAGATAAAGATAAAATAGTAACTTTAAAAACTGAGATAATAAAAAATCCTCTTTCAACGGGCAAAGTTACGATAAAATTGCCAAAAGGTTTGGATGAATCTCAAGATTATTCATGGGATGATGCTAGCAAGTCAAAAATATTGCATCTTTTGAAATATTCTAATAGTTATTATTTAAAGGTTAATGCAATAAATAGTAATGATGAAATCATCAAATTTCAAACACCAATAGTAATTACGAAAGATCAAGAAGAAATGGAATTATTTACAAAATCTACAAAGGAACCGTTTAAATTTATTAGCTCGCCAGATCTCATAAAATTAATCGAAAAAAAAGTAGAAGGAAGCAAAACTTATTTTACTCTTAAAAATACTTCTAAAAACAATTTCGAAGGGGTAACAGTAAAATTAACAGGGATCAAGGAAATGTTCTTTGAACTACCCCCTTTAATGATTGGTAAAAAAGTTTGGAACAGTGGAGAAGATTTGGTTATTTCAATTGCTGAGACTTCTTCTAACATAGAATATCAAGTAATGATAGAAGACAATAATGGAATCGAGATAGTCAAAAAAATATAAAAAAAAACAGTATATAATTTCAATTTTTATTATATTTTTTCATTTATGATAAATTAATTCAATAAATTTCAATGAAATACTCTAATTCTTTTAAATCCGCTCTTAAGTTCTGAATTTCTAGCGAAGAACGTGTTGACATTTTCTTTCCATTCATAACTCTTTACAATTAAATGAAGGACTAATATATTTACTTTAAGAATTTTGGAATAAGGTATGCATTTTTAATATTTTTTATTACAATCTATAAGGAGATAAAGAATTAATATTCGAATTAATAATTTGTCTTTATAGGGAAATTGTAAATTAATCGTCTAAATATTCTATTGGTATTTCATATATTGGTTCTAGTTTATTAAGAATCTGTTCATTTACTTGTTTTCTGATAATCAATAATCTTTGATTTATTTTTTGTAGTCTATTATTAGTTAAGTTTAACCTTAGATCTAAAATCGAATACATTTTTCGAATATTATCTCCAATCTTCCTAATTTCTTTGATTTCTCTTCTCATAATATATTCCACTTTTTAATAGAGATAATTCTCTATCAACTAATATAAATGGAACTATTTAAAGTATAGGATGAATTAATCAAATTATATTAAAATTTACTTTAAAAATGATTTAAACGAAATAAAACTGATAAAATTTTAAAAAAATCTTAAAAAATAGACTTTTTATTGGAAATAATTGTTAATAATGAAGTAAATACTTCATCAATCCCTTCTCCTGTAATTGCTGAAGTTATAAAAAATTGATAATTATGTCTATCAGCAATATTTTTTGCAATTTGTCTCAATTCATCACTATATTCGATTAAATCGATCTTATTCCCAATCAAGAAGTAAATAACATCATTACCACTGATAAAATTTTTTGATTCTTCAATCCATTTTTCAATATTTTCTAGGGTTTCTAATCTTGTAAAGTCAAAAATTATTAAAACAATTTCACTGTGACCCAAGAAAATCTTTCTCACTTTCCTATAACTTCTTAATCCAGAAGTATCAAAGATTTGATAAATGATTTTTACTTTATTTGATATTTGCATTTCTTTTTCAAATATAGAGATTCCAACTGTTGGAATATAATCATGTTCAAACTCCCCATTAACAAATAAGTTCATTAAAGAACTCTTACCTACAGCAACATCCCCTAAAACAATCAATTTTATTAAAAGATTTTCTGCATTAGAAGGTTTTTCGTGTGTTTCTATGAAAATTATTTTTTCAGGATTAATTTTTGGAACAAATAAGGAAACATTTCTAGCGTTAAGGATTTGAGAAACCTTTTCACCTATAATGTATAGGTATGGAATTATATCATCGAGATTTGAAGTTGTATCTGTAAGTAATACTAGAATTGCAGGTGTATGTTCACCTAATTCCATAAAAATTAATTGATATTCGTCAATATTAAAGATACCACTTCCAATAGAGGATGTGGTTAAAGTTTTTATTCTTTTCATCGTTGTATCAATAAGCGCCATTACTGCACTTAATATCGACTCATTTATTTTTTTTTTCGATTGATTAGCTATAAATAATCCATCGAAATCAACAACGAGTGCTGCATTAAGTTGAGGTAATGTTTCCAAAAGATTTGAAAGTACCTCATTTAGTTTCGATTGATAAATTAAATGTTTTTTTTCGATTTGTGAATCATCCATTTTATAATTCTCATTTAATTATTTTTCAAATATATTCATATCATATTGAGCATTAATCGCATTAAAAAATTTTTTTATTGTATCTAAATCGGGAATTAAACATAGAATTCCTTCCAATTCTAGAATTTCTATTTCAATCTTGGTCTTAATAATTACTAAGTAATCAATTATTTTTGAAAATTCAGCAACTATGCTATTTAGAATTGTTTCAAAAGAATCCAAGACTATCATAGGACTGTTGGGCATCAAAGTAATTCCCATTAAATTAGCCATTGAACTTGCATAATGACCAGCTAATATGTTACCAAATTCTGAAATAATGCTTAAAGAATAATTATCCAAATCATTCAAGCTTTTTATTTCATTTTTAAATTTATTTTTTGATTCAGATAAATCTTTTATTATATTTAGTATAGAATTTTTGGGAAAAAATTGTAAAACTGCCATGGATTCCTTTCCTTTCATGTTCGAGCTTATCCCAAATATTTCAGTATCTGGCTTTTCAATTAATTGAGTAATTTCCCAGAAAGGTATAATTTGAACAGAAGTAATTGACATTTCTATTTGTTTTTTTAATAAATCAGATAATGCAGTAATGGCGTTACCGGAACCTATATTTCCGAGTTCTTTTAAAATATCAAGTTGTTTCTCACTTAAATTAAGAATATTATTATTATCTTCCATTTTATTTTTTTACTCCTTTTTTATTTAATATTCTAAACTCATCTTCACCCGTAAATTTTGACAAAATTAAATTATTTTTAACGTCATATTTAATCACTCGACCTCTATGTCCTCCCGTTTCATAGCATTCTAAAATAATGTTAAATTTATCAAGTTCTTCTTTTACTTTTTTAGTATTTTGCCCTCCTATTGCATAAATTCCATTTCTAAAAATATCTGCTCCTCCGATAATAGCAGCTTTAATATTTTTATGTTCAGCACCAAGCTCGAGCATTTCATTTAATAATTCTTTTACTGAAAATTCAGCATATTTATGAGGAAATTCTCTATGAGTCGATTTTTTTATGTTCTTTAACTCTGGTAGAAGAATATGAGACATGGCATGGATGTTATTATTAATATCTCGCATTATTAACGCGATACAAGAACCTAAACCACTTATTATTATATCTAGAGAGTTATTTTTTACAACATTTTCCGAAGTTAGTAAGACATAATGACCAATCGGTAAATAAACTTCTCCTTTTTCCGTTGTTCGATATATTCTATCTTTCCGATTACTTTTTGTCATGATTCTATATTTCCTAATATTTTCCTTAATTAAAGCGTTTAGCAAATCGAATTATTTGATCCTTAATCTTATAATTAGGAATTATCATATCAACTACGCCTCGTTCTGCTGCAATTTTTGGCATACCATATAAAATAGCTGTTTCTTTCGATTCAGAAATTGTCATTCCTTTATATTTTTGAATGGCTTGTAACCCATCAACACCATCTTCGCCCATTCCAGTTAATAAAATACCCAAGGTATTATTTTTATAGACTCTTGCAGCTGAAAAAAATAACATGTCAATAGATGGTTTACAAAAATTTACAGGTTCGGAATTTACCAGTTCAATACATGGTTTATTATTTCTTACTGAAATTGTCATATGTGTACCACCAGGAGATACATATACATTACTAGGTTCGATGAATTCATTTTGCATTCCAACTTTTATTTTAATATCACAATTATTGCCTAATGTTCCAACAAATTGATCAACAAAATGTTC
This sequence comes from Promethearchaeota archaeon, assembly GCA_011365055.1. The sequence goes on from RDOG01000004.1 coordinate 243,432, forward strand.
ATTTAAATGTTGAACTACAAGAATTGGAGCTGATAAATCCTTTGGAATTTCTTTCAGAATTTGTTTAAGAGTTCTAGGACCACCAACACTAGCACCCATTACAATAATATTTGACTTTAAGTTACTCACATAAATAGGTGATAAATCAAAATGAGGTTTTGATAATTTTCTTTGTGATGGCAACCTTTTAAATCTAACAGGTTTTTCTAATACAATTTTTTCAACATATTCAGCAGGACTTCTTTTAAATTCTCTTTTAACGTGTGATTTGGCAGCTAATAGAACTTTAGAAATCAATTCTTCCCTAAATTTTGGGAATTCGACTTTCCATTCACCGCCTGGTTTTATAATATAATCCACTGCGCCTAAAACTAAAGCTTTTACAGAATTGTCTAAAGAACGAGGATCAAGCACTGAAAATATTATGGTAGGAGTTGGATTTTGCTCCATTATTTCTTTTAAGGCAGTTAGCCCATCAACTTTTGGCATTAATAGGTCTAAAACTAATACATCTGGCCTATATTTATTGACCATTTCAATTGCTTCTTCACCATTTCGAGCCATATTTATTACATCAATAAATTCATGACCATCTAACATTTCAGATATAATTTTTCTTTGGAATGCAGAATCTTCTGCGATTAAAACTTTAATTGACATCATTAATACTCCATTAATCCAAATCCTTAGAATCTTTTATATAAATATGGTTCTTACTATCAACTAACTTTAAATTCTTATATGAATTAAAGAGAGTCTCAGTTTTTCCTAAGACAAGTAATCCTCCTTCAGCAAGTTTGTTATGTAAAATATTAAGAATCTCATTCCTAGTGTTTTTATCAGTATATATTAAGAAATATCGACAGAAAATTATATCATATTTATATTTTTTTTGGTGTCCCTTGGTAACATCTTCCTTTATAAATTCAATATTCTTTTTAATTTTTTCATCAAATAAATATCTTTCACCTAAACGATGATTTACTCTATTAAAATATGATTTCTTAAAATAATAAGGAACCTCTTTCAACGATTCTTCCAAATACATCCCAATTCTTGCATTTTCAAGTGCTTTTTCATCAATGTCTGATGCTATAATTTTATAATTAGGAAATTTGGAAATATTATCACGTATTGATTGAAAAAACATTGATAAAGAATATGGTTCTTCTCCAGAAGCACAAGCACATGACCAAATATATATTGTGGAATCTCCATTTAATTTATTTTTAATTTTTTTGCTCAAAGACATTTTATTTAAAAAAATTGGTGTTTTTTCTCTTTCATGATAATAAATTTTTTTATTTAGAAAGAACATATTGTTTGACATACCGGAATTACTTTCAAATTTTGGAGGTATTGCGTTTAAATTTGCCTTTATAATTTGTCCAATTTTTTCATATACTTCTATATTTCGAAAAAAATAAGATGTGTTAATGGTGAATCCAGACAAAAATTTTGGAATTTCTTCTGGATTTGTTAAAATATATTGAAGATAACCCTTTGCATCACTTAAATTAAGTCTAATCATACGTGATTTAATTCTTTTTTCAACAAAATTCTCCCGATAATATTTAAAATCAATATTAGTAATTTCCTCTAACTTACAAATTAATCTTTTATAATCATTTGGAATGAAAATTATATCATTTATATTTATCAAGAGTCATCACTAAATCTGAATTTTTTTCATTATTTCTTCTATTTGGGAGATTTTTTGCTCCACATGTTTAAGCGTATAAACTATATGACTATGAATTTCCTTGATTTCAGCTAATGTTTTTTTAATTTTCGAATAATCAGAACTTAATATTAAATATGATTGATTTGTCTTTTCGGCAAAATTTTGATAAGAGGATATAGGTTCATTTTGCACGACATTTATTTCTTGTATATTTTCTTCTCTATGAAAATTTTGTGCTTCACTAATATCCGAAATAGACTCGAGCTCAATGCTAGTTGTATTATTTTCTTGAATATGGTTATTATTTATATATTTTTCATGAAGTTCAAGGAATTCTTCAGGTTCCTGACCATCTTTTATCATTCGATATTTAAAAGTATTAAATTTTTTTCTATATTTTAATTTCCCAGCCCAAGATGCTGCAACATACCGATGAAATAACCGAGATCTTTTACCGGACCAAATCCATATAATTTGATATTTTTCATCAACAATTAAATAAACTTCTGTATTTTCCATTAATTTAGCGGGTTTCGGTTCAATATTTTCTCCCAATATCTGAAAAATATATGAATTTGATTCTCCAACTGACATTTTTTTTCAACTTGTTTCCATCTTTTTTTTTAAATACAGAGATTATTTATAAAATACTCCATTAATTTATTATATTTCAATTTGAAATTCAGATAAAGCATCCAATAATGCTTTTAATTTATCGAGATCTGGTATAAAGAGAAATGAACCCTGAATTTTTTTCTCTTTTAAAATGATTTGTGTTGTAATTACGAGCGATAATTCCTTGACTAATCCTAAATCCTCTTTTAATATTTTGACTAAGTTTTTTCCGCTATCAATATTTACATCTGGTGGATCAGTCATTAATCTAACATTCAATAAATTGCCTAATGCATTCGTATAATGACTACCTAGAATGTGTCCAACTTCACTCAATGCACTTTGATATAATTCTGGAAAATCATTAAACTTATGAATTTTATCTACTTCTATCTTTGATTCTTCGCCAATTATTAGGGAAATAATATCTATAATTTCATTTATTTTAAAAATAGTAAGTACTGTTGCATTTGTTAATCCTGAAATATGACTCCAGCATAAAAATAAATTATTAGATATTTTGCTCCATGTACCAGCAAAATCTTGTACTTTTAACATTTCAACTTTGGGAATATCAATATCCACTCTTTGATTAATCATTCTAGCTAAAGCGTTGGCTGCATTTCCAGAACCTATATTGCCCACTTCCATCAATGCATCGATTTGACTTTTAGTTAGCTTTATTTCATCAGTTTTATCATTTATTTTTTTTTTTTATCTTCGCTTTCTTGCATTTTATCTTCTTCAATCCCTAAAATTTTGAATAAATCTTGAAGGGCATCATAATCAGGTATAAAGAAAAATATTCCTGTTATCGCTAAATCAACAATTTTAATCATAGTTTTTATCATTACTACATAACTAGAGATACTTCTCAATTCGTTTGAGAGAAATTCACTCAGTTCTCCCGCTTTCATCATAGCAAAATCAGGGACATAAGGCACTAGCTTTGTTCCCATTAGGTCTGCTAATGCTGAAGCGTAATGTCCTGCTAAAATATTTCCTAATTCTTTAATGGTAGAAACAGTAAATTCATCCAAGTCTTCTCTTTTTTTAACTTCCTCAAACTTCTTTTTTTCCATTCCTTCTAATGTTTGAACTAATTTAAGTAGGGGATTCATTTCAAAAATTTGGAGTAAAGTCGATTGAGATGGCTTTTCTATATGAGAAAAAATCCCACATACAAATTCATTCTCGCCACCAAACTGAGAGATAATATCTTCATTTTTTATTATATTTACATCAGTAAAATCAACATCTACACGCCTATTTATTAGATTAGATAAAGCTGTAACAGCATTACCAGTTCCTATGTTCCCTACCTCTTTTAACATATCTTTTTGAGCATCAGTGATTTTTAATACTTTTTCAGCTTCCGTTGATCTAATAACAGGTTTAGGAGAAGAAGATCTTTTTCCAAATTTGGAAGAAGATATTTTTGAAACGATTTTTGAAGCAGGAGGATTTACATCAACTTTAGGTAGAGATTCTTTTTTAACGACTTCTTTTTTTGGTTCAGGTTTTGATATTTTAGGGTTTATTTTGATAGTTTGTTTGGGTTCAATTTCAGCTTTTTCTTCAATTGGCTCTTCTTGAATTTCTGGTTTAGAAAGTAATTTACCTATATCTAAAAGAATAATTGATTGATCATTTAATACTCCAATTGACTTAATATATTCCCAATCCAAGCTTGTTTCAATAATTGAGCTCTTTTTATCAAAAATTGATAATGGTACTTCTGTAACACCAACTACAGAATCTACTAAAAGCCCTAGATTTATACCCTCGGATTCTAATAATAAGACACGTGTTTCTTTGGTAAATTCATAATCAGATTCTTCAGAATTAACAACATGCCTTAATGAGAGGATAGTATAAATGATTCCTCTTATATCTATCACTCCAACAATAGAATTATCGGATAAAGGAATTGGAATAATTTTCTCTCCGGGAATGAATATTTCTTTAATGTGATTTACTTCAATCATATATCTTTCATTTTTTATTTTAACTATAATTCCATTAATATTTTTGGTTACTTCAGTTTTTATCATTTTTATACCACTCCTTTTAACATAATACCTTTCCAGATAAGCTCTAACTCACTTTCTTCTTGTGAATATTCAGAAAAATATCCAATACTTTTATAAATTGAAATTTGGCCTCCTTCAGACATTTTATATACATAATTTAATAAATCTTGCATTCCTGTAAAATTATAAGCTGCAACCGTTAGATCCTCATCATTAATAATTAATAAATCATCTGAATTAAATGGTCTTTTATCTTCAATCCATTCAACCCAAATCTCAGGAACGATGATTGCTTCTCCAATGACTACTATTTCATCTAATGGAACATTTCTATAGACTCTATTTGTCGCAAAAATTAAACTGTTAATATTTTTTGGTGTTTTATTCAAAAATTCTTTAATTTTACTAATATTACTATTATATTGATCTAAATCTAATATATCATAACAAGAAACAAATAAAATTTGGTCATCTTCAGTAGATATTGAAAAATCTATTAAGTCTTCTAGATTCGAAAATGGATTAAATTTAATTTCTTTTATGATGATTTCCTTAATAATTTTCAAATTCTGGTAAAAACGCCATTTTACAGCATTTTTATCAGATAATTCCTTGCTAATGAATGTTTTATATAAAATTTCAATTTCTTGATCACTTAATTTGGAATAATCAGTGTCTTTTTTATCAATTTGACCGCTAAATATAGTGATATCATTATTTTTTTCCTTTGTTTGTTTTGTTTTTTTTGTTTTACTATCGTCATTTAAATCAGATAAAATTATTTTTAACTCGTTATTATTGAGTTTGGGAGAAATTTGGTCAAGTAAATATAAAATTCTTTCTTTAGATTTATCCAAAAGCGTGTTATAATATTGATAACTCATAAATTTCACTCCATTTTAAGCTCAACTAACTATATATGATTCTAATTCTGCATAATCAATTGTTTTTCCACTAATACTCTTTATATAGTATCTAATTTCTTTTTCTTCATATGGTTGTATAGATTTTATATTAAAGGATAGAGTTTGTGGCGTATCTTTTTCTGATTTCTTAATTTGATATTCATTATTAGACGAAACTATTTCACAATTATTTGGGATACTATCAGATATGTTAAGATCCTTTATTTCAATTTCAGATTTGTTAATAATATGAATATTGATACCAAATTCTTCAATATTTCTTCCAGGAAATATTTCTTTACCAATTTCTATGTTTCGACGACGGTGAATAATATGAAGTTTTGGTTCTTCATGTTTAGATAACACGTATTTCGCTTCAACTAATTCTTCAGGAGATATAGAATTAGGATTTGAAGAGAAGAAAGAGGAGATTTCTAATGGAAATTGATAATTTTTAGTATGATCGGGTGCTATAGCTTTAATTTTGTATTTAACTTCAATAAAATCATTTACTTCAATTTTAAAATCAGATTTCGTGTTTTGAATATTTAATGAAATTTCAACGATATGATCAGTGGAAGGATCATCATTTGGAGGCATTATAGAAACGTTTACGCTATCTTGGATAGAAGTTCCTGAAGATAGACGAATTTGAAAATCCTTTACATCAAATGGTGGTAAAAAGTCTGGCGGGATAATTTCTCTTAATAGAATTGCATTAATCGGAATAGTTCCTATATTTTTTAAAGAAATTTTATTATTAATTATTGATTCTTCAAATGAATTTAATTCGGTTTCAGAAAATGATTTTGATAATTCCATATCTACAATATCAAATTTAGTATCATCAACGCTTATAAGAATTTTAGATGATTTTTTTGATTCATAAGTGAGAGAATAAATGATTTTTCTAGAAAATTGAGGTTCTTTCTCATTCATTATTTCCCACGTTTCAGTTTCATAACGATCTCCTGGTAATAATTTTATAGGATTATTTGAAGAATTGGAATCAAATTCAAAATATTTATTTTCCATATTTTCATCAAAAACTGAAATATTTTTAATCATTAGATTATAACTGCTATTATTTTTAAAAAAGAGATTACATTCCCAATTATTTGGTTCTTTTTCTTTCTCTTTTTTTCGAATTGAGTGCATGGCATGAGTAAAAGCAGAAAAATGATTAATTTCAGTACTTGAAAGTACAACTCCATCAAGTGTAAAATTTACTTCAATATCGCCACTTTTTAAGATTTCTTTCTTTTTTGGTAAAATTTCGGTAGTTATTGTTATTAATGCTTTTTCTTTAGGTTTCAATTCGTTAATATGCCATATAATTTGATTTGACGTGATATCTATTTTAGGGTGTTCATCACTTTTTACATGAAAATTTTTAAAATCCCTTGAAAAATTTTTCATTAAATTAATTTCTTTCAAAGAAATGGAAGAAATGTTTTCTAAAGTTATCGAATATTTTATAATATTATTATTTCCGAAAATTAAGATATTTTTCTTATCGGATTTAGCCTCAATTTTTGTTTCTTCGGAAATATTTTCATTTAGAACTGATATTTTCTCATAAATTTTTAAAGGTTCATCTAGTTTATTTTCTTTATTTATTTCATAATTGATTGCCTTTTTTTGTTCGGGTTCCAAATTACCAACTTTAATTAAATCCTTTGTAATTAGATTTGTTTTGCTCTCCTCGGATATGGAAAGATTTGCGTCCCAAATTCTATCTTTTTTAGATACATTTACAACGGAAATAGTCCCATACCCATCAAGATTTTTCAACCTTCCACTATTGTAATATGAATATTTAATTACTTCTTCATTTAAAATTTGAGCACTAGTTAAATTTTCAAAAGCTTTTACTTCAGATTCGGTCTCAAATTCTAGATCTTTCTCTAATTTCTCGTTAATCTTTGTTGGACTTCCTAATAAATTTTGGTTTAAACTTGTTTCCATATCTTTTTTTGTAATTCTTTTGAAACCCATATATTTTTCCTCCAAGACTCATTTTAATCTTTAAAATTAATGAAAATCATTAATTTTTATTGAACTACCTCCGATATTTCTAATTCTTTTAAACTGCTATATACGTTTGCCATGATTTCAGGGATATCTAATAATAGACAAATAGAGCCGTCCCCGGTAATCGAGACGCCGGAAATTCCTTTTGAATTGGAGTATTTAGAACGAAACGGTTTAATAACAATCTCCATTTGTTGTTGTATTCCTTCTACTAATAAAATTAATGAATTTTCATCGCTATCTCCACAATGTAAAGCAATTTTTGATTCATTATATTTAATTTCTTGTTCATTTGAAGGTTTTTTAATCTCAAAATATTTACTCAAATCCATAACAGGAACGAGTTTAGATTCAATTCGATAAAATTCTTTGCCCTTAACATATTCAATAGATTTATTGTCGTAAAAATAAATTTGTTTGAGGTTTTCGATTGGAATTGCGAATAAATCTCCAGAAATTTCGACAATTTGAGCTTTTAAAATTGCCCTAGTAAACGGTACATTTAAAACAAAACGAGTTCCAACATTTTTCTTTGATTCAATTCGTATTTGACCCCCTAATTCTTTAATTTTCTCAGTAACAATAGCCAATCCCATTCCTCTTCCTGATGTCATATCTGCATTAGTCAAGGTTGTAAATCCAGGCATAAGGATATATTGATTTAACATTTCTTCAGTAAACTCTTCGGCCTCTTCTAATGATGCTAGTCCTTGATCAACTACCTTTTGTCTTACTGAATCATAATTAATTCCTTTTCCGTCATCTATTACTTCAATACTTATAGAACTTGCTTGTCTGGTTGTTTTAATTTTAAGATGTCCCGTTGAATCTTTATTATTAGATTTACGTACTTCTGGAGTTTCAATACCATGATAAATTGCATTTCGAATCAAGTGTAGCATGGGAGTACCAATCTCTTCAAGGATTTTCCTATCGATTTCAACACTCATTCCTTCTAAAATTAGATCAATATCTTTTCCCAGTTCTTTAGAAAGATCTCGAACTAATCTTTTATATCGTCTAAACGTGCTTCCAACTCTAACTAACTTTAATTCAAAAATTATTTCTTGTATTTCAAGAAATAGTTTATCCATATTATCAAAAAGTCGATTGACATCCCAAATCTTTTTTTCTTGAAGAATTTGGTTAATTTGATTTTTGATTACTATAACTTCTCCAAAATAATTCATCAATTTCTCTAAAATCTCAATATCAACTTTTACGCCTGTTATTTTTCCTAATTCACTCATCTTTTCTTTTGAGATCTCAGGCTCAGCCATATTTTCATCCAATTCTTCAAACTCCCTTGCATCTATTAACTCTTGAAACTCATCACTACTAATTTCAGTAATGACTTTTGATTCAATTTCTAAAATTTCTTTAAGAATTTCGTTAATTTCTAAAGTTTCTTTTTTACTCATATAATATAAATCGAAATCAGATTCATAATCACCTTTTTCCAGAGTTTCTGGAGAAGGATTGCTATATATAATGTGTCCAACACTATTTAATGCTCTAAAGATGATAAATGCTCTAACTTTTTTAAAAATACATGAAGCTTGAATCCGAATATAAATCTTATAATATTTATTTCCTTTTTGCTTCAGAAGTGATTTAATTTCTCTTTCATCTATGAGTGAAATTAACGAACTTTCATCTATACCAGTAAAACCATTAAAACTTTCAATTATTTCTGATAAAAATTGGTCATCCAAGTCCTTAACATTTCCTTTTTTAGATTCATTTATGACTGTGCGAAGAACGTCTAGACTTTCAAATAATAAATTGGTAAAATCATCTTTTTTATTTTTAATTTCCTTTTTCTCTTTATTAGTATCAATAAATGATTCAAATTGATGACAAAATTTTGAGACATTTTCAAGGCCAACCATTCCAGTCAAACCCTTTAGTGTATGAAAAGCAAAAAATAAATCCTGAAATGGTTTTTTACTTTCAAAATCATCTTCTAAAGATAATATTGATTCCTCTATTTGTTGAATAAGATCTTCTGCTTCACTTATGAACATTTTCATATCTTCTTTAGACACCATTATTTTTCACCTTTTTATTACATCCATAAATATAAACGGATGTGATTGGGATCAAGTTTGCTTTAAAAGCACTCGTTCCAATACATCCACAATTTGTTCTTGTTTAAATGGTTTAGTTATAAAATCTTTTGCACCTTTTTTAGTTGCTTCGAGTACTAAAGCTTCTTGACCTAATGCCGAAACAACTATTATCTGAGCATCTTTATCCTTTTCAATGATTTCTTCAATAGTTTCAATTCCACCTTTCTCAGGCATTACGAGATCCATAGTCACTAGATCTGGTTTTAATTTTTCATATTGTTTTATTGCTTCATTTCCGTTTGCTGCTTCACCACAAACCTCAATATTTTTAATTTTACTCATAATATTTTTCAACATGGTCCTTGTAAACTGTGCGTCGTCAACTATCAAAATTTTCTTCTTTCCAGCCATAAATATACCTCCAAATTTTCATATTAGAATAATAAATCCTTTTGAATCTGTGATTTCTCCGAATCACTTAAAATATTTTTTAAATTTAACCAAACTCTAGGTCGATCTTTAAATTTTACAATTCCATTAATGCTTTTAGCATTTACATTAGTTTGGATTATGGGACTTAAACCAACTATATCTTCATTACTTATATGAGCAACATTCATTATACGATCTACAAAGAAACCAATAGTTAAATCGTCAATATGAACAATCATAATAAAATTTTTAGAAGAATCGTTTTCTTCTTCAGTTTTCTTCTCAGATCCACGTAATTTTTGTCTTTTTATGTTTAATTTTTTATTCAAGTTAATTACGTGAATTATATCACCACGATAATTATATATTCCATCAACAAAATCAAAACTCTTAGGAAGTCGCCTGATTTGACCGGCTCTTATAATTTCTTTTACTTCAAGTAAATCTACCGCAAATTCTTCACCAGCAATTTCTACTAAAATTAAAGACAATTGATTTCTTTCTGATTGAAAATTATCTTGCATCACATCATACACCTTCCATCTTTCCTTAAATATTAAAATATTCGTTAACTATCTTTTCAAATTCTAAAAATGGAGCAACATCCCCATCAAAGTTAATTAATAACGGTTGATATAGATCTAAAAATTCGTCTACAATTATGTAAATATATCTTTTTAATAGAGGACTCATATTATTTACTAGATATGCAAAAACTACATCATCTTTTATTACAGTATAGAATATGTGGTTTCCAAAGTTGATTTCTTTGAGTTTTGCACCTGATTCTCTACCAATTACTTCTTCACCAAATGAAAATAAAGCAGTAATAAATCCTGCAACTAATTGGTTGTCAGTTTTTTCATGCGCAACTTTCGAAAATAATGGAATCCCGAACCTATTAATTGCGTAAATCCCCTTTACTCCATCTACAAGAGGAATTTTTATAGTTTCATTACATAATTTTTTAATTTCAGGGATTGTTTTATTTGTCATACAAGCCTGTTTTATTTTTCTAGAGTGCATATATAATTTTGGGTACTTCTCAGTTTCTTCTCTATTATACATATAAATCATTACTAGTTGCTCTTTTACTTCATTTTCAAAATAGTTTATAAAAATTGAAAAATGATCAAGTGGAATTATCGATGTTCCCTGAATTTTTTCATGGATTTCCTTTTTTAGTAATTCAAATATATTTTGTATTAATGATTCTCCAATACCCTTTTGAAATATTGTAGAGAATTCATGTCCATCATTTCCTTTTTTAATATTAACTAAGGCGACCCCTAATACTTCTATTTCTTTTAAATTTTTTAAGGAATCCATCCTCATCATCAGATTTTACCTTTTCTTTTTTTCGTATATAATTTTTAGACTTATTTATTCTCTATGATAAATTTTTTAACTCCGGATTTAGGTTCATACATCGTTTGTCTAATTTTTCTCTTCTGTTTCAACCATTTTCCAACAACTTGTATCTAAGTCTAATTTTTTTTTTTCATTTTTCTTTAAAGTAATATCGTCTATCCTTTATATTTTTAATAGATTTGAACAATAGATAGAATTTAAGGTGTAAGTGAAAATTTCAATTTTAAGATGAGACAATATGTAAGAATATAATGAAAATGTTGATCCTTTTTGTTTAAAATTGAAATCTTGTTTTATCAATTTTAGCTAAACTATAAAATTCTTTTAAATAAACAGATTTTAAAAAAAAAATAATAAAAAAAAGATGAGTTAAATACCTAAAAATGATATTTATTAAATTTATTCGAAGTTCTAATTCGTTAATCGCAATTTTTTTGTTTAGTTAATAAAAATTTTGAATTTTATGCTTTTTTTTTATTTAATTTATGATAGAAATGATTATCTATATTCAAATAACCCTGTTAAATCCAGAAATAATTTTACATTTACTATCTTCAATCCGAGATTAGTGAAAATTTAATATTTTATTAAATTAAACTTTATAAAAGTCATCAATCTATAATTTTCTAATATTTTTTTTCTGATGTAACAAGCAAAAATTAAAAGTTATAAATTTATCAATAAAGAAAAAAAAGAAATTTAATGAGAGATGTATGTTTTCTATTTAAAAAAATTTAATGATTTTTTTTGGATAATAAATTATCTACTAATTTAATTGCACTATCCACAGCTAATTGGGTCCCAACTCCATGTGTATCAACACCTGCAGTATCCCCAACACAATATAATCCTTCTATTGGAAGAATTGATGAAATTCTGTGCCTTCCACTTTGCATTGGTGTTAATGCAGTGCCTTCAACTGGTCCTTTTTCTTTTCCTAAATATTTTGCGATATCATCAGGAGTAGTGGTGTCAATAAATTCAACGTAGTTATCCTTATCCAGCTGTGGGTAGAATTCTAAAATATCTAGAAGATATGCGTCTAACCATTTTTTCCAATTGCTTTTAACTTCACCAGGTGCTGATGTACCAATAATTATTAATTGTTTACCTTTCGGAGCAAGCTTTGGATCCATATTTGAAAGAACTGGAACTAAATAACCAGGAGTTTTAGGTTTTTTTTCTCCCGGCTCAGGAATAAAACCTTTAAGTTCACTAATTCGCTTCTGTGTTAATTGAATGACAGGTCTATCTTCTATTTCCTCAATTGGCTTCTTTAAGGCAAATTTAAACGCCAATGAACTGTAAGATGGTATTAAATCTTTTATTTTTTTAACATAATCACTAGAAAAATATTTTTCTCCTGTTAATTTTAATACTGTTTGTTTAATTCCAGCGTTACTTATTACCATTTTTGATGTTATTGTATCACCATTAACTTGGATCCCTTTTACCATATTATTTTCAATAATAATTTTTTCTACGGGTGCGTTAATCCGTAATTCACCACCATATTTTTTCAATCCTTCAATAAATGCATTAGGCATTGCAATTGCACCCCCTATGGGATAACCTGCATCGTTTTTGAAGGCTGTTTCTTGTAAACAGATAATATATTCTGATGCTGAAGCCATTTTTGGAGGGATGGTAAAGAAAGTACCAACCATAACTGCCAAAAAATCATGAACTTTTTTATTTTTAGTTATTTGATCAGCCCAAGTTTTTACATCGAGATCTTTTTCGGCCAAATTTTTAATGTCACGTTTAGACATTTGCGCCATTGAACCAATTACTTTCATAAATTCTTTCTGCTCTTCTTTATCAAAGCCAGTATCTTCACTTTCACTTGACTTTTTCGTTTGAGAACCTCCGGCGTTTCCAAGTTGAGCTATAAAACCCATTTGACTATATTTTGTTTGACCCTTGAATTTAATAGATGGAAAAAGTGGAGCCCTAAAACTTAGGTAATCGGACTCTAAAATACCTTTTTCATTTTTTTTCGCTAATCCTATGCGTTTTAATATTTTTCCAATCCTTCCCTTCATACATTGAGAGAAAAAATGACAAGCTACATCAATAGTAAAACCTTCTTTAAAATAGGAGCTGCATGCACCTCCAATTCGATTATTTTTCTCCAATATTAGAGTTTTCATACCAGCATTAGCCAGTAAAGCTCCAGTTGCAGAACCTCCAATTCCAGAACCTATTATAATAACATCATAATCCGTCAAATAAATCACATCTTATAAAATTAATGATTTGCTCACGTTTTCAAATTAAATATTTTATAAAAATAGGATAGACAATTAAAATTAATAATATTACCAGAATTAGCATATTATTTACATTATAAATTTTTAAATTGCAACTAAAATGTGCAGGTTTGTCAATAATTCAAATAAATATCGTTAGTGGATAATGTTTCTAATTTTAGACATATTGATTTTTCTATAAGTTTTATATTATGACTTTTTCTAAGCTTTTTTCATTTTTAATTTTCAATTTCATTTCATTCTCAAGCATATCTAAATCAGAAACACTATCAACTAAACTTTTTTGTTTGATTTTATGTAAATTTCCAATTTTATAGATAGGACCTAATACTAAATCACATTTTGTACAATAACTTATGTTTCGATACAATTTTTTTTCTTTTAAATGATCACACATTTTGTTCACTCCTCATTTTTTATTAATTATTACATTTCTTCTAATTCTTTTTCCAAGACATAGTCTTGATATACTTTATTACAGATAAGATTCATGTTTTCAATTAATTGTAAGATCCTTTTTTTTGAAGTGTCAGGCAAATTTGTTACGCTTATATAATTTATGAGCTCTTCTTTGTATTTTTTAACATTTTCAAAATATTTATCATAATTTTTCAAGCTATTTCGCTCCAAAATATTAATATTTATGGATTCTGGCAATTTATAACCATTAAATACTTGTATGTTTCCGTTCCAATTCTCTAAAATCCCTCGATATTTTTGGAGAAATGTAAAAGATATTTTTAAAAGCATTTTTTTTATAATTTCGATATTTGAATCCTCAACATCACAACAAATAGAAGTAATTATTTTTTCATTTTTTAGGAAGTAATAAGCTTGGCAACCAAATTTTACAGTGTTCAATTCTTGATTATGCACATGTAACCCAAAATTAAAAATTGCACTCATAAATGCACACCTCATCATTTCACTTTGTTCATGTCCGGATTGGAGATGTCTTGAATTAAATTCCCAAGATTTTAAACATCTACCATCCGGTGTGAATATGAAAATCTCGTGAATCATTCTATCTCCTATTTGTTGTTTTTCATAAATTATTGAGTTCAATCAAATTCGATGTTAACTAGAGGTGAAGAATATAAAGATTTACGAAATATTTTGCCATAAAAAAGGATACAAAATGTATAATAAAAATAAATAAAATCTTCCTTCTGAGCTAATTAAAAATTAAAAAAAATGACAATTTTTCAAATCTAAAAATTATATAAGTTTAGGAAAAATTAAGTTTTTTACTTTTTCAGATTTAATGTCATTCCATGTTTTGTAAAAGTATATTCGATGGGATCTAATCTATGAGCAGTTCCTCTCATTTTTACAATAGTCATTTCACGCACCATTTTTTTCTGCTTAAAGATTTTATCTAATAAAATAGTACCATCAGAAATATATGCTTCATGACAATGAAGATAATTAAAATCATATAATTCTGCAGTAATTAATGCTTGAATCTTAAATTCTTTAATAATTCTAGCGAATTTAAATAAAAACATTCTATATTCTTTGATATCTGGCAACGCAAGATTAATAGGATTAATGGGATCAATGACCATTCGTGAAATGTTAAATTTTTCTATTTTTTCAGTAATTTCATCTAAAAATTGTTGACTTTTTTTGAATTCTTCAATTTTATTACTCAAATCAATCACAAATATTTTTCTACCTATCATTTTTGAGTTGAAGAAATAGAAATTAGACCCAAATTCAATCAGGGAGGAGGAGGATTCAGATAAAGTCGAGAAAAAAATTCCTCTTTCATTATGTTTAACACCTTCAAATAGATATTTCAAAGAAAAATTAGTTTTTCCAGAACCTGGTTGTCCCAATAGCAAAATAACAGAGGGATTTACAAAACCCCCTCCAATTAAATCATCAAGCTCTGGAATTCCAGTTTTAACTTTAGGTTCTTCCAAGAAGGGTCACCATTCTTTCAAATAATTTTGAAGAATTTTTCTGAAAAAATCTTTGTTATAGGACAACCTGGGCATCTGTTACTAACAAAAAAGTCACATATTTCACAATTTGAATTACAATTATTCTCGAAATGAGATTTTTGAGAGTTTAAAGCTTGGAACATTAAATAATTTGGAAATATTTCAGGATATAAGCTTAGGACTGATGATTCTTTTACTCTTTCATCCAATTGAAATCTTTCTAGCATACAAACCATTTGATTATTTTCTTCTGTAATAGATTTTTCTATACCTAAGAGGATAGTTAAACTATTTTTTGCGATATCCTTTGTTATTGAAAAGACCCTAGGACAATTTTGAAGTTCTAGAAAGATTTCATCTAAATTTTTTAAATTTTTGACAATTAAATTGAACAATATTAAATTCAAAGTCAATTTTTTATGATTAACTCCAAGAAATATTTTGATTTTTGAATTATCTAACATTTCTTCAATTTTCTTTTTAACAGTATGACGTGAAAGACCTAAGAAGTTTGCAATTTCAACATAAGATTTTCTTGGATTAGCCGCTAATTCTTGAATAATTTCAATTTCTTTTTGACTAAAATAACTTTTTTTATTTGAAACTCGAGGACCTATTTTTTTTTCTCGTTCCTTCTTTAATTTTTCTTTAGTTCTCGTTAAATGAATTTTTTCGGGAATATCTTCATTAAATTTTTGCCAAGTGTTCATAATTGACAATAAAAAGTTATTAGGTTTTATATGTTTTTTTCTTTGTTTATTCATTTAATCACTCCTTATCTTCTTCATTTTTATAATTTAACGCAAGTTCAACTATTTTGATGACGTTTTTAGGGTCTATTGGCTTGCTCACATAGTCAAAGACGTGTAATCTTACTGATTCAACTAGTGTTGGCGTCGATGGATATCCAGTTATAACAATAATTTTACCATCTCTTTTGAAATCCTTTATTTTTCTAATCAAATCAATTCCTTCTCCTCCAGGTAGGACTAAATCAACAAAATATAAGTCAAAATGTTCTTTTTTAATTAGATCCAATGCAGCTTCAAAAGTTGTTGAATATTTTACTTTATACCCTTTTTTTTCTAAAATCCATTTTAATGATTCACAAATAGATTTTTCATCATCAATTATACATATTTTTGCCATTTTTATTCACTTTTTTCCATATTTTCTTTTAATTCGACAGGTAAATATAGTGTTACAGTAGTTTCTTTATTCAATTTACTTTTTATTCTTATATCGCCTTTATGTGCTTTCATTATACCATATGACACGCTTAAACCCAAACCCACACCATGTTCTTTGGAATAAGTCTTTGTAGTATAAAAAGGATCAAATACCTTCAATAAATCCTGTTTACTTATCCCAATCCCATTATCAGTGATTGATATTTTCACGTATCTTTCTTTCTTTAGGGTTGCTAAGGTAGTTTTTATTAGAATTTTTTTATCATATTTTTCTTTCTTTTCATTTAAAGCATCTATAGAATTCTGGAGAATATTTATTATTACTTGTTGAATTTTTTGGCTTCTTATTGGTATATTTGGTATATCCTCTTGAAAATCTAAATCAATTTCAATCTGAGAATTTTTAATATTAGGTCTTAAAAGTAAGAGAGAAGAGTCAATTATTTCAATAATATCTGTATAATCGAAAAATCCCTTATCTTCTCTTGAAAATGATAGAAGGCCAGAAACTATTTCCGATATCCGAAATCCTTCTTTTTGAATTTCTTTAATAAAAGTAAATGGCTTTTTATTTATATCGATTTTAATAATCTCATTTAAATGATCCTCGACAATCTTGGCGAAATTAATAATAGCCATTAAGGGATTGTTAATCTCATGAGCAATTCCTGAAGCTAACAATCCAATTGATGCTAATTTCTCTGACTGAATTAATAATTCTTGAGTCGTTTCTAACTCATTCAACGTTTCTTTCAATTTAATCGTTTCATTTTTTAATTCTTTTGTTTTATATTCAACTTCTTTTTCTAAATCATCTAAATATTTTCTTCTAGCTTCTTCTAAGGCCCTTCTTTCTGAAATATCGCTTGCAAGTATAATAGCTTTATTTGCACCCTCTTTATCTACAAAATTATTGATATTGAATTGGAGCCATAATTCATAACCCTCGGCATGTTTAAAGCGACATTCTAAAAAAAATTCATCGTTTTTTATTGTTTCTTCAGTTATATTTTTAACTTTCGCATTTTTTAAGTCCTCTTTATTAAGAAAATCATATATTTTCTTTCCAATCAAGTCAACATTTGAATATCCTAGAATTTTTTTATGAATATCCTCATTTATATATTCATATTCGTTTTTATCATTGAGTATTATTAGAAGCTCGTTAATATTTTCGGAAATCAGCCTATACTTCTCTTCAGATTCTCTAAGTTTTTGTTCTGCTAGTTTATTTTGTGTAACATCATTAAAAATAATTAGATCTGCATGCTTACCTTCATAAATGATGCTTTTAGAATAATTATCAATCCATTTGAGGTTTCCAGATTTATCAAAAAGACGATATAGATAATGGTTTATAACATCTAATTTTCCTTCTTGTTTTTTTTGTGCTTGTTCCTCAACTATATTAAGATCATCTGGATGAATTAAACATGAAAAATCTTGGGGAGCCCATTTTAAAACCTCTTCTTGTTTAAATCCAATGATTTTCTCAGAAGCAGCATTCATATAAATATATTTATTATCTTGTAATATTGATATTCCAAACAAGGATTGTTCAGTTATTTGTCGGAACATTAGTTCCGAGTCTATTAATTTTTCTTCACCCTGAAATTTTTTAATTAATAAACCCATTTGTTTCCCAACTGCGATAAAAAAATCAATCTCTCTTTGACTAAATTTTCGATAGATAGAGGTTCCAAAATTTAAACTACCAATATAAACATCTTTTGCTTTAAGTGGAAGTACAATAGAAGAAAATATGCCTCTTTCTAATGCATTGGGAATAATTTTTGAGAAATCATCGATAATAAATACTTCATTTTTATTAAAAACTTCTTTCCAAGGTTTTTCTGAAATATCGACATTTTTCAACATTTCAATAAAATCAGGATGAATATTTTCATGAAATATTAACGAGTTATACTCTGTTTTTGGGTCATATAGATAAACTCCACCATTTTCCATCTCAGTATTTTCCAAAATAAAGTCAAATGATTTGTTCAAGAAATCCTCCAAACTTTCTGACTCGTTTCCTAGAATAATAACCTTATTTAAAATAGATAATTCCATATTTTGGTTTTTTATCATTTCATCTGCTTTTTTTCGATCCGTGATATCGAATAACGTGCCAAGTACAGCATCTCGACCATCATAGTTAATTTTAGTCTCATAATTTTCCATCCATTTTATTTGACCAAATTTTGTTATAATTCTAAAAATATCATGGAATTTTTGATCTCGAATACTATTAATTGTTCTATTAAGATTTTCAATCCTCATTTTCCGGTCATCGGGATGAATAATTTCCT
Organism: Promethearchaeota archaeon; assembly: GCA_011365055.1. The sequence goes on from RDOG01000004.1 coordinate 262,302, forward strand.
CAAAATCTTTTTCGGACATCATTAATAATTCATCAGTATCATATTCCAAAATTTGGGCAAGTGTTTCATTAACAAATTTAAGACTTATATCTTGAATAATTACAAATCCAATTAAAGAATGTTCAGCAATGGTTCTGAAATTCTCTTCTGATTCTCTTAAACGTTTTTCAGCCATCTTTTTTTCTGTTATGTCTTCGCCTGAACTTAATGTTCCAGTAAAATTACCGGTTTCATCTCTTAAATATCTGTTATTCCATGCAATTATTCTTTGTTTTCCTTCTTTTGTCAAAATAAAGTTTTCAAAATATTTTACTGGTTCAATATCACCAATCATCAAACGTTCAAACACTTCTTTTACTTCCCCCTTTATATTCTTTGGAATAAAATTTTCAAACCAGTTCTTACCAATTATTTCTTCCTCCGAATATCCTAAAATCTCGCAACCTTTTTTATTAATAAGAGAAACAGTCTGATCCCTATTTAAAATGATTAACATTACACCCGCAATATCTAAATATTGTTTTATTTTATTTCGTTCTTGCTCTAAAGCAAGTTCAGTTTTTTTTCGTTCTGAAATATCCTCTATTATTGCTATACTACCTAACTGGATTCCATCTTCAGATAACATTGGAGCAAAATCAATTTTTATATAGGATAATTTATTCCTAATAGCGGAACTATATTCACCTTCAAAGTATCCTAAATCACCGTTTAAAGAGGCTTTTAATGCTTTTAGGAGATCTTTATTTGTAATATTGGACAAAGCGTTGAATCCAATTAGATTTTCACGTGTAGTTCCCATCATCTCACATACCATATCATTTCCAGTAGCAATTACACCGTTTGTATCAAAATAGCATATACCTAATGGAGAATTTTCGAATATTAGACGATGTTTTTGTTCGGATTCTTTTAGCTGTTGTTCATATTTTTTCTTCTCTGTAATATCTAATGATATTGCTAGAGAAGCACTTTTTCCTTCATATTTGATTGGTGTAGAATACTGATCTATCCATTTTATTTCTCCTAATTTATTAATAATTCTGTAAGAATAATTTCGAGGAATTAATTTATCCCCATCTTGCTTCTTCCGACCCTGTCCCATAACGTACGAAGCATCATCTGGGTGTATTAATTTTGAATATTCTTCAAACTTTAAATTTAGCAAGTCATCAATTGAATATCCAAGTATTTTTGAACCTATTTCATTAACATATTTGAAAACACCATCTTGTACTATTGCTATAGCAACTAAAGATTGTTCTGCAATTGTTCTAAACTTTTCTTCAGATTCTTTTAGCTTTTCTTCTGCTAGTTTTTTCTCTGTAACATTCCTAGAAATTAATAATATTCTTTTATTTCCTCTAGTATCATTATAGACTCTACCATATATGTTAAACCATAAATAATTTCCATTTTTATGCTTAATACGAATTTCAACTGTTCGCTCCCCAAATTCCAGACCTGATTGAAACGATTTAGTTGCAAATTCAATATCACTAGGATGAATAAAATCCATTCCGTTTTTATTAATTATTTCATCGTTCGAATAACCCAGAATTCTTTGATATGCTTGATTTACATATAATATTACAACATTTGGATCAGTGATACAAATTAAATCATTAGCATTTTCAAAAATTAGTCTATAATTTTCTTCAGATTCTTTAAGTTTTATTTCGGATTCTTTTTTATCACTTATATCTATAACAGAAATCAAGTTGGCAGGTTTATTTTCGTAAATTATTGGTTTTGAATAGGTTTCTAACCATATTACTTCCCCACTTCTTCTTATCACTCGATATTGATAATTGATTGTGATATCATCTCTTCCTGATTGTTTTTTCATCAATTCCGCAATAGCAAAATCTCGATCATCAGGATAAATTACTTTTACTGCGTCTTCTAATTCCCAAGCATACATCTCATCTGTTGAATATCCTATTATATCTGCATATGCATTATTTACATATCTTATTTTATTCTCTTGTGCAATTAATATCCCCATCAAGGATTGCTCTGTGAGTAATCTAAATTTTTCTTCGGATTCTTTTAATTTTTCTTCATATTGTAATCTAGAGATTACAGAACCTAAGATATCGCCGATAATTAACATTATAGAAAGGTCATCAGGTGAAAATTCTCTTCCCGATAAATCTGCAACACTTAAAACACCAAGAAATTGTTCTTCTGAATAAATAGGAACAGCAATTACAGAGGATAGGTTATATCTTTTCAATTCTGAATACGCAATAGTATAATCATCAAGAAATAAAGCTCTTTTACTTTCCATTAAAGATTGAAGATATTTATTATTTACTCCAATCTCTCGAACTATTGGTATTATTTCTTCAGATAATCCTTTATAAGAGTTAAGAATGATTTGTTTTTTTTCTTTATTATATAAATATATTACTGCTTTTTCCAATTCCATAAATTCAGTAATTATAGTCAAAATTTCATTAAAAAAATCTTCTATTTTTTTTGCTTTATTCCCAGTATTAATAAATTTGTTTATATATTTTAATTCTCTATTTATTCTACGATAATGCTCTTCAGACTCCTGTAAGCCTACTTCAGCCATCTTTTCTTTATTAATATCCCTCAATATCGTAAAAAAATTTTTCTTTCCATCTTTATCTATGTATATTTTTCCTATACTTTCAACCCAAATGTAATTTTCTTTTTTATGTTTAATTCGAAACTTAGCTTTTGTTTCCCCTTCTTTTAAAACGATATCATGTAATTTGAAAAATTCTTTTAAATCATCAGGATGTATAAATAGATTTATTATTTTATCTAATAATGCATCAGCATGATAGCCAGTAATTTTAAAACAGGCATTTTCATTTATATATTTAAATTTAAATTGATCGTCAAATATAATAAATAATTCATTAGAACTTTCATTTAATAAGTTTAATTTTACTTCTGATTCTTTTAATTGATGATTTAAAGTAATTAGATCCGTTATGTCTTCAAAAGTTTCAATTCCTCCCATTATATTGCCCTTAGAATCTTTCAAATGATCAATACTCTTTTTAACATAAAGAATTTCTCCATTCTTTTTTGTTATAGTACAAAGTTCTCCATAAACTGGTTTTTCTTTATATTTTGATAAGAAAGAACAAGTCTCTTTATATTCATTACAAGTAAAAAAATTACATTTTTTTCCAATCAATTCTTTGATATCATATCCAGTCAATTCGAGGAATTTTTTATTACAAGTAGTAATGTTACAATCTTTATCTATTGTAAATATTGCATTGGGAACGAAATTACTTATATTTTCTAAATTTTCTAAAAAAGAATCCGAAATTTCATTCAATATGGAACTATCAGACACTACAATTCCCCCAATAATATTCAATGTAGCATAATGTAAAATATAATATTTCTTGGTAGAAGAATATATTATATAAATTAAAGCATAAGTGGAATTAAAATGTAATTAATATTTACTTTTTGTAAAACTTGAAAAAGAATAAAGTAACATATTGTATAAAAATCAAGATTACTAAATATAATTTGTTGAAAAAACATAGATTAGTAGAATTAAAAATGATTGAATTATTAATGAATTAATGGATTTTCGAAATAAAAATTTCATAAGAGGGAGGAGGGATTAAGTTGGGGGGTTACAAAATGAGAAAAGAATCGAAAATCTTTCATCTCATTAATCATTCATTCACCATATCTTTAATTCTTATTAATTTTTTGTATGAAAAAAACAATTTAATATCAAATATAATTGTATGTGGAAAAAATTAGATCCTAAAATAATCAAAATGATGAATTTTCTTTTAGGATGAAATACATTTTGAATTAAATTATTAGACTATTATCATCTAGTTGCAATCAAATTATATTAAATATTTATTGGATAAAAATTTAATCAAAGTTAAATATTAGCTTTCTAAGAATTCTAACATTAATCGAGTTAGGATTTCAGGTTCTTGTCTAACAAGACCATGACCAGCACCATCTATAAGAATTTTTTTTGCATTTGGAATTCTCTTTTCTAGTATATGAGCATTTCCCGTTGGAATTAATATATCCTTCGTTCCATGAATAATTAAGGTGGATTTATTTAATTTTTTAATTCTCCTACATGCATCAAATTTCATTATTGCAGCCAATTGAAGTTGATAAGCAAATAAAGGAATAGGATGTTTTGTCATCATTTCTAATGAATCTTTTATTAGATCTGGATTTTTTTCAATGAAATCTTTTGGATATAATAAAGGAATGGTATCCTTGGCAATTTCTTCTGGTGTTGGATTTGCTCTACTTTTCGTTAGAACTTCCATTACTTCTGGAGAAGCTAAAATCGTCTTACTCAAACCACAATGAGTCGCACATAAGATCAATTTTTCTACTTGCTTTGGATAATTGAGAGCCAATTCTTGAGCGATCATTCCTCCCATAGAGATCCCAAACATGTGAGTTTTTTGAATTTTTAACGCTTTCATTAGTTCAATGGTATCATCGGCAAATAATTTAATGGAATAATCCATTTTTGGTTTATCAGTTCGACCTGCTCCACGATTATCAAATATTATTACTTTATAAAATTTTGATAGTTTTTCTATAGTTGGAGCATCCCACCAATCTACATTCGCTGTTAATCCCATAATCATCACAAATGGAAAACCTTCTCCATGCACCTCGTAATACATTTTAATATCATTTACTTTTATAAATGGCATTAAAATTTCCTCCTTTAATTCTAAATTAAGTATATTTTAAAGATATATTATTAATTAGTCTCTAATGCTAAAAATCTTTCAATATAGTAGGTGGATATTTGACCTGCATGACTATTCATAAAAAGATCAATTGAATGCCCAATGAAGGGTAAAGAGACTAAGATACACGTTCTATTATTTCGTAAAGCCTCTTGACGGAAATTAAATCCTTGGTCCAAGTAAGGACATATTAAATCTGACATTCCAAAAAGTAACAAGATGGGAGGTATTTTAGCAGATTGATTTTGAAGCAGATAATATGGTGAATAAAAATTATACCTTAATTGTAGCTCATTTTGAGATAGTGAATTGTTTAACAAAGCATCAAAAAACCAAGATTCCCAAAAAGTTAATCCAATTTCAGCAGCATACTTTAATGTTTTTAAATTTGTTATTGGATACAGTAATATCATACCCCGTAAGTTTAAAGACTCATTAAATGTGCCTGAAAAATAAGAATTGTTATAACCTGTACCAACAACACCAGCAACATGTCCACCCGCACTTCTGCCCATAATAAATACATTATCTATATCTGCGTTATATAAAAGGTGATTTTTTGCTAGAAAATGAGTAAATTTACCTACATTTTCAACTTGATCTGGGATTAGGTAACTTCTATTGTAATCTGGACGCAAATAATCTTCATAGTCAGAATTAGCCTCAGAAGCACTCATATAGACTCCATATTGAATATCAAAAACACAATACCCCTGAGATGCAAGATACATACTTAATTGCATGTTATTCTTGACTCCTTTGTTTCCAGTCACCCAAGATCCTCCATGAAGAAGAATTATTACTGGAAATGGTCCGCCTCCCTTCGGTTTATACCAGTCAAAGTAAAAATAATCATTGCTATTGTTATAATACAATATGTCTAAATTTATATCTAAATCTTGTAGATTCAGTGATATTCCATGTAATGACTTCCAAAAAGAAAAAGGATTATTGAGCATTCTGTTAGTATTTAAATTAATATAATCAGTTCCATAATTAGCAAACATCTGGGATTCAACATCATAGACGATAAACGGAATTGATATTAAGGGCATTATTGATAAGATCACTAAAAATATGCAATTTCCAATAATAAAAAGTACCTTTTTAGATTTTCTTTTTTCATTATTTTTTATTAGATAAATTGATGGTATCAAATAAACAAATACTAATAAATATGAAAAATTTGGGTAATAAACTATTAAAGTTGAACCAATTGGAGTAAAAAATAGGAAAAAGGAGATAAAATTAATTAGAAATCCTATAAATAATATCAAATAGCACATTAATTTTTTTAAAGTTGATGATTTCTTTTTTTCACTCAATATCCATTCATCTTGATTTGAAAAATTTTTAAGTCAATAATATACATATAAATTTTCAATCATATTATCTTTTTAATTATTTGAAATGGGAGTTTGTGAAAAATTCAATTAGAAGCGATTGAGGAAACAAACAAAACGATACGTTACTTAAGTGAGGCATTCGATGATTTATTTGGTAAAAGATTGTTAGTGGAATCAAAAATTTTTCCAGTAACTGAATATATAATGATTTCATGTTTAAATTCTTACGAAAAATTTTATCATCAATTAAAATTAGTGAGTGATAGAATCACGCCAGAAAGAATTGCAGATGAACAAAGAAAATTATTTACTGAAATTACACCACTTCAAATATTTAATCTTCAAATGTTCCCTCTTTTTGGGAGATTGATCAGAATTCTTCAAATGGGAAGAAAACCAGAGAATGAACCACTCGAAAAATTTCAACAAATTCAATTCATTCTAAATTTTTGGAAACGATTAGCACGAGCTTATTTTAATACAGGAGCCCTAACAGTTCGAGAAATGGAAGGAAATTGTCAGATTCTTCCAGATAATGACGTTAAGTTCATAGTGAAAAATCTTCACACGCCTAATCAAGAGGAATTAAAGAAAATTAAACGTACCTCTGCCCAATTGGAAGTCTATAGCTTTTCAGATGAATGTGAGACGAGAATGAGAATAAGTGATCATGGACCTTATGAGTTACCAGACGGTGAAAAATTAATTGTCAGAGAAATGATTCGATTGCATGTTGATGGAGAAAAAGGTCAATGGCCTTGGTCAGAAATTAAAGCAACAGCACCAACATCTGTGATTGCAATAGCGTTTGCTTTAAAAAACATGAAAAAAATATGGTTCAATGATTGGGGAACATTATTTACAGATCCTATTGATTATAGTAATAATATTTCTTCAGTTGCAATCTTGACTAGGGAAAAGAATAAAAATAAATCTCTAGGAATAGATGAATTAAAAGCGTATGAACAATTTGCGCAAGAAGCTTTAGTAGAATTATATTTAAAAATGACAAGCTGGAGTCGTGCAGAAAAAATTAAGGCGGGAGCTTTAGTTTATAATAAAAATTTTGACAGATTTACAAATTTAGTTGGAATTACAGATGAGATTGATTGGAACTTAAATCCAGAAGTCTTGCAAAAAGAGTTTAAAGAGTTAGTTGACAAAAATGGAACAAATACATTCACCCCATTAGCGCTTTGGATATTTAGATCCAATAAATTTAAAATAAAAAATCCCACTTATTTTTTACGAACACCCTAGTAAATAAATATGGTCAAATTTAATGAATGAATTGTATCTTTAAAATCAACATACAAGATAGTTAATTATAAATTTTTTATGGATATGATCGAATTGATAGATAATAAAGATGAGCATCTTCATAAACCTCAAAATATACCCTATTGGAGGGAAAGTTATTATTTTAATGCCATGGATCCAAAAAATAACATTTTTACTGTTTCCACGATGGGATACATGCCTTATGAAAAGACGAGCCACTACTTTTCAGTTCTTTATATTGATGACAAGTTATATTCGCATGTTGGATTTCAAAAATTAAATAATGAAAATGATATTCGAGAAAATCCAACAGATGGAAAGTCTAGTTTTAAGCTAATAAAAGAACACGATGAGTGGAATGTCAAATTAAAAAAAAGAAATTTTGAAATGGATTACTCATGGAAAGCAAGATTTCCAGTATTCGAATATATTGGTGGTTGGAAGATTCCGAATATATTGGTTCAAGAGCATTATGAACAGTCTGGGACTGTTAAAGGGACTATAAAGATGAAGGATGGTTCATTAAGAGAAATTAATGGATTTGGGCATAGAGATCACTCATGGGGAGTGAGAGATTGGATATATATTGATAACTGGTATTGGACTTCCGTACAATTTGAAGATGGAAAGATGGCTTTAAATTGTTGGTTAAATTTAATTGGAGGAAAAAAATACATGCATGGTTTCATATCAATCAAAAACAAAAATATTGCTATCAAAAATATTGAAGTTGAAACCAAAATTAAACAGAATAATCCTAATCAACCACAATCAGCCATTTTCACTCTAATTGATGAAAATAAGAAAGAATATAGTTTAAAAGCTGAAACAAAATATCTGATGACATTACCTCAATCATATAAAGATGGGATTGCATACGTAAATGAGACAATTTCTAAGTTTGAAATGAATGGAGAAGTTGGATACGGCGTTGCAGAATATTTAAGAAGTGAAAGAAAAAAGTAAACTAAAGAATTTCGAGTGAAGTTATCCAGATGATATTGGAGAAGAACGAATTAAAAAATATTTTTGGACCAGAAAAATATAAAGTCAAATTATTTGATGAAGAGGGGTTTGTTAGGAAGCAATGTCCAATTTGTAAAGATTATTATTGGACTTTAAACTCAGAGAGCACTATTTGTGGAGATACTCAATGTTTGGGAGGATATCAATTCATTGATTTGAAGAAAAAAAAGAATGATTGGGATTTTCATAATACAGTTAAGCGTTGGATAGATTACTTTGTGAAAAATGGACATAAAAAGGTTCAGGAATATCCCGTAGTATCACGTTGGAGAAATGATCTATATTTTACTATTGCTTCAATTGGATGTTTTCAACCACATGTTCTGAATGGAACAGCACTCCCGCCAGGAAATCCCCTCGTGATACCTCAACCTTGTATTAGATTTGGTGGAAAAGGATTTAATGATATTGATAATGTTGGAAAAACTGGTCGTCATTTATCATCATTCGTTATGGGAGGACAACATTCATTCAATTCAGAAAAAATGAAGCTAAAAGGATATTGGATGGATCAGTGTATTGAATTAGATTTTGGATTCTTAACAAAAATATTAAAAATTAATCCATTAGATATTAACTTACGAGAAGATATTTGGATGGGAGGAGGAAATTTTGGTCCTTGTTTAGAATCTTTTTCAAAAGGATTGGAAATTGTTAATAGCGTGTTTATGCAATATGAGGTCTTACCAAATGGTTCCTACAGACAAATGGATATGACAGTTGTAGATGTAGGTTGGGGAGTTGAACGTATTGGCTGGTTTGCAAGTGGAAATTTAACCATTTATGAAGCAACATTTGGACCTGTTCTTGAAAAAATGAAAAAAAATGCGGGTATCAAAATAGAATCAGATTTATTGGCAAAATATGCTCAAATATCAGGTTTATTAAATGTTGATGAAGTTGATGACATCGATAAAGCTCGGCAGCAAATTGCTAAAAAATTGGATTTAAGTTATGAAGTCTTATCTAAACAACTTGGACCCATGGAAGCAACCTATGCAATTGCAGATCATCTTAAAACACTAAGTTTTGCAGTTGCAGATGGCGCATTCCCCTCAAATATCGGCGGAGGTTATAACTTAAGAATTATTTTAAGGCGTGCGATCATATTAAATGAACTTTATAAATTAAAATTTGATTTAACAGAATTAACTCACGAAATAATTGATTATTTTAAAAAGACTTATACAAGATTATCCAATGCAAATGATACCATCGATGAGATTTTAGACATTGAGTTTAAAAAGTTTAAAGAAAGCCGAACTAAGGGGGAAAATCATGTAAAAAGATTAATTAAAGATAAAAAAGGCCTTACTACAGATAAATTTATTGAATTATATGAATCACGAGGGATTCCACCAGAGGTTGTTCAAGAAATTGGTAAAACTCTTAATGTTGATATCCATATTCCGGGGGACTTTTATGTTAAATTAGGAGAATTAAAAGAAAAATCGATGGCAGATCAAGAAAAAACTGAACTTAAGGATGCCGTAATTGAAGAAGTCTCAAAATTAACTCCGACCAAATTATTATATTATGATCATTCATATATAAACAAACAGGAATTCAATGCTAAAATTATTAAAATCATAGATAAATATGTCATTTTAGATCAAACGTTGTTTTATCCAACTAGTGGGGGGCAATCAAATGATATTGGCATTATCAATGAATATGAAGTAATAAATGTCGAAAAAGTTGGCGATATTGTAGTTCATGAATTGAAAAAGCCACCCTCGGAATTTAAAGATGGTCTAAATGTTTATTGTAAGATAGACTGGGAGCGTCGAAAGGCATTAATGCGACATCATACTGCGACTCACATTATCAATTCAGCAGCAAGACAAGTTTTAGGTAATCATGTTTGGCAAGGCGGAACTGAGAAAAAGCCTGATAGAGCACATCTGGATATTTCGCATTATAAGCCCATTTCAAATGAAGAGCTTAAGCAAATAGAGAGAGTTGCAAATGATATAGTTCTTGAAAATAGGCAATTACATAAAAATATAATGAAAAGAAACGAAGCAGAAGAAAAATATGGGTTTATCATTTATCAAGGAGGAGCTGTTCCTGGTGAATATTTGCGTATCGTTCAAATTGATGATTGGGACGTGGAAGCTTGCGGTGGAACGCACTTAGAAAATACAGCTGAAGTAGGTACTATCAAGATGATTAGTGCAAAACGCATTCAAGATGGTGTTGTTAGGTTAGAATATTCAGTTGGTAAGGCAGCAATAAACTATATTCAGAAATTAGAGAGCCTTTTGGAAGAATCTGCAAGCACGTTGAATGTTGGTATAACAAAAGTGCCTGAAGTTGTGAGAAAAAATCAAGATGATTGGAGAAGACTCAATAAAGAAATAGAAAGAATGAGAAAATCTATTGCTGAAAAATCAGTTATTGATTTAAAGAACAATAGCTTAAAAATCAACGATATTCAATTTGTTTTTGAATATATAAAAGATAATTCTGTTAAAGATCTTATTGAAATAGCGAGTAATATTGTTAAAAATTCTCCAGAATTTGTAGTTGTACTTAATTGTGGAGAAGAAAATCTTAATATCGTACTAATGGCGGGTGAAAAAGCAGTATCTAATAAAATTCATATGGGAGAATTAATCAATGTGATTAAAAAATATGGAGGAAAAGGAGGAGGAAAAGCTGAATTAGCCCAAGGTGGAGGATTTCAGTTAAATTACCTTGAAAAAATAAAAGAACAAATGATAGAAGCAATTAAAAAAATGATAAATGTATAAAATAGGATTAAATTTGAAAATTTAAAAAAAAATTGAAAATGTGAGAGTTTAGGACATTAAAAAAAAGATTTGAATTTTTTAATTTTAAACTCCAAACATTTTTTTGGCTTCATCAAGTGCTCGTAGAAAAATCTGATCGATAACTTTTTCGTCTTCTTTATTTCTCAATAGTTTTTTAATCCGTTCTTTTACAATATTATTAATTTGTCCAATTGCTTGTATTTTTTCCCTAGGAGGAAGGGAATCAATATTATCGGAAAATTGTCTTGTTTTAGTTTGCCATTCTTGTAAGGAAAAAAGAATAGTACCTTTTAAGGCCATAAAAGAAAGATTAGGTAAAGCCTGTTCAAAAAGCTTGGCCATATGAGATACTCTTTCTTTTACTTCTTCAGTCAAAGGAATTTTTTTATATTCTTCTTCGACTGCTCTTACTCTTTTTTCTTCAAATGTAACTTTTTGCATATTTTTAACACCCACACAATTTTTTTGAAAGTAAGAATTTCAATGAACTATCCCATATAAAATTAATGGAAAATAGACAAAATTAATTATAAAATAACCCAATACATTGTAATATTTGTCAAAAAAATATACAAAATGTCTTTTTTTTTTTAAGTTATCAATCAATAATATAATTATGCGATCATGATAAATTTCCATTCTTAAACAGATAATATGAATTAGAATTTCAATCTGAGGAAATAAAATTGTATGAGAACATTTCGAATAATTATAAAGACGAATTTGAATTAATAAATAAGAATTTACCTGTAGAAATATATATAATTCAAGATGATAAAATTAAGTATACAAACCAAGAAGATACAACGATTTCAGGATATACAATTCAAGAATTAAAGGATATTGAAGGTCCTTTACTATCAAGTTTAGTTCATCCTGAAGACGTTGAATTTGTCATGGAACAAGAAATTAAAAAGACTTTGGGAGAAGGCAATATAATTACAAAATATCCTTTTAGAATAATTACAAAATCAGGAAAAGTGAAACAAGTGGAAATCTCATCTAAGACTATTTATTACAAAGGAAAGACAGCAAATTTAGTAGTATTAAGGGATCTTCAAGATCAAAAGGTTGGTATTTTGGACTTAAATGAGAGTCAGGAAATTATTTACAATTTTGGTAAGATTTTAGATATAATTACAGGTTTGTGCTTTCTTTTAAACGTTGGTTTTAAAAATACAGATTTAAATTTTTGGTTAGGAATCGAAAATCTCAACAATCTATACTCAACTATAAAAAAATTAATTTTAAATGATAAATCCTTGGATTTAGTTAAAGAAAAAATAAAAAAAACAGAACTTGATATAGAGATTGGTGAAAAAGGAGATTTCTTTTTTAATTTTAAAGAAATTTAAAAAATCGAACATTAAAAAAAAGAAAAATTTGAATAAAAAAAATAAAAAGATGCAATTTTATTTTGATAACACAGAACTTTTAGTTTTAGTGGTTTCAGTTGAAATTTCTTTTAACGTATTTTTCAAATTTTCGGCTAATTCACCAAGTCTTGCTGATGTAGAAGTTATTTCTTCCATTGAAGCTGTTTGTTCTTCAGCTGATGAACTAATTTCCTCCATTGCAGCTGAAGTTTCTTCACTTGTAGAAACCGTGCTTTCGATATCTGCAGTAACGCTACCAATAAGATTTACCGTTTTGTCAATTTTATTGAGAATTTCCGATATTTTTTGACTAGAATTGCTAACTGCATTTTTTGATTCTTCAGCAAGCTTTCGGACTTCATCTGCAACTACTGCAAATCCTCTACCATATTCTCCTGCACGACCTGCTTCAATACTTGCATTAAGTGCTAATAGATTTGTTTGTTCTGCAATATTCGTGATTATATCCATAATTGATCTAATATCGGAACTTGATTTTTTAACTTCAAGAGCCAAGCTACTGATTTCTGAAGAAGTTCTGTTTATTTCAATTAATTGTTTGACTTGTTGTTGAGAACCCGAGGAAACTTCTTGCGTTGTTGCTGAGATTTCTTCTGCAGATGCATTTACTTCACTTGCACTAGCTGATAATTCAGTCGCCATGTTTGCAACATTTATACTAACTTCACCACTTGACCTCAACATTTTATCAAGTCGAGTTTTATTAGATCTTATTATGCGTACCATATAATAAGTGAATAAGGCAGTTAATACGCCTCCTATTGGCGTTAAAAGCATTGTAATTAAAAACTCTGAATTTCCCACACCAATGGTAAACATTGTTATTGCTGTCATTATACAAATTATAATATTAGCTAATAAAGCTACTCGAAAAGCAATAGAGCCAAGTTCTCGTCGTAAATAAAATGCAAAGCCTAGAATTATTACAGGAGTAAAGATAAATAATAACAAAAATTGAAATCCTATGGGAATATAGAATTGCAAACCATTTCACCTTAATTATTTTTTTTTAATCTTTAGAAAATTTAGTAATTAATTTTGAATAATGAATTTTTATTTCAATTTTAAATAAACGTAAAAAAAATCTTAAAAAAACAAAACATAATGTTCATTTTTTTATTATTTGAAGAATTTTTAGATATTGTTAAAATAGAACAATATAAATTTGGTGAAATTTGTATTTTTTCTTTCTTTTGCTAGAAATTAATAAAAAAAAAAAGAGATTAGTTATCGAGAATTCTATTGGGAATGCCTTTTTTCTTTTTCAAGATTATTAAGCCTGCTGCAGTAACGAGTGTGAGAAAGGTGAGTAATACTTCGAATCCAGGGATTGTTGGGGAATTTGGGGGGAATATTTCCCCTAAAGTTAGGTCAACTAAGTTCAGGTCAGCGTAGAAGGAGGCATTGCTATCTCCAGTTACGTTCCAATAGCTGATATCAGTATTATTCCCGAAAAACCAGTCAGGTTCTAACGTTCCGTTCCCTGCAAAGATTACGCCAATGGGAACCTTTCCAAAAGGCAATTTCGTGGCGAGAGATAAGTTTTCACCTGAATAAGTTGCGGATCTATTAATTGCAATAGCTAGTTCAAACTGTGCGTGGTTCCGACTTTCTAAGGGTGATGTCCCAAATCCAAAAGCGGTTTTATTTTGTAAGTTTGTCAATTCTATAAATATTGAAGGACCTTGCAGAACATGATTAAAAGATCCATCTCTATTAATTACAATTTCAAGATCTTTAGTACCATTATTATTCAAATCAAGATAAATAAAGGCTACATCATCCGCATCTGATGAATTATCCCCCTCAACGTCGTAAGCAAGAAACAAGTGAGTATTATTATGTTTACAGAATACGTCAACGTAATCCGCATAATGGTTAGAAGTTGGAGTATGAAATGTGCGATAATGAACTGCATCAGCCCATTCACCAGCTGTAATATTACCATCAAGCGTGGGAATGATTGTTGCCTTCACACAGTATAAAGTTAAGGGATTTGCATTTGCGGATACTGTTGGAATCATAATTGAAACGCTAAATATCGCTAAACAAGCCATTAGAACGGAAGTTATACTCAAAGTTTTCTTTAGGTGCTTGTTTGAAAGATGCATATGTTTATGATTAGTAATCTCTAAAATAAGATTATCTGATTTGTTTATGTTGCCACCATGTAAAAATCTTTTTATAAAATAACAAAGTTCTGAGCATGAAAACACATTTATAGAGAATTAGGGCGTCAAAATGACCCAAACCGCTTGAAAAGTCTTGGACACATTTTGGACGACCATATTTGCGTGCATTGTGATAATTTTAGATTTTTTGGGAGCATTCTTAGGAAGCAGAGAATTGATTAAGAGAATAGTGTCTTTCTGGACCAAAGTCTTAATCTGCAGGCAAATTAGAACCATCGCGGAAATATTTACACTAATGATTTTAAAATAAGCGATCTTGAGTCGAGGCAATTTCTTGCTTAAAAGCAAGCATCCTACTGATAAATTAAAAAATAATTAGTTATTTAATCTAAGAAAATTTATAGAAAAACTCCTATAGACAGCTATTTATATTTAAAAAACAGAATTGGATAAAAAAAGGAAATATATTAAATTATATTTTCTTTTTACCATCTAATGCTTGTAAGACGAATCCTTTACTTGTCAGAATGTATTGAATAGGTTCTAAAGAATGAGAAGTACCTCTCATTTTAGCAATTATTAATTCCCTCATCATTTTATTTTCCTTTCGAACCGTTTGTAATAAAATCGTTCCATCTGAAATATACGCTTCATGACAATAATTACAATTAGCATCATATAATTCTGCAGTAATTGTTGCTTGAATCCCATATTCTTTTATTTTTTGGGAAAATTCATACAAAAATATTCGATAATCTCTAAGAGAAGGCAAAATTAAGTTAAATGGATTAATAGGATCAATAACCACTCTAGATATATCAAATTCTTCTACTTTATTAAAAATCTCGTCCAAAATATCCCTTTTATTTTGGAAATATTCCATTTTTTTTCCTAATTCAACAATAAAAATTTTCCGTCCAATTTTTTTTGGATCAAAAAACCAAAATTTAGAACCAAAATTTATGATAGAACTAGTCGATTCAGATAGTGTTGAAATATACAAACCTTTTTCATTATGTTTTGCACCTTCAAATAAATAATTCATCGAAAAAGAAGTTTTTCCTGTCCCGGGTAGACCTAATACAAGGATTACTGATGGAATAATAAATCCACCTTCAATAATAGCATCTAAATCAGGAATTCCTGTTTTTATCCTTTCTTTAAGCATTAAAATCTTCCTAAGTATCAAGCCATTTTAAATATATTTGGATTATATTTTTTTGTGGCGGGACAACCTAAACATTTACCTTTAATATAATTATCGCATAAATCGCAATCTCTTTGACATGATCTTTCTTTTGATTGATCGGGGATATTTTTAGGGATCATAGTTAAAAAACTTGGAGCGATTTCGGGATATAAATTCATAACATTGCATTCTTTTATTCTTTCGTCTAATTGAAATTTCTCAATCATCGCTAATACTTGATTATTTTCTTCATCCAAATTTTTTTCCATACCAAGTAACATCATCAAGCTATTTTTTAATGGATTTTTAACTACAGTAAAAACTCTAGGACACATTTCAAGCTCACGAAAGATTTCATCCAGGTATTTTAAATTATATGATATTAGATCTATTAATAGAAAGTCTAAATTCAATTTTTGATAATTAATCCCTAAAAATATTTTAATTTTTTCTTGTTCTATCATTTTTTCTATTCTTCTTCGAGCAGTGTGTCGTGATAAACCTAAATCTTTTGAGATATCAATATAAGATTTTCTTGGATCGGGTATGATATTAGTAATGATTTCAATTTCTTTTTCAGTAAAAAATCTTTCTTTATTCGATGGTCTTGGACCAATCTTTCTTATTCTTTCTTCCTTATTTTTTTCTTCTATTATTGATTTTTCAATTTCTTTTGGTAGTTCTTCATTAAGAGTTTGCCATGTATCAAAAATTGATAATAAAAAATTTTGGGGCTTTGAACTTTTTACTTTTTTTCTTCTACTCAAAATCAATTCACCTTAATTTTTTCATTAAATTCTAATGCATGATTTACTATTTCAATAACTCTTTTTCTAGTGATTGGTTTATTCAAATAATCAAAGACTTCTTGATTTACAGCATCAACAAGAGTAGGTATATTAGGATAACCAGTTATAATAATTATTATTCCATTACTTGATTTTTCTCTGATTAATCTTATTAAATCAATTCCACTTCCCCCAGGTAATATTAAATCCACAAAATAAAGCAAGAAATTTTGTTCCAAAATTAATTTTTTTCCATCTTCATAATTTAAAGCGTATGTAATTTCATGACCTAAATTTTCTAAAGTCCATTTTAATGATTTACAAATTGTCTCTTCATCATCTATAATTAAAATTTTAACCATATACAATTCCTCTATTTATTCATTTTCATTTTTAACTGGTAATAAAATAACAACGGTTGTAGATTCACCCCATTTACTTTTTAAATCGATTTCCCCTTTGTGAGCCTTAATAATACCGTAAGAAATACTTAATCCTAGCCCTACACCATGTTCTTTAGAGAATTTTTTAGTTGTAAAGAAAGGATCGAAAACTTTAGGCAGGTTTTTCTTTTTAATTCCTATACCATTGTCTGTAATCATTACGTTAACAAATTCAGTTTCTTTTATGAACACTTTTTTAATATTAATTGAAATTTTTTTAGTGTTTGGTTTAGATTTTAAACCGTATTTTTCATTCAGTGCATCTAAAGAATTCTGAAGTACATTAATTATTACTTGTTGAATATTTTGGACACGCATTGGAATTTTTGGAATATTATTATCTGCATCTAGAGATAAATCAATTTGAAATCTTCTTATTTTTGGTAATACTAGTAGCAAAGCGGACTTTATAACTTCAGAAATGTCAGAAATTATGAATACCCCTTGGTCTTGTCTCGAAAATGATAATAAACCATTAACTATTTCAGAAATTCTATTACCTTGCTGCATAATTTCCTTTATAAATGAATAAGGTTCAATTTCAAGATTTATACTATTAGTTTTTTCAAGTTCTTCATATACAATATCAGCATAATTTATTATGCCCATTAATGGATTATTAATTTCATGGGCAATACCAGCAGCTAATAGACCAACAGAAGCGAGTTTTTCAGTTTCCATTAGTAATTCTTGTGTTATATTTAGTTCATTTAATGTATCTTGTAACTTTTTTGATTCAGTTCTCAATTCTTTTGATTTAGAAGATATTTCTTGTTCAAGATCTTTTAAATATTCCAATCTCGCTTCTTCAAGTGCTCTTCTTTCAGAAATATCTGTTGCTAAAATTAGTGCTTTATTTTTCCCATTTTTATCTGTGAATTTTCTTATCTTCATTTCAAGCCATAAATAAAATCCTTTTTTATGTTTAAATCTTGTATCTAATAAAATATCGCCGCTCTTTATGGTATCTAGAATTAAATTGCTAAGACCTGCCTTATTTAAATCCCCTTTATTAATGTAATTGTGAATATCCTTACCTAAAAGGTCAGTTTCGTTATATTCAAGATATTTCTGAAATATTTCTTCGTTTATAAATTCAAATTCATTATTTTCGTTTATTATTGCAAGTAAATCGTTAATATTTTCAGAAATGAGGCGATATTTTTCTTCCGATTCTTTAAGAGTATTTTCTGCAGCAATACGGTCGCTAATATCAATAATCGTTGATTGCATCCCAATAATCTCCCCATTTTCATTTGTTAGTGGTCTTGAATTATTTAATACTGTTATCATCTTTCCGTCTTTTCTTTGTAGATTATGGATATAATTTTCTATTTTCTCCCCCAAAAGTAACGTAGCATGAGCAGGCTCGTTAAAAACCGTTCCTCCATCTACATCAGGAATGCTAAGAGAAAGAAGTTCATCAAGTGAATACCCAAGAAGATCTAAACCTGCTTGATTTGAATCCATAAATTTCTTTTCCGTATCAAAAACATATATGGCAGTGATATTTTCATCAAATATGCCTTTATATTTTTGTTCGGATTCTAATATTTTCAACTTTGATGTTTTTATATCTGTTATATCTCTCGCGATATACATTAATTTTTCTATTATTTCTCCTTTTTTAAGAGGAACTAATTGTGTTTCATACCATGCTGGATACCCAAGCGGTTCTTTTCCTTTTAATACTACTTTTTTTACGCATCCTGTTTCTAAAACATCCATAATAACGTTTTTCTGGTCTTCATGAAATTCTGGGGAAATAAATTCATAAATTTGCTTGCCAATTACTGTCCCGAGTTCAAAATCTGACGGATGTCTGTTTATATATTCAATTTTGCCATTTAAATCAGTAATTAATATGTGATCTGGAGAAGTTTCAAGTAAAGTTCGGTATTTTTCTTCTGATTTCTTTAATTTTGAATCATACTGAAGTCTAGAAATAACAGAACTTAGAATATCGCTGATCATAAGCATTACTGAAAGATCATCTGGAGAAAATTTATTGCTAGAATCCCTTGCTACACTTAATACTCCAAAAAAATTACCTTCGTCAAATATAGGAACGGCAATAATTGACGTAAGAGGGAAATTGATAAACTTTGGTCGAGCGATTGTATAATCGTCTAAATATAATGCTTTTTTACCTTGCATTAAAGTCTGAAGAAAACTATCATTATATCCAATATTTACAATAAAAGGAATAATTTTTTCCGATAATCCAATGCACTTCGAAAGTACAAGTTGTTTTTTGCCTTTTTCATAAATATATGTTACAACAATTTTTACATCCATTAAATGTTTAATTAATTCCAATATTTCCTCAAAAAAAACATTTACTTCTTTTGCAGAATTCCCTTTAATGATCATTTTATTTAAATATTCTAGAATTGTAGTTCTTTTTCTATAATCTTCTTCAGATTCTTTTAATTTTTCTTCAGTTAGTTTTTTTTCGGTTTGATCAATCCCCACAACTAATATTGCATTCTTACTATGATATATGATATCTTTTGTATGTACATCAAGCCATTTAATTTTTCCAGATTTAGTAAAAATACGAAAAGATATATTATTAGGTGCATTAAGATCACCTGATTCTTTTTTTATTGCTATTTTTTTTATTTCATTTCGTTCATTAGGATGAATTATATTAAAAAAATTTAATATTGGCAGCCCTGTTAATTCTTCTATCGAAAATTCGCTTATATTGCTAATACCTTTACTAGCATAT
This sequence comes from Promethearchaeota archaeon, assembly GCA_011365055.1. The sequence continues at coordinate 282,163 of RDOG01000004.1, forward strand.
TTTATTATACGATCTTGAATAATAATAATTCCAAGCGAAGTATCTTCCGTTATAGCTTTAAATTTTTCTTCTGATTCTTGCATTTTTTCGGATTCTAGGAACTTTTTTATAACGCAACCTAATTCATTCCCAATATTTACAAGCATTTCAATATTATTTTGACTTAATTTATCCAATTCGTGAGGGACTAGATTAATTAATCCAAGAAATTCTTCCTTTGAAAGAAGTGGTATTAAAAAGGTAGAACTAATACTTGAATTTTCAGCATCTGGTTGAATTTTATAATAATTTCCCAAAATATTTATCTCAGTTTTTGATTTTAAATCAGGTAAGAGCTTTATTTTTGGATGTATAACAGTAATATTTTGAATTAATTCGCCAGTTATACCTTTAATAGCTTTTAATTCCATCAAATTTGAACCCTTATCATAGAGATAAATTGCACATCCTTTTAAATTCATCATATTAATTAGTTTTGATAGTAAATTATCAAGAATTTCTTTTAAATCATTCATTTCATTTGCGAAAGAAGTTATATCGTGTAATATATCCAATTCTTTACTTTTAATAAGATATTTAAGCTCTAAGTCCTTTAGTTTTACCTCTAATTCTTTAATTTTTTCATTATTTTCTTGTTTCAGTGCCATAAATTTTCCCAAACTTTGCTCTTTTTAGTCAATGATATTGATTTTTTATTGATAATATCAGATGCAATTTTTTCCTCTATTTTCATAAAAATGAATAGGATTTATTTTGACCTTTTTGGATTATTTCATATTCTTATTTGTAATTAATAATATTGATACAAAAAAATAATTAATAATTAAATTATTGTTCTTATTATATATGATTTTTGAACATATTGATAAATTTAGTTCTAATTCTTAAACCATTTTTTTAAAAAAAAAAAAATTCACAAATTTATTGTATTATTGATTATCAATAAAATCTATGGATTAAAAAAAGAATTGATAATTTTTTGATTTTTAATTTATATTTCTGCTTATTTTTATCATTTATTTTTTGTTAAATGTTTTTAACTTCAATAGTTTCAAAGTGTTGAGGATCAAATGGACCTAATTCTTGTAATTGTTTAACAAAGGAATCAACAACACCTGCAAACTTTGCCCCTTCGGCTGCAGATACCCATTCCAATCTTATACGTTTGGGATCAATCCCTAAGGTTTCAATAATTTGTTGAGTTTTCTTAAACCGATTCTCGGCATACTCATTTCCACTGATATAATGGCAGTCTCCAATATGACATCCACACACTAGAACACCATCTGCACCGTTTTTAAACGATTCTAGAATGAATGATGGCTGAACACGACCAGAACACATAATTCTAATAACGCGTATATTAGTAGGATATTGAAATCGACTTACACCTGCCAAATCTGCACCTGCATATCCGCACCAATTACATAAAAATGCAACAATACGTGGGTAAAATTTTTTAGTCATTAGTTACTTCCTCCTTTAATGCGGCTCTAACCTTTTCAAGGTCGATATCTTCGCAAAGGTAAGATTCTATCATCGAATTTAATTGATCAGTCGTGAAATGTCTTGCAGTGATTGCACCAACGGGGCATTCAACGCTGCAAGTGCCACATCCTTTACACATCGCTTGGATGATTTGTGATTTTTCCTCAACTAGTTTCACATTTTCAAATTCTTTTTCCGTCATAACTCTTTCGATTGCATTATATGGACAAACTTCTGCACATCTTCCACATCCAATACATAGATTTTCATTAATAACCATCGTGATTCCGTGTGTAGTGATTTCACCTTTTGCAAGGGCTGCACAAGCACGCGCTGCAGCCCCAGTTGCTTGTGAGACACACTCCTCGACAGGTTTGGGCCATTGAGCAGCACCACATAAAAACACTCCATCAGTCGCAAAATCAAGAGGTCTTAATTTGACGTGCGCTTCTAGGAAAAATGGAGGTATGCCTCGCATAACAGGAACTTTCATAAATTGGGAAATTTGTTCTGCATCATTTTGAGGAATCATTGGAGTTGCAAGGACTACTAGATCCGCTTCAAGAATTGCATTTTCACCGGTCAAAACATTTGGAAATTCAATTAATGCCCGCCCGTTCTTTTCCGTTACTTTAGGAGGATTTTTAAGAGAATATCTAGTAAAAAGAACATTATTTCTTACTTCATGATAGAATTCTTCAGAATTCTTGCCAGCCATTTGTATATCTCTATAAATTACAGTAACATTCATGTTAGGATCAATTTCCTTTAATAGATATGCGTTTTTTATCGAGGTGGCACAACAAACTTTAGAACAATACGTGAACTCTCCCTCATCTTGTCTTGCATTTGCGCATAGAATAAATGCTACGTCCTTTATATTACCCAATGAATTATTTTTTAATTTTTCTTCAAGATCCAATTGCGTAATTACATTTGGGATTGTTCCATAGCCATAAATTCCTTGTGGTTTTAATTCATTACCTCCAGTTGCTACAACGACACCCCCAATTTCGATGTGATGTTCTTGTTCCCCTTGTAAAAGATCTATCTTATAATTACCAACATAACCGCCAACATTTTTTATGCTAGTATTTGTAAAGACCTTGATATTTGGGAGACTCTCAATTTCATTTTTTAGTTTTTCTAGAAGCTCAGATGCATCTTCGTTTGCAGGGAATACTTTATGTAAATTTTTTAATATCCCACCAAGCTCAGGTTGTCTTTCAATAAGAAATGTATCAAAACCTTCTTTAGCAGAATGAATAGCAGCGGTTATTCCAGAAACGCCACCACCGATTATTAGGACTTTCTTAATTACCGATATTTTTCCTGCTTGTTGAGGTTTCAATTTTCTACTTTTTGCAATTGTCATCCTAATCAGGTCAATTGCCTTTTTAGTTGCTAATTCGGGTTCATGCATATGTACCCATGAACATTGATCTCGAATATTCACTAATTCAAATAAATAAGGATTAAGACCACCCTCACGACAAGTCAAGGCAAAAAGAGGTTCATGCGTTCTAGGAGTACAAGAGGCGACAATAAATCGATTTAAATCATATTTATCAATCATTTCTTTAATTCGCTCTTGAGAATCACTTGAGCAGGAGTATAAATTTGCTTCACATATAACAACATTGGGAAGTTTTTTAATATATTCTACTGTTTCATCAATATTAACTGTCGCACCGATATTTATACCACAATGGCATATCATTACTCCAATTCTTGGTTCATCTTCTGGTTTAATTTCTTTTTCCGGTTTTTCAAATTCCATCTCTTTTGCTAACGTCCCTCTAACAGGAGCAAGGATCTCAGCAACTTTTCCTGCTGCTGAACTTGCATCAGCTACTGATTCAGGTATGTCTTTTGGAGCTTGGGCATATCCGCAGATATAAACACCCTTACGATTAGTTTCACAAGGAGATAATTCTGATATTTCAGTGAAAAATTTTCTATGATCCATATCAACCTCTAATATTTTTGCTAATTCTTCAAGACCTTCTGGAGGAACCAAAGCAGTAGCTAAAACAACTAGATCTGCTTCATATTGTTTTGATTCTCCTGTTTCCATATCTTCATAATATAAAATCAAATTCTGAGTCTCGGGATCTTCTTCAATAAAAGAAACCCGTCCGTCAACATAATGAACACCATATTCTTTTTGAGCTCTTTGTATAAATTCATAAAAACCTTTACCATATGATCGCACATCACTTTTAAAGACCACCATTTCAGTATCTGGTGCATGTTCTTTCGTGATCATGCATTCTTTTGCAATATACATGCAACAAACAGATGAACAATATGGAACACCTTCTTTTGTGGTTCGAGATCCCACGCAAGACACCATTGCGATTTTATGAGGATGTTTTTTATCAGATGGTCGTAATACGTGTCCTTGATATGGACCAGAAGCACACATTATTCGTTCAAATTCTAATCCTGTAACAACATTAGGAGCTTGGTAACAATAACGAGGAAGTTTTGCTGGATCAAATTGTTCGAATCCTGTTGCAACAATAATACCACCAACTCTTATTTTCCTGTATTCAGGTTTCATTTCATAATTTATAGCTCCTGCATCACATCTTTTTGCACATGCCCCACATTTATCATCAGTTATTTTTAAACAGTAATTAGGATCAATTAAGTATATAGGAGGGACCGCCTGAGGGAATGGAATATAAATAGCACCACGGTTTCTAAGTCCCATATTAAATTCGTCACCGATATTGAATTTTTTCTCCGCAGGGCATTTCATTGCACATACTCCACATCCTTTACATTTGGTTTCATCGACATATCTAGGTTTTTTCAATACTGTAACCTCAAAATTCCCTGCTTTTCCTTCAACCTTAGTCACCTCATGATATGTCAATAATTCAATATTGGGATGGCGAAAGACTTCAACCATTTTAGGTGCTAAAATACATAAAGAACAATCATTTGTAGGAAAAGTTTTATCTAGTTGTGCCATTCTACCCCCGATAGACGGAGATTTTTCAACTAAATAAACTCTAAAACCTGCGTCTGCTAAATCAAGAGATGCTTGAATACCACCCACGCCACCTCCTATAACCATAGCGGCTCCGACTTTTTCAACAAATTTACTCATGATAATAACCCCATCGCTTCAGCAATAAGCTTTACAATATCCATTACTTGTAAATTGAAACGGGTCTCAGAACCCGTACTCCTTTTCTCAGATAACGTACAATTGAAATGTATTTGACATTTCGAACAAGTTGTTACCAAAATATCTGCAACACTTTGTGCTTCTTTTAACCTGTCGACACGAATGGCTTTTGAAAAATCATTACAATAATTGAATGCGCTGACGCCACAGCATAACGCATTTTCGCGAATCCGTTCCATTTCAAAGAATTTAATTCCTACTTTTTCTTCTAAAGCTTTGAGAATTTTTCTAGGAGCATCATATTCACCCATATGTCGTCCCAACCTACATGGATCGTGATAAGTTACTTTTAGGTCCATTTTATTCGTGAATTGTAGATTTTGATTTCCTTTTTCTAGTTCTTCTACAATATATTGAGTGATATGTTTAACTTTAAATGGAAGTTCACCGAATAATTCCTTATAATCCAATGCTAACGTGCGATAATCTTCAGCACAAGATGTAATTACAGTTTTTATTCCTTTACTTTTGATTAAATTAAAATTGTATTCTGCCAATTTTTTGAACGTTTCGTAATCTCCTTGCCATAAAACGTCATGACCAGAAGGTTTTGCTTTATCTAATATTACAATTGGCATGTCGCTTAATTTATCAATGATCAATAGCGAACTTCTTGCTATATTTGAGAAATTCATTCCAATATCATCAAAATAAGCACCAAGAATGGCTAAAATTCCAGGAAAATATGCAAGTTCCCCTTGTTCCGCAACTTCAATGTTACTAGGAATATAATCTTTTGGGAATTTAGGAATGATATTTGACCTTGAAACTATGCTTGAAGTAGTAGAAACATAACAATCGTGAGTTTCTTCGACTCGGAATCCGTCCTCATACATGTTGGTTCGCGCTTGTCGTATAAATTCACCAAAATTTACATTTTGGGGGCATCTTTGCAAACAATAATTACAGGTCAAGCACGCAAGCAAGTTATTTTTCTTGAGAATTTCAACAGGGTACGGATTATTTAACAAATCATAAATAATAGCTCGGGGAGAAAATTCTTGAGAATATGAAACTGGGCAACATCCCGAGCAGGTTCCACATTGATAGCAATAACTGACTCGTTTTTTTAATTCATTATCGATCATTTCATTCCACCTTTAAAATATTTTTTAATGAATTATAATAATAAGGTGGAGATTGTTCCAATATTTTCATCACACCTTTAAAATTACGTGTTCTTTTGCCACCTGCAAGTTTTTCTATTAAAGGTATTCCAAATGGTTTATCTGCAGGTACATCTCGAACTTGAAAATAATTTTCTTTTAATGCAGCATTGAAGATTTTTTCACCCTTTTCAGATCTTACAATTACTGTGGACCAGCCAGGACCCGAGCCGATAGAACCACAGGATATGTCAGCTAATTCATTTGTAAGATCAACACAATAGTGACAAGCATGACGAGCTAATGAAGTTACATCCTTAATGGGAACCTCAACTGCTTCTTTGTTTAAATTATAAACAAAAAACTTGCCTTTATTAATATCCATCTTGGAAACATTATTTATAGGAGTTTTACAAATCTCTTCCGAGATTTTCATGACATCAGGATAAGGGAAACTTTCCATGCAGAAAATTCCAATAATAAATTCAATCTTACCCCACACATCTTTGAATACATCTGAGTAAACTTGATATTTTCGCATGGCTTGAACCTGACAAGGAGTACCTACAAATGCTAATTTTTTCAATCCAATATTTTTTGCTTCTTCAAGAGCAATAAAATTCGGAGACACCGCATATTTTGTACCTGATGAACCTAGAAGTTGATCAAAATTTACAACGACAGCTGGTTGTGTATCCCAAGAATCTTTTTGTTTCTTTGCCACAACAGCTCCATCAATTTCATTTTTATCCAATAAATATTTTATAAACGTGGTGACCATACCACCATCTTGACAAACTGCTTTTATTTTGTCGTCTGCAGCTTGACCAGATTTGATTATTCTACATGGACCATATGGTTGTAAATTCAAATCTTGAAAATATTCCCCCTCGGGAATACCTAAAAAAGAGAGTTTTAAAATATTTAAGGGTAAATTCGTTCGTGGACAATGATAATTACATAATCCACAGTGAATGCATTTTGAATCATCTATATTTGGTTTATCATCTTTTATAGTGATAGCATTTACAGGACAAACTGCTTGACAGGCTCCACATAAAACACAAAGATGAGCATCAACAATAATATTAATAGGATCATAAGTAGATCTTAAATTCCACGGAGAAACAAGATCCAAATCTAAATTTCCGTTAATTTCATTAATAACTGGTTTTGCACCAAAAATTAAATTTTCTTGATCTCTTAATTCTATCCAGCCTTCATTTTCTAAGGCTAGTGCATGTTTCATAACTGAATATTCTGAAAGATCTTCAATATTTTTTTCCATTTCAGAAATAGATGCTTTTCCCTTTGTTAAAATATAAAGTAAAACTCGAAACTTTTTAGTTTCATGAATCATCATTGAATCAATTATAGCATTTAAAGAAGCTATGTTCAATTTTTTAGCATCAATAATTGCTGGTTGATTTTCTAAAAGTGCTCGAACAAATAAACTACTTGCCGATGCTTCTGCTATTGCATCCATTTCTTCTTTATTAATTCTAGTCATTTTTTACCTCCTTAAATTTAAGAGGATTTTTATCTAAATTATTACCCTTCGCTTTCAAGGGTCGTCCTCTCGAATCTTCATGTTTTCATTCGAGAATCATTCATATAATTTATTGGATTAATTTAGGGGCAACTTTTCCTACTTTTTCAAGTTTTTCCATCGTATCAGCAACAGCTTCCAAGAAGCGGTTGAATTCTGCCGCACCACATTCATAGAGATTGACTCTATTACCATCAAGTCCAACGCGATCTAATAATCGTTTCACGAATTCAATTCGCGTTTTGGCTTTTAGGTTTCCATTGTTGAAATCGCATTCTCCGATATGTCATGATATGACCATGACAGCATCTGCACCATTACGGATAGCGTGGAGCATGTGATACGCATCGACTCGACCTGTGCATCGCACTCGAATAATCCGAATGTCTGTCGGATATTTATTCCGAGTGGTTCCAGTTAAATCAGCAGCCCCGTAACCTCATTTATTACAGGCAAAGGCCACGATTCTGTATTCGCCAACCAATTTTTTCCCTTCCTTTAAAGAAGGATTTATTTTTAACACGCCCAAGGGTTGCAATCCCTTCTTTCTACCATGATCTCAAATTTTATCAAGGTAGTCATTAGAAAGGCGTGCTTATTCTTTAATTAAGGCATCAATTTCATTTAATAACTGCTCATCGCGGTAATATCGGAATGATATTGCCCTAACAGGACAACTTGAAGCACAAACACCGCATCCTTTGCAAGCTATTGGATCTACCTGAGCAATACCCTTTTCATTGACTTTAATAGCACTAAATGAACAATTTCTCTCGCAAGTTCCGCAACCGATACATAGAGTTTCATCTATAATAGGATTAACTAGCTCAAGTCGGAACTTTCCTGCAGCGACAAAATCTATTGCCATCGCAGCTGCAGCTCGTGCAGTAGATACTGCATATGGAACTGCCATCGGGTTCCTAGATGCACCACCAATGTAAACGCCACTTGCTTTTGTCTCTACGGGATTTAAGCACGTATGAATTTCTTTAAAGAAACCTGACGGTGCTTTATCAAGCCCTAATATTTCTCCAACCTTCTTTGAATTCGGATGTGGAACCATCGCTGTTGATAATATGACCATATCATATTCTTCCCTCATGATTCTTCCACTAATGACATCTTCACTACGTAACAGTAAATTATAAGTTTCTGGATTTTCTCTGACTTCTGCGACTTTTCCTTTTATGAATTTAATTTGTGGATTTTGTCCTCGAATACGAGCATAATATTCTTCTTCATCTTTTGATGTCGTTCTAATATCGATGTAATAAATGGCAACTTCCATTTCTTCTCCATATTCTTGAACGAGGAGTTGTGCATTTTTCATGGCTACAAGACAACAGACGCCACCAGAACAATATTGGTTTGTTTTCATATCCCTGGAGCCGACACATTGGATCATGGCTATCTTTTTCGGAGTCTTCCCATCCGAAATTCTATAAAGATGCCCTCCAGTAGGTCCAGTTGGACTTATAAATCGTTCTAACTCAATTTGAGTTAAAATATTGTAATATTTACCGTATCCAAAGTCTCCGTGTGCAACAATATCATAAGTTTCATATCCAGTGGTTAATACTATTGACCCTACTTCAAGCTCCCTTATCGATGGTTGCATTTCATAATCTATAGCACCTGCAAGACAATTCTTCTCACATTGCTTGCATTTAATACAGTTTTCCATATCGATATAAGCGTTTTTTGGAACTGCATTTGGATGAAGAATGTTGATTGCTTTCCTCGTGCCTAATCCATAATTGAATTCGTTTGGAACTAAAACTGGACATTTTTCTAAGCATCTTGCACACCCAGTACATTTTTCCCAATCCACATAAGTTGCTTTTCGTTCAATAGTAACCTTATATTGTCCTGCACTGCCCGTGATGTCTTTAATTTCGCTGTAAACAAGTAATTCAATATTTGGATGCCTTGAAGTTTCTACCATTTTTGGTGCAAGAATTCATATCGCACAGTCATCTGTTGGAAACGTTCTATCTAATTGAGCCATTTTTCCTCCTATACTTGGAGATGATTCAACTAAATAAACTTTATAACCTGCATTCGCTATTGCTAACGAAGCACTAATTCCGCCGATTCCACCACCAATGACCAAAACTTCATTTTTGACATCCATCTCTTCTAGGGGAACATCGTCCAATAATAGAGCACGTTCTATACCTGCAGCCATCAAAGCTTTTGCCTTTTCAGTTGCATCTTCCTTTGTAGTTGGATTTACAAATGAAACATGCTCTCTAAGATTGACCATTTGGAAATAGTATTGACTCAATCCAGCAGATTCAACTAACGCTCTATATGTAGGTTCATGGATTTTGGGTGTACATGCACCGACAACAATTCTATTTAAATTATGTTTTTCGATATCTTCAGCAATCGTTGCTTGTCCGGGCTCAGAACACGTAAATGTTGAAGTTTTAGTTAAAACGACATTAGGTAATGATTTACAGTATTCTGCAACGGCTTCAACGTCTACTGTACCGCCGATATTGACGCCTCAAGCGCAAACATAAACACCAATGCGAACTTCTTCTGACAATTCAATCACTTTTTAGTAATTTCTCACCTTTTTTAATGTTCTCCGATTAAGGCACGTTTAACTTGCACCTTAATCTTTTTCTTATCATAGTCATAGTTAGGAGCAATCTGTTGGACTAATTTCAGTATTTTTCCGCCTTTTATGTCTAATTCTTCCATTATTTGCTTAGCAAATTCCTTTAATTGGTCCTTATCCATTAGAATTACTCCGATTTCTTATACCAAATTGACTTGAAAAAATTATATAAATTTTTATTCTGAGCTTTAATTCTATTTCTATAAAAAGAATTTGTTTTATTAAACTTATGTAGAAGAAAATAAGAAAAGATTTTTGAGTTAAAGTCTGTAGAATTTCTTCGTGGTTGTTTATATTTAAAATTATAAGTTTATACAAAAAATTTTTCTATAAATTGGTATGTAATTCCCTAGTATCTAAAATAATCAAAAATACTTTAAATCAACTTCATGCTAGTTATCTACACTTAAAAAGAAAATTTAATTGATGCAAAATGTCATCCGAAGAAACTGAAAAACCTCAAATAAATGACGTAAACACCCAGATCGAGACGCTTAAAAAAAGTATAGAATCCGATCCGGACAATCCTGAAAAACTTGCGAATTTAGGCGTATTATATTCGTCGATAAACAGATATGAGGAAGCATTAAACTTATTTAGAAGTATTCTTGAAAAAGATCCCAAGAATGTAGAAGCACACAAATATTTAGGAGTAATATATGCACAAATTGGTAAGTTAGATGAAGCTATTTCAGAACTTGAAATCGCGGTGAAGCTAAAAGCGGATAGTCCAAGTCTGTGGAATAATTTAAGTGAAGCTTATCGTCGATCTAAAAATTTTCATCAAGCAAATGTGGCTAGAATGCGTGCCATTCAGTTAAGCGAAATACCTAAAAAGGTTTGAAAATAACAACTTTTATCAGCAAAATTTATTCTTAAAAATAAGGAATCAAATTATTAGCTACAAATAGTGCTCATTCAATGGGTTGGTTGTCTAGCTTGGTATGATTCTTGCCTGGGGCGCAAGAAGTCGTTTTAAGTCAAGACGACTGGCGAAAGGTCGGGAGTTCAAATCTTCCCCAACCCACCATTACCTTGAAACTTCTCATTTTATTATTAATTTCTTGAATTTAGCTCTTTAATTATCTTAATTTTGGTTTTTATTTATATAAGAAAAATAGAAAAAAATTCAATCCAGAAATGATGAATTTTTGATGCAAGAATTGTTGATGGATGAGAAGAATTTTGATCGAGATGTCCAACTGTCTAGTTGATGAGAGAGATGAGGAAATGATGGAAGACTTATTATCCATTCTTTCAGAATAAGATGATTAAATAAGATAATCACAATTTGATTAATTTCTTAAATGTAGAATTTTGCGGCTCTTTATCCACTTCATAAATGAATACTCACATTTTAAGATGGAATTGAATTTTATTTTTAAGTTTCTTAAATGTTTGAGATGACTTTCAGATGACTTTTTAAAATCACTTGAAGGTTTTATATTTGATTAAATTATTAAAAGTAATGAAGGGCAGACATATGACCAAGTATAACGATTTAAAGACCTTTTTTCATCCAAAATCGATAGCTATTTACGGAGTAAGTAATACTCCATTTAAATTTGCGAACATGCATCTCTTTAATCTATTATCAGGTGGTTATAAGGGTGAAATTTACTTGATTCATCCAAAGGAATCGACAATTATGGAATTTCAGGCTTATAGATCAGTAATTGAAGTACCAGAACCCATTGATCTCGTGCTTATTGTCGCCCCAACGCGTGTGGTTCCTCAAATTCTTGAAGATTGCGGCAAGAAAGGCATCCATCATGTCATCTGCGTGACGGCGGGCTTTTCCGAAATTGGAAATTTCGAGGCACAAAATCAACTCAAAGAAGTTGCTGCAAAATATGGAATTCATATAATGGGTCCAAATTGCATAGGAGTTATTTCTCCTGAAGCATATTTGAACTGCACGCCAGTACCTCTACCACCTCCTAAAGGTACAGCGGGGATTATCTCCCATTCTGGTTCTTGGGCTTGTCACATTCTCTTCACGCTTGATGAAAAATTACGACTTGGAATTTCTAAGATTGTCTCCTGTGGAAATGAGGTGAACACGGACATGGTCGATTTTTTGGAAGCATTCGAGGAAGATCCTAATATTACATCCATTGGATTGTATATCGAGGGATTGAGAAGACCAAAGAAGTTTTTAGAAGTAGCACGAAGAGTATCTCAGAAAAAGCCTATCATTGCAGTACCCATAGGACAAGGAGAGGCAGGAATGCGTGCAGCTCAATCGCATACTGCTGCTATATCGACGCCTTCTGCAATAATGAATCCTGTCTTAAAACAAGCTGGTATTTTAGTGACTGATAGTAATGACGACATGCTCAACTTTTTACAAGCCATCACTTCGCAACCGCTCCCGAAAGGACCTCGCGTGGGCATAGTCACCGTTGGAGGCGGTCCAGGAACTACGATTGCTGATTTATCCGAAAAACTTCAATTAAAAGTTCCATTATTTTCCGAATCGCTTCAAGAAAAGTTACGAGCAATCCTACCCTTCACGGCTTCTACGAAAAATCCTGTTGATGTAACCTTCGATATGAATTGGGACAATTTTTATTCGAAAATTCCGAAATTATTAATTAATTCGGGAGAAGTAGATTCGCTGATCTTTTATGGACTCTTTTCTATGGATAAATGGTTCAAGAATTTTAAAGTAAAAAATCCATTTCAATCTGTCAAGAATCTATCAGACGATGGCTTTCTTGAAGCATCCCAGAAGGTTATGACAGATAATTTCAAGTCCTTGATCCGTACTGGACGTAAAGCTAACATGCCCATGCTTTTTACTAACTTGTTCTTGTCGCGCGCTGATCCGCTCATAGAAACCATTCAATCTCGTGGTTTACCAATCCTACTTCCTGAAGTCGCACCAAAAATCATGAGCTTGATGTGGCAATATGCAAAATATAAACAAAATTTAGAATTGAATAAAGTATAATACATAAAAGTAAGAAATATCATTTTTTATTTTTTATAAAACGGAATAAAAAAAGGATCATACATTACGATCAAGTCATTCTCCAAGATCTTTAAGCACTTTCTTTTTATTTGCTTCTAAATGGTTACTTACATTATAATAGAGCCTATTGTGTATTTTGACAATCTTGTCTTCCATCGTCAGAATTACACCCAACATATTTACTTCTAAAACAATATTATTTTCAGCTCCGCTTTGTAGCAAGCAAGGAAGCTTGAAATTCCCTATTACATAAGAAAAATAGAAAAAAATTTTACATAGAAATGATATTCTAACTCTTTCTTCATATAATAAAATAAAATTACAACATTTTTATCAATTCAAAGATTAAATGGAAATTTAAGAAAATGAATAAGCGTTTTTTTAAAGATGATAATTTCAAATAACAAATAACAACATATGAACCTTAATCGGTATTTATTTTTTATTCTAAATCTACTAATTTCGTTTAAATAACATTTAAATATTTTAATATCGTTAATTTTTTAATTTATACATGATATTTTGAAATGAACTTTGAGATGAAGTTCCATGAAAAAATCAATATTTTTAATTTTTCTTCTGATAATACCTATAAGCATAGGATTATTCATAGGATTACCAAGTAACCTTTCAACAACGTCATTAGAAAAAACAGACATAAATTTAGATTCTTTAGAATTGGGAGAAGTTGATCAATATATTAATCTTGCTACTGGTGCTAAGCGTAGTCTCGCATATCTGAATGGTTATATGTGGATCGTTAATTATGGAGAGAATAATATTAGTCAATGTAATATTGCTCAAGGCTCGATTGTGTCTACTATTGTATTATCTTTTCAACCTTATGGAATAACGACAGATGGAACTTACCTTTACGTTTCGGTTTTTGATACTGATAATGGTACCATTTTTAAACTATCAACTGATGGATCGATCATTTCAAACATCACTTTTTCCTCAAAAGGTTTAATTCGGGGTTTAGCTTGGCTTGATGGCTATATCTGGGCATATCAAAATTCACCTTCTAGACTTTTCAAAATTCATCCAACAACAGCAGCAATAAGTGCTAATTACACAATTGAAACCTTATATGACATTACAGCTTATAACGGATATGTTTGGTGTCTTGCTCCATCATCAGATCATATATTTGCGGTTAATCCAACTTCTGGAAGAATAATGGAATCCTTTAGATTTACTGCTTCATATGAATATGGTTTAACGCATAATGGAACTAATTTTATAATGGGATACTACCTTGATAACGATACGCTTTCGGTCTTCAACAATCCAACGCAAATTGGTGAGATATATAATCGCTTTGATTTGTCATTAGTGAATCCTAAGGATATTACATGGAACGGGACACATTATTTTGTTGTAGATATCTATGAAAATTTGGTTTCTGTGATTCATGATGGATCCTATGAGAATGAATACAATTTTTCTTTATCCTTCATTCCATATGGCATCACACGGTATGGAAATTATTTACTAATTTCAGCATATGCATCTCCGTATAAAATCTACAAATATACGTTTGATGGCACGTACGTTTCAGAATACGCAGCGTTAGGCTTACAAATTGATGGATTAGCTTATGATGGAACGCACGTGTGGGCTTCATTTGATGAAGGCTCAAATAGTTATATTGCAAAACTAAGCACGACGGATTTTACGGAAATCGAACGTCATGTAATAGAAGATGCAGGTGGAATAACATACGATAATAAAAATGGCGTGTTATGGATAGTAGCTTGGTCAACAAATAAACTTGTCCAATATAGCTTAGCGGGAACGGCCACTGGCGTTTCCGTAGATAGCCCTCAGGTGTCTGGGGAATGGGGAATAACTTTTAATGGCGTACACTTAATTGTAACAGATGCTACTCTTGATGTAGCATATAAGGTGATCATATCTCTTCCTTCAGCTTCAACTCCTACTTCTCCGTCAATCCCCGGCTTCGAATTATTTTTCGTTTTGATATCCATGATATCTCTAATTGGAATGGTGTTCATTGGAAAGAAAATGAAAGGGTTTCATCAGAAGAATTCAGCAAAAAATATCTTCTAATTTTTTTTATTTTTTTCAAATATAACAATTGATTGAAATTTTTTTTTCTATCGTCCTATTTTTCTACTTTAAAAGATGATTATTTTTTTAACATTTATTGCAATGATTTGGATATCTGAAATTTTTGGATAACAAGCATCCAGATGCCAATTAATTTTTTTCTTAAAGAAATCTTCTAAATAATCCTATTCAAAGCTTAATTCGTCGTAAAATATTTGTTTGATTTCCTAATTAATGTAAAATAGATAAACAATCATCTATCCATAATGATCTTTTAATGTAAAAATTTAGTCGTGATTAATTTTAATGTTATCAAGCATAATTTGATCCAATACGATTGTTGTATCATAAAATGGGATTATTGAAGATACGATAAGAAATGTTTATTATAAAAAGGTGACAGCAATCATCTCCCCATATTTTAGTTACGATTTGAGTCAAAAACCTAAAAATAAAAAATAATTGAATAAATGAGAACAATAAGAAATCAAATACGATGGGGAGGAGGGGGACCAATTAATTATAATTGCTGTATTTCTTCAAAAATTTAAAGATAGTATTAATAAAATAATTACATTCAAACCTTAAATTTTATTTATTTCGGGTGGTGTCGTGGGCAGGACACGATTCTCAAACTTGATTAAAATTTTCTCAAGTTTTCATTGACACCCTAGAATTTAGATATTTCAAGAATTTCTGCATCTTCAGCAATATTGAATTTACCAGTTCCCTCAATAACAATTCCAATTTCATAATTTTCGACGTTAAATTTCTTCAATTCAGCAAGTAATTGGTCTTTTTGATCATCAGATACAGCCATTAGCATTCCACCAGCAGTTTCATGACCATGACCTTCTTCCAAACGGTATCCGCTCATATCTGAAACAACTAATGCACCTTTAATAACTGGTAGAGATTGAATAAAAATGTCTAATTTTGTATTAGCAATCATTTCTGAAGAATGGCCGTGTAATCCAAATCCAGTCACGTCGGTTGCAGCATTTGCGCTTGAATTTTCCAAAGCTCGTGCTACTGGTTTATTACTAGTCGTCATTATTTTAACTGCCATGTCAATCATTTGTTGCACTTCTGTTTTAGTCAACCCTTCATGTAATATTTCCGCAAATTCAGGGACTTTTTTGATTCGATATGCCGCCATGGCAGGCTGAATTCCTAATGGTTTTGTTAATATTAAAGAATCTCCTACTTTCGCGCCTTTAAGATAAATAATTTTATCTAATAGTCCAAATCCCGTCACTGCTCCACCAAGTAACGGTTCAGGATTGTGAATTGTCTGACCTCCAACGATATAAGTTCCATCATTCTTACAAAAATCTGAAAATCCCTGCATTAATTTACGCCCAATTTCAAAGGGCATGTCATTTGGCATTGCAATGAATGCCAAAACGGATAAAATTTTAGAAATCCCCATCGCGTAAATGTCATTAAGCGCGTTACACGCGGTGATTTTACCTTGAATGATGGGATCATCGTGGATGGGAGTGAAAATATCAATGGATTGTATCAATGCTTCTTTATCATTAACTGGAATTACTGCAGCATCGTCTTCTAAACTTTTTAAGAGAACTTCGCTCATATTTATTGATTTTAGATCCAAACCTTTGAGTAAATCGATTAGTTCTATTTGATCAACCTTACAAGATCATCCGTGAACGCTTACTTTTTCGGTAAGCCGATAATCTTCCGTATGTTTCACCTCCAAAATTATCTAATGAATTTATACAAATATCAACATTAAAAATTTATTAAACGTATAAAAGATATTATTTTAATATTGAAGAGGAAAAATCTTGGATGGTAGAATTGAATAATATTGAAAAAATGTGCATGCTATCTAATTTTTACTTGAAATACATGAAGGAAAATTCAGGTTCTACTCCAGAAAAGCCTCCTATATTGCTCACAAGAGAGCAACACGATAATTTACTAAAATTCTACAGTAAACAAGGAAAAAAATTGTAGGAAATTAATTAAATGGATAAACTAGAGGATTTTTTATTAACAATTAATAAAAAACTAAAGGATTTGAAGATTAATTTTCTTTTTTCTGGAGCGCTTGCAGCAAACCTTTATAGATCAGTTCCTCGAGCAACAATGGATATTGATATCGCCATTCCATTTAATGAAAAAGTCCTACGAAGAATTAAAGATAATTTTGGGGATTTTGAGCCTGAAGATTGGGACGTAGTGGAAAAAAGGTTAGAGATTAAAGATAAACTTTCTGATGTGATTATCCCGGAATTTGTACGCTTTAAGCATGAATCAGGAATAGTTATAGATTTTTTTCCTATTTATGAAAACTTTTTAAAACGAAAACGAACTGCTTCAATTATTGAATCAAAAATTGAAGTGATTGGGCCAGAAGATCTAATTATTTTAAAAAGTATTTATTATCGATATAAAGACAGAGATGATATTGAAAATATTATTGGAAATTTTGAGATTAAACTGGATATCAATTATTTAATGAAAGAATTAGAAGAATATGGAAAACAGGATATCATAAATTTAATTAAAAAACTTCGTTTGGACGAAAAATAATTCTTTATAGTTAAAATATAATGACATGGACTTGTCAAGTTATCTATTTGTATAAACAAAATCTTCTACTTCTTGTAATGAACACATTCCTGTTCGAGCACCTATTTTTAAGCAATTTAAGGCACCAGCAGCATTCGAAACTTCTGCTATTTTTATATAATCCCAACCTTTTAAAAAGCCAACAGTAAAAGCTGCATTAAAAGCATCACCAGCTCCAGTAACATCAACAGGATTAATTTTAAATGCGGGAAATATTTTTTGCTGAATGTTTGTTCCTTTTCTATATGTTATCATACAACCTTCTCCACCTAAGGTAACAGCAATTAGTTTTAAATTCCTTTTTTTCTTCATTATTACCTTAGCTGCATCTGCAGGATATCTTTCCCCAGTTAATTCTGTAATCCCTAATTTTTGTGGAACGAGGAGGTCAACATAATCTAAAAATTTTAATATCTGATCTTTGCCATGGGCAGAAATAACTTGTTTTTCTAAATCAAATGAAATTAGAATTTCGTCACCTTTATTCTTTCGAGCTTCTTGAACAATATAATCAGAGGCCTCTTTATGAACGCATGTAGTATGAATCAATTTAGCATTTAATATATATTCCATGTCGATATCTTGAGGGATATCAAGTCTAGTACCCATAAAGAAGGGAGATTGAATGATAGCTTTATCACCATCATCAGTTAAAAGTATGAAATTTGTGGCAGAACTAGTATTCTTTACCTTGATTAAAGTTGTATCTACACCTTCTTTCTTAAAATCTTGTAATAATATATTTCCTGCTTCATCATTACCTAATGCACCAACAAATCCTGCCGAAAAGAGTCCAAGCCTAGCAACACCAGTTACATAGTTAGCTGTAACCCCACCAGGTAAAAAAGTATATTGTTTTGCATCTACTTTTTCATCGGGTTCAGGAAAGTGAGGGACGGAAGCAATCATATCCAAAGCAGCAGCCCCAACTCCTAAAATATCAACCATTTTCAATCACTCTAATTTATTCTAATGAAGCATGCCGCTGATCAATTTCTTTTTCTGGAATGTTGAATTTATCCATAATTAATCTCGCAACTGCATCTGTAAAAGCTAAAGTTGCAGAATCAAATAAACTTGTATAAGGAGCTAATGATTTTTCTTTAGAAATTTTAGTCTTACTTTTTAGATCAAACACTAAATCTGAAAACCTAGCAATTTCACATTCAGGATTACTTGTGATTAAAATCAATTTACCAGCAATCTTTTTTGCACCATTAGCAATGGCTTGGGTGCTTAAAGTGCTCCCTGAACCAGATATGAGAATCACGCAATCATTATTAGTAAACCGTTTCGTTACTGCATCTGAAATAAAACAAGATTCAAAGCCCAAGTGCATTAAGCGTTGAGCAAAGCAACGTCCGATAAACCCTGATCTGCCAGCACCATATATAAAAGTCATCCTCGAATTTTTTATTAAAAAAATGAATTTTTCCAAATCATCTATGTCTATTATTTCGGAAACTTTTATTATATTAGTAGCAATTTCTTTTAACGTGAGGCTAAACTTTTCCATATCTTACATGATAGTGAATCCAATTATTTAATTTAATCGCTTAAAAAAAAAGAAATTAGATATGAACACGGATTTTTTCTTTTACATATCGAAAAGCTTCTGAGACCTCGGATTTAGTTAGAGAGAGAATGGAAGGGATCGTATCATTTTTCACGTTTTCTTCCATTGTCTTATACACGCCTCGTACTAATACTATAATTATTTGATTCATTATTCGATGCGCTAAATCATTTCCAAAAACCAGTCCATCGATATGTTCTGTCTGTCTCATTAGTTGATTCAAAGAAGTAATATATATTTCCTTCATTAATTTAGGCATTTTCCACCAAGAGTTTCTATAAGAACTTTCTTTATCTTTTAATTGCCCCAAAGACATAAAGAATAATGGAAAGAACATGCCAGGATATTTAGAAATTTTCTTGACAACTCGGAGGGTATCCTTCAAATCATCTTTTGTATCATCCATTCCTAAGATGATCGTTCCTGCAGGATAAATATGGTGTTTGCAGAGTAATTTCCATCCGTCTAATACTACATCATGCCAATCATCTGGTTCAAATGGTGCAGTTTTTAAAGGCATGTATTTTATGATTTTATTTATTGAACCTGTTTCAATACCTACTTGTAAAGAAGTAAAATTTTCTTTTGAAAGGTTTAATTCTTCACTGATTCGTTCAATTTGTTCAGGATTAGCTAATGCACTTGCAATGCATCCGTGAGAAAGACCTACCTTTTTAACAGTCTTTATTTTTTTAACGGCTTGAATTAATTTTACTAATCCACCTCGAGGCACCCAATCATGCATTTTATTTCCATATCTCAAACAATCTTCACTTAGAAGTCTGATTACACCTTCATTAGCAATTGAATTTCTTTTAGATTCAAGCAATATTTGGTCTTTTTCAAACCAATGAAAGTATCGCATTGTAGGATCGCAAAATTTGCAATGTCTATCACAACCACGTGATATTTCAATGATTCCATAATATGTAGGTTTTATAATCGGCAGAACTTGATTATTTACATCTTTTATTTTCTCAGTTTTTATAATTTTAGGTAATTTTTTACCTTGAAGCATTTTTTTAAATATTTCTGAAGCGATTTGTTCCCCATCACCTATTACAACACAATCGATCCCAAATTCTTCTTGTTTTTCAGGGATCAACTCAAATTGACACGCGCCGGATCCACCTAAAATGATGGGTTTATCAAATTTTCGAATAGTAGAAATTAATTCTTCAAATTTAACTGCAGTATAAGGACGATTTTCTAAGAATTCTTTATTATTGTTATTTAATATACCTCGTAATGTGGCACTGACAGGACCTAAACCAAGTGGATCCATGGTAGAAATTCCAAAAATTTCTACTTCTTCAATTAATTTATCAATCTTTTGAGGAGAAATTACCTTAGTTTCAATCCTATCGCGTAATAAAACAGCTTCTATCCTTCTTAAACTCAAAGGAGCGCGTATAACTTCAAATCCATCGTATGTTTCTATTTCATTAAAAAGTAATTTTTCCATTGGATATCTTAAAACAATTGGAACTTGCTCTTTTGGTATGGATGGAATGAATCCTGTTATAAAAAATCCAGCTCTTGGATTAATAAAACTTGTTTCATCAGAAGTCAAACATACTTGCATCTAAATCCCCCAATTTATCGTATTTTTTTATTTATACCATCATCTACTTTATGAAAGAATAAATAATTTGATAATTTTCGCTAGACAAAAAAATGTCCTCGAAATGCTAGTAAATTGATGTGTTTTATGGATATAAAACTATCGTTGCTGACTTTTTTACAGATTTTCGAATTTATAAATTATGTCATATACTTGATAATAGTATAATATGTTAGCTTTATGACAAATTATTTAACAAAGAAAAAAAATCATAAGATTATATTGAAGGCGAGTTGATAGATTTAATTAAATCTATCGATAAAACATCAAATATTTATTAAATAAGAAGGTTAGAGGTGCATGATACATATTTATGCGGAATTTTTAGAGGATTTATATTTAAATCCCCATCTACCGTTATTATCATTTATAAAATTTAAAAAAAATAAAGATGTAATATTTAAGGGAGTGTTTTAAAATGGTACACTTATATGGAGAAATGTCAGATGACCTTTACTTAAAACCTTTCCTACCAATGTTATCAATTCTTTGGAAAGTATACAAGGAATTGGGGTGGGAAGGAGTAGATAATTATGAAGCAATGGGAACAGAATCTATTTATAAATTCTTTGAAACGCGATTAAACGAAAGCATATTCACGTCTCAAGATGTATTATCCAATAGTATTCAAAATCCTGATAAAGTCCTATCCTATATTATAATGCTGCCAAATGTCTCGATTCGAAGTGATCTCTGTATAGGAACAATGAAGTTATTTACAGGTGAAAGTTGTGATGTTACATTTTGTACCGTGAGAGATGATGATAGTAGTGTTCTCTTATTACTAAATTGTCATGTAGAGGATGGAATACCTGTTGATTGGTTTATGATAAGAGAAGATGATGAAATTTTAAATAGAAGACATATGAAATTAGGACATAAATTACGAGATATCCCTAAAAAAGCAAAAAACATGAAAAAAGCGGCTTCGATAATGCAAGACGTGCTAAGAGATATTCGTAATGAAAGAACACCAGAATGGGCTCATGCTCAGTATTTTAGCGCAAACGTACTTTCTTCTTGGGCGATCAATTTAATGTGCATACCATCAAATTATGAGAGTATTGGTGAAATGTATGATGGATGGGCAAGTAAAGAAAAATATGGTCTCCCAGATTATACCTTCGCATTATTACCCTTTCCTACTGCCTTTAACATGTTTTTTTTACAAGGAAGAGGAGATTTCATTAAAAAAATAGCAGGTCTAACCACAGAGACATTTTTATACATGCAACCTTGGGAAGAATATAACTATGAACTTATTAAAAGAAAAGTTCCTCATTTATTCAAGATATATAAAGAAGGAATAGAATCAGAAGGAATACCTTTTCCAATTCAATCAGTAAATTCAGAATATCCAAATTTAAAAAAGCAAGATATCAATATTAAATTCGATAAAAATTATCCACAAGGGCCTAGGATTATGTTAGATGAATTAGAATTAGAATTTGATGAGTTTGCCAAAGGAGTCTATTTTGACATTAACCTTGATACAAAGCCCCAACAAGTTGGGAAAGACAGAATAATCTCAAAAGGAATAGGTAGAAGCACTGTATTTGTTTAATTCTAATTCTTAGAAAGAATTTTTAATTTTTTTTTCTTGATTTTTTTAATAACTTTAAATATTATTTCCGTTGGGATTTCTTGTACATATGCGATGTCTTGTACATGTAGGTCTTCCACAATCTTTACATTTTAGATCTGTTTTCCAACCACATTCATAACAATACAGCAATAAATTCCCTCAATAGAATATAAGGAGGTTATCATTTAAAATAAATGCAAAAAAAAAATAAAGGGAAGCCCGAATGATTTCGAATCTTTAATTTTCTAGGTTTGTTTTTATAGGAAGAATTTCATCAATTATGATTATCTTTGCTTATCTGCGATAAACATTTCTGCTTCTGGAAGCAAATCATCCATAATCTTTTTGGTTATATCTTGGAACGCTTCCTTAACACCCCAGTTCTTTAATGCACTCGTAACGTAATAATGACAATCTTCAAAGTCAGGTATTACTGCATCTAATTCCTTTTTAAGCTCTACATCTTTTCCCTTATAACTAGGTAACATAGATCTAGCCATGCGTTCCCATAAATCTTGTTTATTTAATATTACTGAGATAAATATATCTGATTCAAAGTGTTCTTTAATCATTTTATATGCTGCTATCAGATTTTCTTTTTGTTGAGAAATTGGAATACTTGAATCCAATACAAAAATTATCCCTACGGAACCATTAATTGAACTTTTATTTATTTCGTAAAAAATATCTTGTCCAAGTGTATCTATTATCATTAAAATTATGTCATCTTTTTTAATATCGTTCAAAATGAAATAATCGCCTTTTAATTTGTATTTCTTGCTTAAAACTACATGTGTAAAATTAGGTACCATTGAGGTGTTTATCAACATATCAGGAGTCATCCCCCAAGATTTTGCTTCTAAATTAGTAACAGTACGTTTTGATTCAGCCATTAAATATGCATTTGGTGAAATAGCTTTTAAAAGAGTTGTTTTCCCCGCACCTGTAAGACCCACTAATGAAATTTTTATTTGATAAACCATACAATCAATAATGAACGGTTCAATTTATAATTAATGATTTTTTCTAGCAAAAATATACTTAAAATGAAAAAAATTGAACCTTTTAATTTAGTGGTTTAATCAGAAGAAAATTTCGAGCTTTATAATTAATTCATTAGAATAGTCTCTATTTGTACATAAAAAATCTTAATAAATTGAAAAATATGCTCATTTTTTAAATTATATTTGGAATTACTTTATAATTTTTTATTTTCATAAATAACATAAATCTCGATTTATTCTCACTTTTGTGAACAAAACCAATTTTTTTTTTTAAAAAGGAGAATTAAATCGATTATAAATGATCCTTGTACGATTTTGAAGTAATTCTTATAAATTGGACGAAAAGTTTATTTAATTGGACTTAGAATAAGTCAAAAGAAATACAATTTTTCACTATCAATTTAATTCTATCTATTTAGGGTGGTTATGGATGTCATTAGAGGATTTACAAAAAGCAATCATAGATTTTGATGAGAATGCGGATAAATTAGCTGATGATTTGATTAAAAAAAAAGTAGCTCCTGAAAAAATTCTTGCTGCAGTCGGCGAAATTTTAAACAAGGTGGGGGAGAAATATGAAAAACATGAGTTTTATTTAGCCGAGTTAATGTTATGTGGAGATGTAGCAAAATCGGTTATTGAAAAGATTTTACCCATTATTAAACAAAATAAAGTGAAGTTGAAGGGAAACGTAATATTTGGAACAGTTGAAGGAGATATTCACGATATTGGAAAGACTATTATTGGATCTTTTTTGATTGGTGCTGGTTTTAATGTCATTGATCTCGGTGTTGAGGTTACAGCTTCTCAATTTATTAAAGCAGTCAAAAAATTTAAACCAGATATCATTGCTATGTCTACATTATTAAGTACTACAGCATTACACGTCCCAAAAATCATATATGCACTTAAAAAAGAGGGTATTCGAGCCAAGATATTGATTGGGGGACGTCCGATTAATGAGGAGTTTGCAAAAAAAGCAGGTGCTGATGGGTATGGACAGAATCCAACAGATGCAATAAAAATCTGCAATGCTTTTATGGAAGAATTAGTTGAAAGGGATTAGTTATGGATGATTTGATTTCCACAAGCTTTGCAATTTATAATCCACCCTTCCTTTAAAGATAATTCGGCTTTTTTAGTAATCCGGACGCCACAATTCCCACATCGAATTTCTGATAATTCTTCTTTTTCTTTATTTTTATTCTTGATCTCCTCATCATCAATAAATAACTTTACAGTTTTGAATCCAGGTTGAGGTTCAACGACTTTAATAGGTTTATTTATCGGTTCTTCAGCTCCATCAGTATTAAAAGAAATGGGTTTAATCACTCCTGGAGCAGATGAAACCATCTTAATTCGTTCTAAAGGTGTTGGAACTATCTCTACAGGTTTCACAAGAGCAACTTTTTCAATGATTATATCATTCTCAATCTTAGAACTTACAGATTGGATGGTTTTTACAGAAAAATCGGAGATTTTTTTAACTTGGGGCAATGGAGTAACATTTATTTTTTGTTTTTCTTCAATAGGAGTGACTACAGATCTTGTAGGGGCTTTAATTTCAGGAATTATATCTTTATTTTCTTTAAATTCTTCTAAATTGTCTATATCTGGAATTGGTTTGATTTCAACTCCTTTTTGTAAAACCTTAATAGCAGATTGTACAATTGGATCTTTTTCGACGACTTCATATTCAAGATTTTCATCAGGTTCAACAACAGATTGATCTAATTGCACTTCTAGAGAAGTTTCTTCACGTATTTCATCAAGTTTTTCAAGAATGTCGTCGTATTTTTCTTTCTCATCTTCTTCCTCCTTTATTTCTTCAATTGAGACTCCAAAAATATCTTCGAAAAGCTGCTTATCCCCTTGAGTATCGATGGTTTCTTCTTCTCCTCCTTCTTTTTCAATGGATTTTTTTTTCTTATCTTTCTTTTTACCCAATTGACTAAACCGCCATAGGAGAATTCATAGATCTCAAATAAGCTTAATTAGTATATTTTGTTTATCTAGCTCTTTATTCATAATTATTCTTATTTTCTTTTTGATGAATTAAGATTAAGATTTAAATTTATTTTGGGTAAACGTTATTTAAAATTCATGTTAAAGAGAGAATTTCATTATCTATAACAATGAAATAATGGTTATGATAAACATGTCTGAAGAAATTTTTGATATAACGGTAATTGGCGCAGGTCCGGGTGGATACCATACTGCGATCCGCGCTGCTCAATACGGAGCAAAAGTTGCTCTAATAGAAAAAAAGAAATTAGGCGGTACTTGTTTAAACTGGGGTTGCATTCCAACTAAAGCATTATATGCATCTTCCTTAATGATTGAAGAAATCGAAGAAAAAGCGAAGGATTTTGGAATTGAAATCTCAGGAGAAATTAAAACTAATTTTAGTCAAGCTGTTGATAGAAAGAACAAAGTAGTTGAAGAACTTGTAGGCGGGATTGGTGCACTATTAAAACAAAGAAAAGTAACAGTCTATATGGGTACGGGCTCAATAATAGGTGGTTCAGATCTTAATTATCAAGTTAAAATTGAGGGTCAAGATAATGCGACTATAAAAACAAAGAAAATTATTATTGCCACGGGTTCAACACCAGCACTAATTCCAGCGTTTAACATAGATCACAAAAGAATTTTAACAAGTGATGATATTTTAGACTATGATTTTAAAAACGTGCCAAAAAGATTGTTAGTTATTGGTGCAGGAGTTATTGGTTGTGAATTTGCGAACATTTTCACGAGATTTGGTTCAAAAGTCATAATGTTGGAATTTTTACCAACCATGATTGCCACAGAAGAAACCTTAATTATCAGAGAGTTGAAGAAAAAATTTGATGAAATGGGAATTGAGCTTCATGTTAATCAAAACGTTTTAAAAGTTGAAAATACAGGTAGTGGTGTCAAAGCAACAACTTGTGATGCATCAGTTCCACGAGATCAAGTAGATAGTGCTGAAAAGTCTAGTTTTGAAGCAGATATCTGTTTGGTTTCAATTGGTAGGGCAAAAGTGTCTGATGGTTTAGGATTAGATAACTTAGGAATTAAGACCGAAAGAGGTCAAATTATTGTAAATAAAGACACTTTAGAAACTGATGCAAAAGGTATCTATGCAATCGGTGATGTAACTGGTGGATTGATGCTTGCTCATGTCGCAAGTTATGAAGGAGATATTGCAGTTGTCAATGCATTAACTGCTATCGGAGGATTTGGTACAAAGGAAGAAAAACCAGAATATAATGTAGTTCCAGCATCTATTTTCACGAGTCCAGAGATTGGCTCAGTTGGTTTAAGAGAAAAAGTCGTTAAAGAAAAAGGTATTAAACCATGGGTTGGTCGATTTGCATTCGCTTCTCTTGGAAAGGCGAAATGTATGGGTGCAGATACTGGCTTCATGATGGTCATTGGTGATCCAGAAACTGATAAAATTTTAGGTGCTTCATGCATTGGTCATTCAGCCCCTGAATTAATCGCTGAAATTTCCCTAGCAATGAGAAATGGTTTAACTTGTCATGATGTTGTAAAAACAATTCATTCTCATCCCACGATTAGTGAGATGGTATTAGAATCAGTTGAAGACGTGCATGGCATGGCTATTCATAAAGCTGGAAGAAGAAGAACAAAATAATCTTTTTTTTTATTTTCCCTTTTTTATAATAATTATAAGAATAGTAATACCAATCATACCTATTATAAATAAAATCCAATAAAACAAATCAATACCAAACGTTTGATTTATAAGATTCAATATGATCCCATTATAATTTTAATTTTTATAAAAGAAATTTCTCAACAATCCTATTATTTATTATGGCTATAATTCCATTTATAATTATTATTAAAATCATATGAATATAAGAATATTAGATAATATTTTTGGTCAATAATCATATAATTACTCCAATTTAATTTGAAGTATAACAACTATTTTAAAAATTTACAAATACGTATGTTATCTAAATTGGAGAATGACCAGAACTATCATAAGCTAGCAAATTAAAAAAAATTTTTAACTAAATTATCTATTGAAACTTATGAATGGTGATTTTAATTCCCTTTTTTATCCAAGAGGAATTGCGGTAATTGGAGCTAGTAGCACTTATTTTTCAGGAGGTTCTCCTTTTATTATTTCATTATTAAGCGCAAAATTTCCAAAAATTTATCCAATTAATCCAAAATACAAAGAACTATTCGGATTAAAAACATATCCATCCTTAATTGACGTTCCTGATCCAATTGATTACGTTGTTATTGCCATACCAAAAAGAATGATATTTGATGCAATTGATGATTGTATAAAAAAAGGAGTAAAAATTATTTGTTGCTTTACAAGTGGTTTTAGCGAACTAGGTACAGAAGAAGGAATTAATTTAGAAAGAGAATTAGTAAAAAAAGTCAAGGAGCATGATATCAGATTACTTGGACCAAATTGCATCGGACTTTATTGTGCAGAATCGAGAATTACTTTTAATGGAGCTCTTTATAAAACTGTAGGGGACGAAAATGTCGGTCAAGTTTCCATAATTTCGCAATCTGGAGGCAATACGGATGTATTCATAGGGTATGGACATTATATAGGGATGAAATTCAATAAAGCGGTTTCCTATGGAAATGGAGCAGATATAAATGCTGATGAATTATTAGGTTTTTTTAGTTCTGATCCTAATACAAACGTCATTTTAGAATATCTAGAGGGTTTCAAGAATGTTAAACAAGCTAATAATTATCTAAAAATTCTAAAAAAAACGAGTAAGAAAAAACCTGTGATCATTTGGTTAGGAGGAACTTCAGAATCAGGGGCTAGAGCAATAAAATCTCATACTGGATCAATTGCAGGCGATAATAGAGTATCTAATATAGTTTTTAAACAGAATGGGGCAATTCAGGTTGATAATCTTTATGATTTAATATATACGGGGATGTTAGTATCATTTATGAAACAAAAAGATAAGTTAGAAAAAATTAAACCAAACCTAGTATTTTTGGGAGGCGGAGGTGGTAATAGCGTCCAATATGCAGATATCTTATCATCGTTTGGATTGAACTTTCCAAAATTTCCAGAGGATATTGGCTCAAAAATTATGGAACTTGCAGGAGAAATAGGTACCCTATTAAAAAATCCAATCGATCTAAATGTTGCCATGTTTGATATGAACATTGTTAAGACAATCCTGCAATTTATTGACAAAAATATGGAAACTACATTAATCTATGAACCAGGTATAGAGTGGTTCATTTTTAACGAAAAAATAATGAAAGAAATAATAGGAGATTCAGATACCGATGTAATTCAAATTTTGAGTCAAAATTTAAAAAGCATCGTTCGCTTGGAAAAGAAGTTAAAAAATCCATTACTAGTTATGAGTCCATCTTATTTCAAAGAAAAAATAATAATCGAGAAAAAAATAGAACTTGAAAAAATATTTTATAAGAAAAATATACCTGTTTTTTCTAATTTAAATTATATGGGAAGAGCAATTTCTAAAATAGTTGAATATCAAAAATGGTTGAAAAAAAATAAATAATTAATACCATTTTTTGTTGGTATTCGCTTTTATTTTTCATTTTTATGAAAAATGAAGGACTAGACTAATATAGTTGTTTTTGAACTTAATATATTTAGCTTTTTTTAGCTTTAGAGGTGGTATGGATGGTAAAATTATCAAAATTTTTAGAAGCGGTACAAATTAAAGCTAAATATTATCCATCAGATAGACCAGCAATCATTTACGGGGAAGAATATGTCACTTGGAAACAATTAATGTCAAGAATAAATAAATTAGCAAATGCTTTAAAAAAATTAGGAATAAAAAAAGGCGATAAAGTTTCTTTTTTATTTTATAATTCTCCTCAGTTCTTAGAAGCTAATTTAGCAATTCAAGAATTAGGGGCAATTCCAGTTCCTATGAATTATCGATATGTTGCCTCTGAAATGGAATTCCTGCTCAATAATTCTGATTCAAGAATTTTCATATTTGATGATGAAGCCCTCGATGAATTAATGAAAATACGAGATAAAATTCCAAATGTAGAACATCTTATCATTTCTGGTCCGGATACTCCTTGGGGTATGCTAAACTATGAGGAAATAATAAATAAAGCAAAAGATAAATTAATTAAAGTAAGTGTTGAAGAATCAGATACAGCAGTTATTATATACACAGGAGGGACAACGGGAAGACCAAAAGGTGTAATGCTCTCTTATGATAATATACTTTCCAATGAAGAAAGTGCCATGGCTTTTCTTGGTGCACTTCTTCCTCCTGTGGAAGAACTTGACGATCCGAGATTTGCTACGAATGAATTACAAAGGAGATTACTTGAAACAACTGTTTCTTTAACAGGTATACCTGAAGTATTTTTTGAAAATCCTAAATTTAAAGAAAAAATTATCGTCGTGGAACAACCTGTTGAGAAAGGACAAGGTTTACCAGCAATGACTTATGCAATTAGAGAGGGAAAAATAAAAACGTTTGTTGGAAAACCGTCAGCAGATAGAATTGATGGATTAGTACACATGTCTGTGGCAGATCAGGCAAGAGATCTAGCAAATTTAGCACCTTTATCCTATAGTCGATGGGGTAAAATAAAGTTTATCTTTAAACTCTTAAGATTAATGATGAAGGGCAGAATTAAAATCGAAGCAAAAGATGAAGAAATTGCTAAAGCCTTGAAGCATGCTATGAGGAATAGACCTCAGGAAGAAGAATTACAAAAAACAATTATGGTTCCACCCTTGTTTCATTTAGCGAGTTATGCTGTTTTTCTGATATCTTGGATGTTTCAAGGATCCGTTGTCGTTTTTCCAAAATCAAAAACATTCAATCCTGAAGAAATACTAAAAATGGCAGAAAGAGAAAACCTTAAACAAATGTTTTTAGTTCCCACCATGTGGAAGAGGATGTTAGATTATTTTGAGGAATCTGATGTAAAATATGATTTATCGTCATTAACAGTATGTCTTACGGGCGCGGCCGTATTAAGAGCTAAATATAAGAAAAAATTATTAGCACATTTCCCAAATGCAGTTGTTGTGGATGCATTTGGACAAAGTGAGATGGCACCAGTAGCCACTATGAAAGTAGATGGTGACCCTGATCTTGTAAAAGATCGCTGTGTTGGAAGAATACTTGATGGCATTGATATCAAAGTTGTAAATGAAGAAAATCAAATTTTAAAAGAAGGTGAGATTGGAGAACTTTGTTATAAAGGTGCATCTGTCATGCAAGGTTATTATAAAGATCCCGAAAAAACTGCAGAAACTATTGATGCAGAAGGATACCTTCATAGCGGTGATCTTGGATACGTAAAAGATGGAGAAGTCTATGTTGTAGAACGTAAAAAAGAATGTATCAACACGGGAGCAGAAAAAGTATATCCAATAGAGGTAGAAGAAATCATATATGAGAATCCTAAGGTAGATCAAGTAGTTGTTATAGGAGTTCCAGATGAAGAATGGGGAGAAATAGTACGAGCAGTAGTTATTCCGAAAAAAGAACATATAAACTCAATTTCAGATACAGAAATAATGGATTGGTGCAAGGGAAAGATTGCTAGTTTTAAGAAGCCGAGATCCGTCATTTTTGCAAGTAAATTTCCAATTTCACCAGTTGGAAAAGTATTAAGAGCACAAATTAGAGAACAATATGGAAAACCAGAAGAAAAAAAAATTTCTGACAAACCTAAAATACAAGAAAATTAATCTTTTTTTTTTTAATCGTTAATATTGATGAAGTTGACACATAAAAGCAAATAAAAATTCTTCCTATCATATTTTTATCCTTTATGACAACCCTATTTCCTATTATTTTGAATTGCCCAATTTGTAGTACTATATTCGAAAGTGATGTAAAATTGGTAGTTGAGGATTTAGTAGTAAGTTTAATGATTTTAGACCTAATTATTGGGGTTTAAATCCTTCAGAATATTTCTATCACCTTTGTCCCAAATGCGGATTTTGTGCAAGCATTAATTAATTTAAAAAAGATAATTTCAGTGAAGAATTTAAAAATGAAATAATTGCATTAGGTGTTCCTGAAGGTTATAAATCCTTAGATGATCATTCACTTTCAAGAAAACTTGAAAAAGCGGCTATTTATATTGAAATAATGAATGAACATAATATTGAAAAACATAATTATGGAGATCTTGCTAATATTTGGATTCACGCATATTGGTGGGTAGCAAAAGAATCAGAGATTATTAAATTCGGAAAAATTATGTTAAATTATTTTCAAAAGGCAATAGAAAATAATCAAATTCCGCTTGATCACCATTATAATACGGTTTATCTTATGGGTGAAATCCATCTAAGGATTGGAGAGCAAGAAAAAGCTATTGAATTATTTGATCCTATAATTTTTGAGACCCAAGGGAAAGAAGAACTAAAAAAATTACGAGAGCTTGCCATTCAACAAAAATTAAATCCGAATGAGATTCTATAATTTCTTCTTTTTTTAATTCTAATAATTAGTTTCCTCATATGGAAATATTCCTTTAAGTTTTCTAATATGAGCGATATCTATTTCAGTTTCATAAAATCCTTCATCTTGTGAATGAACTAGAGTTTTAACTTGGTTTTGAAATCGCATGCCTTTTTTTATTATAGCTTGGGGTTCAATAATTGCAGCATTACCGATAAAGTCCATTCCAACAAATTGTCCTATAAATGAGGACATAACAAAATAACTAATGTTTTCTAACGCTCTAATTTTTGCCAATTCAAGCATCATGTTGTCAACTGCCATGGTTGAAACGAAACATAATTCTGCATCCATCAATTTTCTCGTATATTCCGGATAAAAAAGGTCTAAACCACGAATCAAACCAATTTTAATCCCCTCGACTTCGAAAACTTGTATTTTACTACCTTTCATAAACCAAGCTCGTTCTTTAAAATAAAAATGTTGTTTATCTTGAATAGCAATGACTTTTCCTTTCCTATCAATTATTTGTATAGAAGAACGACCTTTACTTTTTAAATTCGGAAAACGCTCTAAATTTGCGTTTACGGGTGCAACGATGTTTGCATCATATTTTTGAGACAATTTTTTTATAGCAGGGTATGGATTTTCCCGAGAAGATTCATTAATTGAGAATTCTCCACCCAATAAAATGAAATCAGAATCCTTAATATTCCCCAATAACGTATCAATTTTTTCAATATTTTGTTTAAATTTGCCATCTCTCTGAAATTGAACAACCGATATTTTAATCTTCAAATACTCCACCCTACTTAATAATTAATAACATCAATAATAAAAATTAGCAAATGTTAATAAAATTGTCAAAAATGACATTTATTGAAGTTCTCTTATAAAATAATACTATATCTTCAAAGTTACTTATCAATATTCAAAATAACCCAAGTGAATAATATGGATTTAAATCTTGGAAAATTTGAGAAATTGTTTGAAAAAGAAGACTTAGACAAGATAATAGTTACAATCGACAATATTTTTGGAAATAAAAAGTCTCATGCTGAAGATTATGAATTAGCTTTTGCTATATTAAATAGATACATAGAAATGATCAAAAATAAAGGTTGGATATTATCGAAAGATGTGATAGAGACTTTTAGAAAAGCTTTTCTTATTGAAATTGAACTCCCCTGGTTGGTTAGACAACGTTTAATTTTGAAATTAGGAGAAATCGTTGAAAAGTTTCCTAATGAATTAGTTAACCAAAATGAATTGGTTGATATGATAATAGCGATAATAAAAGATAGAATAAATAATGATAAGGATCCTGATAATAAATTTAATTCTGTAAAAGTTTTAGGAAAAATTGGACTCGAATTCCCGGATCGAGTGATTCCTGAATTAACAAAATATATGAAACATTATGAAAAAAACATAAGAATCAATGCAATAATTGGTCTGAAAGAGATTGCTAAAAAATATGATAAAACGCATGTAAAACAAGTATTACCTTTTTTTACTGAATTATTTCAAACCGATAAGGAACATGGTAACATTCTTCAAATAGTAGGAGACGCTATAAAAGAAATCACTGAAAAAATGCATGAAGATCAGATTTTTGGTGATTTTATGGTTACTAAACAAGTTTTATGTCCAAATTGTAATAATTTTTTTCCAGAAGACTTGGGGATTTGTAGTCATTGCGGAAAACCCATCCCTAAATGTACTATATGCGGTCAAGTTATAGATTTGAATCAAGCTCATGATTTATACCAATGCCCACAATGTGGATTGTGGTTTCACCAATCTCCATGTTTAAATGAATGGCGAGAAAAAAATGAAAATTGCCCTCATTGCTTATCAAAAATCAAGCTTTAATTTAAAAAAAATGAAATTAAATTTTAAACGGCCAGCCATCCACCGTTTAATCTAAAATTACTTCGTCTAAAAATAAGAAAATAAATTATATAGATATATAAATTATTTTTTACCTAAACAGAATAGGAATTTTTTAATCGAGGCTATTAAATGAAACGGGTAATAATAATTGGTGGAGGTTTCGGTGGATTTTATTTAGCAAAAAGGTTAAGTAAACATAAATTAGTAAAAATTATTTTGATTGATCCAAAGGATTTTTTTATATATAAACCATTAATCCATGAAGTGGCTGTAGGTGAAATCCCAGCAGATACAGTAAAAATTTCTTATCTTGAATCGTTAAAAAATATTCACCATGTGAAATTAAAAGTTAAAAAAATATTATTCGAAGAAAATATGGTAATTTTAGAAAATAGAAAATCCTTAAAATATGATTATTTAATAGTCGCTTCGGGTTCAAATGCCTTTTTTCCAATAAAAGGTTCAGAGAAAACGCTTACTCTTAATAATCTTTATGATGCTATCAAGATAAAGAAAATTCTTCGAAAATCAAGTAATAAAGGACTTAAGATATCTCTTATTGGAGAAGGTTTTACAGGGACTGAATTAATGGCTGAACTCGCAACTTGGGGAAAAAAATATGGAGAAATAGAATTACACCATTTCTTGTATTTTAAGGGTTATTTCTTAGATAAACCGAGTTATGATTCAATTATAAAAAAGCAGATGAAACGTTTGGGAGTTAGAGTTCATTTAGGAGAACCCGTTATGGAAATAGTTAATAATAAAATAATAACAAAGAAAGGTTCTTATTATTCAGATATTATATTCACTTGTACAGGTATAAAACCAACAACTATCGAAAGCGATATCGAATTTCAAAAAGGATATCAAATAAATGAGTTTTGTGAAATTAAGGGATTAAAAAACGCATATGCGATTGGTGATGTAGCAAAATTAAAATTCAAGGGAGGCTTTGCACCACAATTGGGGCAAATTGCTCAAAAAGAAGGAGTTTTTATATCAAAAGATATCATAAGAAGAGAAAAAAATAAAAAAAGAGTACCAATAAAAATAAAAATTATGGGAATCTTCATTTCCATTGGAAAATTCTATGGAGTAGGAACAATTTTAGATCAATTCACATTAAGAGGTCTTTTTGTTTGGTTTATTAAAAGAACTTATTACTTTTTGAATATTTTCATATTAAAAAAGAAATTAGAATTGATTAAATATTATTTAACGTCTCTATTCTTATCAAAAAGGTATTTAAAATAACTTTTCATTTGTAAATATGATGGATTTAATCAATAAAAATTTATTAAACGAATTAATAAAAGATTCAAGGCAATCTTGGAGCTCATTAGCTAAAAAATTGAACGTTTCATTAAATGTATTGAAGAGAAAGGTTAAAGAATTAGAAAGTGGAGTGATTGAAGGATATGTTACTGAGATAAATTCCAAATTTTTTATGGAAGGATTTATTTTTATTTATTTAAGGCTTTCAAGCAAAAAAAATATTGATATTCAACGAGCATTATTACGTATTAATCAATTAAAATATTTATACCTAATCCAAGATATTACTAATAATTTCGGGATTTTTTATGAATTCTCTAGTCTTGATGAAAAAAACCAATTATTATCTTTTTTAAAAAACGTTCCATTTGTTTCTAATTTTGATATATATAATTTCTCATATACAAGGGAACCTTTACCCCGAGAAATAAAAGATGTAGAATGGAAAATAATTAGTTTGTTGAAGAATAATTCCCGTGTGCCGGGAACCAAACTTTCTGAAGTTACTGGATTAAGTGCGAATAAGATTAATTATATTATAAACAAGCTTATTGAGGATGAAATCATTTTATTCACCGTTAAGACGAATCCGGTAAAAATATCGGATAAAACGATGTATTTTCTACTTCTTAATATGAAGAAATTTGATAATGATTTTTATAAAAAATGTTTAAATGAAGTAAAGAAATTCTCTCTTTTTAATCCTCCAATTATTAATTTTACTTCACCTCATGCATTTTTAATTAATTTATTAGGCGAAGTAAATGAGATACAGAATTTAATTAATAATATATGCCAATCTCCATTAATATCATCATATAGCACCATTGTTTGGAATAACTACCATATGGGTAAGAATTGGCAAGATTTATTGATAGAAAAAAAAATTCAATCCTTACGAATTCGTGAGCATTTTTCAAAAAATTTATTCTAGAAGAACCTACCAAGTGAATGTAACGAAGATTATACCAAATTGGTTTTTAAATAAGAAATAATAAATGTTATGTATCACTTAAACTGGAATATATAGGGGAAAGGGGACCAATAGACCAGGATTACTTTTAAAACTTTTATAAAAAGATGATAAAAATAAGGATGAATTTAAAAAAAAAAAAGAATTTATTTGAGCTCAATGGGAGTACATAATTCCCAAGGTTCTACTCCTAATCGACCACAAACTCTGCAAAAATATTTTGCCTTATCAATTATTTGTTTACACATATGATGTTGTCCGCCAGGTTTTTTGATATCAACTTGAATGCCACAATATTTGCATTTATAATTCTCTTTTTTATCACAAGTATGACCTGGCATTAAAATGGGTTGTCCACAAACTTCGCAAGTTATTGCTAAATCTTCTTTATATTTTGCATTTTTAAAAGTAGATTTTACCGCGTCAGAAATCAGTTTAGGTTCGCATAGAAAATCTTCTTCAGGTGCGACACGTCCACAAAATCCACATGTAAATTTTAATTTAGAAACCATTTTTTTATCGAAATGACCATATTTTACTTCTTTTTCTCCGCAATGTTCGCATAACCAAGATATTTTTTTCCCTTGTTCATCAACTCTGCACAAATGTAATTCCCTCGATACTTTCTTACAATTTACACATTCTATATTTTCCATCATCGTCAATTTTATCCATCTCCTTAATTTAAATTTTTAAAAAATATCTTGTTATTGATAAAATAATTAAAAATTTATAAATTTTTATAAATATGAGTTCATAAGTAATAATAATAAAATTATAAACTGGGAAAATTGGATGGATGAAAAGCTTAAAAAGGAAGAGCCAGAAATAGAAAATCTCAAAAAAGAAGAAAATATTCCAAGAAAGAGAGCCAAATATAGAGCATTTCTTCAATCTTTACATTATATCAGATTTGAATTTTTAGTCTCTTTCATAAATCTAGTTTATGTTGGATCAGGTAATTTATACGCTTTAATAATTTTCTTATTTAATTTTGAGATTTATGATTTAATATTAGGATTTTTTTTCTTTATTTTTATTATGTCTTTACTTATGCTTTCCTTTTATTTAACCATCGAAGAGAAAAGTTCCATTCTTTCAATCATTCTCACAAGCATAATAACTTTCCTATATGCAGTTATTTCTTTATTTAACGTCTTTTTTATTCCAATTTTAATCTTAAATATCCTTTCACTTTTATGTTATAGGAATAATTTTAAAGTGAAACCAACCTTCAAATCTAAAAAAATAAAGAGGAGTCTTTATCTTTTATTCATTTTTTTATTCCTACCCATAATCCTTTCTTTTTTATTTGATGCTATTTCACCTACTATTACTCTTCCTGCAAAAAGTCAAACAATTGATGTTAATTTTTGTGTTGAATTTGCAAGTAATGATAGATTAGGGGACTTAAGTTCACCTTTTTATTCTAATTCTTCGCCGTTAAGTGATGAAGTTATTACAAATCTTTCCTATTGGAACAATAATCTTGCTCATGTTAATATATCAATTACTTTAGCGATCCATGAAGCTCAATTAAATCAAGATAACTCTTCAGCCATAAATTGTACGAAACGGCTTAATAGTTCGGGAATTTCAGTTGATGCATGGCTTTTATTGAATCAGGAAAAAGGATATTGGCCAAATGATGCAAATGCAAAGCATTTTTTTAATTTATATAATGAAACATTTAGGGAATGGAAAAATAATTACAGTTTAACTTATCGTTCATTGTTTGTGGATGCAGAATCATTCCATTTTTCCAATTTTCAATATGCTTTATTAGACTTAATCACGATTCCATTAAAATATTGGAGCACGCAACATACAGAGGCTTTGATCGAATATAATAAATTAATAGATGCTGTACATAATGATTCGATGAAAATTGGTGTTACTTCCTACCAATATTTAGTTCCAGATGATTTGTGTGATGGAGATGGTTCATTACAACGTCTTGTGGATGTTTCTTACTATCCACCATACGGTTTTGATTATTATAGTGTTATGAGTTACGCAAAAGGCGCAGGTTCGGATTATTCTGTATATTTAAATGCAAAGATGATGAAACGCTATAATTGGCAAGATGTTAGAGGAGAATTACCAGGTGAACCTGCCATTATTTTTAATGTATTTAATGAGCCATTATCCAGTGTTATAAAAAAAATAAATATATTACGAAATTTAGGTTATCAAAAAATTTTCATTTATTCTTTAGAGGGATTTTTAGACACCATGCCCAATGGTCTTGCGGATCTTGCTGAACTCTTTCAAGAAATAAGCACGCCTGAAATGGTAACTATAAATTATACTTCGATGTCGGTTTTTTATGGAGTACAAATTCATATATTATTAAGATACGCAATATTTTGTTTTGATTGGTGGATATTTTGGTTTGAACTTCCTCAATAAATTAAAAAATATATTAAAAATCGATGGATTTTCCATCGTACATGTATAATAGTATTTTTTCCACATGCTCTCTTGATACTGATCGAGGATTTACAATTGTCATAGTATCAGTCATAGTTAAGTCAATAAGAGTGGAAAGATTTTTGTCTAAGTCTTCTTTGCTGATTTCAAATTCTTTCAAAATTAATGGCGCATTTATTGTCTTAAAAAATCCTTTTAAATAAGAAATGAATGAATCAAAATCTTTTGGTGGAATATTGATCAGTTTTAATGCATTATTCAATTTTTCTTTAATTTGAATTTTTGAATATTCAAGAACATATGGAAGGGAAATTCCAACGGCAAGCCCATGCGGAATGTGAAATACTGCACCTAATGAATGACCAATGCCATGGCATAATCCTAAACCCGCCTTTGTCATCGCTATACCAGCCATCAAAGCTGCAATATGAATTTTTTCTCTCAAATCAACATTTTCAAGATCATTTAACACGTCAGGTAAATTGTAAAGTATTAAATTAATCGAATGGATCGACAGAGCTATTGAAAATTCATTTGTTAAATTTGATAACAAGCTTTCAAAAGAATGAACTAGAGCATCTAAAGCTGTCGATAATGTCAAGGATTTCGGCATTAAGGATGGGATTTTCGGATCAAGAATTGCCATGTAAGGAGTTAAAACAGAATTAATACATGTAATTTTTTTTTCTTTACTTGTATCAGTAATTACACAAGCTGCTGAGGATTCGGATCCTGTTCCTGAAGTTGTTGGTATAGCGATTAATTTGGATTTAAATGAATATTTTTTGAAAGCATCAATTTTTTTAATATCTTCACCTGTTTCATATGAAAATTGAATAGCTTTTGCAGTGTCTATTGATGAACCGCCTCCAATAGCAATGAACCATTCAGGATTAATGTTTTTTGCTATTTGCAGACCTTTTTCTATTATTATGTCAGAAGGGTCAGGTTCAACTTCGTTAAACTCACCAATATTCATACTCGTTTTTTTTAAATATTTTAAAATTTTTCCATAAAAGTCTAAACTTTGAACTATCTTATCAGTGACCACTAAAATGCTCTTACCTTTAAGATCCTTTAGACTTTTTATAGTACCTTTTCCAATATATAATTTAGGAATTTCAACTACTTCCATTTTTTAACACCTTTAGCTTATTTGAATTTTTTTCTCCCATTCATAAATTTTTTCCAATAATAAGTTTCGTATAACATTATCTACAGTCTGAATTTTTCTGAAAGTACCAAGTGTATTAATTATTTTCTCCATTTCGATAAGGATAGGATGATTTCCATATAATACAAAAATACTATTTTTTGCTTTTCTCAAAATAGCAACTAAATTTATTATTGTCTCTCCAAATACTATTTTATCTCTTATTGAATTTAGAATATCAAAAATAGCATTTGGAACATTTGTAGTGGGAATTTCCTCTATAACTTCTTTGCTCATTTCAGGTCTTTCCAATTGGGGCTGTAATTCACCTTCTTTAATAGTTTCTAAACTCTTTCCAAATTCTTTTAACATTTGAGCCATATCTTTTTTAATGCTTGTGGTTTGGTGTTCAAATTGTGGCACTTTAAGTTTAGAATTTGTAGATGGTGGTTTTATCATTTGAGGAGATTGCATTTCAGACACTTTTTTTGAAATAAAAGTGATTTGTTCACGTGCCCAATTTATACCTCTTTGAAAATTTATAGCCTTGCTGTAAAGAAAAGTCTTTTCCAAAGCGTTTAATGCTCTCATAAAATCACCCTCGTTAATACATTTCGTTGCATAACTCGAACATTGAGCATAATTTTGAGACAATTCTTCAAATGAAAGAGTTTGCGTGATTTCAGGGCTTGTTGGAGCACTTTTGCTTTTCAATAAAACTTCGCTCATATAAATAAACAAATCTTCAACATTTACATCATCTTTTGCTGAAGTTTCAAAAATTGGGATACCTTGTGAATCAGCAAATGCTTTCGCATCTTCAGGAGATACTTGTCTCTCTAAATCCACTTTATTTCCAGTCATAATAATCGGAATATTAGGATTATGTTTTCTAACTTCTATAATCCACTTTTGAACATTATGATAAGAAATTATATTTGTAACATCATAAACAATTACAGCACCACCAGATCCAGAGTAATAACCAGGTCGAATATTAGCAAATTTTTCTTGCCCACCCGTGTCCCAAATCTGTAATTTGACTTCATTTTGTTTAATCGATAAGTTTTTTAGATAAAAATCGACTCCGATCGTCGATAAATATTCTTCTTCAAATCTATTTTCAACAAATCGCAGTAATAATGCAGTTTTTCCAACCCCAGGATCGCCTACAATTATTATTTTGAAAATATATTCTTCCAAATTCCTCTATCCTTATATTAATCTTGTTAAATAAGATAATTCATCCACATTTTTTCTAATTCCCCTCTATTTTCAGTTGGTTCTAAATAATAATTCATAATTTCTTCATGAGGGAGATTTTCTATTTTTGATATCATTTTATTAATCATATTTATATTAATCTTTAACGCTATATCAAAAGATATTCTTTCTTGGAAGATATCTACTCCAACATATTTCTTATGACTCATAATCTTAAATGCATGAAGCAAAGCATAAGTTTCTTTAATATCAACAATGACTGTATTTAGATCTTGGTCATAATTTACCAGTAGTCGTGAATTCCAATTACAATGAACTAGCTTACCATATTTTCCAATTAAGGTATAAACTGCAGCGATTGGTTCAAATCCCGTTTTAACATGACCAATCTCAGGATTTAATCCAATTAAACATCTATTTTGCTTTAATAATTTCAAATTTTCTTCATTTTTCAAATAAGTCTCATTCCATTTTTATACTAGTAGATTTTTTTAAATCTAAATACAAATCAATGTTATTCCAATTGATTTTATCAGGAAAATGAGCTTTTATAATGGTCATTCTAACTTTAGCTAAATTTTTAATTATATTTGTCTTTTCTTCTATTGTTTTATTAGGAACATAACCCTCATAAAATCTGCCACCTCCAAGAGTTACATACCAAATCCCCATTAGGAATTTTGGTTTTAATTTGAAGGATTTAAGTCTCTTTAGGATCTGTTCTAGTGTATTATCTTCCTTTTGATATCTTAAATCAATTAGCTCATAAACCATTTAATTCCAACCAAATGAAAAATCAATTACTCAAATATAATTTTCTATGTAATATATAGAAAATAAAAAAATTAAATTGAATCAATGATAGAATCTATTTCTGAATCCTTTTCAGATAGCTTTTTGAAGATTTTTTTAAGATCAGCAATACTATTTTCTAATATTATTGAATATTCCTTGACGTTTCGGTCCAATTCGTTTAAGGTTGTACTCAGAAATTCTTTAATTTGTTCTGATTCATTTATATTTTTTATAATAGAAACAAGATGATTTTGAATTTTATGTTTTAAAAGTTCTATTGAATCATTTTTGAATTTATCTAATTGAAATTGGTGTTCCTTAAGAAATTCATCAACAATTCCTTGAAAATTATGGAAATTTATTTCATACTCATTTTGAAGAATTGGAGGTAAATCATAATGTTCTCGGAATAACAAATCATTATCTTCAGATATTTTTGATAAAATAATATCTTTTACTTCTTCGATTGTATTATTGAAATTATTACTAAAATCTGAAATTGTTCTATTAAAAGTAGTTAAAAAGTCGTTGATAATAATTTTACTTTCTTTTGATGTCTTGTTAACCTGCTCGAAAAAAGCGTTTCCTGTCTCTGCAGTTTTTATCATTATCTTACTAATGTTATCTTGGTTTGCATTTTTTAATGATATGAGATCTTGATTCAATCGATCTTCAAATTCAATAAATTGGGATTCATATGATTTTTGAAAGAAATTTAATAAATTTTCGTGTTCTGATAGATTAATTTCAAATAAGGTGTTGATTTCTGCCTCAAATTGCATAATATTCTGTATCATTTGTCCTTCTAATTCTTCGTTAGATTTAATATTCATCGCCAAATTTTCCTTTATGACTTTTTTATTCATGATTTCAGAGTCTTCTAAATATTTTTCGAAGATTTCGATTGTTTTGTTGAATATTTTATCAACTTCGGGGAGTTTAAGTGGAGAAATTATTTCATTTTGAGAAATTAAGTCAGAAGCAACTTTTTTTATGCCTTCAATGTTAGAGAGCATGTACTTTTCATAATCGTTATAGAAAATAACCATTTGATCCTTCAATAACTTGTCATATTCTGCGATTATAGTATTATTTTGTTCATTTAATTCATTTAGAATGTTGATGAGATTTTTATTATAGGCATCTTTAATTTTAAACAATTCATCTGAAATTGAATCAATTGACGAATTAAAAGTTTGAATTTGAAGGTCTAAATTACCAAATAAATCACCCTTTGATTTTAAATCTTGAATATTGGAGTTAAAATTCTTTAAAAAATCGTCAATTCTTTTATCTAAATTTTTTTGAATATCTGCAATTCCCTCTTCTAAGATCTTATGATTTTTCATAAGAAGCTTATTGATTTCATCCTTATTCTTTTGAGATTCTTTTAGGTTTTTCTCATGATTTTTTACGAGATGTTCTTGAAAGTTCTCATTATAATCCCTAATTTCTTTTATCACTTCAAGCGTGCCTTTTATTTCTTTTTTAAATGCCTCATCAGTAGCGACTGAAAAAGATTTTTTTAGAATCTCATTTAACTTAAATTCTGTATTAAGAATTCTTTCATTGAATCCGTCTAATGTCTGTGCATTAACATGCTCAATTGCATCTAACTCCTTTTTTAAGATTTCATGGGATTCAGAAGCGTTTAAAATGAAATCTTCTGTTGATTCACTGTAAGATTTTATTTGATTCATTAAAATGCTTAA
The DNA here is from genome assembly GCA_011365055.1 of Promethearchaeota archaeon. Next base: position 325,479 of record RDOG01000004.1, read on the forward strand.
ATAATCAACTTTAAATTCTTCACCAAGTGTATTTTGAATTTTTATCATTTCATCTAAACGGGCTTCAACCGTTATTTTTAATTCCTTGATGTTATCTGCTTGTGCAGAAAGGAATGTAGAAAAATAATTTTGAGATTCTTGATTAAAACTCGTGAGTTCTGTTAGAAATTTATTTATTGAAACTTGAATATTCTCTTGAATCATTTGATTATATTTTAGATATTGCTTATTTGATTCTTCCGAGAAGATTCTCATTGCTTCAATGATTTTTGAGAAAGCTTGCATTTCGTTGACTTCGATATTAGTCCTTATTTGATCAAGTAATAGATTTGAATAATTAGCTTTAGTTTTTTTAACAGATTCAAAGAAATTTTTCATATTTTCAGTGAAATTTTTCAAATCTGTATTGTATTTAGTTTGCAATTTTCTAAAATATTGAATAAAAACTTCATTATTTTCCTTCAATTGATTAACAGTAGCGGTTTCAAGAAATTTAACTTGTTCTTTAACTACTTGAAAATTAGCATCTGATGTTGCCTTTATTTCATTGAATATCATTAAAATTAGAGCATTTAAAGTATCTTTATTTTCATTATAGGTTTCATTAACATTCTGAAAGTGTTTCGAAATATTTTGAAATGTTTGTTCCTCTAAATCATTTAGTTCTTTGGTTAAATTCTCTCTTGAATTTTTGACATTTTTCAGAAAATCGGAAACATATTGTTTGAACGTGTTTTCTACTGAATTTAATATGTTTTGATATGTTTCTTTAACTAGATTAACTTTTTCTGTAGTAATATCCTTTAATTTTAAATTTAATCCATTCAGATTTTCTAAAAAAGACCCTTTTAAATTTCCTAGTTCTTCCGTTCGGTTTGAAATAAATTCATCCAAATTTTGATTTAATGTACTTTGAAAAATTTCTAAATTAGATAATTCTTGTTCATGTAAACCTGTATTAGAGCTTTTTAATGCCTCAATGGAAGTTTGAAAAGTCTTTTTTATTTCTGATTTAGATTTATCAACAGAACTAACAATATCATTAATATTTTTTTTGAATTCAATTAAATTTTTTTCGAGATTTTTCTTAAAAGAACTTTTAAATTTCTCAATTTTTTGTAATGCCTCATCAGCTGACATATTCATCCACATTTACAAATTTTCATTAATAATCAGAGCGAAATACTCGCGAATATAATCTCATAAAATTATCTCTCATCCAAATTTCGTTTAGATTTTCGGTTTCTACAATTGATATAGGAAAAACATCTTTGATAGGGAACCGGACAGAAATCCCAACAATGATTATATTGTTCTTTTTAACCGATTCAACGGATAATTTCACCTGTTTTCGGTCATCAAAGGCTCCGTCGGTAATTACAAACATTATTTTTCCTTTTTCGCTTACTTTTTGAGTGATACCTCCTGCAACGTCAATTGCTAACCCAGCTGGTGATATTCCAATTGGTTCTAATGAATAAAATCTAGATTTTGTTTCATTATTCCAAATATCAATAAAATCTTTAATCACCCAAAATTTTTCGCTGTAGCCATATAAAGCAAAAGGAAGACGGAGACCATTCATTACTTCAGCAAATATATAAACGGACTCTCTGACCTTATCAAAAATACTTTTCATGCTTGAACTAAAATCAATTAATAAAGTAACGCTATGAGTAATGTCAGATTTTAATCTAATGAAAGGACGAGATCGGCTCGTTAAACCTCTTCCAGAAGCAACTGCTTGGATAACAGTACCTAAATTGAACTTTACACCCGATGTAAATCCATGTTCTTCTTTTAAACCGCCAATTTTTAATTGCATCATTTTTGATTTGACCTTACTAATCGCACCTATAACACCTCTTGGAGGTCTAAAAAGACTAGGATCTGCTTCAGGGTGTACAGCTTCCCATTTTTTTACCTTTTTTAAATATGTATGGAAGGGTTCAGGTACCGAATCTAATCTATTTTTTATTTCAGTATCAAATAATTTCTCACTAACAAGTAATTTAGCAAAATTTTGCTTTCTCATAAATTTAATTTTCTTAAATTCGTCACTCATTGACATTTTAAAACCTGATTAGAGATCCTTACAGATTGTTTTAATTATACCTCGTAAATATTCTCTGGAATCTAAGCTATCACATGTTTGGTGGATCATAGTTCTCTCAGATGCATCAATTACGGGAATATCTCTAGCAATCAGTTGAGCCCAAGCAATCAAATTGGCAGGAGTTGCAGGAGTGGCAATGATTCCCTCTTCATGAGCCCTTCTGGCTTGATTTGCAACTTCAATCATTCGCTCAAGAATAGACTCATCTTTCAATCTCGACCTAGTTTTTATAATTTTCAGTTCGGTCTCTTTTTTTGGATAAGTAATGTAAATAATTTGTTCGAATCTTCTTTTTAATGCAGGAGAAAGTGGTCTTGTCCCAGCATATCCTAGTTCTACAGGATTCATGGCAGCAATAAATCGATATCTATCATGCGCTTTAATTAATTCTTCTTCATGTTCAGAAATTGTCAAAGCACGGCGATCATCTAAACAAGGATGTAATCTGGAAACTATATCAGGACGAGCCATGTTAATTTCGTCTGCATAAAATAGTGTCCCGTATTTCATTGCAAGTGGTAAAGGACCATATATCCATTTAGTTTCTTCTTCTTTTAGTTCATAACGTCCAATTATGTCAGTTACATCCGTACCGAGTGTAAAGCTAACTTCTAGTACTGGAAGTTCTAATTCTTCGCCTATTTTTCTTATGATATGTGTTTTTCCTGTACCTGTAGGACCTATAATGAGGACGTTGTGACCTTCCTCAAGAGCGACCATTATGGATTCTAAATAATCTCCTTCATCGACGAAATCCGGAACATCTTTAGGTATAAAACCAGCAACATGTACAGGAAAATCCATCGATGAATCGCCTTGCGATTTTTTTCTTAAAGACATTGAAAAAATCCTCTAATTATTTTGTTTTTAAATAAAAAAGAACAAGTATAAAAAAATATGTTTTAAGTGGAAGAATGATTTTCTTCTGAATCATCATTTGTTTTTTTTCTTCTTAATCGATAATAATTTCTACTAGATGGTTCTTCGTCTACTTTTTCTTCCGATTTCTTTTTATCCGTCTTTTTCTCTTTTTTCTCCTTTGTTATTTCTTTCTTTTCTGATTCTTCTACGGAAGTTTCAGGTTCTTGTGCCTTTTGTTCCTCTAGTTCTTTAGCTTTTTGTTCCTCAAGATATCTATCTCGCTCTCTTTTCAATTTTCTAATGGTATAATAATTTATTGGCGTTTTGCACTTCGGACACGGTTCCTTGGTTTTCAACATTTTCTCTGCGCAGTCAAGACAATAATTGGTCTTGCAATTTACACATGTATATTGAGCACCGACCATTTCACCTTCACATCTATTGCAAGCATTCTCAGGAAGAACCCTTGTAACTTCTAGTTCACCCTTATCTTTTTTCTTAGGAATTCCTTGCTGAACTGCTTGTTGTCGTCTTCTAATAAGAGCAACTGCTGCAACACCAGCTATTGCTGCAATTGCGATGATTACTATTAGAGGGATTAGCCATTCTGGAATTTCTGGAAGACCTTCACCAGGACCAGGTTCAGGACCGGGTTCAGGACCAGGCTCAGGACCAGGCTCAGGCTCAGAGCCACCTGCTTCTGTTTCTCCAATGATAGCATAGAAACTGAAGTGAGAAATATTTGCACATGCTAACCAAATGTCTCCACTTAACTGAACTATCCATCCGACTTCAACAGGAACCCAAATTTGTGTTTCTTCATCAAAGTAGGAAATTGTTAACGTTGAGACGTTGATATTTTGTTCCGTTACTTCAGTCATATTGAAAGGAATACATAAAACACCTTCAATTAAGGGAATAGTGGCTGTAAATTCATAGAAATCGGTACCAGGAATTAAGGAAGCATTTCCAGCAACATCTTCACCTGCAGGATTACTTCCAAAGAAGCTCATCCATGCTTCGAATGCTTCATCTTCAGGGAATCTGAAAGAAACATTTAGGTTCAAATCATTTTCAAAATCTTCTAATTCTCCAGTACCATTACCGATAAGATATTCTTGTTGAACAACTTGAATGGGTTTTATTTTTTGATAAAGTAATTGTGAATTAGTCTGATTATAGACATCGACCATGATATTATAGAGACCAATTTGAGTTGCATTTAAAATCCAAGTACCAAATGTTCTTGTTTGTGAAACTCCAATGGTTGCTTGTCCAAATGAACTACCACTTAACAATATGAATCCACTTGGAATGCTAACTTGCGTAATATTAGTAGAAGAAGTGGACAAAGTCATTAATACTAATAACTGAGAAGTGAGTTTATTATTAATAGTAATATTGCAAGTGAATGTATCAGAACTATTGACAAGAGATGGAGAAAATATTTGAACATCAATAGCAGAAGTTACAGTATATTGATAATAAGATCCATAATTATTGTTTACTACAACCTTACCATTAGTATCATTTGCTCTAATTGCGAATTTTACGATTTTTCCTTCTATTTGTCCAGGAATAGTTCCAATATAATACCCACCAGTTAAAGTCATGGTTGTTTTATTCCATTGAGTAAATGGTAAAGAAGCATTAGTTGTCCATATAATTCGGACCATGTGAACCATCACGTTATCTGTAACCGTGGTTGAAACTACAACAGGTTCATTGATACCAGGAGTTGCATCATAAATCACATTTCCAATTATTGGAGGTGAGTTATCTTCATAAATGGTGATACTCTTTGAAACGGAAGTGTAACCAAATACAGATGAATTGATATGAACTGTTATGGTATAAGTACCAGCATATTTTCCAACAAGTCTCCAATCATAAATGCCAGTTGAACCATTCAAAATTATTGTATTAGTAACTATTTTTCCACTATATAAAGAGATATTGGTTGGTAATTGAACGGATAGAACAACACTATATGCGAATGGACTGGTATTATTGAATTTGAGTGATGCTGTAAAGTATTGACCGACAATCTTGTCTTTTGGAAGAGTTAGAGCTAATGAATAATAACTTCCAACATAATAACTATAATATGGAGATACAGCAGTAGAAGTTGTTGTATTAGCTTTAATATAATAAGTTCCATAGGATACGCCCGTTGCGTTAAACGTGTAAGTATTTCCTACTTGTTGTTGTGGTGTAATATATGCCCAGCTAGACATTGCATTTTGATAATAGAGATAAGCATTAATCGTATTTTCAATCACTACAGTTACTCTAATTGAGTTTGTTCCTTTAACAAGAGTAGGATTATAAATCGTTGGAGGAACACCTGTAGCTAGATAAATTGGAGAAGCTGAGTAGGATATGAAATTACCTGCAGTATCGTTTGCTTGAACTTCAATAAATAATATGTAATCCAATCCCAAGTTTGATGTTGAAATATTACAAACATAATAACCATTTTGAGGAGTCATCATCCAAATTGTATCATTGATTTCACTACTAGCAGGATTATACATACTCACAAGTAACCAGACATCATCTATTGCACGATCATCTGTAACTCTAACTGAAATGTTAATGGGATCGTTATGATCAGTATATTGTGCAGCATAATTCGATATTGTCGGTGCAATATTGTCAGGAGTCCTTTGAATGTTTATAACATAATATGGTTGACCAAAAGGAGTGCTATTTCGGACATTACCATAAGAATCAGCTGCAATTAATTTGAAGGTGATGTTTGCAGCCTTATCATAAATCGAGGTGGGTATTGTTATGAAGAAATTTGGATATGGATTAGGATTCAATTGTGATAATTGATCCAATTTTATTATAGTTCCATTTTCAAGAGTATAAGTATAAAGGATTTTTACATATGCTAGGTTAGTATCGGTTACTTGAGCACTTATTGTTGCAGAGGTTCCTTCAACAATAGTTGTTGGATATGAAACTGGTCCAAAAACAGGAGGAGTATTGTCTGTTACTTTCACGGTTATTGTTTTTTCTGCAGTATTTCCACCGATATCGTAAACCCTAAGCTTGAATAAGTGGGTTCCAATTGGTAAATTATATCCTATGGTGCTGATATTATAGCTTATGTCACCACCAGTCCATGCATCGCTCTTGATCCAACTGGAATTCTTAAGAATTTCATAACTACTTGGATGTAAATCATACGGATGCCATGTAAGAATTGGAGGAGTTGTACCATAAGCAAATGAAATAAGAGATTGATCGATAGTTATTGAAGGACTAGTTATATCTCGTACACGAACGGTTATTACTTTTTCAGCATAAATTCCATATTTATTATTAATTCTACATGTGAAAATGTAAGTTCCCGCTGAAAGACCGTCAACATTTCTTGTAATGTTTAATACTGTTGTAGAATCATTATAAGATCCTGATGCAATTTCAACACCATCCCTGAAAATGACATATTTGCTGGTTGAACTCAAAGTATCTATTGTAACGTCCGGAATCCATTTAATAAAATTCCCAGTTGTACCTTCAGTATATTCAAGCGTGCCAGATGTTGGAACTGTTCCTTTAAAGCTTGGCGGGAAATCGCCAGGATTGAGAATGCGCACTATAACAGTATCGCTGGCGGATCCTGTAAAATTATTGAATACTCTAAGTGTAAAATTATAATAATTCACAGCTAACGAACTTGTAGAATAAGTAATTGATCCTCCATTCCAAGGACCGCTTTGAACTACAGTGCCATTTCTCGTGATATTATACCATTTTGGATATAAAGCACTGGAGAAGGTCCAAGTAATTGTACATAATTCACCTGAAAATTTAGTTATATCAGCAGGAGGTGTTATGACGGGAGAAGCAACTGAAGTAACGGTTACTATAACAGTATCAGATTGATAATTTCCGGCTGTATCATTAGTAAATATTGTGAAATTATAGATACCTGGTAAAAGTTTTCCGGTTTGATAATTTATTGTTTGTCCATTACTATAAGATCCACTTGAAACTTTAGAACCAGCCTTATAAATCACATATTTATTCGGATTGATATCTGAGATTGTCCAGGAAATAGTAGTTCCTAAATTTCCATAAATTGAATCTTCACTATATGTAATATCAGCAGGTTGAGAAATAGTTGGTTTTGTATTATCTAAAACGTGCAAAGTTAAACTATCTGTCGCATTATTTCCGTCTTGATCAATTAATGTGCAAGTAAATATGTAGGTCCCATAACTTCTTCCACCAACATTAAATAGAATAGAAGTTCCACTCCAAGCAGAATTTACTACAGTTGTACCATTTCGTTTAATTACATATGTAGCTGGATGAGCATCATATGCATTCCAGACTGCCCACAATATTGAAGTTCCTTCTGGATAGGAAGAAATATAACTGCTCGGTAAGGGTGGTGAGAATGTTGGATTTGTTATATCTCTAACGGTTAATTTAACAATATCATAATTATTATTTCCAGAAGCATCATATGCTACCAATTTAATGTAATACACGCCATATGGGAAACCATCAATACTATAAGTAACATTATTTGTCCAATTTCCAGATGTTTCAAAGACATATCCACTTCCGTAATTAATTAAGATCTCATAATAACTTGGATGTAGGTCTGAAACGCTCCAAGTTAAATTATTTTCAGTTGAACCTTCCGCGTATTCGACGTCAGGAATTGGAGTTATTGTAGGCGCGGTAGAATCTATGACAGTTACCTTCACTTGATCTTCTACAAAACCAAAGGTATTATAAACACGAATTACATAATAGTAAATTCCGGCGGCTCTTCCATCAATATTTCGCGTGATACTTGCGTTTGCAATCCAATTAGCGAAATAAATTTGTTGTCCATTTCTATAAATAGTATAATTTCCATCATATGACGATTTTGGACTCCAAGTGATGAAATTACCTGTTGTACCTTCAACATATTGTTTATCGCTTGGGGGAGATGGAATCGTCGGAGGAGCACCTACAGTAACAGTAACGTTAATTGTATCAATTGCAAAATTATCGTCATCATCAAATACGATTATAGTGAAGTTGTAAAGTCCAATTGTTATCATTCCACTTACATTTACTGAAATCAGTTCTCCACTTGCATTCCATGTTCCACTTCTTAATATCGTTGATTGATTATATATTGTATAATTCTTCGGATTTGGTGTTGTATCGTATGCATACCATTCAATGATATATCCAATTTGACCACTTTGATAATTAATATTAACAGGATTATTTAATGTTGGACCTTTTGGAGAAGTTACTTTTACTTCTACTATTGAGCTGGCATTATTCATGTATTTATCAATTACTTTACACTTATACGAATAATTTCCTGTAGGAAGACCACTCACATCGTATGTAATTGTAGAACCAATCCAACTAGATTGAATTATTACAGTATTATTTCCAGCTGTTGTATTAATTATTTGATAGAGATAAGGATTGGCATCTGAAGCAGTCCAAACGATTTGTTGACCAGTACCATGTCCCACTTCATAAATGATCGAGGCAGGTTGATTAATAGTTGGTAAAACATTTTCATATACAATAACTATTAAAGAACTTGCATTCCAATTATCTTCACTATCAAATACTATGCAAGTATAATTATATGCACCAACGCTCAATCCATCAATATTCTTAACGATTGTTGTTAAAGTCCATTCGCCGCTTTCAATTATAGTATCGTTTCTTGAAATTATGTAATGTGATTTTGAAGCATCATTTGCAATCCAGGTGATAGAATGACCTGTGGTTCCAACTAAATATAAGAAAGGATCATCATTAGTGGTATAAATTGAGGGATTGGAAGTATCTATAACATTAACATATGCAATATCACTTGCATTATTACTATAAATATCGTATGCTACTAATAAATATTCATACGTTCCAACGCTTAATCCGTCGACGATACGAGTTACATTTATTCCAGAAGTCCAAGACCCAGATTTAACGAGTGTTCCATTTCTGAAGATCGTAAAATTATTTGGATTAGCATCAGAAACACTCCATTGTAAGACATTTCCTGTTGAACCAAGGTTATAGATTAAATCGTTTGGTCCAATAATACTTGGAGGTGTATTTTCGTAAACGGTCACCTTAACTAAATCTGTTGCGTTATTACCCATTGAATCGTTTAATCTGATTTCAAATGTATACACTCCAATGGGTAATCCACTCACATTAACGATAATATTACTAAATGAAGTCCAATTATTTGATGATACTTTTACTGAATTATTAAAGATAGTATATGCATTTGGATCATCATCTTCTGCAACCCATATTATTTGTTTACCTGTGCCTTCTCCATATTTATAAGAAATGTCTGCAGGATGAGATACGATTGGTGGATTCGAGCTCGTTACGGTCACATTAACTGAATCGATTGCGATATTACCCTTAGTATCATTAATTATCATTGTAAAATTATATGTATTTGGAGATAATCCGTCCACATTAACACTTATTCCAACGCCACTCTGCCAGCTATCAGATTGATATAGAACGCCATCTATTAAAACGGTATAAAGATTGGGTGCATAATCAATGGCAATCCATATAATTTCATTTCCTGTTGAACCTGAAAAGTAGGAAACATCAGCAGGACTGTTTAGATCAGGAGCTGTAGTATCATTGACTATAACGGTAATAACTGAAAAATTAACATTTCCACCGATATCAGAAACAACGCAATTAAATGTATGAATTCCATAACCTAAATTAAGTGTATCGAGATCCAATTCAATTTCAGTTCCATTAAACCAATAACCAGAATCTATGACTCCTATGGTTTCATTAATTATTTGATATGTGGTAGGATTCATGTCCGTGAAAATCCAATTAATAGAATAACCGAAAGATCCAATTTCATATTCAAGATCAGATGAATTAAATATGATCTCTGGATTTGTGGTGTCTTGAACTGTAATCCATACTGAATGACTTACATTATTCATTGAAGTGTCAAAGAACGTTATTTTATAAATATAAACACCAACAGATAATCCATCAATGCCTTGAACGATAATATTTCCAGTCCATGGATTTGTCACGTTTATTAGAGTATTATTCCTCCTAACTTCAGCCTTAAATTGTAAAGCATCAGATGCATTCCAAGTGATAATATTACCAGTTGAACTATATTCAATAGTTTGATTGCTCGGAGTATCACCCAATGTTGGTGCTTGAGAATCATAAACACTTATCATAACCCAATCCACAGTAAGATTTCCGTAATCATCCCATAAATAGAGAGAATAATTATAAGTTCCAATTGGTCTTCCATCAATATTTCTATAAATTAATTCATAACTTTGCCATGTTCCAGATTTGACTAAAAATCCATCTCGTCGAATTTCATAATTATTTGGATTAGCATCAGAAGCATTCCATGTTAAAATATGTCCACCTGTTCCGTATTCATAACCCGTTAAGGATGGAGAAAATATTATTACAGGCGCTTGATTATCGGCTGCATAAATCGTTACAATAACTTGATCGGATGCATTATTTTGTTGATCATCTGAAACATAAATTGTATAAATTAATATTCCAACTTGTGATGTATCGACTACAATATTAATATCTTGTAAATCATAACATGTTGTATTTTCAACTAATAAAGTATCATTTGCCCAGATACTATAATTCGCAAGATCACTATCAGAAGCAACCCATGTTATGTTTGCATTTCCAAATTGAACTACCTCAAAATCACTTGGCTCACTAATTTGTGGTGGTTCTGTGTTCGTTACGATGACAATTACCGTATCAACAATGTTATTACCAGAAGTATCGTTGCATACAATTGTAAAATTATAGGAACCTTGAATTAGCCCATCAATATCAACGATAATAGGAGTTCCATCCCAAATATCAGACATATAAGGATTAGAATTATTTAAAACCCAGTAATGAGAAGGTAAGAGATCACTAGGTGTCCATATAATTTGATTGCCGATAGAACCTTCAATATAATTGATATCTGACGGGTGATCTATTGTTGGATTGGTTGTATCAGTGACATTTACATAAACCACGCTAAAATTCATATTATAATAAGAATCATAGACAGTCAAATTGAACTCATGTAAACCTATACTTAATCCTAATAAATCCAAATCGAGGATTATCGTGCCTGTCCATGGAAGGTTTTCTATCACGTTCGTACCATTTCTTGTGATGTTATATACATTCGGATAATTATCAAAAACATACCAGATCAGTGAATTTCCACTTGAACCATATTCAATTTCTATATCAGATGGATTGATAATATTTGGAATCAAATTATCAATAACAGTAAGAGTATAATTAACCCAACTGCCAGTATAATTTTGATTTTCATAAAATACAGCAGTTATATTGTAAGTACCAACATCGGTGAGATTACAGAAGCTTGTAAATGAATCAGTAAGAAACATTGAATTATTCAATACGGTAATATTCCCCGAAACATTTAACCAAACTGAAATGTTATAATTGAGAGCTCCGATAATTACAGTATCATTTGCTTCCGTATTATTTAAGAATAACTTGATTTCTGATGGTGCTTTTGATATATTAAATGTATAATATCCTGTTGAATTCCAATTACCTGCAGTGTCATTTGCTAACCATCGATACATAAAATTACCTGCGGGTAAATATGGAGAAATTATATAATATTCAAAACCATCATAAGAAGTCACAGAATAATTAATTCCTTCAATTTCTAACAGCACTTTGTGGATTTCAATATTATCTTGCCAAGTACAATTGAACATAACATTTAAACTTGGATTATAAACAATAGGTGAAGTTGGATTTGTAATTACATTTGACCATTCTGGTTCTTTTCCGTCCGTGATATTTAATGTTAAATTTAGTGTTGCATTTAAATATCCAGTCTTATTAGCTTCAATTTTAATGTAATAGGTACCAGGAACAATCCCTGTTATATTAAAGGATATATTATAGTAACCCATTGTTTCATCCGAAGGAGTGTAGGATTGAGTCCAGTTCGTCCAAATAGTCGCACCTTCAATACCCATGACGAAATCGCTATTATTATAAAGCACAGTAACCATAGCTAATATTCCCTCAGGTAATTCCAAATATCCAGAAAGCGGATTAATCCATTCTAATGTAGTAGCATTTGGAGGCAGAGTTGTAATATTTAATTTAAGCATACACCAAGCGATTTGATATCCGGATCTGCTAGCATTTACTTCAATATCGTATGTACCAGGTGCGACGTTCGTATCGAGTGTAATATTGTAATAACCGCTAGAAATTTCCAAGGGAATGGATGATATAGTCCAATTATGTTGCACTGTTGCCGAATCAATACCTAAATTGTTATCAGTATTGTTATAAAATACTTGATAAACAGCATCAGTGCCTTGTAGAACCTCAAGATAAGCGTTTGAAGGTATAGAACAGGTCAAATTCGTGTCATAAAGACCTAAAGTGATGTTTAACCAATAAGTTACAGATTGTGCAGTATAATTTGAGTTACCACTGAAATATGCTGTGATATTATAGTCCCCAACATATCCAAAGTTCCAGTAAGTTGGAGTTGCTGAAGTTAAAGATACAGAGTTATTGAAGATTGTAACTGACCCTACTGCACTCAAAGACCATGAAATATTGACAGTATCAAGAGTTGTTGCTTGAAAGTTAGCTTCTGTTCCATTTAGAAGGAGATTTAAAGTAGGTGTAGCTTGAGTAATGTTATACCAGTATAATGGAGTTGAATTCCAATTACCATCAAAATCATTAGCCCACCAACGATATTGATTGGTTCCTGCACTTAAATCAGTAAGATTATAATAATAAATATCACCATCATTTGTAGTAACCGTGTAATTAAATCCAGCATATTCTAAATAAATAGTATTTAACATTAAATTGTCAATTATTGTTGCATTGAATTGATATTGACCTCCGGGCGTGTAAACTACTGGCGATGTTGGCTCAGTAACTAAATTAGAGATTTCAGGTGGATCTGCATCATTAATAGTTAAATCATATTGAATTTGAATGGAAGAATAATTTTGATTACCACTGAAATATGCAGTAATATTATGAATTCCAATACTAGTAAATTTCCAGAAAGATTCATTTAAATCTGTAAACCAAACGGATAGGTTATATAAATCAACAACAAATGGTATGCTCAACACTGTGGTAATATTTACGGTATCTTTTGTGGTAGCAATGTAATCTCCTTGCGTGCCGTTTAAATACAATTGAAGAGTGGGTGTTGCTTTGGTTACGTTAAGCCATGACAATGCAGAGGATTCCCAATTATTGTAAGTATCGTTAGCAAACCAACGATATGAATAATTACCGACGGGTAAATCCCAAATACTGAAATTATAAGTATCTCCGACGGGCAATCCTACGGTATTATTATTGCTATTAAATTCTAATATGACCGTATCAACCTGCACGTTATCCGTTACGTTCGCAAAGAGTTGGTATTCTGCACCAGGACTATAAACTACAGGAGATGTAGGATTCGTATACATATCAAAGATTAATGGATCTGTCCAATCCGTAACATTTACCCACCAAGTTGCTTGAGCAGCAGTGTAATTTTGATCACCTGCATAAACGGCAGTGATATTAAAGTCTCCTATTTCATTAAATGTGTGAGAACTCATTAAGCTTGTTGTCAATAAAGTGGAATCATTAAATACTTGAATTGAACCTGAAATATTCAATGTAACTGTTATGTTAACGGTGTAACCGATATTTGTCGTGTGATTAGACTCTGTACCATTTAAATATAAACTGAGATCAACAGGAGCTCTTGTAATATTATACCAATAATAATTACTAGAAGCCCAATTATTTGCAGTATCATTGGCCCACCAACGATATTGATAATCACCTGCACTAATATCAATTAAGGTTTGATAATATTCAGCACTAACATTTGTAGTTACCGTATAATTGATTCCATCAAATTCTAAATAGACTTGATCTATTCCGACATCATCTGTGATTGTCGCATTAAATTGATAAGAAGCACCAGGGCTATAAATTACAGGTTGTGTAGGATCAGTGTAGATGAAACTGATTTGTGGAATGTTAGCATCCGTTATGTTTAACCAATGCGTTACTGAAATATCGCTATAATTTGCATTACCACCCCAGTATGCAGTGATGTTATAATCTCCAACGAACACAAAATTATGATAAGAAATCGATGATGTGGTTAACAAGACAGAATTATTATAAACGCTTACCGTTCCAGAAACACCTAAGATCGTTGTAATGTTAATTATGTCTGACGTGCTTGCAATATAATTACCACTAGTTCCATTTAAATATAATTGAAGAGTGGGTGTTGCTTTGGTTACGTTAAGCCATGACAATGCAGAGGATTCCCAATTATTGTAAGTATCGTT
>RDOG01000046.1 GCA_011365055.1 Promethearchaeota archaeon
AAAGTTTATTAAAATATATTAGAAAATATTATAATTTAAAGTATTTATAAAATAAATGCAAAAATATAAATTAAGATATTTGGTAACACAAGATGACTGTCCTTGGCTGGAAAAAGATATTGAAAAAGGCACAATAGTTTATGAATATTGCGGTTGCACTTATGGGTGCGTGTCGCAAAATGGCGTACCTATTACTATTGTGCCAAATGAAGTACCGTTTATTGAAATCCAGAAAAGCGCATTAGAAGAAATATAACCATTTCGTGCAGGTGAAAAAAAATTTTTAAGGTCGATAAAATGAAAAGGAAAAGAACAAGAGCTAAAATTATTGAAAAACAATTGAAAAAAATTGATGATATAGCTTTTAAAATAAGAATTACGCAAGGCTCTACAACTACTCGTTCGGATATTATAAAAGCTGCTGGATTGAATTTTCCTATAGAAATTATTGAGAATAATTTTACAGAAGGTCGATAAAATGAAATATTATATGGAAAAAGATAACAATTGGTGTTTTCCTTTATCCGAATTTAAGGAGCGTATTCGTGCAGGTGAAAAAGAAATTTTTCTGGAGAAAATGAAAAAAGATATAGGCGGTGAAATGTTTTGTGTTGAATTTTGGGATTTCATAGATAAAGGGTGGTGTGGATTGAACTGTGATCGTTATGAACCATGCAATCAAATTTCTGGTAGATGTCGTTTTTTAAAGAATGGATTCATCGGGATAGGGAAAAATTTTAGATTAACAAAAAAAGGACTGGAGACCTTGAAATGATACATTATAAAAAAATATTACTTCCCTTTTTTGATGATGTGAAAAGTGGGCGGAAGACTTTTGAAATCCGCTACAATGATTGTGATTATCAAATAGGTGATTATATTTTATTGCAAGAATGGGATGGTGATAAATATACAGGCGAGAAGGTATTAGTCCAAATAAATTACAAATCAGATTTGTTTGGAATAGGATTAAAAGATAATTATATTGCATTAGGAATTATTGTTAGATTAAATTATATTTAAAGGTAAAAAGCAGAAAATAAATTTAGATTATTTATTTAGTTAGCCGTTAACTATTGGTTCGGTAAAAAATTTATTACTAAAGGAGAGTATATTTTTAGAATTACAATAGATGAGTAAGATAAATAGATTAAGCTAAGCAGAGTAGTTATCTGCTCTGCTATTTTTTTAAAAATAGTTTGTCATTTTTTATAAATTTTTTATTGACAAAAAAATACATTTATATATGATTTAATTATGAAGGTTAAAAGAATGCCTGAGCTAGAAAATAAACAGACGCCATTTGTGTATTCTCATAAATGCACATGTGGGAAAAATATTATTTTGTATTGCACGGAGAAAGCTAAAAAATTATCGAGATGCTGGGAGTGCTTGAATGAAAGTACCTGACACGATAGTTGCACCTCTTACTGAAAAACAAAAAAAAGATTTGATCCAAATTTTTTTGGAATATTCAGGAATTAAAAGATGTACAATTTACGAGGCAATTATAAATCACGGAATCCAGGCGATTTATAGAAAAAATGGATGGGAACTAGAGAAAGAAGAATAATAAATCAGGTCTTATTAAATCTAACTGATAATAAAAGACTTATCCGAGTTAACGCCGGAACTGGATGGTCTGGCAAAATTGTTAAACACGATCAAGAAATATTGATTTTAAAAAATCCTCGTCCTTTCCATGGTTTGCCTGCTGGTTGGCCGGACTTGCTAGGATTGGAAACTATTGAGATAACTCCGGATATGGTTGGAAAAAAAATTGGCATTTTCTGCGCTGAAGAAATAAAGGCCACTGGTGATTTATCAGATCAGCAAAAAAAAGTTAAAAAGTTAATTTTAAATATGGGTGGGATTTACCGTGTTATACGGGAATAAATAAAAGGAGATACTTATGGAATTTGAAATGGATTTAGATTTAAAACTTTTAGTCGATGTTATTCGTTATATTCCTGAACGTACCGCGCCGGAATGCCGTAATCCTAGCAATCCTAAATTTGCGGACGATGGGGATAAGGAAGAAATGGAATATAATGTATATTTTGTGCAAGAAAATAATGAGTCTGTTCTTATGCCAAACAAAATATTAGATTTTATAAGAAAAGATATTGAAAATGAAATAAGGAAGGAAATGAAAGTATGAATTTAGAAGATAAAATCAATCTGTGCATACAAAAAAAAATAGAATTAGAGAATACATGTAAAGACCTCTTGAAAACTGTCAAAAAAGAATTAAAAGATAAATCTGTAAATGAAATGTCGTCTAACATGGGTAGGACTAAAAGTTATATATCAAAGACTTTACCCCGCGGAATTTATATAAAAAAATGGCCAAGTAATTTAAAATCAATTCTCAATGTCGCAAATGCCCTGGTTAAAGTCAATAAGAAAAAAAAAGATTTGGAGAGGATATAAAATGAAACTATCATTTATCGCGTTAAAAGAAATTGGAGTTCTTGGACTTATCTGGTATTTTTATTATATATGCATAGAAAAAAAATCATGGAATAAATTTAGAAAAAATATGAGGATGGATAATGGAGAAAAAAATTCCAGTTGAAGTATATTCAAGAGTTTGTGGGTACTTTAGACCAGTTAGCCAATGGAATAAAGGGAAAAAAGAAGAATTTGAAGAGCGTGTTTATCTTACTAATATAAAAGGAAAATTAAATGACGAAAAAGAAAGATGCGGAAATTCTTAAATTATTAAAATATAATTGGAGAACCAGGTGCATAGCTTCTTATCTCAGAGTTCAGTATAAAGATGTATGGCGTGTACAAAAAGAAAATAATTTAATGAAAAAAAATAATAATTTTGAAGACTTTTATTATTGATAATAGAGAAAATTTATGAAAAAAATATTGTTAGTTTTTTTTGTTTTATTTATATGTTCCTGCGAATTGACTGAAGAGGATATCGAAGTGGGGTCATTGTTTGTATATGATTTCAATAACGATATCAAAGTTGAGAGTTTAGAAGACGCCGTTGATTATGTCGCCTATGATATTAAATATAAAAGCGATCCCCCCGGATACGATTACTGGCAAACTCCGGAGGAAACGGAGACATTGAAGACCGGTGACTGTGAGGACAAAGCTATCTTGCTTATGTATTTGTTAAATAAAATGGGTATAGATTCATGGTTATTAATTATAACTAATATTATAACACAAGAAGATCATGCTTTAGTTTTTTCAAATAATCTTTTTTTAGAATCAACAAACGGGAGTATATCAAAAAAATTTCCGACGAATTATACGATAAAATCTTATATCTCTTATTATGAAGCTATCTGGATGACCGTTTTTTATCATAATAATGTTGGGAAATATGAATAATTATTTAAGGATGATATGGGAATCCTAATGCAAAATTAAATCTATAAGTTCTAAGTTCTTCTGAAAGGATTTCCACATAAGCGACATCGGTTCCGTTTAATGCTGCTAGGGCAGGAGTATCCCCATTAATACTCAATCCGCTTCCTACTAACGACCATGTACTGCCATTAAATCTATAAGTCCTAAGTTGGTCTAAAACAGCATCTATAAAAGCGACATCGGTTCCGTTTAATGCTGCTAGGGCAGGATTTCCTATCCCAGAAATACTCAATCCGCTTCCTACTAACGACCATGTACTGCCATTAAATCTATAAGTCCTAAGTTCTTCTAAAGAAGAATCTATAAAGGCGACATCGGTTCCGTTTAATGCTGCTAGGGCAGGAGTTCCTATCCCAGAAATACTCAATCCGCTTCCTACTAACGACCATGTACTGCCATTAAATCTATAAGTCCTAAGTTGGTCTGAACTAGTATCTATAAAAGCGACATCAGTTCCGTTTAATGCCGCTAAGGCAGAAGTTGATATTATTGAAATATTTAATCCGCTTCCTAATAATTGAGATGTAGTCCAATCAACTTGTATTGTAACTCCTGCGTCGGTTGTTTTTTCTGTTATAGTATCAATTTTAAACTCGCCATCTTTAATTAAACTTCCATCTATCGTAACTCCTGCATCGGTTGTTTTTTCTGTTATAGTATCAATTTTTATATCGCCATCTTTAATTAAACTCCCATCTATCGTAACTCCTGCGTCGGTTGTTTTTTCTGTTATAGTATCAATTTTTATATCGCCGTCTTTAATTAAACTCCCATCTATCGTAACTCCTGCATCGGTATCATACTCAATTATTTCATTTATTTTAAACTCATGAGTTGCGCTAAAAAACTGATTAAAATAAGTAATCCATTCGGAAGTTTTCCGATGTAACCAATTCATCCAATTATGACCAGGCTTTTCAAGATATGCCCAACCGTAATTTTTTTTAGTAGTAGGCGGTTCCGCGACATTCGCCTCACCTGTAACCGGATCATTTTGATCTAGTAACGCGAATTCAGGATTTTCATCTGGTTTGCTTGTAAATGCCATTTTAAATATCTCCTATTATGTTATTACAACCGAAAATTCACCTCCGCCGTCAAATCCAACGGCATCCGATCCAAACCCCTCGCCATCTGAATCCCCATCGAACACGAATGGATTTACGCCAGAAGCATAATTCACAATCATCCCTACCCCAGCTGCCCTAGAATCATTTAATATTTTTTTATTATCGCTTAATAGTCTTTCCATGTTAGTGTAAACTTGTATTTTTGCAGGGAACAATTCAATTATATTCGCTGTTTGCAAGCTCGCATCGCCTGTTTTAACGATTTCGACAACATCCAAAATATCAGGAATAGACCCGCTTGAAACTCTTGATTTTATCGCTGCATATAAACTTATTCTATATTCCTCGTCAGTTTCAGCCGCGCCTCGTGGTTGTTTTACTATCGTTCCAATTTGATCAAGATTATATCCGGATTGATCGGCGATGACGTATAACAGATAAGCCTTTGCGATTTCAACCTGAAGTAAATCAAGTTGAATGGAAAATAATTTCCATAACTTTCCCAGAT
>RDOG01000047.1 GCA_011365055.1 Promethearchaeota archaeon
GTTTTCTAAAGACGGAATATAGGTGCCTTCGCTTAACAGCGATGTCATACAATCAAAATCTTCATCAAGATCGAATTCTGATCCCCAATCCGCTTCATAGAGTTGAATTTGGAGAGAATCATAATTGCCATACAGTGTCCTCGCCCAATCTGGATAAGCAAGGTAGAGCCGAACATAAGCCTGCTCGATGGGAATATTTTTAATGTTCTGAGTATGGAATAACCCTATTAAGCGGTAAATATGAAATTCATAGATGTATTCATTTACCCCGAAACTAGACCACTCATCATTACACGACGCGTGATGTCCCAGGATTTCCATAGATGAGGTATTTCTCCATTCCTCTAAACGACCAAAACGCCAATTTTCACAACAAGTCACAGAATGGTCAAAATTGAAGTAATATGTATCTGCTATCACGGGACTGCAAAAAGTACCAATACTAATTAAAAGTAGAATAATTTTGGTCGATAAATTCAATTCGATCGACCTCGAGTTAAATATGAAATATCTAATATAATTAGTATCAAATAGGAATTACCTAATATCATAAATTTACTGAGGTAAATTTAATATTAAAAATATATTTCGATTTAAAGCGGAGACGTGGAAATGATGAATCAAGACACGAATCAGTCCGAAATTGCGTCCAATGTGTTTTCAAAAAGGAGTAGATTAATACGAAAAGGTTTGTTTTTTTGAAAAAATTGCATTAAAATTCAAACAAGATCTCACTTTATGGCTCAGTTAATTTGAAAGAGCTTTGCAGGTTTTAATCAATCCGAATATGACGGAAATTGCACGATAATTCTCGATAATAAAATACATGCATCGGTACATTTCATCCATACAATCGTAGTACTAGATTTCACCACAGTAGTTCATTGCGTTCATGAAAATCAGAATGATACATTTAAGTCAAAGGTGATGAAATGAATAAATCTCGTGAACCTGGGGAATTTGTTGATTTTAAAGTTAAATTTCATCCATTTAAAAATATTCCAGGAATCATTGTTTCGTAACTCACTCCATCTCATTCTTTCAACCTTTGTGACCTCAGGCATCGGCTTTTTCTTCTGGATCATTGCGTCACGACTTTCAACAGCTACTGAAATCGGAATTGCCTCCACCCTGATCTCATCCATGAACCTGATCGCAATATTAGCCTTGTTCGGATTTAACATCTCAATAATCCGGTTTTTACCCTCGTTTCCGGAAAAGAACGAACTCCTGAATACTGCATTTTATATTACACTTTTTGGAACCGTCATTTTATCGCTGATTTTTATTATCGGATTACCACTCTGGGCATCAAAATTGTCAATTCTGTATCAGAACTGGATTTTTCCTCTGCTTTTCGTGTTCTTCACAGAACTGTGGGTGATCACGTCACTACTATCGAGCATATTTATTGCCCAACGGACTGCAAAACTCGTCCTCTTCAAAGAAACCGTGTTCGGACTCTCAAAAATTTTCCTTCTCGTACCTCTTCTGGCAGTGGGAGCCATGGGGATATTCATGGCATGGGGGTTCGGCAGTCTCATTGCTGTAGGTATTGGAATAGTATTTTTCCTGAAATTTTTCCCTGGATTTCGTCTTCACACTGCAATTGATTGGAATATATTACGAAAGGTATCCCCATACTCCTTTTCAAATTATCTCTCGTGGGTTTTTGCATACCTTCCCTCGCTTGCCTTGCCGATCATAATATCCGGGATTCTCGATCCGCAAACAACAGCATTCTTTTATATGGCCTGGATGATTGCCAACCTGCTCTTCACTATCCCGATGCAGACCTCCCAGGCATTATTCGCAGAAGGATCGAACGATGAGGCAATCTTAGGGAAAAATGTCAGACAAGCATTAAAATTTATTTTTCCACTGTTGATTATTGGAATAGGTTTCTTAATTATTTTCGGTAGAGAAATTCTCACCATATTCGGTTCGGACTATTCTATTGAAGGTTACTTATTATTACAGATATTGTCTATTTCCTCTCTTCCCTACGCAGTTAATGCTATTTTTTTATCTATAGAAAAAGTGAGGAAAAATAATAGAGCGATAATTCTTATAACATTAGTTGTAGCACTAATAACATTATCAGGAAGTGTGATCCTTCTCAAAAATTTCGGTCTTCTTGGTGTGGGATTAGCTTGGCTTGTGGGAAATAGCCTTGTTGCTATGGGAATAATGTCTGTTCACAGGCAATTCATACAATAATTATACCCTTCCGATGCTAAAGGCAATTCTTTAAGCGTCCAGGACGTTATCGATAATCAATTATGGCATGGGATGTTGGTCATTTGGAAGACTTTTATATGTAGAGCTTAATGTTGGTTGACGAAAAAAGGATTAATACGCAATCCCTACATTGATAAAAAATGTCATTTCTTGTAAATATTATAATATTTATTGTTATATATTAAACTTGGATTTTCAAGGTTCAACCATTTATTTACAGGATTATAACCAAAGCAATATATCATGAAATCGTTACTCTGCTTGCTTTCAATAATATAATCAGCAAAATTCAATAAATTTATATCAGGTTTGAAAGCTCCCGTGAAGCTATACCATGGCACTAGTATTTTTTTGGGATCATAATAGTAAATAAACGAACGAAAATGATAAGAAAACGAATCTTCAGAATTTAATGTTTCAATCGCAAAAAATTTTGAACCTATTAATTCAGTTGTTCTTACCATTTCGTAAGATTCTGTTCCGTAATGAGAAGGGATGTGCATAAAAGCTAAAATTAAAATAACGAAAAGGAGTGTTTTTTTGGAAAAAGTTAACATAATAATTAAAAGCATTGGAATTAGTGATAAAATATAAACTCGGTCATCGATTTCATTTGCTCCGTAACGTCCAATTAATAATATTATAATTCCAAACACCCAGACAAAAAGAAATCCAATTTCATGTCGATTATTTTTGTTCTTAAATAAATAAATCATAAAAGCATAAGATATTAATAGAAAATAAATTATCAAATAAGATAATCTTAAATAATGAACAATTTTCCTTGTTAATATTTCAGTTGTTGAATATTTGACTGTATTAAAAAAACTGAATAGTTCATAATTTGATGTCTGATAAATTATTTCATTTATACTATACTCAAAAATAAAATTTGTAAAATAAATATTCCATACCAAAAATATTAATCCAAAGACTATCCCCAGTCCCAAAAAAATAATTTTTTGTTTTTTGAAATATAAATATAAAGATGCAAATAAAAATGGAATTAAAATTGCGATAACCGTAAGAAAATGAATAATTGTCAAAGTAAAAAAAATCAACATCATTAATAAAAAGAATTTATTAAATTTTTCATGCGTGTATCGCTCAAATACGATTAAAAATAATAATAAAAATAGCAAATATACTAAAATTCCAACCGATTGGGGACCGTAATAATTGTGGAAGCTCCAGAATGATAATATTGCTAAAAATGTAAAAATAAAACTTAGTTTGCTTTCTTTTAATACTACTTTGCCAATTGAATAAGTTAATAAAATAAAACAAAATGTCCAAAATAAGGGCATATATTTTAATAATGTTTCAAAATTCAATTGATTTAGAGAAATAAGCATTACTGTTAAAAAATGAATTCCCGGCCAGAAATGATATGAGGTTAAGGGATATGGAGAAGAGATGTCAACATGATTTGTTGATAAAATTATTTTTGCTTCTCCAGAGGGATAATATGTCCAGGGAAATCTCGCATTTTCTTCAACAAAAACGCCGATGTTAAGAAGATATAAGCCCATAACCATTAGGAAAAAAAAATATAAAATTTGATTTACATTACGGTCATAATGGTATAATATTAAAGTACAAAATAAAACCAAAAAAAAACCGATCCAATAAAATATTGATAAATGTGAAGTTAAACCTAAAAAATCATTTATATCTACTAATACCCATTTTATTTTGTATGCATTAATGAAGAATAAGATCAAACTAATTAATCCAATGATTATGCAAATTTTTTGTTTATTTTCAGCTAAATTGTTAAAAAAATAAATTTTATCACTCATACCAGTGGTCCTAAAGCTTAAACCTTTTCATTTTTCTTTTCAATTAAAACAATATATGTTTCTGCGAAATATTTTAAAAGTAAATTTTGAAAGTGAGTTATAATACTATGAAACCTCTTGTCTGGAATCTCTGTTTGAAGATATTCGATTAGTTTTATTTGTAAATCTTGATCGTTCAATTCTTGTTCAAGTGATTTAGGGTTAATTTGATACCATTCATCATGATAAATAAATGATTTAATCCTCCTAAATAATCCACCAATTGTGATTGAATTTGCATATGAAATTATAATCCATTGTTTTGTTATTCTCTTAAATTCATTAGTTATACTAATTCGATTTTGAGGTGGTATATGGCCCATTAAACGGATTGAAATTATACAATCTAAAACATCATTTTTAAATGGGAGATATTCAACGTCACAACGAATTAGATTTGGAGTGGTTATTTTAAAATTTTTATTTATTGCCACAGTTAACATTTCCTTCGATATATCACAACCTATAACAATTTTTTCATGAT